>JBIOEG010000047.1:0-32626 GCA_044445825.1 Caulobacterales bacterium
CCCCGGAAGAGTCGCCCCCCGCCGCCACCGCGGCCGCGGTCGAGGAGGCCGCCGCGCCCGCCGAGGAGAGCCCCGGCTGGGATCCGGCGAGCGGCGACGACGGCGTCGCGGGCGCCGAGCGCATCCTCAACCAGGATGAGATCGACAGCCTGCTGGGCTTCGACCTCTCCGACGAGGAGGCCGGCGAGCGCACCGGCATCCGCGCGATCATCAACTCAGCGCTGGTCAGCTACGAGCGGCTGCCGATGCTGGAGATCGTCTTCGACCGCCTGGTGCGGTTGATGACCACCTCCCTGCGCAACTTCACCAGCGACAACGTCGAGGTCAGCCTCGACAACATCTCGTCGATCCGCTTCGGCGACTATCTGAATTCCATCCCGCTGCCGGCGATCCTGTCGGTGTTCCGCGCCGAGGAGCTCGACAACCTCGGCCTGATCACCGTCGATTCCAATCTGATCTATTCCATCGTCGACGTGCTGCTGGGCGGCCGGCGCGGCACCGCGGCCATGCGCATCGAGGGCCGGCCCTACACCACCATCGAGCGGGTGCTGGTGCAGCGGATGGTCGAGGTGGTCCTCAACGACTGCCAGCTGGCCTTCGAGCCGCTGACCCGGGTGACCTTCACCCTCGACCGGCTGGAGACCAATCCCCGCTTCGCCGCCATCGCCAGGCCGGCCAACGCCGCGATCCTGGTCAAGCTGCGCATCGACATGGAGGACCGCGGCGGACGCATCGAACTGCTGCTGCCCTACGCGACCCTCGAGCCGATCCGCAAAATGCTGCTGCAGCAGTTCATGGGCGAGAAGTTCGGCCGCGACAACATCTGGGAAAGCCACCTGGCCACCGAGCTGTGGACCACCCAGATGGAGGTCCGCGCGGTGCTCGACGAGCAGCAGCTGGCGCTCAGCAAGGTGCTGAACTTCAAGGTCGGCGACACCCTGCTGCTCAACGCCACGCCGGAGAGCCTGGTGGAGCTGCGGGCCGGCCAGATCCCCCTGACGCGCGGCCGCATGGGCCGGCGCAACCACCACATCGCTGTGCGGGTCGAGGCGCCGCTGACGCCCTCGGCCAAGCAGGCCGTGCAGAGGATAACATGAGCGACATCGGCCTGATCCTGAACCTGCTCCTGGGCGCGCTGCTGATCCTGGCGCTCGCCCTCGGCTGGCGCCTCGAGCGGCGGCTGAAGGCCCTGCGCGACTCGCATCAGAGCTTCACTCGCGCGGTCGACGACCTGGACCGCGCCGCCGCCCGCGCCGAGCAGGGCCTGGCCGACCTGCGCGCCGCCACGGACGAGGCGGCCGAGACTCTCGCCGGCCGCATCGACCGGGCCAAGACCCTGGCCGTCAACCTGGAGAAGCTGACCACGGAGGCGGTTAGCGCCGAGCAGCGGCTGACGGCGGCGCCCAGGCCCGCCAACACCCGCGAGAGCATCCTCGCGCGCTTCTCGGAACGCTACGGCGAAGCCAGGCCGACACCGGCGGCGCCAGTGCAGGACCTGCGCACGGATCTGATCCTGGAGGACGCAGCCCCGCCCCGCGCGGCGAACGTCACCCGCATCGATGCCGGTCGGCCGGCGCCCCTCGACCGGGCCGCCGAAGGCGCCCGTTCCCGCGCCCGGATCGACGACGACCTGTTCGATGAGCCGGCGTCGCGGGCCGCCGGGCTGAGGGGGGCCCGATGAAGGGACTTCCGCGCCTCCTGCCCCTGCTGGCGATTGCCGTCGCCGGGGTGCTGGCGATCAATCTGGTGGAGCACGGCCCCGGCATCGTCGGGGCCGCGCGCGCATTGGCCGAAGGCGCCTCGAAGGCCTCGCCGAAGACCAAGAACGCCAAGGTCGACGACAATTCACCCCAGCCGTCCGACGGCAGCGCCGCCACCGCCGTCACCGCCCAGGCCGTGCCGGCCAAGCCTGCGCCGATTTGCGCGCCCACCGCCGCGGAGCTGGCCAAGGAAGCCGGCCTGTCGCCCGCCGAGCTGCAGGTGCTGCAGAGCCTGGGCGCGCGGCGCGGGCAGCTGGATCAGCGGGAGCAGGGGCTCGACACCCAGCTCGCGCTGATCAGCGCCGCGGAGGTGAAGCTCGAGGCGCGCATCGCCGCCTTCAACGCCCTCAAGGCCGACATGCAGGGCCTGCTGACCCAGGTGGACGCCAAGCAGCAGGCCGAGGTGGACCGTCTGGTGAAGGTTTATTCGGCGATGAAGCCGGCGGCCGCGGCCGAGCGCTTCACCCTGCTCTCCGACCCCGTGCGCCTGCCCATCGCGGCCAGCATGAAGGAGCGCACGCTCTCGGCGATCATCGCCCAGATGCCGCCCCAGGACGCCAAGGCCCTCACCGAATCCCTGGCCGCGCGGTTCTCGGCTCAGCAGGCCGCGGCGCGCCAGGCGCTCAACCCGCCGCCCGCCGCCGCGGCGACTCCCGCTCCAGCGCCCGCCCCGGCCGCGGCGCCGGCCCAGATTGCCCAGGCGGGCCCGCCGCCCGCCGCCGACAAGCTGCCGACGCACCCGAAACCGAAACCGGCCGTGCACCACAAGCCGAAGCCCAAGGCCGCGGCGAAGCCGACAGCGGTGGCCTCGGCGCTGCCGAAGCCGGGCGCCAGCGCCCCGGCGGTCACGCCGGCCAAGCCCACCGCGTCCGCGGCGCCCGCCGCCGGGCCTCCGGCCAAGGCCGGCTAGTCTCCCGTGCGCCTGCGCCCGCTGCTCCGCGCCTTGGTGGCGGCGACCGTCATGGCCGCCGTGACGCTCTCGCCCCTGGCGAGCGCCGCCGTCGGCGCCGGCGCGGGCGGACTGGCAATCCGCGTCGGCCAGGCGGAGGACTTCTCGCACATCGAGTTCCACTGGGCCGGGTCGGCCCGGATGACGACGAAGCGGCAGGGCCAGACGCTGGTCGTCAGCTTCAACCGAGACGCCAAGCCGGATCTGTCGCTGTTGCGCAGCGTGCCGGTGAAGTGGCTGAAGGGCGCCGAAGCCAAACACGGACCTGGCGGCCTCTCCATCGTGCTCACCCTCGCCGACGACGCCGACGCCAAGGCCGGCGAGGCGGACGGCGCCGACTTCGTAAACCTGTTCCAGAAGAAGGACGCGGGCGCGGCGCCCGCCGCCCAGGCCAGCCAGACCCCGCCGCCGACACGCCCCGATCCCGTGCCCACCGGCGGTGTTGTGCCCATTGCCGCGACGCTGACCGGCCCACAGGTCCGGCTGGACTTCCCCTGGCGCAACCCCTGCGGCGCGGCGGTGTTCCGCCGCGGCGACGCCATCTGGATCGTGTTCGACGCCGCCGCGAAGATCGACGTCAGCCACGCGCCCTCAGGCGTGCCGCAGTACGTCTCCATCCAGAGCCTCGGCGGCCAGGGCTATTCGGCGGTGCGCATCGTCACTCGCGCTCCGGTGGCCTTCGTGGCCCAGTCAGACGGGTCGACCTGGAGCGTCATTCTCGAGCCGTTCAACCAGCCGCCCTACACGCCCGCCAAGGTCGCGCGGTCCGACACCGATGGGCCGGCCTCGCTGATCGCCACACTGGCCGGCGCGACGGGCGTGTTCTGGATTGACGACCCCGCGGTGGGCGATCGCCTCGCGGTGGTCACCGCCCTGGCGCCGGCCAAGGGAGAGCCGGTGAAGCGCGACTTCGTCCAACTCAGCCTGCTGCAGTCCGCCCAGGGTCTGGCGGTCGATCCGCATGCCGACGATCTGGCAGTGACCTTCAGCGGCGATCTGGTGACCCTGACCCGGCCGGCCGGACTTACCCTCTCGTCACGCACGGACGCGAAGCTCACGGCGGCGCCCATGATGGATGCGCCGCGTCCCGCCGCCATGCCGGCGCTGATCTCCGACGACTGGAGCCGGCTCGGCGCGGGCGGCTTCCTGGCCCGCTACGACGCCCTCATGACGCCGGTGGCGGAAGAAGAGGCGCAGGGCTCCGACGGCAAGGCCGGCGCCCATCTGGCCCTGGCCCGCTTTCTCATCGGCCAGCAATTGTCGTACGAAGCCATCGGTGTACTGAACGACGCCCTGCGCCTGCATCCACAACTCGGCTCCCAGGCCGAGTTCCGTGGGCTTCGCGGCATCGCCAAGGTCATGGCCGGCCGCTACAAGGAGGCCGACACCGACTTCTCCGCGCCGGTGCTCGCCGACGATCCGTCCAGCGCCATGTGGCGCGGCTATATCGCCGTCAAGCTCAGTCAGTGGGCGGACGCCAAGCGGGACTTTGCCGACGGAGCCGGCGCCCTCGATCAATTCTCGCCGACCTGGAAGGCGCGCTTCGGCCGGGCCGCCGCGGAGACGTCCCTGGCGCAAGGGGACACCCAGACCGCGCGCAGCTGGATCGCCTTTACCCTGACTAATCCGGTCGAGGCGGTGGAGCAGCTGCGCACGAGGATGGTCCAGGCGCGGCTGCTCGAGGCCGAAGGCAACCCGGACGCCGCGTTGCGGATGTATCAGATCCTGCAGACGGCGCCCGGCGACGACATCTCCGGTCCGGCCCTGTTGCACGCCACCGAAATCCAGCTCGCCAAGGGTCAGATCACGCCCTTGCAGGCCGCTTCGACCTTCGATGGCCTGCGCTTCCGCTGGCGCGGCGGCGGGTTCGAGCTGGAAACCATCCGCGCCCTCGGCCAGCTCTATCTGAGCCAGGGACGCTACCGCGAGGCGCTGGAAGCGCTGCGCTCGGCTGGCAAGAATCTGCCCGACCTGCCCGAGGCGGTGCAGTTGCAGGCCGACCTCGGCGCGGCGTTCAAGAGCCTGTTCCTCGACGGACAGGCCGACGGTCTCGAACCGATCCAGGCCCTGGCGCTGTTCTACGACTTCAAGGAACTGACGCCGGTGGGCGCCGACGGGGACATGATGGTCCGCCGTCTGACTCGCCGGCTGGTGGACGTGGACCTGCTGCCCCAGGCCGAGGATCTGCTGAAATACCAGGTGGAAAACCGGTTGGACGGCGTCTCCAAGGCCCAGGTGGCCACCGATCTGGCGGTGATCTACCTGATGGACCGCCGGCCCGAGGATGCGCTCGGCGCGATCGACGAGTCGCGCACGACGATCCTGCCCAATGCGCTCAACATGCAGCGGCGTGTGCTGGCCGCCCGCGCGCTCACTGGCCTTGGCCGCTATGACGCCGCGCTGGAGATGCTGGGCGGCGACAACACGCCCGACGGCGTTGACGCCCGCGCTGAGATCGCCTGGAAGCAAAAGGCCTGGCCGCAGGCCGGCGCCATCACCGAAAAGCAGCTGGGCGAGCGCTACAAGACCGCCGGCCCGCTGAGCGCGCAGGACGAGGGCAAGCTGCTGCGCGCCGCCGTGGCCTTTTCGCTGGCCGGCGACGACGTCTCCCTGACGCGCCTGCGCAGCCGCTTCGCCGGATTCGTCGACGGCTCGCGCAGTCCGGACGCGCTGCGCGTGGCCCTGAGCGGCGTGAGCGACGGCAGGCTCTCCGTGGCGGATTTCGGCCGGCTCAACGCCGACGCCGTGACCTTCGAAGGCTGGGTCGCCAAGATGAAGGACCGCTTCCGCCAAGCCGCGCCGCCGGCCCCGCGTCCGCCCTTCGCCGCGGGCGCTGTCGCGGCCGACACGACGCCGCCGCCCAAGGGACCGCCGGCGAAGGCGCAGACGGCGAAAGGCTGAGCCCCGCGCAACGACGCCTCGCCGCGCCACTGGATCATCCGGGCCCTGGTGTTCACACTGGCGCGATGCTGCTGCGCCGCCACAATCTCAACCTGCTGCCGATTCTGCGCGAACTCCTGCGCACCCGCAGCGTCAGCCGCACGGCCGAGCGCGTCGGGCTCAGCCAATCGGCGGTGAGCGCGGCGCTGGCGAGGTTGCGGGAGACCTTCGACGACGAACTGCTGATCATGGTCGGGCGCAGGCTGGAACTGACCGCCCGCGGCGCCATGCTCATCGATCAGACCGAGCGCGCCTATGTGGAGCTCGAAGCGCTACTGCGGCCGCCTCAGTTCGATCCGCTACAGGAGACCCGGCGCTTCGTGGTGGCGACCGCCGACTATGTGTCGCTGCTCATGGCCCCGAGACTGGCGGGACTGCTCGCCGAACAGGCGCCCCAGGCCTCCGTGGCCTTCATCGACGTGCCTCCGGGCGTGGTTTCGGAGGTGGTGCGCGGCCGCGTCGACATCGTGATCATCCCAGAAGGCGCCGCGGTCGAGCTGACCGACGCGTTCGACTCCATGTCGCTGTTTCACGACGAGATGGTGGTCATCGCGTCCAAGCGGCGGCGCCCATTCGAGGGCGACCTCACCCGCGAGGTCTATGCTTCCTGCCAGCACGCGATGTTCCAGCTGTCGCCGAGGCTCGACCCCAGCCACGGCGTGGTCGGCCTGCGCGAACTCGGCATCGACCAGCACAATCTCGTCACGGTGCAGCAGTTCTCCGCCCTGCCGGCCATCGTGGAGTCCACCGGCTGCCTGGCCCTGGTCCAGCGCCGGCTCGCGGAGCGCTACCAGCGCAACTACGCCATTGACCTGTTCCGCCCGCCGTTCAGCCTGCCGGCCCTGAACATCTGCGCCTTCTGGGGCCGATCCGTGGAGCGCGATCCCGCTCACGTCTGGTTTCGCAGCCTTCTCCTCCAGGCCCGACCGGAGAACCCCGGCGTGCCTTGACCGCACGGCGTCTGCACACCGATGCAGGCGAAGATCAGCGCGGCCAGCCATCGACCAGACTGATACGTCAGGTCAGGATTATCAAATTCCGCAAATGTGTTTCAGGTGCAGAATGTTGCGCAGAACAATACCAGGGAGCTGCGCCAGATGTCTGTCTCCACCCTCGCCTCGCGCCTTTCGACGCCCACTGAAGCCGAACTGCTGGATCGCGCCCGTGCGCTCGCCCCGGTGCTCAGGGACCGCGCCGCGGCCTGCGAGGAGAACCGCTCGGTCCTGCCGCAGACGGTCGCGGACTTCGAGGCGGCGGGCTTCTACCGCATCCTGCAGCCGGCGGCCCACGGCGGCTATGAAATGCACCCCATGGCGCTGTACCGCGTGGCCATGGAGCTGGCCAAAGGCTGCCCTTCCAGCGCCTGGTGCCTTTGCCTAGTCGGCGTCCACAACTGGGAGATGGCGCTCCTCGACCCGCAAGCCGCGCGCGACGTGTGGGGCGCCGACGATTCCGCCCGCATCTCCTCGTCCTACGGTCCCTTCGGCCGGGTCGAGCGCGTCGACGGCGGTTTCATGGTCAGCGGCCGGTGGCCCTGGTCAAGCGGCTGCGACCACTGCCAGTGGGTGTTCCTCGGCGGCCGCGCGCCCGGCCCGGCGGGTCCGCCCGACCAGCGCGCCTTCCTGATCCCGCGCTCGGACTATGAGATCGACGACACCTGGCACGTGTTCGGCCTGAAAGGCACGGGCAGCAAGGACATCGTGGTCGACGGCGCCTTCGTGCCCGAGCACCGCACCCACCGCTTCTCCGACACCTATCTGATGCAGGACGTGGGTCTGAAGACCTTCACCTCGCCGGTCTACCGGCACTCGTTCGGGACGGTGTTCGCCTATTGCCTGGCAGTCGTGGTGCTGGGCATGGCCGACGGCGCGCTGGAGGAGTTCACCGAGCAGATGCGCGAACGACGCGGGACCTACGACGGCGCCAGGGCGATGGAGGATCCCTTCGTCCGCCAGCGCATCGCCGAAGCCGACGCCACCGTGCGCGGTCTGCACCAGAAGCTCGACGCCAACTTCGCGGAGCTCGACGCCCTGATCGCCGCGGGCCAGCCGCTGCCGGTAGTGACGCGGGTTGCCAACAAGTGGGACTCCCAGGTCATCGCCAAGAGCGCCATGCAGGCTATCGAACTGCTGTTCAAGGCTAGCGGCGCGCGGGGCATCCGCCTGTCGAACCCGTTGCAGCGGTTCTTCCGCGACGCCCACGCCGCCTCGAACCACGCCTTCCTGAATGCCGACAAGGGCGCTTTGAACGCGGGGTTCGTCGCGATGGGCGGCGACAATGGCGACTTCGTCGTCTGACGGCTCGGCCTGAACACCCAAGGAGGAACATGCAATGACCATCGGATGCCTCGGCTACCTGGGCTTCAAGGTGACGGACGTCGATGCCTGGGGCGCGTTCGCCACCAGCGTGCTGGGCCTGATGCCCGGCGAGGCCGCCAATGGCGCACGGAGGTTCCGCATGGACTCCCAGGCCTGGCGGATCGCCGTCGAGTCCGGCGACGCGGACGACGTCGCTTTCCTGGGCTTTGAAGTCGCCGGGCCGGCCGAGCTGGAGCAGGTGTCGAAGCGGTTGTCCTCGGCCGGGGTGGCCGTCGGCAACGGCGACCCGGAGCTGCTCGCGGAACGCGGCGTCCTGGGTCTGATTTCGTGCCAGGACCCCGACGGCCTGCGCGTGGAGATATTCTACGGCCCGACCCTGCGCACCGAGACGCCCTTCATCTCACCCGCCGGCGTGGGGAGTTTCGTCACCGGCGAACAGGGCCTCGGCCACGTGGTGCTGTCGACGCGGGACATCGCCGCCGCGCGACATTTCTACCAGGACCTGCTCGGCTTTCGGCTTTCCGACAAGATCATGATGCAGGTGAGCCCGCAGTTCAGCTTCGAGCTGGAGTTCTACCACTGCAATCCGCGCCACCACACTCTCGCCCTGGCGCCGATCCCCATGCCCAGGCGGATGCACCACTTCATGGTGCAGGTTCCGACCCTGGACGCCGTAGGCTTCGCCCTGGAGCGCGCTGAGGCTGCCGGAACGCCCATCGCCCAGACGCTGGGACGGCACACCAACGACCAGATGGTCTCGTTCTACGCCCGCACGCCCTCCGGCTTCGAGGTCGAGTTCGGATTCGGCGCGCTGGAGGTGGACGACGCCACCTGGCATGTGACGCGGCATGACAAGCCCAGCAGCTGGGGCCACAAGCGGCCGTCCCGCTAGCCGAACCTGCAAGGAGCCCAACCATGGATCTCGGCATCGCCGGGCGCAAAGCCATCGTGTGCGGCGCAAGCGCCGGCCTCGGCCGGGCCACCGCTACGGCGCTCGCCCGCGAAGGCGTCAGCGTCGTGATCGCCGCGCGCACGGAAGACCGCCTGGTTCAAACCGCCGCGGACATCCGGTCCGAAACGAGCGCGGAGGTCATGCCGGTCGTCGCGGACGTGACCACGGAGGCCGGCCGTGAGGCGGTGCTGAAGGCCTGCCCCGCCCCCGACATCCTGATCAACAACGCCGGCGGACCGCCCCCCGGCGACTTCCGCAGCTGGTCGAGGGAGGACTGGCTGAAGGCCATCGATGCCAACATGCTCTCGGCGATCTTCCTGATCCGGGCCACCCTCGACGGCATGATCGAGCGGAAGTTCGGCCGGGTGGTCAACATCACCAGCCACATGGTCAAGCAGCCTGCCGCGATCCTCGGCCTGTCCAACGGCGCCCGCGCCGGGCTCACCGGCTTCGTCGGCGGCTTGGCCCGCGACGTGGCCGCTCACAATGTGACGCTCAACAACGTCCTGCCCGGCCAGTTCGACACCGACCGCCTGCGCTCCAATCACCAACGGTTCGCCCAGGCCTCGGGCCGCGACCTCGAGGCGCTGCGCTCAAGCGCCCGCAACCAGATCCCGGCCAGGCGGTTCGGCGAGCCGGCGGAGTTCGGCGACATGTGCGCCTTCCTCTGCGGCGCGCGGGCGGGCTTCATCACCGGCCAGAACATCCTGCTCGACGGCGGGCAGTTCCCCGGCCTGCTCTGAACCGGCGTCCGACACTGACTCGCCTTTGCATGCGTCGGCGCCAAGACTGGCTTGGCGAATGCACAGATCGCGGCATCCGGAGGCCGACCGCATGACAAATTCAGCGCTGCTGGTGATCGACGCACAGGTTGCGATCCTCGACGGCGCGTGGCGCGCCGGGGAGGTGCTGGACGCCATCGCCGACCTGCAACGGCGCGCGCGGGAGGCGGGTGCGCCGGTGGTGTTCCTGCAACACAGCCACGTCCGCTACGCGCCGATGATGAAGGGTGCGCCCGGATGGGCCATCCACCCGCGCGTCGCGCCTGCGCCGGGCGAAGTGGTGATCGACAAGCGCGCCTCCGACGGCTTTCTCGACACGTCCCTGCAGGGCGAACTCGACCGATTGGGCGTGCGGCGGCTGGTGGTCTGCGGCCTGCAGACGGAGTTCTGTGTCGACGCCACCTGCCGCGCCGCCCTCAGCCGCGGCTTCGACGTGGTCCTCGCCGCCGACGCCCATACCACGGGCGACGCCGTGACCCCGGCCGAAACCACGATCCGCCACCACAACTACGTGCTCGCGAACCTCGCGCATCCGGATCGGGCGATCGCCGTGGTGGAGAGCGGGGACGTCGGGTTCGGGTGACGGCGACGGTCCTCAGCCGCGGCCCAGCTCCCCGCCCAGTTCCGCGACCTTCAGTTCCCCCTCCCGGGTCTGACCGCCGATCTCGAGGAAGCGGGCCATGTTGCGCCGGCCGCTGTCTGTGCGGATCAGGCGCTGGAAGAGGTAGCTCTCGTCGGCGAGGCCTTCGGCGAGGGGTTTGCTCGCCGAGTTCACTGACTCCTTCGCCAGGCGGACCGCCTCGGGCGGGAAGGAGGCGATGCGGCGGGCGAGCGCATCCACGAACGGCCCAATCTCATCGGCGCCCAGGGCCCGGTTCAGATAACCCCAGCGCTCGGCCGTCTCCGCGTCGAGATCGATGCCGCCCAGGATGACTTCCAGCGCGCGGTGGCGTCCGATCAGGCGCGGCATGCGCTGGGTGCCGGTCCCGCCCGGCAGGATGCCCAGGGGCACCTCCATCTGGTTGACGATCGTCTTTCCGCGCACGCCGAAGCGCATGTCGAAGGACATGGAAAGTTCGCTGCCGCCGCCGCCGACGCGGCCTTCGATCTGGGCGATGGTCACCTTGTCCATGGCGCCGAAGCGCTCGCACATCGCATGATAGGCGTTGGCCCCCGCCGCCTCCCGAGAGGCTGGCCTGTCGGTTGGGAAGGACAGGATCGCGCTCACGTCGAAATGCGCGAGAAAGAAGTCCGGGTTGGCGCTCTTCAGCACGAACACCAGGGTGTCCGGGTCCGCCGCCAACTCCTCCGACAACCGCGCCAGCTCGCCGTACAGCTCCAGGGTGATCAGGTTGATCGGCGGGTTGTCCACGATAGCCGTGACGATGTTGCCTTCGCGTGCGATGTGGATCCGGCGGTATCCGTCGTAGGCCATGGCGTCCTCCTGCGTTGGTCTGGCGCAAGGCACGGTAGACGATATCCGGCGCGCACGGCGCACGGAAGATTGACGAGCGCCGGCCGTGGAGCGGCGACGCCGGCCGCCGATCAGGCGCTACGAGCTGATTCCGCGCGGGATGACGTCGGAGCGGTCTCGGGCGCCGTCGCCGCGTCCGTCGCCACGTGTGCATCCGGCTCTCTGGCCAGCGACCTTGCGAATTCAACCAGCGAGCGCCGGACGCCTGCGCCGCGAATATGTGCGAAGGCCGCCAGAAGTTCAGGTGCGCCCCGCGTGCCGAGCTGCTCGAAGACGACGTCCGCGACCGGCGCTTCGGCGACCTCTCCGACCAGCGCGCCCACCGTCGTCTGAAGGCGGGCGGCGACTTCCACGGCCATCGCGGCCGACAGGCGGCTGCCGCCGCATTCGTAGACGTGGATCTGCTGCTGACTCACGTGCAGATGGTCGGCCAACTGCGCCTGGGTCATGCCGAGCCAGCGGCGGCGGGCGCGGATCCGCTCACCCATGGCGATGTCGATGTCTCTGCGGGCTTCGGATGAATGCGCCAGCGCTGGCATTGGACCTGCCTCCGGCCGGCCATCAATTGGCCAGCCTAGAGCCAATTCTCGGTGTCGAGCAAGTAGTGCTCTCGACGGCGAATACCTGAACTGTGTTCAGGCTCTTTTTTCGCCGGTGGCCGTCAAGCCATCCGGACCTTCCAGCCGCGTCATCCAGTAGTCGGCGTCGTAGGTCGGATCTTCCGTGAGATACCGCCACAGCTTGATGCGGTTGACGAATTCCAGCCGGCCCGTGTCTTGCTCGAACCAGGGTTCGGGGGTCATCAATATGGTCTCGACGCTGCCGCTCTCCGGCGCCGACTTGCGAAAGAAGATCGGGCGCGGAGCGGCCGCGGTTTGCAGGTCCGAGGTGTCCCACCGGCGGGTCTGCCGGCCGCTGGCCCGCATGCGGATCTTGAACATGTAGCGGGTGCGCTCCGACAGATTGGCGCCGCCGCCGTGCCAGATGCCGTGGTGCATGAAAAGCAGCGTGCCGGCTTCGCAGACCATGTGCTGCTGGCCTCGGACGTTCTGGTAGCGGCCCAGGGCGACCTCGCTGACCTTGCGCAGATGGGTTCCGGGGACGAAGCGCGTGCCGCCCATCTCCCTGGTCACGGCGTGCGGGAAGTACATGAGCTGCACGTCGAAGGCGAGGCGGGGGTCGATGGTGGAATCCTGGTGAGTGTGCTGCGAAACGCTCTCGCCGCCCGCCGCGGCGTGGTAGCGCGGCGGGAAGGTGACGTGCAGGAAGTGGTGGTCGAAGATCGCATCGTCGCCTAGCAGGCTGTGCAACGCGCCTTGCACCAGGGGCAGGTCGAGCAACTTCCGCAGGGCGCTGCCGGCCGGATAGGTCTCGGCGAGCGGCGTGCCGGCGTCCACCTCCGGGATGCTGTTGGCGGCCAGGGCTTCGCCGAACACGCGGCGCACCTTCACCCCGGCCCCGGGCTCGCGGACTTCGCCGGCTTCGGCCATGAACTGGGCGTTGATCTCCTCCGGCACGACGGCGTCGAAGCGCAGGAAGCCGCGCGCGGCGAAGCTGGCCATCTGCGCGGAGGTCAACAGGGGCAGGTTTCTCACGGCGACGCCTCGACCAGTTGCTCGAAGAAGAACTCGTACTTCAGATAGGCGATGTCGAACTCCTCCCCGCGCGGATGCGGCAGGAGCTGCGAGGCCTGGATGAGGCGCCAGCCGTCGCGCAGGGCGGCGAGGCCGGTGGCGTAGGGCGGCTCGTCGGCGTCGCCGGACATATGTCGGGTCTGGCCCGTGCCGTCGTAGACCGCCCAGGCGATCACCGGCGAGTCCAGGGCCGAGTTGGCGAGGTAGAGCACCAGCACCTTCTGGCGCAGTTTCGAAGCCGCGGAGGTCACCATGCGCGGGTGCGTTCGCGCACCATGGCGCGCTCAGGCCATCGCCGTGATCAGGCCCTCGGCCTTGGTCCCGTCGGCCCTCACCGGGTCGTGCGCCACGTCGCTGTCGTTCAGCACCTTGGTCCAGGCCGCGAACTCCAGGCACACCCCGTCCGGGTCGAAGAAGTAGATGGAGCGGATGAAGACGTCGGGGGTGACGGTGGCGCTAACCTGGGCGGGCGAGTTGTCGTGGTTCATCACCGGGCTCACGGCGATGCCCTTGGCCTTCAGGCGTTCGACGTAGCCGTCGAACTGCTCCGCCGGCACGTCGAAGGCGATGTGGTTCATCGAGCCGTGCGCGGTGATCATCGATCCGCGGCCCGGCAAGGCCTGCGGGCTGGCGACGCCCGGATGCGCCTCGGGGGCGTTCGGGAACCAGAAGAAGGCCAGTGAGTCACCGTTGCCGATGTCGAAGAAGAAGTGCTGGCCCATCCCGCCGGGCAGGTCGATGGTCTTGGTCAAGGGCATGCCGAGCACGTCGCGATAGAACTCCACGGTGCGCGCCATGTCCTTGCATACCAGCGCCAGATGGTTGACGCCGCGAATCTCGAACTCGGTGTTCTTGCGCTTGCCCACGTTCCGCTCCCTCGTGTTTCGTCCCGGCCGAGTGTAGACTTAAACACATCATAACCGGATGTGCAGCCGCGTTCTGATCGGCGCGCGGAAAGCAAAAACGTTGGCGTCACCCCGGCCGTAGCGTCCCCGAGGACGCGGAGAGCCGGGGCCGGACGGGCGGCTTCTAAGCTGGATGTCGTCTATGAACCGGCGCGTCCGGCCCCGGATCGGCCCTGCAGGCCGTCCGGGGTGACGAGGATAGGGCGTTCCAGCCGTAGGCGCCTTGCTTGAAACTTAATCCAGGCGCAAAAGTGACGGGGCCGTCATCTATTCTGGCGGCGCGACTCGTGCGGGGAGATCGACGTTGGACGACGCGGGCGACAGCATTCGGCGGGTGGCGCGAGAGCGCGCCTATTCCATGCCGCTGGAAGACATCAAGCCGGCCGACCCGGAGCTGTTCCGCTCCGACACCCTGTGGCCCTACTTCGAGCGCCTGCGCGCCGAGAACCCGGTGCACCTGGCGGTGGACGACGAGGCCGGCCCCTATTGGTCGGTGACCAAGTACGCCGACATCATGGCGGTGGACTCCAATCACCAGGTGTTCTCGTCCGAACGGTCGATCACCCTGTTCGACCAGGACGAAGACTTCCAGCTGCCCATGTTCATCGCCATGGACCCGCCCAAGCACGACGCGCAGCGCAAGACGGTGAGCCCCATCGTCAGCCCGCACAATCTGATGAACCTGGAGCCGATCATCCGCGAACGGGCCGCCGGCATCCTCGACGATCTGGACATCGGCGAGGAGTTCAACTGGGTGGACAAGGTGTCCATCGAGCTGACCACCATGACGCTCGCCACCCTGTTCGACTTTCCCTGGGATGACCGCCGCAAGCTCACCCGCTGGTCGGACGTGGCCACCGCCAGCCCGGAATCCGGCATCGTCGAGTCCGAGGACCAGCGCCGCGCCGAGCTTTTCGAGTGCGTGGAGTACTTCATGCGCCTCTGGGAGGAGCGGGTGAGCGCGCCGCCGCGCAACGACCTGATCTCCATGCTGGCCCACGGCGAGTCTACGAAGAACATGGACCGCATGGAATACCTCGGGAACCTGATCCTGCTGATCGTGGGCGGCAACGACACCACGCGCAACACCATCTCCGGCAGCATCCTGGCCCTCAACCGCAACCCCGACCAGTACGCCAAGCTGCGCGCCAACCCCGACCTGATCCCCAGCATGGTCTCCGAGACCATCCGGTGGCAGACGCCGCTGGCCTATATGCGCCGCACCGCGACCCAGGACTTCCAGCTGCGCGACAAGACCATCCGCAAGGGCGACAAGGTGCTGATGTGGTACGTCTCGGGCAACCGCGACGAGGAGGAAATCGCCGATCCGAACCGCTACGACATCGAGCGCGAGCGGCCGCGGCACCACATGTCCTTCGGCTTCGGCATTCACCGCTGCGTGGGCAACCGCCTGGCCGAGCTACAGCTGAAGATCATCTGGGAAGAGATCCTCAAGCGCTTCCCCACGATCGAGGTCACCGGCGAACCGAAGCGCGTGCTCTCCAGCTTCGTGCGCGGCTATGAGACCCTGCCGGTACGGATCAGGACGCGGAACAAGGTCGCCGCCTAGGGCCTAGGCTTGCGGGGAGAGGCAGGGGCCTGACCCAGCCGCCGCTCAGTCCGGAAGCTCCCGCGGATCGCCGGCGACGAGGCGGCCGTGTTCGATCCAGCGAGCCTCGGCCGGCGTGAACCTGGCCCGCACCAGGGCGTGATAGGGCTCCAGGTCCGCCTCGCTCAGCACATCCTTCCAGCGGCCGTTGGTGCCCTTGTTGATGAAGCGGTCGGCGCCGTGGTCGAAGGCCATGGAAAGCTCCGGCAGCATCTCACCGGCCTGGCTCTTCATCGTTTCGAACGAGGCCGCTCGGGCGAGGTCCGGCAACAAGCTTTCGGGGGTGTCGATCCCCAGGAAGTCAGCGATGCGGCGTATCTCACCGGCCAGGTCGGCTTTCAGGTCGTTGAAGTGCACGAACAGCAGATCGGGCAGCGTGCGGCGGCTCCAATAGGTGTTCTCGAACTCGAAGAAGGGCACGTCGTCGGGACGTGCGCCGCGCTGGGCCTCCGCGATCCATTGCAAGTAGTAGTCGCGCGGGTCCTCGGGCGTCTCCGGCGGGCGCTCGGTGGCGGTCCCATCGGCCATGGCCGCGGCGGCGATTGCGGCGACGATCTCGGGCCGGAAGCCGCGCATGTGGTTGTGCATGGACATGCAGGCGTCGCGCCCGTCGCGCGCCACATGGATCATCTTCACGCCCTCGTAGATGGGCACGCTGTCGTAGGGCAGGTGGGTCTTGATGAACCGCCGATGCGTCTGGGCGTCCAGCGTCGCCAGGTCCTGCTCGATGGTGGCGAAAATCTTGGCGTCCAGCCACGGCGACGTTCGGCCGAATGGCCGCGGATCGGGGGACTGGAACACCAGCAGGTCGACGATCCGCTGGGTCCAGGTCGTGCCGCACTTGGGATAGGTGGCCACGATGATGTCGTCGGCGCGAGGCTGGTAGCCATCCCAGCGGTGGCTGTCCATGATGACGGAGCGGTACTCGCGTGTCGCCGCGCGCAGCAGTTCAGGCATCTGGTTCCCCCGGAACTTGATTTCAGTCGCGATATCATGGCGCGCGAGCCGCAGCCACCAAGCGGCGGTCAGGTCCATGCGGGCGCCCGTGGCCGTCGACGCGAGGTCACTCCGGCGGCGCGATCAGGGCTTCAGCTGGGAGGCGATATAGCCGCGCACCCCGGCGCCGTACGGCGGGCGCAGGGCTTTCATAGGCCCCAGGTCCCTCTTCAGCTGGTGGTAGATGGCCTTGCGGTGGCTGAATTCCCGGAAGCCGTCGACGCCGTGATAGCTGCCCATGCCGGAGGGCCCGACGCCGCCGAAGGGCAGCTCCTCCTGGGCCACGTGGAAGATCACGTCGTTGACCGTGGCCCCGCCGGAGGTGGTGCGCTCCAGAACCTGGGCCTCCTCCGCCGCGTCCGTGCCGAAATAGTAGACCGCCAGCGGCCGGTCGTGGGCGTTCACATAGTCGATGGCCTCGCCCACCGTCTTGTAGGTCTTCACCGGCAGCACCGGGCCGAAGATCTCCTCCTGCATCACATGCATGTCGTCTGTGGGATTGAGGATCAGGGTCGGCGGAATCTTGCGGTGCTCCTGCTGGCTGAAGTCCTCGCCAGCCGGATTGATCTCCATCACCGTGGCGCCCTTGGCCCGGGCGTCGTCGATGTAGCCGCGGATGCGGTCGAAGTGCCGCTCGGCGATCACCGCGGTGTAGTCCGCGTTGTCGCGAATGGTGGGGAACATCGCCTCCACCGACAACTTGGCCTGGCCGACGAAGTCCTCGAGCTTCTCGAACGGGGCGAGCACATAGTCGGGGGCCAGGCAGATCTGGCCGGCGTTGAGGGTCTTGCCGGCCATCACACGGGCGGCGGCGGTGGCGTAGTCCGCCGAGCGGCCGAGGATCACCGGGCTCTTGCCGCCCAGCTCCAGCGTCACCGGCACTAGGTTCTGCGCCGCCGCCTTCATCACGTGTCGGGCGATGGAGGTGGCGCCAGTGAAGATCAGGTGGTCGAAGGCCAGTTCCGAGAACGCCTGGCCGACGTCGGGACCGCCCGGGAAGACCGCGATCTCCTCCTCGCTGAAGGACTCGGCGAACATCCGCGCCATCAGTTCGGAGGTGGCCGGGGTGAACTCCGAAGGCTTGATCATCGCCCGGTTGCCCGCCGCCAGCACGCCGGCCAGGGGCGCGAAGGTCAGGTTCACCGGGAAGTTCCACGGGCTGATCACGCCCACCACGCCCTTGGGCTGGAAGCACACCTCGGCCTTCGCCCCCAGGAAGCCCAGCAGCGCCGGCGTGGTCTTGCGCTTCTCGGGCTTCATCCAGGCCTTCACATTGGCCCTGGCGTGCTTCAGCGGACCGATGGAGCCGGCCACGTCGGTGATGCCGCTGACCGCCGCCGCGCGGTTGCCGAAGTCCTGGTTGAGGGCGCTGACGATCTCGCCCTCGTGCTTGATCAGCAGGGCGATGCAACGTTCCAGAAGGTCCATCCGCGCCTCGGCGCTGGGCGGACCGTCGCGAAGATGCGCGGCTTTCTGCCGGGCCAGGGTCTCGTTCATCCTCTGGCGGATGTCGGCGGCTTGTTTCGGCGTTGCGGCGGCCATCGGATCGTCCTTTGTTCCAGCGCCCAAATGCGATGGCGCCGACAATGGGGGCAGAACCGCCGGCGGAGCAACCGGCCAGACCCGCCGGTCGCGCTCAGCCGCACTTCGAATAGCCGCAGTCCATGCAGACGTCGCAACCTTCCTTGCGCAGCACCTCGTGTCCGCCGCAGCGCGGGCATATCACTGAAGGCGCGGGCCCCGCATGCGACGCCACCTGGCGCTCAGCCGCGACCTGCTGAACCCGTTCGCCGTGGCCGAGGCTGGCGAGGTGACGTTCGATGACGCCGCCGATGGCCGCCAGTAGCGAGGGCACGTAGCGACCGTTGATCCAGCCGCCGCCGCGAGGGTCGAACACCGCCTTGAGCTCCTCCGGCACGAAGGAGACATCGCCGCCGCGCCGGAACACGGCGGAGATCATCCGCGTCAGGCCCAGCGTCCAGGCGTAGTGGTCCATGTTCTTGGAGTTGACGAAGATCTCGAACGGGCGCCGTTCGCCGTCGATCTCCACGTCGTTGATGGTGACATAGACGGCGTGCGGGCTTTCGGGCCACTTGATCTTGTAGGTGGCCCCTTCCAGCGCCTCGGGCCGGGGAGTCAGCACCACCTCTCGAGGGGCAGGCGCCTCAGCGGCGGGCGCCGCCGTCAGGACCGAGCCGGTGACGGCGTTCGGCCGATAGGTGGTCAACCCCTTGCAGCCCAGGCGGTAGCCTTCGCGATAGATATCGGCGAAGGCCTCGAACGCGATGTCCTGCGGGCAATTGATGGTCTTCGAGATCGAGCTGTCCACCAGCGCCTGGGCCGCCGCCTGCATCTTCAGATGATCGGCGGGCGTCAGCGTCTGGGCGCTGACGAAGGCGTGCTCCGGCGGCGGGTCATCGCCATGCAACTGCCTCCATACGGCCAGCGCGTGGTCTTCCACGGGCTCTTCCCGCGCCGAACCGTCCGGCTGGCGGACCTTGCGGCTGTAGGAAAAGGCGAAGACAGGTTCGATTCCGGACGAGACGTTGCCGGCGAGCAGCGACGTGGTGCCGGTGGGCGCGATAGACGTCAGGCAGCCGTTGCGCAGTCCGTTCGCGGCGATCAGCGCGCGTGTCTCCGCGTCGAGAGACTTAAGGTTCGGCTGCTCGAGAATCGCCGGATCATAGAGCGGGAAGGCGCCCTTCTCCGCGGCCAGTTCCGCCGAGGCGCGGTAGGCCTCTCGCTTGATCAGGCCGAGCCAATGCCGGGTGAGGGCGACGGCCGCGTCATCGCCATAGCGCACGCCGCAGAAGATCAGCGCGTCGGCAAGACCCGTGACCCCAAGGCCGATGCGGCGCTTGGCCGTGGCCTCGCGCTTCTGGGCAGGAAGCGGAAAACGCGAAGACTCGATGACGTTGTCGAGAAGCCGCACCGCCGTCCGGGTCAGGTCCCCCAGTTCGGTCTCATCGATGGCGGCGTCGCGCTCGAAGGGCGCGCGCACCAGGCGGGCCAGGTTGATCGAACCCAACAGGCAGGCGCCATAGGGCGGCAGCATCTGCTCGCCGCATGGGTTGCTGGCCGAGATCGTCTCGCAGTAGGCGAGGTTGTTGGCCGCGTTGACGCGGTCGATGAAGATCACGCCGGGCTCGGCGACGTCATAGGTGGCGCGCATCAGCCGCTGCCAGAGGGCCGACGCCTTGACCGTCCGGCGGACGTTTCCGCCGAACTCCAGCGGCCAATCCGCGTCGGCCTCCAGGGCGGCCATGAACGCGTCGCTGACGAGCACGGACAGGTTGAAGTTGCGGAAGCGCGTGGCGTCCCGCTTGGCGTCGATGAAGGCTTCGATGTCAGGGTGGCCGATGCGCAGGCAGCCCATCATGGCCCCGCGGCGCTGGCCGGCGGACATGATGGTCTTGCACATGGAGTCCCACACCTCCATGAAGCTGAGCGGTCCCGATGCGTCCGCGCCGACCCCGCGGACAGGCTCGCCCGCCGGACGCAGGGTCGAGAAATCCATCCCGACGCCGCCCCCCTGCTGCATGGTGATCGCCGCCTCCCGCAGATGGTCGAAGATGCCCGGCAGGCTGTCGGGAATGCGGCCCATGACGAAGCAGTTGAACAGGGTGACGTTCCGCGCCGTCCCGGCGCCCGCGAGAATCCGGCCCGCCGGCAGCAGACGGAAGTCCCTCAGCGCCTCTTCGAAGCGGCCGCGCCAGAGCGCCCGCTGTCCTGGCGCTTCCTGCTGCGCCAGGGCCTTGGCGACCCGCGCCCAGGTCTCCTCGATGGAGGACTCGGCGCAGGCGCCTTCCTCCATCACGCCCACGTCCGCGGGCGTGAAGCGGTACTTGCTGGCCCAGATGTCTCGGGCGAGGGGATTGTCGAAAGCCATCAGGTGCGCCCCCGGACTACGCGGCGGCCGGAACGGGACCGCCGCGGGCCAAGAACGCCGCTGGTGCGCGCGCGTGCGCCTTGATGTGGGTCAAGGCGAAGGCTCCGGCCGGTGAGTCGGCAAGCAAACGCAAAGCATTCGCGAACGTGCGCTCTGGGAACTTCCAAGACTCTGCCCACGACGAGATCAGTTGTCGCGAATCCGGAAAAGTATCGGACAGGGGCCTGGCGGCGGATCCCCCGCCAAAAAGGGAGCCCGGCGATCACGCGATCACCGGGCTCGATCACCGCGGACCCGGGGGGGGCGAAGGTCACGCGGCTGCCTTGGCGGCGGCGAGAAGTCGATGGCGCGCCGCCGTGACCAGGATCACTTGAAGCGGTACTGGAGCTCGACTCCGAAGGTCCTGGGCGCCGTCAGGCTGGTGTTCAGGACGATATGTTCTGGGGTCGCGGTGCTGGTGATCAGATTCAACTGGGAGCCGGTCGTGCCGTCGTAGCCCACGGTATTGAACAGGTTGTTGACGAACGCGATGACGCTGTAGCGGTCATTGGCGCCGCGCCAGGTCGCCCGCAGATTCACCTGGGAATAGGACGGCGAGAGGTCGTACGCACGGTTGAACAATCCGTCATAGGTCCTGTCCTTCCAGACGAAGGTTCCCGACAGGGTCAGCTTCCCCGGGTCGAATCTGAACGTGTAGAGGGCGTTGAACGACACCTTGTTCGGCGTCGCCTGCGGCAAGGTCTGACCATTGATGTTCTGCACGATCGCCGTCGGAGTCGCCGGGTTCTGGGTGCAGCCGGTGATGTTCGCGCCGGGCAATTGCGCCATCGGGTCGACGGTGTCCTCGAAGCAGGCGCCCGCGTTGGCGACCTTGGCGCTGAGGTTGGAGTATTGGAGGCTCAGAGTCAGAGCGTCGGTGGGTCTCCACACGCCTTCGAGTTCGACACCGTAGATGTGCACCGAAGACAGGTTGAACAGCTGCGCGGCGATCAGTCCATTCGTTTGAACGTTCAGCGGAATCTGGTCGTTGCCGTAGTTGTAGTAGAAGACCGCGCCGTTCAGCGTGAAGACGGACCCGAAGGTCTTCTTGGCGCCTATTTCGAACGCGTCGACGGACTCAGCCTTGGTTTCCGGATTCGCGGCGATGGTGAAAGTCGAGAAGCCCCCCGACTTGTAGCCTCGGCTGTACTTGAAGTAGGCGAGCGTGGTGGCGTCGGGTGTCCAGTCGACACCCGCCTGACCGGTCAGCGCGCTCCAGCTCGCACTGAGCTGCCGCACGAAGTTGCCGGTGGTCGGGTCGAGCGTCGCCAGGCCGGCGCCAGGATAGGTGTGCGTTGCCGGACCCGCCGCCGCGACGCCCGTGAAGTCGAGCGCGGGCGTGTTGGCCCCGAAGCTCGTGTTCTGGAAGCCCCCGGTTACGTCGAACTCCTCGAACCGCCATAGCTGATGCCCGGACTTGTGATCGTCGGTGTAGCGGATCGCCCCGCTCACCTTCCAGGCGTCGTTGAACTTGTAGTCGGCCTGGGCGAAGCCCGCGTAGGAATCGTAGGTGAGGAAAGTGTCCGAGGTCGAGACCGCGCTCGCCGGGTTGCCCGGCGCGGGCGTCAATCGGAAGGTGGCGAAGTTCAAGTAGAACGGATTGGCGAGTTGCGTCTGGTTCGGTTGAACGCCGGCGTCCACCGGCTGCTCATAGTGTTCGTGATACCAATAGAGTCCCAGGATGTATTGGAACGGCCCTGCTCCAGTCGAGGTCAGGTTAAGTTCGTGACTGAAGAATGCGTCCTTCTCGACGAAATAGGTTGTGGAGGGCGCGCCATTGATGGTCAGGGGCGCGGTGCAGTTGGCGGGGTTGTAGCCGGCGCCGGCCGCGTCGAGCGCGCAGAGCCCACCCACAGTCGCCCGGCCGGGCAATTGGAACGAGACCACGCCGCTGTCGGCCGCGCTGGTGAAGTTCAGGACATAGTCGAAGCTCTGATACCCACCGAGGTAGGTCAGGTCCAGGTTCGGAAAGTGGTAGGTCCAGTTGGTGGCGAAGGCTATGTCGCCGTTCTGGTGGTTGGTCGAGGTGAATTCCTGAATGAACTGACGGGGGTTCGCGGTTGACGGATTGTTGCCCGGGAACGACGAGCCGACGACCGGAAGTGTAGTAACCGACAGAACCGGGTTGGCCGGGTTGCAGCCGGCGCCGTTGGGGCTCGCGGGAACGCCCGCGAGGCCGCAGAGGCCGTAGAAGTTGTTCGGTGTGAAGGCGCCGTTCAGCTGGAAGCTGGTGGGGATAGCGCCGCGCGTTGCGACCGTGTGGTAGTTGGTGCTGTAGCCGCCGCTGGACACCATGAACCAGACGTCCAAGTGTTTGAAGTTGGCGTCGATCTGCGCTTCGACATAGTCGCTGGTTCCACTGTTGCCCTGGGCGATGTTGCCGCCCTGGGCCGGGCCGTCGAGGTTGTTGAAGTAGCCGCCGTGGTTGCTCGTATAGTTGCCGCCCAAGCGGAAGCGGACATTGTCGGAAATCGGCCCTGAGACCACCGCCTCACCATAGTATTCGTCATAGTTCTGCACGCCAACCCGGGCTTCGGCGTAGAAACTGTTGGTGGGCTTCTTGGTTATGTAGTTGATGGTGCCGCCATCAGCATTGCTGCCATGCAGGGCGTTCTGCGGGCCGCGGTCGACTTCGATGGTGTCGATGAAGAGGTCGGAGTGCTGCAGGATCGAGTTGGCGTTCGCGCCGTCGTAGACGCCATTGTAGTATATCGCCACGGCGGATGCTGTCGCGAGGTTGTCGGTGTTCCGGCCCACGCCGCGGAGGTAGGGTCGGTTGGCGATGGAGTTGTAGTTGAGGCCTGGCGCGAAGTCGCTCATGTCCTGGATCGACTTGATGCCCACGAGGCTGCGCTGCTCGGCGCTGAACGCCGTTACGGCCACCGGCACGGTCTCGATCTTCTGCTCGCGCCGCTCAGCCACGACGATCAGTTCGCCCACGGTGGTGGACTGTTCCGACGCGGCGGCAGACGCCGTCGAAGCCGCGGCGGCTGCGTCCGCGGCCATGGCCTGTGGCGCCCAGCACCCCGCGATGACAGCGACGGTGAACGTGGACACGCCGGCGAAAAGCGCCTTTTTCATCACATATCCCTCCCTGGCTTCGGCGCCCGCTCTGTCTCGGCGGGCGTCAGTTCCACGAGTCGTATGTGATCACTGATAACCCTATAAGTAAACTGCGATAATATATCGCCTGACGCGAAATGCGTTCCGAATGCGGTGCAAATCGTCGCGGCCGGGCCAAGCCGGGACGGACCCGGGCTTCAGCCTCGCGCGAAACGCTTTGCGGGCGCCGTGGAGGCGGTGGTCCTGGGGGATAGCGGCGGTAGCGCCGCCGTTCGCGGCGATCTCGACCCGGAGACCGGCGCCGAGGCCGCAGACCGTGGCAGCACCGGCGTCGGCGGCTCGACCGCGCAGGGGGCCGCGCCGAACCGCAACGGCCCTCGCGCCGGCGCCAGCGCCGACTCCAGCGTCGGCCGGCTGAACACGAACCCGAGCTCGAACAGGCGCCGTGGCAGCACGCGCTGGCCAGCGAGGAACAGGTCGGACATCTCACCCAGCAGCATCCGCACCGGCCAGGCCGGGACCGCCGCCCACTGCGGGCGACGCAGGAAGACCGAAAGGCGGCGCGTGAACTGGGCCTGTGTCATCAGATCCGGCGCGACGGCGTTGATCGTCCCGCGCCAGGCCGGATCGTCGATCGCCGTCAGCACCAGGCGCACCACGTCGTCACGGTGGATCCAGGGCGCCCATTGGTCCCCCGAGCCCATGCGCGCGGCGGCGCCGAACCGCGCCGGCAACGCCAGCATCGGCAGAATGCCGCCGCTCCAATGGAAGACGAGGCCCAGGCGCAGCACCACCGTCCGCACGCCGAGCGCCCCGGCCCCGCCGACGCTCGCCTCCCAGGCGGCGCAGAGTTCGGCCATGAAGCCCGCGCCGACGGGCGCCGTTTCATCGACAAGGGTCTCGCCGGCGTCGCCGTAGAAACCCACGGCCGAGGCGTTCACCAGCACGGCGGGTCTGTGCTCGAGCCGCGCGATGAGGGCGGCCAGCGCCTCGGTGGTCCGCACCCGGCTGTCCAGCAGGGTTCGGCGCCGAGCGGCGGTCCAGAGTCCTCCCGCGACGCCGGCCCCGGCGAGATTGACGATCGCCTCGAGGCGCAGTTCGTCGGGAAGTTCGTCCAACTGCTCCACCGCCTGAACGGCGTCGCCGAACTGGGCGCGGGCGGCCAGGCGATCACGGGTCAGTACGAAGACGCGCCGCCGCTGGGCGATCAGGGCCGCAGTCACCGCCCTGCCGACGAAGCCTGTCGCCCCGGTGACAAGCACCGCGCCATCGCGCGGCGAGACCGAGATCGCATCGACGCGCCTGCCGAGGTCGCGCACGGCCAGGCCGTCGCGCACCGCCCAGGCCGCCACGCCCAGCGAGAACGCCGTCATCACCCAGCTGAGGACGCCGTGCTGTGTCGTCGCCAGCCCCGTGGGCGACGCGGCCCAGGCGATCAGCACCGGCGCGAACACCGCGAGCACCGCGCCGAATCCGAGGGCGAGCACTGTGTGCAGCACTCGCTCGAAGGGCGGCAGGCGGCGCGTCTCGTCCTCCACCAGAAAGTCCTTCAGGGTGATGACGATCTCCACCAGCATCAGGCCAGCGAGCAGCAAGGCGAAGGCGCCGCGCCACTCGAACCAGCCCAGGCCGATGAACAGCACGGCGTAGATGGCCTCGCGCGCCGTGTGCAGCGCCAGTTCCAGCCGCGCGCCGGGCCGCGAGGGCAGGGCGGCGACGATCTCGTGATGCAGCAGGTTGTCGAGGGCGCCGAGCAGCGCCTGAGCCGACAGCAGGATGAGAACGAGGGTCATGGCTGCGGATCCTGGAAATAGCCAGCGTGCGAAAAGGTCTCGCCGAGCAGTGGGTGGACGAAGGTCATGCCGAAAAAGAAGCGGCCGCCGCCTTCGTCGCGATGCACGGCGCGGGCGACGCCGGGGGTGAGCAGGGACGGAAGGGGCAGGAGCCGGCGGCCGATCTTCAGGCCGTAGCCGGTGCTGCGGAACACCAGGGCGCTGTCCTCGACGCTCAAGGCCAGCCGCATGGCGATCCCGCCGGGCGCCACCTCCAGCAGCGCGCCGTCCGAGCCGATCAGCTTGCGAGAGGTGACGCGCACGGGTTTGCGGCCGGCGAAGGCGTAGAGACGTTCCCAGAGCAGGCTGCCGTCAGCCGCCGGGCGCACCGTCACGGTAACCGGCACGTCGCGGCCCCGTCCCGGCGCGATCGGCGTGCCGGCCAGGCGGCAGACCTGGGCGATCAGCCAGCCGGCCCAGGAACAGCGCACCTGCATGGCGCCGGGGTAGGCGCGCGCCTGCCTGTGAGCGCACGGCTCGAAGCGGGCGCGGACCGCGGCCGGCAAGTCGACCCATGCGGCCTCGCCGAGCAGATCGCGGAAGTCGGGCGCCGTCTCGCGCGGCCTCGCGCTGCGCTCGGCCGTCCCAATGCGGATCGCCAGGCCGCCCATCACCCGCGTCCCACCAGTCCGACGATCCTGGCGCCCAGCCCGACGAGCTTCATCAGCACCGGCCGGGGCACATGGCGCATCTGTTCGTACCAGCCGCTCAGCTGCTCGGTCAGCGCCTTCAGGCGCTCCAGCTTGGCGACTGTGGCTGGCAGGGTCGCCGGGTCGAGCTTCGCGTCCCGGACGCATTCGGTGAGGATGGCGATCGTGGGGTCGATCTCGCGGCGCTTGCGGCCCTCGGCGATGGTGACCAGCATGTCCCAGGGATCCTGCTTGGCCTCGAAGTGGTCGCGGCGGTCGTTCTCCAGGTGCACCAGACGCACCAGGTCCCAGCCCATCAGTTCCCTCAGGCCGGTGGAGATGTTGGACCTGGCCAGGCCCAGGGTCTTGGCGATGTCGTCCGCCGGCAGGGGGTCGTCGGCCAGGTAGAGAAGGGCGTGCAGCTGGGCCACGGAGCGGCTGACCCCCCACCGCTGGCCCATCTCGCCCCAGTGCAGCACGTATTTGCGCATGGCCGGAGTCAGCAGCACCGTTGTTCTCCAATTTCTGTATTTTCAGAAATAACAGCCATTAAAGAAAGAGTCAAGATGGGCGGCAACCGGCAGTCGGGGGGCGGGCTTTACATACTGTGTGACTCTATGTAGCGTGCGTCGTATAGTAAGCGGTGACACATGGCGTTGGACGAGGATGCATCGGTAAAGCTCGATCTCGAGCTGCGGCGCGGCGTGCTGGTCATGGCCGTGCTCTCGCAGCTTTCCTCGCCCCAGTACGGCTATTCGCTGCGCCAGGCGCTGGCGGCCCGCGCCATGCCGATCGAGGAAGGTACGCTGTACCCTCTGCTCAGACGGCTCGAGGGACAGGGCCTTCTGCAGAGTGAGTGGCGGATCAAGGATGGGCCGCCGCGGCGCTACTACCGCCTGAGCGAGGCGGGCAAGCGCGCATTGAGCCGGCTGGCCATGAACTGGCGCGAGATGGTGACGACCATGGATAGGCTGTTGGACGGGAGCACGTGAGATGGCGGTCGAGGCGCTGATCGAGAGCTACGTCAGCGAGGTCACCGCTCGCCTGCCGAGAAGCAAGCGGGCGGACATTGCGTCGGAGCTGAGCGCCCTGCTCGTGGAGGAGCTGTCGGCGCGGGCCGAGGCTGCCGGCCGCGCGCCTGACGAAGCCATGGCGCTCGAATTGCTGCGCGGGTTCGGCCGGCCGGCGGAGGTGGCCGCGCGGTACGGCCCGAGCATCGCCATTCTCGATCCCGCCGATACGCGAGACTTCCTCGTCGCCGCGGTCGCTGGTTCCCTGGCCTTGTTGGGCCTGGGCCGGCTGACCCTGCAACAGCCGCCGCAAAACTGGCCGGCCATCGTGGTCATGTCGTGGCTCGGATTCCTGGTGTTGCTCTTCGGGAGCCTGCACTGGGCGCGACGGCGTCGGCCTGCGCTGTCGCGTTGGCGGCCGCGCGAGCGCGAAAGCGCCAACCGGGTGGCCAGTCTGCTGCTCGTGGTGGTGATCGCCTCCGGGACGATCGCCTACGGCGCGCCGGCGTGGCTGTTCGCCAAGCTGACGGGAGGACTGCGTCTCTCGCCCTGGCTCGCCTATGCCGACGACTTCCAGAGGTGGCGCCTGCCCTGGCTGTTGGTCCTCTGGAGCCTGGCGGCGATGCTCTTCCTGTGGGTCGCGGTCGAAGGGCGGTGGCGCCCGCTCACGCGCCGCATCGAAGCGGCGCTTCAGGTTGGCGTGAGCGCGGTGCTGATCTGGTTCCTGGCGGCCGGCCCGATGTTTCGGACCCCGGAGGTCGACCACGCCGTGAAGATCGGTCTGCTGATCGCCGTCGTCGTGATCCTCGCCGACGCCGCCTTCAAGATCCGCCGGCTCGCCGACCGTCCCCGGCCACCCGCGGACTTCATTTCCCAACGCCAACGCCCGCACGCCGGTTGAAACTCCGCCGCCGGGCGATCCGCCAAGCAGGGTGACGCCGGCTCAGGCGTCCAGCTTGAGGTCGAATTTCTGGGCGTCGACGGGCGGCGCCTTGCGCAGGTCGGCCTCCTCCGCCGCCGCCGCCAGCGTCACCCGGGCCGCGACGCCGATGTTGTGGATGATGTCGGCGATGTCCTGGGCGGAGTGGTCCGGGTGCATGGGGACCATGACGGTGCGGCCCAGGATCTCCAGCGACCTGGCGCACATGTCCCGGGAATAGGTCTTCCGGCACTCGGCGTTGGCCGGCATGTTGAACGGGTTCATGGCCGGGTGCGCCGCGCCCGCGCCCATCAGCACCTGGTCCCATTCCGTGTAGTTGTGACGGCCGGTCTTGCCGATGATCACGCTGGGAAACAGCTCGGTGAAGCGCTCCGCGGCCTCGGCGGAGGGCAGGCTGTACATCAGGTGCGCCGAACAGTCGTGGTCGGCGCTGTTCATGGGCGTCGCCTTCAGGCCCAGATTGCCCAGGGAGCGCGTAGCCGCGAGGATCGCGCGCTTCTCCGCGCGCATGGCCGCGATCATGCCGTCGAGGCGGTCGAGCTGCACGTTCAGCATCGCGCCCATCAGTTCCGACGCCCGGGCGCCGTTGCCCGAGAACGGCTTCACCGCGTCCTGGCGGCCCTGCCAGTAGAAGTGGCAGGGGTCGATGGCGCAGCGCGTCCGCTCGGCGAGCACGTCGTCGTTCACCGCCACCCCGCCGCCTTCGCCGCAGGTCATGTTCTTGTAGTAGTTGAAGCTGAACGCGCCGATGTGGCCGATCGAGCCGAACTTGCGCCCCTCGTAGCCGCCGCCGACGCCCTGGCAGGCGTCCTCGATGACGATCAGGTCGCGCCGCCGGGCGATCTCCATGATCGCGTCCATGTCGCAGGCCGCGCCCCACATGTGCACCGGCACGACAGCGCGGGTGCGTGGTCCGATGGCCGCCTCGATCGCCGCCGGGGAGATGGTGATGCTCTCGTCGATGTCGACGATGACCGGGATCGCGCCCACGGTCAGCACCGAGGTCGCCGTGGCCATGTAGGTGTGGGAGGGGATGATCACTTCGTCGCCGGGCCCGAGGCCGACGGCGCTCATCGCCGCGGCCAGGGCGTTGCTGCCGCTGGCGGCGAGGGCGAAGTGCTTGACGCCGAGGTGCGCCGCGTAGCGCGCCTCGAACCGCTCGCATTCGTGGCCGACACCGTAGCGGAACAGGGCGTTGTCGCGGATCACCCGCGCGATCGCCTCGATCTCTTCCTCGCCGACCTTGTACACGGCGTCCCTCCTGGAAGCCGGCTGACGTGCGAGACTTCCGATGTGATGCTAGCATCGAGGAGGAGGCGCGTCATGACTGCGAACCGGTATGCCGACGGACGCCGCGCGGTGGTGATCCACGAGGACGACGTCGGCATGACGCACGGGTGCAACGTGGCGTTCCGCGAGTTGTCGGCCATGGGCGTGTGCAGCGCCGGCTCGGTGATGGCGCCCTGTCCCTGGTTCCCGGAGATCGCCGCCATGGCGGTCGCGGATCCGGCGCTGGACCTCGGCGTGCACCTGACCCTGAACAGCGAGAAGCGCTACTATCGCTGGCGCCCGCTGACCAATCCGCCGCGCTCGGCCGGCCTGACCGACGAGGCCGGCTACTTCTGGCCGGATGTCCGCTCGGTCCGCAAGAACGCCGTCCCCGAGGCCGTGGAGGCCGAGTTGCGCGCCCAGATCGACGCGGCGCTGGCCGCCGGCATCGACGTCACCCACCTCGATGCGCACATGGGCGCGGTGGTGATGCCGGAGTTCGTGGACATCTATTTCCGCCTCGGCCGCGACTACGACCTGCCGATCCTGCTGGTGAAGCACTGGCTGACGGACGCCGCCGCGACCCGTCAGGGCGAAGCCAGGGCCAGCCGCTACGCCGACGTCCTCGCCAAGGCGGGAGGTCTCGGCCATCCCATCTTCGACCACTTCCTCGAGAGCCCCTGGGACCGGACCGAGGACGCCGCGAGCGCCTACGCCGCGATCTTCGCCGGCCTGCCCGAGGGGCTGAGCTATCTGGCGTTTCACTTCAACGCGCCGGGCGACTTCGAGGTCGTCGAGCCGGAGTTCGCGCACATCCGCATCGGGGAATATGAGCTGTTCCGCTCCGGGCGCATCGAGCCGCTGCTCGCCGAGCAGGGGATCGAGGTGATCGGCATGCGCCAGGTGCGCGAACGGATGCGGGCCAAGAGCGCGGCCGCCGGCCCGGCCTGAGCCACGCCCAGCGCACCGTCGCAGGAACAGCTTGCGCGGCGCCGAGGGGCGCGCTTAGGCAGTGGGCGCAACCAAGGGAAACGCGCCATGGCCTCCAAGCTCGCCACCGACCCCCGCATCGATCCGCGCATCAAGGCCATGTTCGGCGCCATGGAAGATCTGACCGTCCCCGGCGACGTCGCCAACCGGGAGGAGCTACTGGCCGAGGAAAACTCCGACGCGGCCAAGGCGCGGCTGGCCGGTTTCCAGGCCATGATGGACGCCCTGGACAATGAGACCGTCGCGCCCTCGGCGGGCCTCACCGTCCGCACCGAGAGCTTCGTCTCGGCGCCGGACGGCAACACGATCAAGATCCAGTACATCCGCCCGGACAACGCCGAGCGATTGCCGTGCGTCTACTACATCCACGGCGGCGGCATGACGGTCATGTCCTGCTTCGACGGCATGTACCGCGCCTGGGGCAGGATCATCGCCGCGCACGGCGTCGCCGTGGCCATGGTGGACTTCCGCAACGCCCTGCGCGCCTCGTCCGCCCCGGAGGTCGCGCCTTTCCCGGCGGGGCTGAACGACTGCGTCTCCGGCCTGAAGTGGGTGCACGCCAACGCGGGCGCGCTGAACATCGATCCGGCGCGGATCGTCGTCGCCGGCGAGAGCGGCGGCGGCAATCTCACCCTGGCCACCGGGCTGAAGCTGAAGCAGGACGGGGACCTCGGCCTGGTCAAGGGGCTCTACGCCCTATGCCCCTACATCGCCGGCCAGTGGCCGCTGCCGCAGAACCCGTCGTCGACCGAGAACAACGGCATCCTGCTGAGCCTGCACAGCAACCGCGGGGCCATGGGCTACGGCATAGAGGCGTTCCGCAAGCGCAATCCCCTGGCCTGGCCGGGCTTCGCCACCGCCGAGGACGTGAAGGGCTTTCCGCCCACGGTGATCAGCGTCAACGAGTGCGATCCCCTGCGCGACGAGGGCGTCGGCTTCTATCGCCTGCTGATGCACAACGGCGTGCAGGCCCGCTGCCGCCAGGTGATGGGCACCGTCCACGGCACGGAAGTGTTCGCGGTCTGCTGCCCCGAGATCAGCCGCGACACCGCCAGCGACCTCGCCAACTTCTGCAAGCGCTGAGCGGAGGACGCGCGCGTGCCACAGCCCCAGGTCACCGACGAACTCATCGAGATGCGCGGCCTGCGCTTCCACTACCGCGACTGGACGTCCCGACGCGCCGGCGCGCCGGACCTCGTCCTGCTGCACGGCTTCACCGGCCACGCCCGGTCGTGGGACGCCTTCGCCGAGGCCATGACCGACCGCTACCGCGTGCTGGCCCTCGACCAGCGCGGCCACGGCGAGACCGCCTGGGCCGCCGCCGACCGCTACGGCACGGACGAGATGGCCGAGGACCTCATCGCCTTCGTCGCGGCGCTGGGCCTGAAGGGCTTCACCCTGCTGGGCCTGTCCATGGGCGGCATGGTGGCCATGAACTACGCCGGACGCAGGCCGAAAGAGCTGGCTGGGCTGGTCATCGTCGACATCGGTCCGGAGATCGTCGCCGCCGGCGCGAGCCGCATCCAGACCGGGGTGCGCGCGAAGGACGTGTTCGCCAGCCGCGACGAGGCCTTCGCCGCCGCGCGCGCCGCCAACCCCCGGCCGCCGGAGGCGCACCATCGGCATCGCATGGACTACAGCCTGATGCGCACGGACGACGGCCGCTGGACCTACCGCTACGACCGCGCGCTGCGCTCGCCCAACACCGTGCGGGTGCGAGATCCGGAGGCCGCCTGGCGCGCCTGCGCCAACATCAACGTCCCGACCCTGCTGATGCGCGGCGCGCTGAGCGACATCCTCTCGCCGGAGGTCGCCGCGCGCATGCTCGAGACCATCGCGGGGGCCCAGTTCGCGCTCGTCGAGAACTCGGGCCACTCGGTGCCGCTGGACGCGCCCGACGGCTTCCTGGCGGCGGCGCGGGGATTCCTCGAGGGGTAGGGCGCGGACGCTCCGCTACTTGGCGTCCCAGGAGTCCTGCCACGTCTTGCCGCCACTCACCCAGGTGACGGTGACCTTCTGGAAGCTCTCCTTCACCTTGGTTATTTCATTGGTGCGGATTGACGTCTTCACATGCCGCGCCACGCATCGCCAGGCACCGGGTTGAGCTGGCGGCTTGCCGCTGGTTCCGGGCGCCGGATCGGCTGCCGCGGGCGCGGCCAGAGCGATGATCGCGAGCGATCCCAGCGCGAACAACCAGTGACGCATGGCTTCCTCCTTGCTGACCGGCTTTGGCGGCGGCGTCTCAGCGCCGCGCAGGCCAGCATACACCGATTTCGGCGCGGGCTCACGGGCCCGCCCGTCACCCCGTGCCGTTGGTTCGCTGGAAGCTCTCCACCAGGCTGCCGGCCACCAGCCGCCAGCCGTCCACGAGGACGAAGAAGATCAGCTTGAACGGCAGGCTGACCACCACCGGCGGCAGCATCATCATGCCCATGCTCATCAGCACGCTGGCCACGACCAGATCGATCACCACGAAAGGGATGAACAACATGAAGCCGATCTGGAACGCGGTGGTCAGCTCGCTGGTCATGTAGGCGGCGGCCAGCACCGGGAACGGCACCTCGTCGGGGCTGGCGTAGGTCGGATGGCCGGAAATCCTGGCGAAGGTCATCAGGTCGGAACTGCGCGTCTGCGCCATCATGAAGG
>JBIOEG010000048.1:0-32188 GCA_044445825.1 Caulobacterales bacterium
AGTGGGACGCCGGCGGTCCGCCGGCCGCCTGTTGCGCACCTGTTATGCATCGATAACAGGCCTGTTTGGCGCCTGTTATCACCTGTTATCACCTGTTCCTGGCGGATATCAGGTGGCCGCAACCTATTGAACGATCACGGTTTCCAGACCGTAACAGGTGCGAAAAACCGTGAAATAACAGGTGGAACAGGTGAATAACAGGTCGGAACAGGCGCTCGCTGGCGCCGCGCCGACTCGGACCGACACGGCGTGGGAGGGCGCCTAGTGGGTGTCCTTCTTCGACGCCTGGTCGCCGCCGCCCGTGGCCGCCTGGATGATGGCGGCGATGCGGTCGGTGGAGTCGGCGGCCTGGTCCAGCATGCCCAGCGGAGAGCCCGGACGCACGGCGGCGACCACCTGGTTGGCGGCGGACTGGGCCATGGCGAGGGCGGCGTTCTGGGCGGCGGCGAACTTGGCGGCCGTGGCGCTGGAGGCGTCGGCGTAGATGAAGCCGTAGGTCGGATAGACCGTGGCGCCGAGATTGTGGGTCGGGTCGTTCCACACCTTGACCTGGCTCCAGTCGCCCGCGGGGGAGACGTCGACCACGGTGACGTTCTTCTCCACGTGGCCCCGGTCGCCGTCGATCAGCGACCAGTTGGCGTGGGTGATCTGGATGATTCGGTCGGTGAGCACCTGGCTGACCACCGCGACGTGGCCGAGGCGCATCCGTCCGTTGGGCTTGAAGCACAGCACGGCGCCGGATTTCGGCGTGAAACCGGTCTGGTACTTGCCGGCGGCCTGTTGCCACCAGGTCCAGGCGTCACCAAATATCTGGATGCCGGAGACGAGGCGGGCGAACGGAACGCACTGCCAATAGTCGTCCGCGGACGCTGCGCCCGGGTTGAGGCTCAGGAGCAAGGCGGCGGCTAGGGAGCCGAGGGCGGCTCTCGACCGTTGACGCATGCTGGTGGACTCCCCCGTCACTGATACGGATGGGATAGCGTCGCATTGAACGGATGAAAAGAGTCTTTACCGAACTTCGGCGGTCGCAAATTCGTGACCGCCGTTATGCGACCACCAAAGTTTCATGCGGCGACGCGTCGGGCGTTCGATGAGGTGATAACTGATCGCCGATAAGGGAAAGATGGCTAACACCAGCACAAGCCAAGCGTAAAAAGGCAGCTGTTTGACGCCAAGATTGAGGTATCGAGCGGCTAGATTAACAAACAGCAGCTGCCAGGGAACGCAAATCATATAGGTCGAATAACTGATCTCACCCAGATATTCGAAGACGCGATGGGTCCCCCAGGCCGATCCGCTCCGCGCCAACTGCGCCAGGCAGAAGATCAGGCCGCCGAACGCGGCGACGATGAGGGCGTCGGGCGCCCCGAATTGGGCGGCGGCGAGCACGCCGGCGCCGAAAAACAAGGCGCCCAGGGCCGCCGTCCTGCGTCCATCCGCCGCGCGGCGCCGCCACAGGATGAAGGCCGCACAGCCGTAGGCGAAGCACGGCACGATCCTCAGCGCGCCCCAGGCGATGGTGGCCTGGGTCAGCGGCGCGCCGGCAAGTGATTCGAACCCCGCGTACAGGCCCGCGAGCAAGGCGAGCGCGAGGATGACCGCCAGGTAGGGACGCCGCCGCAGGCTCAGGGCGGCGAAGGCGAACGCCGGGAAGGTCAGATAGGATATCGACCAGGAGGGATGGTTCCACCCCGCCACCGGGGCGAGCCCCCAGGCCTGGGTCAAGGTGAGATTCGCCGGCAGCGCCGCCAGGGAGACCACATTGGGATCGACACTGCGGCCCGCGAGCAAGGCGGCGCCGGCGAGCAATCCGATCCCGACCAGGGTGACGAGGTGCAGGGGATAGAGGCGCGCCAGCCTGGCCCAGAGGAAGTCGCCGTAGCGGAAGCGCCCGGCCTCCACGCTGGGCAGGTAGACGTGGCAGAGGATGAACCCCGACAGGGTGAAGAACAACTCGACGCCGAGGTAGCCCCGGGTGACGAACACCGGCGTGGAGTGCGTCGCGAGGTTCGGCCAATAGTCGTAGAGCACCACCCAGAAGGCGGCGAAGAACCTCAGGCTGGTCAACGGCTTGATGTTCGCGCCATCGGGCATGGACGCCGGCATCCGTCTCAACGAGGCCCGCAATCGGACCATGGGCGCCCTGCGCTGCAAGGGCTGAGCCATCCGTCGCGGGCGCCGGACGCGGCCGTGGTCGGCCTCACAGGAAGCTGTAGGGATCCACGTCGATGATCAGGCGCAGCTTGCCGCGCAGCTTCACGCGGGCGCGCCAGGCGGCGAGGAAGGCCTGCAGGTCCACGTTGCGGTCGGCCCGGACCAGGAAGCGCTTGCGCCGGCGGCCACGCACCAGGCTGAACGGCGGGTCGGCGGGGCCGTACACCTCAACGCCTTCGGCGTTGGGCGTGGCGGCGGCGAGGGCGCGCACAAAGTCGTCCAGCGCCGCTGCGTCCGGTCCCGAGGCGATCACCGCCGCGAGGCGTCCGAACGGCGGCAGGCCCGCCGCCTCGCGCTCGGCCATTTCCACGGCGACGAAGGCGTCGCGGTCCTGGGCGGCGAGGGCCTGCATCACCGGGTGCTCTGGCGCCCAGGTCTGCAGCAGAGCCCGGCCCGGCCTAGCGTGCCGCCCCGCGCGGCCGGCCACCTGGGCCAGCAGCTGGAAGGTCCGCTCCGCCGCGCGAAGGTCGCCGCCCCGCAGGCCGAGGTCGGCGTCCACCACGCCCACCAGGGTCAGGTTCGGGAAGTTGTGCCCCTTGGCGGCGCTCTGGGTGGCCACCAGAATGTCGATCTCGCCGGCCTCCATGGCCGCGATCATGGCCCGCGCGCTCTCGGCGCTGGGCACGGTGTCGGACGAGAACACAGCGATGCGGGCGGCGGGAAACAGCGCCTTGGCCTCTTCCTCGACACGCTCGACGCCAGGCCCCACCGAGACCAGGCTGTCCTTGGCCCCGCAGTGCGGACAGCGCTCCGGCCGGGGCATGGAAAAGCCGGTGAGGTGGCAGACGAGGCGGCCGGAATAGCGGTGCTCCACCAGCCAGGAATCGGTGTCCGGGGCGCGCAGGCGCTCGCCGCAGGCGCGGCAGAGCACCAACGGCGCATAGCCCCGGCGATTGAGGAACAGCATCACCTGTTCGCCCCTGGCCAGCGTCTCGCGCACGGCGTCCGCCAGCGGCGGCGAGAGCCAGCGTCCGGCCTCGGGCGGGGTCTGCCGCAGGTCGACCAGGCTGATCTGCGGCAGCACCGCGCCGCCGTGCCGCGCCTTCAGCCTCAGCCAGCCGTAGCGGCCGGTCTGGGCGTTCCACAGGGTCTCCAGCGAGGGCGTGGCGGAGGCCAGCAGCACCGGCGCGTTCTCGATCTTGCCGCGCGCCACCGCCAGGTCGCGGGCCTGGTAGATGAACCCCTCCTCCTGCTTGTAGGAGGCGTCGTGCTCCTCATCGACGACGATGAGGGCGAGCCTGCTGAACGGCAGAAACAGCGCCGACCGGGCGCCTACCACGATACGGCAATCGCCCCTGGCCACCGCTTCCCAGAGGCGCCGGCGCCGGGGCGGGGCGACGCCCGAGTGCCACTCGCCGGGCGCGGCGCCGAAGCGCTCGGCGATGCGGGCGATCACCGCCTGGGTCAGGGCGATCTCCGGCAGCATCACCAGCACCTGCGCGGCGGGATTGCCTCTCAGCACCTCGGCGATCGCCTCCAGATAGACCTCGGTCTTGCCGGAGCCGGTGACCCCGTCCAGCAGGGTCACCTGGAAGCCGCCCCGTCCCAGGCTGTCGCGGAGGCTCGCCAGCGCGGCCGCCTGGCTGGCGTTCAGCCTCGACCCGGGCCGGTCCGGATCGGGCGGATCGAAGGCGCCGACCGGCTCGCGGAACGCCTCCGCCAATGCGCCGTCGGCCAGCAGGGCCGACACCACGCCCGAACTGACCCCGGCCGCCCTGGCGAGCGCCGCGGGGGCCAACGGCGCCTCGGCCGCCGCCGCCAGCACCTTCCGGCGCGCCGGCGTCATCCGCGCGGGCGGCTTGCCGGTGGGCGACAGCACCCGCTCGGGCTTCGGCTTCGGCGCGCGCAGCCCGCGCAGGGCGATGGCCAGGGGCTGGCCCGGCGCGTCCACCGCATAGCGCGCCGCCCAGTCGACGAAGGCCAGGGCGCCGGACGGCAGGGCCGGGTCGTCCAGGCGCCGATCCACCGGCTTGAGCGGCCGGTTGCCGCCCGCGGCCTCGCGCAGGCCGACCACCACGCCGCGCATCAGGCGCGGCCCGAGGGGGGCGGCCACCTGGTCGCCCACGGCAAGGTCCATGCCCTCCGGCTCCGCGTAGTCGAAGGCTTCCGGCAGGGGCATGGGAATGAGTACGGAGGCGATTCGCGACATCAGCGCCTCGGGCCGGACGCGGGGCGGGGCTTTCGGCGAACGCCCGCAGGCCCTAGGACTGGGCTCTTCGCCCCAGCCGAGCCGACGCGCATGCAACTCTTCCTCGACACCACCGACACCGCCGTCCTGAGGGATCTGGCCGCCACCGGCCTGGTGGACGGGGTCACCACCAATCCCACCCTGATCGCCAAGTCCGGACGGCCCATGCTGGAGGTCATCGCCGAGATTTGCGGGCTCGTCGAGGGGCCGGTGAGCGCCGAGGCCGTGGCGGTCGACGCCAAGGCCATGCTGGCCGAGGGCCGCAAGCTGGCGGCCATCGCGCCCAATGTGGCGGTGAAGGTTCCGCTAACCCGCGACGGCCTGATCGCCTGCTCGGAACTGGCCAGCGAGGGCGTGCAGGTAAACGTTACGCTGTGCTTTTCGGCGGTTCAGGCCCTGCTGGCGGCCAAGGCCGGCGCATCGTTCATCTCGCCGTTCGTCGGCAGGCTGGACGATCATGGAGCGGACGGCATGGAACTGATCGGCGAGATCCGCGCCATCTACGACAACTACGGCTTCGACACCGCGATCCTCGCCGCCTCCATCCGATCGCCGGCGCACGTGAAGGCGGCGGCTCTGGCCGGAGCGGACTGCGCCACCATCCCGCCGGCGGTGTTCGTCGACCTCTTCAAGCACCCGTTAACCGACAAGGGTCTTGAAATGTTCCTGGGCGACTGGGCCAAGACCGGCCAATCGATCCTTTAGGAATTGGGCGTACAAGTCGCATTCGCAGCGCCCGAAGGGCCTTGCGACGGCGCCAGAACAGCCGGGGGCTGATGTGACGGATGCTCTTTTCCAGGCGGCCCCCGAGCCGCCCACGATCGCCGAAGCGGTGCGCGAGTACTTGCTGAGCGATCCGTCGTTCCTGCACGACGACCCGGACCTGGTCGCCGCCCTGGGGCTGAGGCTCGATGCCGCCAATGTGATCGACTTCGGCCCAGCCGCCCTTTCCCGGGTCAGCGCGGCGCACCGCAAGGAAACCACCGTGCGCAAGCGGCTCGAGGCCGTCGCCCACGCCAACTTCGCCGCCCAGGCCCAGACGCATGAGGCGGTGGTCGAGCTGCTGGATGCCCGCAACCACTCTGACCTGGCCCGGCGTCTCGACGATCTCGCCCGCGCTCGCTTCGGTCTCGAGGCCGGGGTGCTGGCGCTGGAGGGACCCGAACGGGTTCCGGCCGGCTGGAAGGCCCTGGCCGAAGGGCAGGTCGAGATGACTCTCGGGCCAGGCCGCAAGGCCAGGCTGGGCGTGGTTCCCACGGCGCTCGGCCTGTTCGGTGAAAGGGCGCCGGGCGTGGGGAGCCTGGCCCTGGTGCGGCTGGCGGTGTGGACCCCCGAACGCGCCGGCGTGCTCGCCTTTGCGTCGGCCGACCCCGAAGCCTTCCACGCCGACATGGGTCATGAGCTGGTGAGCTTCCTGGCCCGCGTGGTCGAACGCACGGCGCAGCGATGGCCGGTGCTCTAGACGCTGGCGGCGCGACCGCCCGCGAGGCGCTGGCGGCGTTCCTCGACCACATGGCGAACGAGCGGCGCGCCAGCCCGCGGACAGTGGAGGCCTATCTGGCCGCCGTCAGCGCCTACATCTCCTTCCTCGAACAGCATCGCGGCGAATCGGTCCGTCTGGCGGACATTGGCGGCGTCAGCGCCGGCGAGGTGCGCGCCTATCTCGCCCACCGCCGGCAGGCGGCGCGGCCGCTGTCGGCCCGCTCGCTGTCCCAGGCGCTGTCCGCCATCCGCAGCTACCACCGGTTCCTGGATCGCCGTCTCGGCGTTGCTTGCCCCGGGCTGGCGCTGGTGCGCGGGCCGCGCGTCAAGCCCGGCGCGCCGCGGCCGGTCACCGAGGACCAGGCCCGCGGCCTGCTCACCGAAGCCGGCGAGGATCCGGATCGGCCCGCGTGGGAAGCCGCCCGCGATGCGGCGGTGCTCACGCTGCTCTACGGCTGCGGCCTGCGGATCTCCGAGGCCTTGTCGCTGAAACGGTCGGACGCGCCTCTGGACGCCTCCCTGCGCATCCTGGGCAAGGGCTCGAAGGTGCGGCTTGCCCCGGTCCTGCCGGCCGTGCGCGACGCGGTGGACGCCTATCTGGCGGCCGTCCCCTTCACGCTCGGCGCAGATGAGCCGCTGTTCCGGGCCACGCGCGGCGGGCCGCTCGGGCCACGCCGGGTGCAGGAGCTGATGCAGAAGCTGCGCGGCCGCATGGGCCTGTCGGAGCGCGCGACGCCGCACGCCCTGCGCCACTCCTTCGCGACCCACCTGCTGGGCGCCGGCGCGGACCTGCGCTCGATCCAGGAACTGCTGGGTCACGCATCGCTCTCGACCACCCAGCGCTACACGGCCGTGGACGCCGCCGGCCTGCTGGCGGCGTACCACGGGGCGCACCCCAAGGGTTGAAGCTCCCTACCCCTGCCGCGCCTTGATCCATTCGCCGGCCTCGGCGATGGCCGCGCGGGCCGCGGCGAGGTTGCCGCCGAAGAAGTGCCAGACGTGGATCATCTCCGGCCAGATGCGCAGGTTCACGTCCACATTGGCCAGGCCGGCCGCCTCCGCCACGCCGATTGCGTCCGACAGCAGCATCTCCTCGCTGCCCACCTGGATCAGGATCGGCGGCAGGCCGCGGTAGTCCCCGAACATCGGCGAGGCGAGCGACGCCGCCCGATCCGCCGACCCCAGATAGGCCGACGCCATCTCGTCCAGCCCGAGCTTGGTGATCATCGGGTCCGACTGCGCCTTTGCGATGTAGGACGGCCCAGATTGCGTGAGGTTGGCCCAGGGGCTGATCACGTGCAGTCCGGCAGGCATGGGCAGGTCCGCGGCCCTGGCCGCCAGGGCCGTGGCCAGGGTCAGGCCGCCGCCGGCGCTGTCGCCGGCTATGACAATGCGGGCGGGATCGTGGCTGGCCAGAAGCTGGCGATAGGCCGCGAGCGCGTCGTCCACGGCGCCAGGGAACGGAACTTCCGGCCCCATGCGGTAGTCCTGGACCAAAGCGGTCGAGCCCGCGATCTCGGCCAGGCGTCCGGCCAGAGCCCGGTGGGTCTTCGGGCTGCCGATGCAGTAGCCGCCGCCGTGCAGATAGAGGATCACGCGCGCCGAGTCGGCGTCGCGGGGCGTCAGGCGCTCGCCCGGACGCCCGCCGATCGCAACCTCCTCCACCTTGCAGCCTTCCGGCGGCGGGGCTTGGCCGAGGAAGCTCTCCATCCCCGCCCGGCGCTCCGCCCAGGTCGGGGCCGGCGCGCCCGCCGCTGGACGCCGCGACGCAAGGAGATCGCGGATCGCCGCGATCTCCGGATCCTTCCATTGGGTCATGCTTCCCCTCCCTGGCGCCGGTTGAGTGCGGCCGTTCAGGCCTGCATGGTCCAACCTTCGACCCCCATGGCCGCCTGGCGCAAGGCCTCCGAGCGCGTGGGGTGCGGGTGGCAGGTGCGGGCGACGTCCTCCGAAGCGGCGGAGAACTCCATGGCGACGCAGTACTCCGCGATCATCTCGCCGACGTCGGGGCCGATCATGTGCGCGCCGAGGATCCGGTCGGTCTTGGCGTCGGCCAGCACCTTAACGAAGCCCTCGGCCTCGTGATTGACCTTGGCGCGGGAATTGGCGGTGAAGGGGAACTTGCCGGCCTTGTAGGCGACGCCCTCGGCCTTCAGCTCCTCCTCCGTCTTCCCGACCCAGGCCACCTCCGGATAGGTGTAGACCACGCTGGGAATCACGCCGTAGTTCACATGACCCGCCTTGCCGGCGATGGTCTCGATGCAGGCCACCGCCTCGTCCTCCGCCTTGTGCGCCAGCATCGGCCCGTGCGTGACGTCACCGATGGCCCAGACTCCGGGCGCCGACGTGCGGAAAAGCTCCGTCTCGATGAAGCCGCGCTGGTCCGGCGACACCCCCACGCTCTCCAAACCCAAGCCATCCGTGTACGGACGCCGACCAATCGCCAGTAGGACGTAGTCGGCCTTCAGCGTCTCCGCGCCGCCGCCCGCCAACGGTTCCACGGTGAGGTCCACGCCGGACTTGCCGGCCTTCGCCCCGGTGACCTTGGCGCCGAGCTTGAAGGCCACGCCCTGTTTCGCGAGGGACCGTTGAAAGGTCTTGGCCGTCTCCGTGTCCATGCCGGGACAGATGCGGTCGAGGAATTCCACCACGGTCACCTGCGAGCCCAGTCGGCGCCAGACCGAACCCAATTCCAGGCCGATGATCCCCGCCCCGATGACGATCAGGCTCTTCGGGACCTCCGGCAGGTCGAGCGCGCCGGTGGAATCGACGATACGCTTCTGGTCTACCGTGACGCCGGCGAGGCCGGCGGGCTCGGATCCTGCTGCGATGACGATGTTGGCGGTCTCCAGCGTGGTCTTCGATCCGTCGTCGGCGGTGACCTCCACCTTGCCCGTCCCGGCGATCGTCCCCAGCCCCTTCACCCAATCGACCTTGTTCTTCTTGAACAGGAACTCGATGCCCTTGGTGAGCTGGCCGACGCTGTCGGCTTTCTGCTTCATCATATTGGGCAGGTTGAGCTTGGGCGTGACGTCGATGCCGAGGCCGGCGAAGTCCTTCGAGGCCAGCTCGAACAGCTCCGAAGCATGCAGCAGGGCCTTGGAAGGAATGCATCCCACGTTCAGGCACGTTCCGCCGAGGGTTGCGCGCTTCTCGACGCAGGCGACCTTCAGCCCGAGCTGGCCGGCGCGGATCGCGGCGTTGTAGCCGCCAGGCCCGCCCCCGATGATGACCACGTCGTACTGAGGCATGAACCCTCCAGGCATTGGCGGCGAGGCGGCGAAGGCGGGCGCCGCCCGTTCAATCACGCTACTTCCACAGGCCGACAGCTCGCGCGAGCCACACGACGATCAGCACCAGCGCCACCCCCGACCAAACGCACCAGCGCCAGCGCGATCGGCGCGGACTTGTGGTCCAGGGCCCTTCGTCCGGCTCTCCGAGGCCGGGGCCGGCCTGCAGGGCGCGCAGGATATCCTGCGCCTCGGCCTGCTTCTCCTCCGGCGCCATGATCCGAAAGCCGCCGAGGGCCTCGATCACCGGAGACTCCACCTGGCCGAAATTGCCGTCGAACACTTCCGCGTCGATCCCGGCCGAGCGCAATGCTCCAGCGGCGATCTGAGCCTCCACCAGGGTCGGAAGTCGGGTGACGACTGCGAGGGCCACCGCGCGCCCTAGAGTTCCAGCAGGAAGCGCTGAGGATCCTCGATGTGCTCTTTCACCTTCACGAGGAACGTCACCGCGCCCTGGCCGTCGACGATGCGGTGGTCGTAGGACAGCGCGAGATACATCATCGGACGGATCACCACCTGGCCGCCGATTGCCATGGGACGGTCCTGTATCTTGTGCATGCCTAGCACGCCGGATTGGGGCAGGTTGAGGATCGGCGTCGACATCAGCGAGCCGTAGACGCCGCCGTTGGAGATGGTGAAGGTGCCGCCCTGCAGGTCTTCCAGCGCCAGGCTGCCGTCGCGGGCCTTGGCGCCGAGTTCGCCGATGGCCTTTTCAATCCCGGCGAGGCCGAGCGCGTCGGCGTCGCGCACCACCGGCACCACGAGGCCGCGCTCGGTGCCGACCGCCACGCCGATGTCATAGTGGTTCTTGTAGATCAGGTCGGCGCCGTCGATCTCGGCGTTGACGCCCGGCACTTCCTTGAGGGCCGCGACACAGGCCTTCACGAAGAAACTCATGAAACCGAGCTTCACGCCGTGGCGCTTTTCGAAGACGTCCTTGTACTGACTGCGCAGGGCCATCACCGCGGTCATGTCGACCTCGTTGAAGGTCGTGAGCATGGCCGCCTGTTCCTGCGCCTCCTTCAGGCGCCTGGCGATGGTCTGGCGCAGGCGGGTCATGCGCACCCGCTCCTCGCGTTCGTGCACCGGGCGGGCCGCCTGGGGCGCGGCTGAGGCGGGCGCCGCGACGGGGGCCGGCTTCTGGGCGCGCGCTTCCAGGGCGGCGAGGGCGTCGCCCTTGGTGATCCGGCCATCCTTGCCGCTCCCGGCGATGGCGTTCGCGTCGAGCCGGTTCTCCGCCACGATGCGCTGCACGGACGGGGCCAGCGGCGCCAGGGCGGCGGCCGGCGCCTCCGCGACGGGCGCGGCGCGAGCCGGCGCGGCCTTCGCCGGCGGCGCCTCGGCGACCGCCGCGGCGGCCGGACCGGCGGCGGCCACGGCGGGCTCCCTGGCCGGGGGCGCGGCCGCGACGGAGGCGCCGACGGCCTGAAGATGGCCCAGCACCGATCCGGGCTCGACCGTGTCGCCCTCCTGGGCCACGATGTCGCCCAGGACGCCGTCTTCCTGCGCGGCGACCTCCAGGTTCACCTTGTCGGTCTCCAGCTCCACCAGGATCTCGTCCTTGCGGACCGCATCGCCCGGCTGCTTGGCCCAGCGCGCCACCGTCGCCTCGGTGACGGATTCGCCGAGGGCCGGGGTCATGATGTCCGTCATCGCCTGAAGGCTCCTGAAATCGGTCTGACGTCTGTTTAACGCAACTCGCGTGTCAGGCGAACGCCTGAGCAAGGAAGGTCTGCAGTTCCTTCATGTGCCGACTCATCAGTCCCGCGGCGGTCGACGCCGAGGCCGGCCTGCCCACATAGCGGGCGCGCTTGGCGGAGATCTTGAGCTTGGCGAGGGTCAGCTCCAGCCAGGGATCGACGAAGGTCCAGCCGCCCATGTTTTTCGGCTCCTCCTGGCACCACACCAGCTCGGCGCCCGCGAAGCGCGACAGTTCGGTGGTGAGGGACTTCACCGGCCACGGATAGAACTGCTCGAGACGCATCAGATAGACGTCGGTGATCCCACGCGTCTCCCGCTCGTCCAGCAGGTCGTAGTAGACCTTGCCGGAGCACAGGACGACGCGGCGGATCTTGGCGTCCGGGACCAGCCGAATCTCGGTGTGGCGATCATGTTCGGCGTCGTCGTGCAGCACCCGGTGGAAGGCCGAACCCTCGGCCATCTCGGCCAGGCTGGACACCGCCTTCTTGTGACGCAACAGCGACTTGGGCGTCATGACCACCAGGGGTTTGCGGTAGTCGCGCAGCAGCTGCCGGCGCAGGACGTGGAAGTAGTTGGCCGGCGTCGAACAGTTGACCACCTGCAGATTGTCCTCGGCGCAGAGCTGCAGGAAGCGCTCGAGGCGGGCCGACGAGTGCTCAGGTCCCTGCCCTTCGTAGCCGTGCGGCAGCAGCAGCACGAGGCCGGACATGCGCAGCCATTTGCGCTCTCCGGAGGAGATGAACTGGTCGATCAGCACCTGGGCGCCGTTGGCGAAGTCGCCGAACTGGCCTTCCCAAAGCGTGAGGGTGTTGGGGTCGGTGAGCGAGAAGCCGTATTCGAAGCCTAGCACGGCCTCTTCGGACAGGGCCGAGTCCAGCACCTCGAAGTGAGCCTGGCCCGCCCGCAGATGCGAGAGCGGCTGATAGTGCTCCTCCGTCGTCTGATCGACGATGTCGCAATGGCGCTGGGCGAAGGTGCCGCGAACGCTGTCCTGGCCGGACAGGCGCACCGGATAGCCCTGCTCGAGCAGGGAGCCGAAGGCCAGGTGCTCGCCGGTGGCCCAGTCGATGGCCTCGCCGGACTCGATGGCGTGGCGCCGGTTCTCCACCACCCGGCGGACGGTCTTGTGCGCGTCGAGGCGCTCCGGCAGCGTGGTGAACCGCAAGCCGATGTCGCGCAGCTTCTGCAGATGCACGGCCGTGTCGCCGCGCCGCTCCTCGTTCTCCGGCGCGAGGCCCGACCATTTGCCGTCGAGCCAGTCGGCCTTGTCGGCGTGGTAGGCCTTACCCGCCTCGAACTCCTTGTCGAGGAAGGCGTCGAAGTCGCGGACGAAGCCGTCCAGCTCTTGCTGGGTGACCACGTTCTCGCCAATCAGCCGCTGGCCGTACAGCTCGCGCACCGAGGGGTGGTGCTTGATCTTCAGGTACATCAGCGGCTGGGTCATCGTCGGGTCGTCGCCCTCGTTGTGACCGAAGCGGCGGTAGCAGAACATGTCGATGACCACGTCCTTGCCGAACTGCTGGCGGTACTCGGTGGCCACCTTGGCGGCGAACACCACGGCCTCCGGATCGTCCCCGTTGGCGTGGAAGATCGGCGCCTCCACCATCAGGGCCGTGTCGGACGGATAGGGGCTGGTGCGCGAATAGCGTGGACTGGTGGTGAAGCCGATCTGATTGTTGACGATGAAGTGCACCGCCCCGCCAGTGCGATAGCCCTTGACCCCCATGAGGTTGAAGCACTCGGCGATCACGCCCTGGCCGGCGAAGGCGGCGTCGCCGTGCAGCAGGAGCGGCAGCACGTGGGCGCGGCCCGCCGTGGGATTCTCGCGCAGGGTAAAGGCCTGCTTGGCCCTGGCCTTGCCCAGCACCACCGGGTTGACGATCTCCAGGTGGCTGGGGTTGGCGGTGAGCGACAGGTGCACCGTGTTGCCGTCGAAAGAGCGGTTCGACGAAGCGCCCAGGTGGTACTTCACGTCGCCCGAGCCTTCCACATCCGAGGGCAGGGACGAGCCGCCCTGGAACTCGTGAAAGATCACGTGGTAGGGCTTGCCCATCACGGCGGCGAGTATGTTCAGCCGGCCGCGGTGAGGCATTCCGAAGATGATGTCCTTCACGCCCAGCGCGCCGCCGCGCTTGATGATCTGTTCCAGCGCCGGAACCGTGGACTCGCCGCCGTCCAGGCCGAACCGCTTGGTGCCGGGAAAGCGCTTGGCCAGGAACCGCTCGAATCCCTCGGCCTCGATCAGCTTCTTGAGGATGGCGACCTTGCCCTCCCGAGTGAAGCTGATCTCCTTGTCGCGCCCCTCGATGCGCTGCTGCAGCCAGGCTTTTTCGGCCGGATCGGTGATGTGCATGTACTGCACGCCGACGTTGCCGCAGTAGGTGCGCCGCAGGATCTCCAGGATTTCGCGCAGGGTGGCGGTCTCCAGTCCCAGCACGAAGTCGAGGAAGATCGGGCGGTCGAAGTCCGAGTCCGAGAAGCCGTAGGTGGCCGGATCAAGCTCGCTTGCGTCGCCCGCCGTCACCGCGATCCCCAGAGGATCCAGGTTGGCCTTCAGGTGGCCGCGCATGCGGAAGGCGCGGATCATCATGATGGCGCGCAGGGAATCCAGGGTGCGGGCGCGCACCTCGTCGGGGCTCGCCGCCGGCTGGGCGACGGAGATCTTCGCCTCCAGCTTGGCGTCCATCGCCGGCCACATTCCGTCGATGGCCGACAGCCACTCGGGGCGAGGCGTCGCAAGCTGCGAGGGGGTCCACGTCGGCGGAGCATTGCCGCGCTTGACCTCGTCCACCCGATCCTGGAGTTGGGCGAAGAAGGCGCGCCAGGAGGGCTCCACGGAGTTGGGGTCGGCGGCCCAGCGGCTCTGCAGGTCTTCCACGAAGCCCGCATTGCCGCCGTAAAGAAAGGAAGTCTCGGCCAGGACTTCGTTCAGCCGGCCAGCGTCGTCCGCCATCGATCTCTCACTTTTTGGGGCGCCGGGCCCTTCCGAGTGATCGAGGCCGGGGGCGCCGCCCGTTAGATAGTCAACCGTCAGGCGCCTTTCAGCACCTCGAGCAGGGTGTCGCCCAATCTCGCCGGCGATGAGGAGACGCGGATGCCCGCGGCCTCCATGGCTGCGATCTTGTCTTCGGCCCCGCCCTTGCCGCCGGAAATGATCGCCCCAGCATGGCCCATCCTGCGGCCAGGAGGCGCCGTCCGACCGGCAATGAACCCGACCATTGGCTTCTTGGTTGCTGAAGATTTAATGAACTGAGCCGCATCCTCCTCCGCCGAGCCGCCGATTTCGCCGATCATGATGATCGACTTCGTCTCGGGGTCGGCAAGGAACATCTCCAGGATTTCGATGAATTCGGTGCCTTTGACCGGATCGCCGCCAATTCCCACGGCGGTTGTCTGTCCAAGGCCCACCTGGGAGGTCTGGAAGACCGCCTCATAGGTCAGGGTGCCCGAGCGGGACACAACGCCCACCGAGCCCTGCTTGAAGATGTTTCCGGGCATGATGCCGATCTTGCAGGCGTTGGGGGTCAAGACGCCCGGGCAGTTGGGGCCGATCAGACGCGACTTGGACCCGGACAGCGCGCGCTTCACCTTGATCATGTCCTCCACCGGTATGCCCTCGGTGATGCAGACGATGAGGGCGATCTCGGCGTCGATGGCCTCCAGGATGGCGTCGGCCGCGAAGGGCGGCGGCACATAGATGACGCTCGCGTCGGCGCTGGTGCGCTCCTTGGCCTCGGCCACCGTCTCCCAGACCGGCAGGCCCAGGTGCGTGGTCCCGCCCTTGCCTGGAGAGGTGCCGCCCATCATGCGCGTGCCGTAGGCGATCGCCTGTTCGCTGTGAAAGGTGCCTTGCGCCCCGGTGATCCCCTGACAGATCACCCGGGTTTCCTTGCCGATGAGAATTGACATGAGGCTCTTTTGTCTTTGACGGTCACGCTCGGACGGGCGCCGGCGGGCGGCATCTGATAGGCGATGCGAAGGCTCAAGCAAAGCCTGAAAGGCGCCTATTCGCCCTCAGGGCGCGGGCGCGGGCCCGGCGTTCTCGAACCAGCTCAGTCTGGCGCGCGTGACGCCGCGCTCGCGGGTCAGTTCGACGCGCGTGACCTTGGTTCCGGGAAGGGACGCCGCGATGGTTTTCACCAGATCCGCCTCGACGTCGCCGCCGGATTGGCCCTGCGGCGCGCCGGCCGGCGCCTTGCGCTGCTCCCAGACGACCGTGGCGTCGGAGCGGGAGGCGGGCGGGCCGTAGGCGTCGGTGAAGTAGGCGACGAGGTCGGTGCGGATATCGAGGTTGGATGCGACGTTGCAGCGGAAGTAGCGGACCAGCACGGGCGCCGCCGACGTCACCACGCCGCTCTGAACGCCCAGCTCGACCGACGCCGGCTTGTCGGCTGAACCGATGCTGCGCACGCTCTCGCCCCCGGCCTCGCGCTTGAAGCCGATGGGATGCTCGACGTAGCCCGCGAAGCGGGGCCAGCCCCACACCTCCCCATGCTCGGCGACCCGCGCGGCGTCGGGCGCGTCTTCACGGCACAGGTCGAAGGCGCCGCGGGCGGCGGCGGTGGTCCAGGCCCCGGGATCGTCCTGCGCGCCGGCCGGGGCCGCCGCGAGAAGCGTCAGTAGCGCGAGAGCGGCGAGGCGTGGTGGCATGAGCCTGGCTGGAACCTCGTTCAGCGCCCCTGGGGGTCAGGAGCGCCCACCGGCGTGGTTATTTTGTGATCTTGATGTAGTCGAGGATCACCGAGGTTCCCTCGGTTTTCACGGTGATCACGTCCAGACCGCCGCCGGCGATGGCGGCGTCGACGCCATTGTCCGCGACGCTGCGCCAGGCGCCTTGGCCGCCGGCCACGTGGAAGGTGGCGGAGGTCGCCGTGGTCGAGACCGGCGCGACGCCCAACATGGTCTGCGCCCGCGTCGGCAGGTCGCCGAGGTTGCCGATATTGCTGTTCACGGTGCAGGTGCTCATCACCACGTCGCCGCCCTTCGGGTGGGCGATGCCGCGCGTGGCGAACAGGCGAAGGTCGGTTCCATCGACGTTCTTGCCGCGCGCCGCCTTGTCGGTGTTCGAGACTCCGGGAGGCGTTTCGGCCAGGACCTGGGCGCTGGTCCAGCCGCCGCCATCGGCGGCCTTGACCACATCAGCGAACTCCCCGACCGGCGCGACGCACACCTGCTGGAACGCATCGAACGCCTTGTCCTCCGGCTGGGCGGCTGCGCTGGCGAGCGAAGGAAGCGCCAACGGCGCCAGGGCGAGGCAGAACAGGAGGCTGCGGACAGACATGGGTGGTTCCTTGGAGACGCGTGTTGTTGGAAGTGATCGGGGGTCTTTAGCAACATCGCCGCCTGAGCGACCCGTGACAAGGCGCCCTGGCCTCATGGCTGCACCACGCCGTAGATCAGGATGGTCGCCGCGTCGGTGTGGCTGACGCCGGTGAGCTGTACCGCGCCTTCCCGGGCCAGGGCCTCGAGCCGGTCGCTGGGAATGTCCAGCGCGGGTGTGCGATGGCCAGGCTCGCCGACGAACAGCATGAAGCTCCCGCCGTCCTCCCCGTCCTGCGGCGGCACTTCCGACCAGGCGGTGAGCGCGTCCTCGCTGGCCGTGTCGGTGGGCACGATCGCCAGGCCGCAGACGGCGACCTTGAATCCGGGGCCGGCCGGGAACCTGCGCTCGCCGACGATGACGAACTGCATGGCGTCATCGACGAATCGGGCGCGGAACGCCCCGTTCTCGAGGTCCTTGCTGGTCAGGGACTTGACGACGGAAGCCGGAGGACGCGCGAAGCCCTCGGCCTTGGCCTCCGCGAAGGCGCCGTCGCGATCGGCGTGGGTGTCGATGCAGATTCGGCGCAGGGCCTCGAAATTCGGATCGGCCGCGAGCGCTGCGCCGCCTGGGATGAGCCACAGCGCGGCGGCCAGGGCGGCGCAGCGCGTCGCGCTCATGCCGCGACCGCCCCCTTCACGGCGCGGACGATCTTTTCCGCGCCATCGGCCAGGTCGTTGGCGGCGATGACGTCGAGGCCGCTCTCATTGATGATCTTCTTGCCGAGCTCGACGTTGGTGCCCTCCAGACGCACCACCAGCGGCACCTTCAGGCCCACCTCCTTCACCGCCTCGACCACGCCCTCGGCGATGATGTCGCAGCGCATGATGCCGCCGAAGATGTTCACCAGTATGCCCTTCACGTTGGGATCGGCGGTGATGATCTTGAAGGCCGCGATCACCTTCTCCTTGCTGGCGCCGCCGCCCACGTCGAGGAAGTTGGCCGGCGAGGCGCCGTAGAGCTTGATGATGTCCATGGTGGCCATGGCCAGGCCCGCGCCGTTGACCATGCAGCCGATCTCGCCGTCGAGGGCGATGTAGGAGAGGTCGTGCTTGGAGGCCTCGATCTCCTTGGCGTCCTCCTCGGTCTCGTCGCGCAGGGCGACCACGTCGGCGTGGCGGAACAGTGCGTTGTCGTCGAACGAAACCTTGGCGTCGAGCACCTTCAGCTTGCCGTCCGCCGTGGCGATCAGCGGATTGATCTCCAGCAGGCTCATGTCCTTCTCGGTGAAGGCCTTGTAGAGCGCCGGCAGCAGGACGCGCGCCTGTTTGGCCAGCTCGACCGGCAGATCGAGGGCCCTGGCCAGCATCAGCCCGTGGTGCGGCCACACGCCGGTGGCCGGGTCTATGGTGAAGGTGTGGATGCGTTCGGGCGTCGAATGCGCCACCTCTTCGATGTCCATGCCGCCCTCCGTGGAAGCGACCACCGCGACGCGGCTCGTCTCGCGGTCCACCAGCAGGGAGAGGTAGTATTCCTTGGCGATGGCCGCGCCTTCCTCGACGTAGAGGCGGCGAACCAACCGCCCCTTGGGCCCGGTCTGGTGGGTGACCAGGGTCATGCCGAGCATGCGCGTCGCTTCGGCGCGAACCTCGTCCAGCGACTTGACCACCTTGACGCCGCCGCCCTTGCCGCGTCCGCCGGCGTGAATCTGGGCCTTCACCACCCAAACCGGCCCGCCGAGCTTCTCCGCCGCGGCGACCGCCTCTTCCACGGAGAACGCCGGAAATCCCCGGGGAACCGGAACGCCAAACTCGGCGAGGACGGCCTTGGCCTGGTGTTCGTGGATGTTCATGCGCAGTCCTGAACGAAGACGGGCTTGAGGGGGAACGCGGCCTTATAGGAACGCCGCGTGGGCTTAGCAATCAGCGCCGCAGGGCCGGCGGCGCAGTCTGTCGGGAAGTTCACGATCGTTGAGTTGACACACGCCGGGCGGGTCCCCTTGTTTCGGCCGTCGCCGCGCCGGCGATGCATCCCTGGACCGATTGAGTGAGCGAACAGGAGCGTGCGCCACCAGACCCGCGATCCCGCGATTTCGCGTCCGCGGCGTTTCGCGTGCTGCTGGCCGCCGCCGCGATCGCGATGCTGTTCGCTGTCTCCGGCCAGGCGCACGGTCCCGGCGAGGTGGTGATCTGGCTGTTCGAGGCGCTTACCGGCGCGACCTTCGGACTGTTGGCGGCGCGGTTCCTGGTGCCGGTGTCCTGGTACCGGGGGCGTTCAGCTGCGTCCGGCCCTGCTCATCGCCGCCGTGGTCACCGTGCCCGTGACGCTCGTCGTGCTCGGGGTGCAGCTCTTCTATGAGCACCAGCCACTGAGCCTGCCGATGGTTCGCGCGGTGCTGCCCAACGTGTTCTTCAGCTCCGTGCTGATGACCGGCCTCGCCTTCCTCGTGCGCCGCCGGCCGACGGAGACCCATGCCGCCGCCGCCGGCGCGCCGCCGCCGAAGTTCCTGCAGCGCCTGCCGGTGAAGCTGCGCGGGGCTGACGTGTACGCCGTCGAGGCCGAGGACCACTACCTGCGCCTGCACACCAGCAAGGGACAGGACCTGATCCTGATGCGCCTGTCCGACGCCATCGCTGAACTGGAGGGGATCGAGGGGGCGCAAACCCACCGGTCCTGGTGGGTGGCCAGGTCCGCGGTTACCGACGCGCGCCGCGCAGAGGGGCGTGCGACGCTGACCTTGAAGGACGGCAGCGAGGTTCCGGTCAGCCGCGGCTATGCGAAGCCGCTGCGCGAACAGGGGTGGTTCTAGCGCCCACGCGCCGGGCGAGGATGATCTCGGCGACGATCAGGTTGGGGACCCAGGCGAGGAACGAGATCGCCCGGTAAGCCGTCATGAAGTCGATGTGCAGCAGGGCCCCGATCGGCAGGTAGGCCCGCAAGGTCACCGCCCCGAAGGTGAGCGCGTAGCTGCGCAGCATCCAGCGCTCGTGCCGCGCGAAGTCGCGGGCCTTGGCCAGTCGCCACGCGTTGGCGGTGAAGCCGAGCCAGAGCACCGCAAGCAGGCCGAAACCCAGGGTCGCGATGGGCCCCGCGGTAGATCCGAACGCCAGCAGCAATCCGGCGGTCCCGCCGATCATGCAGCCGGCCACATAGACCGTGCCCGCCCGACGATGCCACGCCGGCCAGCGGGCGCGAATGGCCGGGAAGAACTGCAGCGCCCCGAGGATCAGCACCGTCGCGCCGATTCCGGCGTGCAGCACCAGCGCCCCGGTTGGCGCGAACCGGTTGGTGACTATGGTCGGTGCGGCGCCCGGCATGCCAGGCAGGAGATAGCGGTAAGACACCACCGCGACGCCGATCGCCAGGATCGCGACGATCCAGAGCCAGACGCCGGTCTTCTTCATGGAGGTCCCCCGCGTGGGGCGAACCATAGGCCCATGGTCGTAAGGCGTCAGGCGCCGATGGTGTTAATTCGGGTTCACGTGGCCCGAACCCGGCCCAGCACTACTTCAGCGACGGATCTATCGCCTTGCAGGCGGCGATCAGGCCCTGAACGGACTCCACGGACTTGGCGAACATGGCCTTTTCCGCGTCATCCATGGGGAACTCGATGACCCTCTCCGCCCCGGCCGCGCCGATCACCACCGGCACGCCCACATAGATGTCGCGCAGGCCGTACTGGCCGTTCAGGTGGGCGGCGCAGGGCAGCACACGCTTCTTGTCGTTCAGATAGCTGCTGGCCATGGCGATGGCGCTCTCGGCCGGGGCGTAATAGGCCGAGCCGGTCTTCAGCAGGGCGACGATCTCGCCGCCGCCGCCGCGGGTGCGCCGCACGATGTCGTCCAGTTCGCCCTGGCTGATCAGCCCCTGCTGCACCAGCACCGGCAGAGGCAGGCCGCCCACCGTGGAGTAGCGGGTCATGGGCACCATGTCGTCGCCGTGACCGCCGAGGGTCCAGGCGTGCACGTCCTGCACCGACACCCCGAACTTCTCGGCCAGAAAGAATCGGAGGCGGGCGCTGTCGAGCACGCCAGCCATGCCGATGACCTTGTTGTGCGCGTGGCCGGAGAACTCGCGCAGCGCCCAGACCATGGCGTCCAGCGGGTTGGTGATGCAGATCACGAAGGCGTTCGGCGCGTGGGTCCTGATGCCGTCGCCCACCGCCTTCATCACCTTCAGATTGATGCCCAGCAGGTCGTCACGGCTCATCCCGGGCTTGCGCGGCACGCCGGCGGTGACGATGCACACGTCCGCGCCCTTGATGTCGGCATAGTCGTTGGCGCCCTTGAGAACCGCGTCCTTGCCGAACACGGGGGTCGCCTCGGCGATGTCCAGGCTCTTGCCCTGCGGCAGGCCCTCGACGACGTCGAACAGAACGATGTCGCCCAGCTCCTCGCGCGCGGCCACGTGAGCCAGGGTGCCGCCGATCATGCCGGCGCCGATGAGGGCGATCTTGGCGCGAGCCATGGGGGGAATCTCCGAACGGGCGTTGTGGGCGGGGAGGAAAAAGCCGGGCGCGGTCTAGACCGGCGGCCGCGCGCCTGCAAGGCTCGGCCATGTTCGAACTGGACCCTGCCTTCGTTGGCGGCTCGGAGCCCCTCGCCGAGCTGGAGGTGTGCGCGGCGCGGCTGCAGAACGACGCCCGATTTCCCTGGCTGGTGCTGATCCCGCGCGTGGCGCGCGCGGTTGAAATCGAGGACCTGAACGGCTTTGACCGCGCACGGCTGCTGAGGGACGTCATCCGAGCGGGCCAGGCGGTCCGGGGGGTGGGCATGGCCCTCGGCAGGCCAGTGGAGAAGCTCAACGTCGGTCAGCTCGGCAACATCACCCGCCAGCTGCACCTCCACGTGGTGGGGCGCCGCGCCGACGACCCCTGCTGGCCGGGCCCCGTGTGGGGCCAGGGCACGCCGGAGCTGTACGAGCCCGAAGCGCTAGGCGTCGCTAGGGCGGCTGCACAGCGGGGGCTCGCGAGCTAGCGTAGCGGATGCCTACCTCCGCAGCGACACCGCGGTGGTCGCGCCCGCCTCCGTCATGCTGCCGGACCAGAATCCGTTCGCGCCGGTCTTGAGATCGAGGACGACGGGGCCGGCGAGGCCGCGGAAGGTCACGTGAAGCGTCGCCGGCGTCCGGGTGAGTTCGTCGATGGCGCCGATGTCGCTGGGCCGTGCGGCGCGGCGCAGATCCCGAAAGACGCCCTCCAGGGGTCCGGTGACCGACGGATCCACGAGCTGGAACATGAAGAGCACCCGTCCTTCGGCAGTCACCACCAGCCATCGGCCGTCGAGGGGGCCTTGCATCGCCTCGGCGGCCGCCATCGAGGCGCGGACGCGCGCGTCGTAGGCGTCCTCCGGCGACATCTCCGGCGGCGGCGTGGGTTGGGCGGCGGCGAGACCTGGCGGCATAAGCAGCACAAGGGCGAAGACCGCGCCGCGCATCACGGCCTATCCCGCCTCCGCGGCGGCGATGGCGTCAGCCACGGCGACCAAGGCCCGGGCCTGGTCCCGGTGCAGGTGTTCGGCGAGGCGTCCGTCGACCCGCAACGCGCCCTTGCCGGCGTTCTCCGGCCTCTCGAAGGCTTCGATCACGGCCCGCGACCAGGCGACCTCCTCCAGCGGCGGCGAGAAAGCGCGGTTGCAGATCTCCAGGTGGCTGGGATGGATCAGGCTGCGGCCGTCGAACCCGAGGTCCGCGCCCTGCCGGCAGGACGCCTCCAGCGCCGCCAAGTCGTCGATCTCGTTGTGCACTCCGTCGAGGATGACCAGGCCATGGGCCCGCGCCGCCGCAACAGAAAAGGCGAGGAACGGAATGAACGCTGCGCGGTCGGGCGTCTGGCGCGCCCGCATCTCCTTGGCGAGGTCGTTCACCCCCATGGTGAGGCCCGCGAGCCGGGTCGACGCAACCGTCTCGGCGATGGCCTTCAGGTGGAACACGGCCTCGCAGGTCTCGATCATCGCCCATAGCCGCGTCGGCGGCGGCGCGGCCGCCAGGGCGGCGTTGTAGAACCGCACGTCAGCCGCGGTTCCGATCTTGGGGACCAGCACGGCGTCTGGCCCTGCCTCGGCGACGGCCGCCAGGTCCTCGGCGCCCCAGGGCGTCGAGAGCGCATTGACCCGCACGACCACCTCGCGCCGGCCGAACCCGCCGGCTCGCACCGCCGCCACCGCCGCCTCGCGCGCCTGCGGCTTCATCTCCGGCGCCACGGCGTCCTCCAGGTCGAGGATCACCACGTCGCAGGGCAGGCTCCTGGCCTTTTCCACCGCGCGGGCGTTGGAGGCCGGCATGTAGAGGGCGCTGCGGCGCGGGCGGGCGGAGACGGACATGCCGCAAAGCTCCGCTGGCGGCGCGCCCGCGACAAGCCCTAAAATGCGGCCATGACCTCAGCCCACGACACCACCCGACAGGAGGCCGACGCCCGCAATGTGCTGGGCGGCGAGCTCAAGCCCTGTTCCCTCGATCCGATCACCGGCTGGTTCCGCAACGGCTGCTGCGAGACGGACCAGAACGACACCGGCATGCACACTGTCTGCGCGGTGATGACCGCCGAGTTCCTGGCGTTCTCGCGCAGCGTCGGCAACGATCTCTCCACCCCGGTCCCGGGCATGTTCCCCGGCCTGAAGCCCGGCGACCGCTGGTGCCTGTGCGCGCCCCGGTGGAAGGAAGCCCTCGACGCCGGCATGGCCCCGCCCGTGGTGCTGGAGGCCACCCACGAGGAGACCCTGGCCATAACTCCGCTCGGCGTCCTGAAGGACCACGCGGCGGGGGCATAGGCGCCGCGGAATGGCGCTGGCGGCTGGACTCTGGACGAAGGCCGAGTTGTGCATCACTCATTGGCAGGTCAGGCGGGCGGCGGGGACGGCAGATGAGGATCCGACGCACAGGCTGGATGGTCGCGGTGGCGATGCTGGCCGCCGCTGCGCTGGCGGCCTGCATGCCGAAGGCGCCGGCGGCGGCGACCGGCTGCATTTCTCCGGACGCCCTGGACGCCACCACCAAGCTCATCAAGGACGCCGTGGAGCAGGACACCATTTCGAAGGCCAAGATGGACGACGGCTCCTCGATCGCACCGGACGCCAGCATTCGGGCGGCGGTCAATCTGCTGAAGATCACCATCCAGGACATCCGCACGACCAAAGTCGACCCGAACAGCACGAAGCGGTTCTGCACGGGCACGGCGCGCGTCGTGTTCCCCCTGAAAGCCATCCAGGACGCGGACACGGCGCGATCGCTCAAGCACATGAATTCAGTCGACAACCTGGCTCAGGCCGCCGGCGTCCAGCGAAGCGCCGACATATTCACCTTCCCGATAGATTTCGACGTGCAGCCGACCGACGACCAGAAGACCACCTACGCGGAATCCGACACGATCGGGGCCCAGAAGAGCTTCTTCTCCGAGGTGATCCTGTCGTACCTGGTCAAGAACGCCATCGTGGCCGACGACAATGCGCAGCAGCAGGCCAAACAACAGGCGGCTCAGGCGGCCCTCGACGAGGCCAACGCCGAAGACCGGCTGTCGATCCAGACGATCAACGCGGTTTGGTCGCAGATCGATCCTGACACGCGAGGTCAGCTGCTCGACGTTCAGCGGGCCTGGATCAAGGAGAAGGACGCCAACTGCACCATCCAGGCGGCCGCCGCGTCCATCGATCCGGTCGAGCGGCAGACCGCGCAGGTGAAATGCGATGCTTCGGCCAACGCGGCGCGCATCGACTGGCTGAAGCAATATCTTCCCAGCACCGCGAGCCAGTAGCTCGCGGCGAGAGTCCGCGTCGGCGTGCGTCGCCCGGATCGCATCGAGCGCGATCCGTGCCGTGTGCGATCCCGGCTTGCGTGGTTAGATCAGACGCTCACGGTGGCGGACATGATGGCGAATTTGACTGCGGCGTGGGCCTATGTCCGCGCAAATGGAGTGGGCATCGGCGTCGAGGTTCTGGTCAACTTCGTCGGGCCGTTTCTCATCTACGACTTCACCAAGGCCTCCCTGGGCGACGCCAACGCCCTGCTGGCGTCCTCGGGTCCGCCCATCGCCTGGAGCATCGTCGAATTCGTGCGCAAGCGGCGGGTGGACGCGCTGTCGATGCTGGTGCTCGCGGGCATCGCCCTGTCGCTCCTGGCCTTCCTGGGCGGAGGCGGCGTTCGCTTCCTGCAGCTGCGCGAGAAGCTGGTCACCGCCGCCATCGGCCTGATCTTCCTCGGTTCGGCGGCGATCGGCCGGCCGCTGATCTATCACCTCGCACGGGCGACTTCGATGCGGCGATCGTCCTCGGAGGCGCAGGAACTCGAGGCGCTGCGGGACAATGTCTACTTCCGACGCACGATGATGGTGATGACGCTGGTATGGGGGCTTGGCCTGGTCACCGAGGCCGCGGTCGCCAGCGCCCTGGTCTTCGCCCTCTCGATCCGCGGGTTCCTGGTGGTCAGCCCGGTGATCGGCTATTCGACCATGGGCGCGCTCGGCCTGTGGACGGCCTGGTACGCGCGGCGGCAGCGGCGGCTGGGGGCCGCGCGCCAAGCCGCAGCCGACGCCGCCGCGGCTGAAGCGCCGGCGGCCTGACGCGCACCCAGGCGACTTACTGCGCAGGCTGTTGCGTCGCGTAGCGGTGGACGAGTACGAGCACCGCGGCTTCGATACAGGCGCGAACGGCTTCATCGACGCCGTCGTTGTGCGTCTTCTGGCTGCTCACGTCGGGCGACAGGGGGATGCTGTGGCCATGTAGCCCGGCGATGGAATTGGCGAGGTTCCCGACCCCTGAGACGCCCGAGCTGCGGCTGTGAATCAGCTTGCTGACATCGACGGCGTCCATCACCAGGCCGGTGTCGGCGTCGACTACGCGCACGTCGATAGCGATCTTGCCGGTCTGGTGGGACTTGTCGACGCTCATGCCTCCCACGGAGAGGCTCGCCGAATGGCTGTCCTGGTTGGCGTTGGACTCGGTGACCGCGCCTTCGAAGATGAACTGCAGGGCGACGATCTTTTGATTGGCGGTGTCGCCGGTGCTTTTGCCTTCGGCGTTGAGCGCCTTCTCACTGGTGATGTCGGTGGCCAGATGCTGGCGCTCGCCCACCAGGAAGGCGCCCGACTTCACCAGCGCCGTGGTGAACATGTCGGTGAGTGCGGTGTTGCTGACGCCCGGCACGCCACTGGAGAACTCATAGACCCCGACCACCTTGCGCTGGCTGATCGGCAGCCTGGGCAGCGCCTCGAGCGCACTCGTGGTGGAAGAATGGTCGACGACCGGATCGTCCGGACCCGCCAGGGCCGGCCCCGAAGCGAAGGTCAGGACGAGAGCGGCCAGCGAAACGGCCCCGAAAAGCGCCCGACTCATCTTGCAGCCCCTGCAAACTGGCGTCCCGGCGGAATCATATCATCGCTGACGGTTCCGGCGAACCCGCGTTCGGCACTCTGCATGACGCATCGGCCCGGATGATTTCGCGGGCGAAACGGCTGCCGCCCGCCCACCAGAGCGCGGGGCGATCAGCCCAGCGGGTAGGCGCTTTCCAACCGATAGCTGGCGCCCTCACCGCCGAGCCGGCTCGAGTAGAGTCCGAAGCTGGGCGCCTCGAAGGTTGGCGACTTCAGCAGATTGTGGCCCTGGATCCAGGCGGCCACGCGGTCCGGCTCCGGGCGTTTCAGATAGGCCAGGGTCACGTGCGGGCGCCACGCGCGGCGGTCGGGCTTCTGGCCGGCCCGGCGGGCGGCCGATTCGCAGCGAGCGGCGAGCTGGCGCAGGGACGGGTTCTCCGCCACCCCGGCCCACACCGCGTTCAGGTTCGCGCCCTCGCCGAAGGCGCCGACGCCGGTCAGCTGCAAGGCCAGGGCGTCGCCGTTCACGCCGGCCAGTTCGGCATCGATGTCGCGGGCGACAGGCTCGGCCACCTCGCCGAAGAAGCGCAGGGTGATGTGCAGGGCTTCGAGCGGTCGCCATCGCGCGCCGGGCAAGCCTTGCTGGCGACGTTGCAGGCCCACGCCGATATCGGCCGGCACGGGAATGGCGGCGAACAGCCGGATCATCGCCGGACCCTGAGCGCCCGTGCGACGATCGGCGCCAGTCGCGCCGCCATCACCTTCACGCCCGCGGCGTTGGGATGGATGGCGTCGGGCTGGTGCAGCGCGGGGTTCAGGCCGACGCCGGCCAGCAGGTCGGGATAGAGCGCCACGCCCCGCGCCTTGGCCACCGCCGGGAACACCGCGCCGAAGTCTCGGGCGTAGCCGCGCCCCACGGCGGGCGGCGCGGTGAGCCCGGCCAGCACCACACCGATGCGGCGCGCCTGCAGCCGGCGGATGATGCCGTCGAGGTTGGCGCGGGTCTCCTGCGGATCGAGGCCCTGCAGCAGATCGTTGCCGCCGAGGGCCACCAGGCAGACGTCGGTGTCGGCCTGCACGGAGAAGCCCACGCGCTCCAGCCCCGCGGCGCTGGTGTCGCCGGAGACCCCCGCGCCGCGCACCACGGCGGCGACAGCCAGGCGCTGAAGCGCCGCCTGCAGCTGCGCGGGCAGGGCCTGGGCGGCGGGCAGGCCCAGGCCGGCGGTGATCGAGTCGCCCAGAATGGTCACCACTTCGCGCCGCGCCACGGCCCAGACCGGCGTCGCCGCGGCGGCCAGGGCGCCGGCCAGCAATCCGCGCCGGATGAAGAATCGATCAGGTGTGCCGCTCATCCGGGTGTGCCAGTCATGCCAGCGTCCTATGTAGTCCCCCGCCACAGTCGCTCAACCGCCGAGAGGACCCGATGTTCGACGCCGCCCAGCCGGGCGCCCCGCTGGCCATGGATGGTGTCAGCCTGACCTTGCCGTCCGCCGCGGGGCCCGTGGACATCCTCCGCGGCCTCGACTTCGCCGTCGGTTCCGGCGAGCGCGTGGCGGTGGTCGGTCCCTCGGGGTCGGGCAAGTCGACCCTGATCGCCGTGGCCGCCGGGCTGGAGCGGCCGACGCGCGGCAAGGTGCGGCTGTTCGGCGAGGATCTGTCGCGGCTGGACGAGGACGGGCGGGCGCGCCTGCGTCGCGGGCGGGTGTCCCTGGTGTTCCAGGCTTTCCATCTGCTTCCCAACATGACGGCGCAGGAGAACGTCTCGGCACCCCTGGAGATCGCCGGCGTCGCGGGCGCCGACCGCACGGCCCGGGAGTGGCTGGACCGGGTCGGGTTGTCGCCGCGCCTCACCCACTATCCGCACCAGCTGTCCGGCGGCGAGCAACAGCGCGTGGCCCTCGCCCGAGCGCTGGCCGCCCGGCCGGCCCTGCTCTTCGCCGACGAGCCCACCGGCAACCTCGACGCGGCGAACGCCCGGCAGGTGGCCGAGCTGATGTTCGCCCTGGTCGCCGAGACCGCCGCGGCCCTGGTGCTGGTCACCCACGACGAAAGCCTCGCCGCCCGCGCCGACCGCGTCGCGCGCATGGCCGACGGGAGGGTGGTGGATCAAGGATGAGCCGCGGGGCGCTCCCGCTGTCTTTGCGCTTCGCCGCGCGGGAGATGCGGGCCGGGGTGCGCGGGTTCCGCATCTTCCTGGCCTGCCTGGCGCTGGGCGTCGCGGCCATCGCCGCCGCCGGCTCGACGGCGGAAGCGTTCCGCCAGGGACTGGCGTCCCAGGCCCGGGAGATCCTCGGCGGCGACGTCGCCGTCGGTGTGGAGCAGCGGGAGTTCTCGCCCAGGGAGCGGGCGGTGTTCGAGGGCCTGGGCCAGGTCTCCTACGCCGCCGCGAGCCGTGCGATGGCCCAGGCGCCGTCGGGCGAGCGTCGCCTGGTGGAGCTGCGCGGCGTGAGCGGCGGCTACCCTCTGGCGGGGACCGTGGAGCTGAGGGGCGGAGGCGACCTGGGGAGCGCCCTGTCGCCGGTCGGCGGCGTCGAGGGCGTCGCCGCCGAGCAGCCGCTGCTGGACCGGCTCGGCCTGCACGTTGGCGACCGCCTGCTGGTGGGCAATGTTCCGGTCGTGGTGCGCGCGGTGCTGATGGCCGAGCCGGACCGGCTGTCGCGCGGTTTCACCCTCGGACCTCGGGTGCTGGCGCGGCTGCCCATGGTGCAGGCCGGCGGCTTCCTGGCGCCGGGCCTGCCGTTCGGCGAGACGGCGCGGATCGCTCTGCAACGCGGGGTCGGCATCGCCGCGGCCAGGGCCCGCATCGCCGCGGCGCTGCCCAGGGGGGGATTCCGCATGCGCGATCGCAGCGACGCCGCGCCCGGCCTGCACCGGCTGATCGACCAGCTGGAGTACTTCCTGGGCTTCATCGGCCTCGCGTCCCTGGTGGCCGGCGGGCTGGGGGTGTCGGGGGCGGTCACCGCCTATCTGGAAGCCAAGAAGCCGTCGATCGCCGTGCTCAAGGCCCTGGGCGCCGACGGCGCGCTGGTTCGCAACCTCTATCTGATCCAGATCGCCGTGCTCGCCGGGCTGGGGGTGGCGATCGGGCTGGCCGTAGGCGCGGCGGCGCCCCTGGCGCTCGGCGAGATCGTCAAGAACCAGCTGCCGATCCCCGCGTTGTTCGCGCTCTACCCGATGCCGCTGATCAAGGCGGGGGCGTTCGGCCTGCTGTCCGCCGCCGCCTTCAGCCTCGCCCCCCTGGCGCGCGCGCGCACAACGCCGCCCTCATCCCTGTTTCGCCACGATCTGACCGGCGCGCTCCGCTTCGGCCCCGAGACCATCGCCGCTCTCGTCGCGGCCGTGGCCCTTGCGGCCCTCGCCGTGGTCACCGCGCCCACGCCCCTGGCGGCCGGGATCATGATCGCCGGCGTCGCCGGCGCCTTCGTCCTGCTTTATGCGATCGGGCTCGCCGCGGCCTGGGGCGCCGGGCGGGTGCGGAGCCTGTCGCATGGACCGGTGCGCATCGGCCTCGCCAACCTCGCCGGTCCGCACTCGGCGGCCCGCACCGCCGCGCCGGCCATCGGCCTGGGCGTCGCCCTGCTGGCCGCCGTGGTGCTGATCCAGTCGGCCCTGCTCACCCAGGTGGCGCAGGTGGCGCCGCGCGCCGCCCCGGCGCTGATCTTCACCGAGATTCCCGGCGACCAGGCGACAGCCTTCGACGCCGCCGTCGCCGGCGCCTTCGCACGGCCGCTGACGCCCCGGAGCTACATGCGCATGCCCTTCGTCACCGGCCGCATCGTCAAGGTGAAGGGCGAAGCGGTCGGCCGGGCCAGGATCGATTCCGGCGCCCGCTGGGCCTTCGACAACGACATCTCCATGTCCGCCCTGGGCGCCCAGCCGATCAACGCCGGCGTCATCTCGGGCCGCTGGTGGCGAGCGGACTATCAGGGGCCGCCGCTGGTGGCCGTGCAGTCCGAGGTGGCGCGCGCCGCCGGACTGCGGGTCGGGGACTCCATCACCCTCTCCATCCTCGGACGCGACATCGACGCGCGCGTGGCGGTGATCCGCAAGGTGGACTTCGGCGGCTTCGGCGCGGACTTCACGCTGATCCTCGACCCGGCCGCCCTGGCCGGCGCGGACCTGCGCCACGTGGCCATCGCCAAGGCCACCCGCGCGGAGGAAGCCCGCGTCACCCGGGCCCTGGGGGCGAGCTTTCCGGCGGTCAATGTGATCAGCGTGCGCGAACAGCTGGAGGCGGCCGGCGACCTCTTCGCCCGCCTGACCCTGGCAATCCGCGGCGCGGCGGCGGTGGCGGCGCTGGCCGGGCTGCTGGTGCTGGCCGGCGCCATCGCCGCCGGCGCCCGCACCCGGGCCAAGGAGGCGGCGACGCTGAAGGTGCTCGGCGCGGCGCGCGGCCAGATCCTCGCGGCCTACGGGGTCGAGTACGGCGCGGTGGGCCTGATCGCCGGGGTCGCCGGCGTGGGCCTGGGCTACGCCGCCGCCTGGCCGGTGGTGGTCAAGGTGTTCGAGGCGACCTGGAGCGTCGACTGGACCGGCGTCATCGCCCTGATCGCCGTCGCCGCCGCCCTCGCCGCCGGCGGCGGCCTGCTGGCGGCGCTGGCGGCCCTGTCGCAGAGGCCGGCGCCAGTGCTGCGGGCGGAGTAGCTAGCCGCGCCGTCATCCCGGCCGCCCTTGCGCCGCAAGGCGCGCGGGACGATATTTGGCACGACGCGTCCGCTTCGGGCGCATTCAGAAGGGCTATCTTCATGAGCGACTTCAACCGCGGCCTCACGCCTCCGGCGGCGACGGACCGCCTGGACATGGCGGTGGACGCCGGTTTGCGCGGTTTCATGCTCGGCGTTTACAACAAGGTGGCGCTAGGCCTCGTGCTCTCCGCCGCCCTGGCGTGGGTGACCGGGAACTATGCGCCGGTCCAGCACGTGCTGTTCCGGGTCGATGCGCTGGGCCGGGTCGGCTACACCATCCCCGGGATGATCGTGGCGTTCGCGCCCCTGGCCATCCTGCTGTTCCAGGCCTTCGCCCGCCGCGCCTCGCCGCAGGCCGCCGCTTTCACCTACTGGGCGATCGTCAGCTGCATCGGCGCCTCGTTCGGCATGCTGTTCATCCTCTACAGCGGCGTCAGCATCTTCCAGACCTTCCTGGTCACCTCGGCGGCGTTCGGCGGCCTGTCGCTGGTGGGCTACACCACCAAGCGCGACCTTTCCGGGATGCAAAGCTTCCTGATCATGGGCCTGTGGGGCCTGATCTTCGCCATGATGGCGACGTTCTTCTTCCACTCGGCGATGCTGGTGTTCGCCATCAACCTGATCGGCGTGCTGATCTTCGCCGGCCTGATCGCGGCGGACACCCAGCGGCTGAAGGGGATGTACTACCAGGTCGGGGGCGACGCGGCGGCGATGAACGTGGCCACCAGCTACGGCGCGCTGAGCCTCTACCTCGACTTCGTCAACCTGTTCCGCTTCCTGCTCTTCTTCCTGGGCGGCCGCCGCTAGACGGCGCATTCGGACCTAGCCAGAGCCCCGGCGGGCGACCGCCGGGGCTTTTCTTTTGTCCGCGCCCGCTGCAAGGCCATCGGGCGCAGCGGGAGGACACGGCCGCATGCAAGGCATCGAGCTTTCACGCCGGTTCTACGGCGAGCTTGTGCGGCCGTGGCTGCAGCGGGCCTTTCCGGACCTGCGCCACGCGGCGGCCCTGATCGGCTACGGCTCGGAGCTGCTCGGCTTCGACGACGAGATGTCCCAGGACCACAACTGGGGGGCCAGGGTGCTGCTGTTCCTGAGCGAGGCGGACTTTGCGGCGCACGCCGCAGAGGTCGTCGCGGCGTTCCGGGATGTCGCGCCGGCCGAGTTCCTCGGCGTGCCAATGGGCATGAACAACCGGCCACACCCAGCCCCGCACAGCGCCGGAGCGCTGGGCGACATCCGTCACGGACTGGAGGCCTGGACGCTGGAGAGCATGGCCGGCTTCACGCTGGATCTCCACCCCGACGCACCCCTCGACAACCTGGCGTGGCTCGGACTTGCCGAACAGCGGCTGCTGGCGATGACCGCCGGCGCGGTGTTCCACGACGACCTGGGCCGCCTCACCGCCCTGCGGGCGCGGCTGGCGGCCCCTCCCCTGGACGTGCGGCTCTACAAGCTCACCTGCCAGTGGCGGCGCATCGCCGAGGAGCAGGCCTTCGTCGGCCGCGCGGGTAGCCGGGGCGACGAGATCGGCTCGCGGGTGATCGGCGCGCGGCTGGTGCGCGACGCCATGCGCATGGCCTTCCTGGTCGAGGGCCGCTATGCGCCCTATCCCAAGTGGTTCGGAACCGCCTTCGCGCGCCTGCCCTGCGCCCCGGCGCTGTCGCCGATCCTGGAGCGCGCCCTGGCCGCGCCGGATTGGAAGAGCCGCGAGGCGGCGCTCGCCGAGGCCTATGACGCCCTGGCGCGGCTGCACCAGGCGCGCGGCCTGCCGGGCGACTTCAAGCCGGTGATCGGCCCGTTCTGGAGCCGGCCGTTCACGGTGATCAACACCGAGGAGATCTGGGAGGCGATCCGCGCCGAGATCGCCGATCCGGTGCTGCGCGCCCTGCCGGTGATCGGCGCCCTGGACCAGGTGACCGACTCCACCCCGGTGACCGAAGCCCCGGCCCGGGCCAGGCGGGCGATGGCCGCGCTACTCGATGACGGCGAAGCGGGCCCGGTCGAAGAAGCGTAGCACCTGGGCCAGCTCGCGGCCCCGCCGCAGGATCAGCCCGCCCTGCCCCACCA
>JBIOEG010000049.1:0-31934 GCA_044445825.1 Caulobacterales bacterium
GGTGAGCGCCGGGCGCTCGCCCGCACAGCCAGGCTCCCAACCCCCACACCCGAAATTCCCCGCGCCAGCGGGGACCCAGGCTTTTTTGCCCTGGGGTGGGGCCGCGCGGGTGGGAACGGAAGGAAGGAACAAAAAAAGCCTGGCTCCCCGCTTGCGCGGGGAATTTCGGGTGGGGGGTGTCGGGCGCTACGTGTCCGAAGTCACCTGTTCGGCACCTGTTATGCATCGATAACAGGCCTGTTTGGCGCCTGTTATCACCTGTTATCACCTGTTCCTGAGCAATATCAGGCACCCGCAAGCCATTGAACAAGCACGGCTTCCAGACCGTAACAGGTGGAAAAAAACACCGAAATAACAGGTGGAACAGGTGAATAACAGGTCGGAACAGGACCCGCTAGAACAGCACGCGCGGGTTCATAATCCGGCCCGGGTCCAGCGCCTTGCGGATGGCGCGCAGGGCCTCGAGCTCCACCGGGCTCTTGTAGGCCATGGCCTCGGCGGTCTTCATGGTTCCGAGGCCATGCTCGGCGGAGATCGAGCCGCCCAGGGAGGCCACCAGCTCGTGCACCACGTGCGCCGCCTGGTCGCGACGCGCCGCGTGGGCGGACTGGTCGCCGCCCACCGGGCTCAGGATGTCGTAGTGAATGTTGCCGTCGCCAACGTGGCCGAAGGCGTCCACGCGAACGCCGGGGTAGCGCCGGGTCAGATCGCGGCTCGCCCGGTCGATGAATTCGGCGATGCGGGAGACCGGCACGGAGACGTCGTGTTTCCACGCCGCGCCCTCGGGCTTCTGCGCCGCCGACTGGTTCTCGCGCAGGGACCAGAAGGCCTTGGCCTGGGTCTCGCTCTGGGCCAGGGCCGCGTCGGCCACGAGCCCCTCCTCCAGGGCGGCGGCCAGGAGGCGCTCGAGCCCGGCCTCGGCCGAGCCCGGCTCGCCGCTGGCGGTCTCGATGAGCACGTACCAGGGGTGTGCGGCTTCCAGCGGCTCGCGGGCGCCCGGAAAATGCTTCACCGCCAGTTCGACGCCCTGCCGGCCGATCAGCTCGAAGCTCTCCACCGCCCCGCCGGTCTCCTCCTTGGCCCGGGCCAGCAGGGCCACGGCGGCGGCGGGGCTCTCCAGCCCCACGAAGGCCACGGCGCGCGAGGCGAGCAGGGGGAAGAGCTTGAGAGTCGCCGCGGTGACCACGCCCAGCGTGCCCTCCGCGCCGATCAGCAGCTGCTTGAGGTCGTAGCCGGTGTTGTCCTTGCGCAGGCGCTTGAGGCCATTCCAGATCTCGCCGTTGGGCAGCACGGCCTCCAGGCCGAGCACCAGATCGCGCATGTTGCCGTAGCGCAGCACCGCCACCCCGCCGGCATTGGTGGAGACCAGGCCGCCGATGGTGGCCGAGCCTTCCGAGGCGATGCTCAGCGGAAACCGCCGACGCGCGGCGAGGGCGGCCTCGTGCGCCACGGCGAGGGTGACGCCAGCCTCCACGGTCATCACGTCGTCGCTCGTCTCGACCTCGCGGATCGCCCGCATCCGCTCCAGGGACAACAGGATCTCGCCTTGCGGGATCTGGCCGCCAACAAGGCCGGTGTTGCCGCCCTGCGGCGTGACCGGCGTTCCGGACTCGGCGCAGATCCCCACCACGGCGGCGACCTCGGCGGTGGACCTGGGCAGCGCCAGCAGCGGCGTCTCGCCGGACCAGCGGTCGCGCCACTCGACGAGCTTCGGGGCCAGGCGCTGCGGGTCCTGGCTCCAGCCCGCCTCGCCCAGCACGGCCTTGAGGCGCGAAAGCACGTCGGCGGGGACGGGGACGCTCATGCGCCGACCCTAGCTTCCCGTCCAGGCGAGCGCCAGTTCAGCCCACATGGCCGGCCGCCCGGCGCAGGCGGTCATTGATCGCCTCGCCCAGACCCTGCTCCGGGATCGCGGCCACGGCGATGGCGGTGGGGTGGGCCGCGTCGGCGGCGCGCAGGGCGGAGAACAGCTTCGCCGCCGCCTCGCGCAGGTCGCGCCCCTCGCTGAGCTGGAAGACCAGTGGGCCTGGCGGCGCCGGGCCGAAGGCCAGGAACGCCTCGCCGGGCCGAGGACCGGCGGCGTGCAGGCGCAGGGGGGCGTCGGGGGCGTAGTGGCGGGCGAGACGGCCGGGCGAGCGCGCGGCGTCGGGCCCGACGTCGGCCAGCGGCCCGATCAGCGCCTCGATCTCGCCGCGGGTGACGGCGCCCGGCCGAAGCAGGCGAGGCGGGCCCTCCAGCAGCGACACCACCGTGGACTCCAGGCCCACGGCGCACGGCCCGCCATCGAGGGCCATGGCCGCGGACCCGCCGGTCTCCGCCAGGGCGTCCGCCAGGGTGGTCGGGCTGGGGCGGCCGGAACGGTTGGCCGAGGGTGCGACGATCGGGCGGCCGAACGCCGCCAGCACGGCCTGGGCCACGGGATGGGCCGGGACGCGCACCGCGACCGTGTCCAGGCCGGCGCGGGCGAGGTCGCAGACCAGGGCGGGCTCGCCGATCGGCGCCACGATGGTCAGCGGCCCTGGCCAGAATGCCGCCGCCAGCCGGCGCGCTCGCTCGTCCAGTATCGCCACCCGCGACGCCATGGCCAGGTCGCGCACGTGCGCGATCATCGGATTGAAGCTCGGGCGGCCCTTGGCCTCGTAGAGTCTCGCGACGGCGAGCGGATCGGCGGCGTCGGCCGCGAGGCCATAGACGGTCTCCGTGGGCAGGATGACCAGCCGGCCGGCCGCGAGGGCGCGGGCTGCCGCGGCAGGGGTGTTCAGGGCGCCCGGTGCGCCGTCAGGTCCACGCTGACGACCACCGCCGCCGGCACCGTCTCGGTCGTCTGCCACTCACCCTGCCCGACGCCGAAGGCCAGCCGATTGATGCCGACCCGGGCGCTCATCTTCGCCGAAGCGCCGGTGATGGCGAGGCTGAAGGGCAGAGTCAAAGGCTTCGACACGCCGCGCATGCTCAGGGTCCCCACCGCCTCGTAGCGCCCGGGTCCGGTGGCGCGAAACGCAGCGGCCGCGAAGGTCGCGCGGGGAAAGCGGCTGGTCCAGAACCAGTCCTCGGTGGGCATGCTGATGTCCCGGTCCTTGTCGCCGCTCACCGCCGAGGCCATGTCGATCGTGGCCACGACGCTGGAGTGGGCGAGGTCCTTCGGGTCGAAACGGATGGCGGCGTCCCAGAGCCGGAACTGGCCGCTGAACGGCGCGCCCTGCACGCTGCTGGAGAACGTCAGGTGCGAGGCGGCCTTGTCCACCGCCCAGGCCGGCGGCGCGGCGATCGCCGGCGCGGCCGTCGAGGCGAGCGCCAGGGCGAGGGCGGCCAGGCGGCGGCTCACGACGCAGCGCCCATGCGCTGGCGCAGGAACGGGACCATGCGGCTGACCACGTCGTCGCGGCTGATGAACTGGTGCTTCAGGGCGCCCAGAACGTGCAAGGCGATGGCCGCATAGGCGATCTTCACCAGCCATTGGTGGCTGGCGAAGGCCAGCTTGTGCGCGTCGTGCATCTGGTCGGGGGGCAGGGCGGCGAGCAGGCCGATGGCCGGCCAGGGGATCACGCCATAGAGCACCGTCGGGTGGGTGTGGATCAGCACGCTGGCCGAGACCGTCGCCCAGCCGGTGAGCGGCAGGCCGATCATCAGCACATAGAAGGCCACGTGAACGCTCTGCGCGAGCAGCCGCTCCCAGCCGCGCACATAGGCCGGCAGCTTCGGCGCCGGATTGAACAGCCGCCAGCCCAACCGCGCCAGGCTCAGCAGCAGGACGGTGACGCCGATCGACTTGTGCAGCGCCAGCGGCGCGGCGACCCGCGGCCCGTGCAGGGTGTTGAAATACCAGGCCAGTCCGATGTTGGTCAGCAGCAGGCCGGCGATCAGCCAATGCAGGATGACCGCGACGGTGGCGTACCGCGTGCGTTCGGCGGTGGTCATGCTTCGAGGTGTTCCTCCGGCGCCTACTGTTTGTCGAACTCGCCCTCGATCGAGATCGAGACGTCGTCGCCCGCGATGTTGCTCAGGAAGGTCGAGCCGAAGTCGGAGCGCTTGATGGTGGTCGTGGCCGAAAAGCCAGCGGTGGGCTTGAACGGGGGCAACAGGCCCCGGCCCGTTGCGACGAAGGTGACGTTGAAGGTCACCGGCTTGGTGACACCCATGAACGTCAGGTCGCCGGTCATGGTTCCGCTATTGCCCGTCCCCTTGGCGATCGCGGTGGAGACGAAGGTGAGCTTGGGGAACTTGCTGGCGTTGAGGAATTCGTCGGCGAATTTGCCGCTGTAGTCCTGGCCGACGTCGAGGCTGCCGGCGTCGACGCTGGCCTGCACCCTGGTGTTGTCCGGGTGGGCCGCGTCGTAGTCGAAGCTGCTTTCGAAGCTGTCGAAGCGCACCGCATAGAGCGAGACGCCCATGTGCAGGACCTTGGCGATGACGCTGGCGTGACGCTTGTCGATCACATAGTGGCCGCCGGGCATGTCGGCGACATTGGTCGACGGGGCGGCCGACGCCTGGGCCGACAGGGCCAGGGTCGCGGCGAGGGGCAATAGGGCGCGTCGGATCATCGGAACTCCATGCTTGCGCGGCCTGGTTGCATGACCGAGGTCGCAGATAGTGACGGTTATTCGGTCCATTTGCTTCCCGGGCCTCACGAAGGCGTGATTTTCAGGCCGGCGGGCGGCGCGGCTTGGCCCAGGGGCCGCCCTCGGCCTAGAAAGGCCGTCTTACCGCGCAAGGGACGGCGATGACGTACAAAGCTCCAGTTCGCGACCTGACCTTCTCGCTTTACGAGGCGGCGGAATTCGGGCGCCTGGCCGGTGCGTTCCCGGGGGCGGACGCCGACACGGTGCGCGCGGTGCTGGAAGCGTCGGGCGCCTTCTCCGCGGAGGTGCTGGCGCCGCTGAACCGCCCGGGCGACCTCGCCGGCGCCCGCTATGAAAACGGCAAGGTCACCGCCGCGCCAGGCTTCGCCGACGCCTATCGGCAGTTCGCCGAGGGCGGCTGGAACAGCCTCGCCGCCGAGCCCGAATTCGGCGGCCAGGGTCTGCCCAAGGCCCTGGAGATCGCGGTGTTCGAAATGGTCCAGGCCGCCAACATGAGCTTCGGCCTGTGCCCCATGTTGACCCAGGGCGCCATCGAGGCCATCGCCCACAACGGCGACGCTCGCCAGAAGGCGCTCTATCTGCCGAAGATGATCTCCGGCGAATGGACCGGCACCATGAACCTCACCGAGCCCCAAGCCGGGTCGGACCTCGGCGCCCTCGCCACCCGCGCCGAGCCTGACGGCAGGGGCGGCTACAGGCTCACTGGCCAGAAGATCTTCATCACCTGGGGCGACCACGATGTGGCGGAGAACATCGTCCATCTGGTGCTCGCACGCCTGCCGGACGCCCCGCCGGGCAGCCGCGGCATCTCCCTGTTCGTGGCGCCTAAACGCCTGGTGAAGCCGGACGGCTCCCTCGGCGGACCCAACGACCTGCGGGCGGGCGGCATCGAGCACAAGCTCGGCATCCACGCCTCGCCGACCTGCGTCATGCTGTTCGAGGGCGCGCAGGCGGAGCTGGTGGGCGTCCCCAACGGCGGTCTGGCGGCGATGTTCGTGATGATGAACGCCGCGCGCCTGCAGGTGGGGGTGCAGGGCGTGGCCATCGCCGAGCGGGCCTATCAGCAGGCCCTGGCCTTTTCACTGGAGCGCAAGCAGGGCCGCTCGGCCTGGACCGGATCCTACCCGTCGCGCATCTTCGATCACCCGGACGTTCGCCGCACCCTGATGCTGATGAAGGCCAGGATCGAGGCGGCGCGGGGCCTGTGCCTCTCCACCGCGGTGGCGGCGGACCTGGCGCGCACCGCCGGCAACCCCGTCGACCGCGACGCCGCCCGCTTTCGCCAGGACCTGCTCACGCCCATCGCCAAGGCATGGTCCACCGACATGGGCGTGGAGGCCGCGTCCATGGCTCTGCAGATCCACGGGGGGATGGGATTCGTGGAAGAGACCGGCGCGGCCCAGCACTACCGCGACGCCCGTATCCTGCCGATCTACGAGGGGACCAACGGCATCCACGCGGTGGATTTGATGGGCCGCAAGCTGGCGCTGAACAAGGGCCAGGCGGTGCGCGAGCTGGTCGGTGACATCTTCCCCACTGCCGCGGCCCTGAAGAGCGCCGACGACGCCTGGCTGCACACAGTGGGAGCGCACCTGGAAGCCGGCCTCGCCGCGGTTCAGGCCGCCACGGGCTGGCTCATCGAGCGCCGCGGCCACGCCCAGCCCGACGCCCTCGCGGGCGCCACGCCCTATCTGAAGCTGCTGGGCGACGTGGTCGGCGGCTGGATGCTGGGCAAGGGCGCGCTGGCGGCGTCCCGGCGCATTGCCGCCGGCGATTCCGACCCCGACTACTGGCGCACCAAGATCGGCCTGGCGCGGGTGTTCGCCGAGCAAGTCCTCGCCCAGGCCCCCGGCCTGACCCAGGCGGTGACGCAGGGCTCCGTCGACCTTTTCAGGGCCACGCCGGAAGCCTTGGGAGCGTGAAACCCCTCCCCGTGAAGGGGAGGAAACGTCGCTACAACTGCTCGAGCATATATTCCGCGGAGGAGACGCGGTATTCGCCGCCGGCCTCGACGTTCAATTCCTTGATCACGCCGTCGTCGACGATCATCGAGTAGCGCTGCGAGCGCGGGCCCATCCCGAAGCGGCTGGCGTCCAGCTCCAGGCCCACGGCCTTGGTGAAGTCGCCGTTGCCGTCGGCCAGCATCAGGATGTTGTCGCCGACCCCTTGGGCGTCGCCCCAGGCCTTCATCACGAAGACGTCGTTCACCGACAGGCAGGCGATGGTGTCGACCCCCTTGGCCTTCAGCGCCGCCGCCTTCTCCTTGAAGCTGGGAAGGTGCTTGGCCGAGCAGGTCGGGGTGAAGGCGCCTGGGACCGCGAAGAGCGCGACCTTCTTGCCCTTGAACAGCTGATCGGTGGTCAGCGGCCCGGGGCCGTCGGGGCCAAAGGTGGTGAAGCGTCCGTCCGGCGCCCTGTCGCCAACCTTGATCGTCATGTCGTGTCCTCCTCTTGCGGCGTAACTCGCTCGCAGATAGTCGCAACGCGGGTCCTCGCCAAGCCAGGTTGGGCTTGAAAGAGGCCAATTCGAACGCCATTCATAAGCCCATGTCTCCGGGCCAAGGCGCGTTCCTCTCAGGCCGGCTGCTCGTCGCGATGCCCGGCATCGGCGATCCACGGTTCGAGCGCGCCGTGGTCTTCGTCTGCGCCCATGACGCCGAGCATGCTCTGGGTCTGACCGTGAACCGGCCGGTGGACGGCTTGACGGTGCCGCACCTCCTCAAGCGCCTGGGCGTGAAGGCTTCGATCGAAATACCCGAGGACCTGGTGCTGATGGGCGGGCCGGTGGAGCGCGAGCGCGGTTTCGTGCTGCACACCGCGGACTACACGAGCCCGGAGTCCACCCTGCCGGTGACCGCGAGCGTGAGCCTGACGGCCACGCGCGACGTGTTGGAGGCCCTGGCCGGCCACAACCGACGCCCGCGGCGGGCGATCATGGCGCTGGGCTATTCCGGCTGGGGCCCCGGCCAGCTCGAGCAGGAGATCCGCGACAACGTCTGGCTGACCTGCGATTCGGACGAGGCGATCATTTTCGACACCGACTACGAGCACAAATGGTCGCGGGCGCTGGAGAAGATCGGCGTGTCCGCGGCGCATCTGTCGTCGCAGGCGGGGCGGGCCTAGCCTCGGGCCTTCACCGGCGCCGCGCCATCGGCGTAGCTTTCGTTGAGGTAGACCTCGGCCTCCTGGGGCGAGAGCGCCGGGGCATAGCCGAAGCCCTGGCCGTAGTCGCAGCCGAGGTCCAGCAGGGCGCGGGCCATGACGCCGTTCTCGACGCCCTCGGCCACCACCTCGAGCGACAGGTCCTGGCCCAGCTTGATCACCGAGCGCACGATCTTCGCCGAACCCTCGTTGGTGGCCATGGTGCGAACGAAGTAGCGGTCGATCTTCAGCGTGTCGAAGGGCAGGCGGGTCAGGTAGGAGAGCGACGAGAAGCCGGTCCCGAAATCGTCCAGAGCCAGACCGGCGCCAGCGGCGCGCAGGGCGCGCAGGATCACCGCCGCCCGGTCCGGGTCGCGCATGATGTCGCTTTCGGTAATTTCCAGCTTCAGCGAACCCGGCTTCAATTCGTACTTGCGAACCAGGCCTCCGACGTCTTCCACCAGGCCCTCGCGGTCGATCTCCCCGGTCGAGAGGTTCACGCTGACGGTCAGGTGGTCCATGGCCGCGTGCGCCCGCCGCCAGGCGCCCAGCTGGCGCGCGGCGGCGCGCATCATGTGCGAGCCGAGTTCGGCCATCATGCCCATCTCGCCCATCATGCCCAGGAAGTCGTCGGGCGCGAGGAAGCCGCGCCTGGGATGACGCCAGCGGCACAGGGCCTCGAAACCGGACAGCTCGCCGTTGGAGAGCCGCACGATGGGCTGGAAGAAGGCGACGATCTCGCCGCGGCCGATGGCGCCGCGCAGATCCGACTCCAGGGCGAGGCGCGAAAGGCCGTCGCTCTCCAGGGCGCGACCGTAGGCCGCGGTCGGGCCGCCGCGTCCGGCCGCCTTCGCCGCCTCCACCGCCAGCTCGGCCCGGCGCAGCAGCTCGGCCGCCTCCGGCGCGTCGTCGCCGCCCTCGGCCTCCACGGCGCCGATGGCGAGGGTGGGATGGATGTCGAAGCCGGCCACCCGAAGCGGCTGCTCCAGAGCCGCGCGAAGGGTCTCGGACGGGTCGTCGGCGGTCCGCGGCGCCAGCACGGCGAACTCGTCCTCGCCGATGCGCGCCATCAGTGCGTCCTGCGCGAAGGCGGCGGCGAGGCGCGAGCCCAGGGCGGCCAGCACCAGGTCGGCGCGTTCGTGGCCGAGGGCCTCGTTGAGGCGGCGCAGGCGATTGAGGTCGGCGACCACCAGCTCGAAGAGTCCGGGACTGGACAACCGCTCTCGGGCCCGGGCCACGAAGCTGCGGCGATCCAGCAGGCCGGTGAGGGCGTCGGTCTCGGAGGCGGTGAAGCGGGTTTCCTTGGCTACGACGCCGGCGGCGCGCAGCCCTTCCTCCAGCCACACGCCGCGCCACAGGCAGGTGTGGCCCCCGCGCATGCGGATGCGCGCGGAGATCTCCGCGCCCGGCTCGCGCACGCGCAGGATGTCCTCCGCGCCGGCGCGGTCCTGCGGCAGGACGAGGGCGCGCAGGGCGGCGGAAGGTGATTCGGGGGCGAGGGGTCCAAGGCCGAGCGCGCGGGAGGCGCCGTTCAGGCGCAGCCGATCACGCTCCGGCTCCCAGAGCCAGAGCGCCACGTCAGCCGCGCCCAAGGCTTCGAGCACGGTCGTCGCATCCCAGACGAGCCTTTCGGCAGCCGCCATTCGCCCCCTTCTGAACCCCAGGAGGCGACCGGCTCTAGACCAGCACCTCCTCGCCCCGGTGCTCGCTGGCTGGCGCCGGCGAGACGAGCCCGAACAGGAGATGATCTCGCCATATACCGTTAATTCTCAGATAAGCTCGTGCGAGTCCCTCTTGCGTGAAGCCGCATTTGAGCAAAACGCCGCGGCTGGCTTCGTTGCTGGGAATGCAGGCGGCCTCCACCCTGTGCAGGTTCAACCTCTCGAAGGAAAACCGCGTGACCGCGCGCACGGAGGCCGAGGTGTAGCCGCGGCGGGTGTATGGCTCGCCGACCCAGTAGCCGATGGCGCCCATCTGGGCGACGCCCCTGCGGATGTTCGACAGGGTGATGCCGCCCACCATCAAGCCGTCCGACTGGCGAAACACCAGGAACGGGTAGGCCAGGCCCCGCTCTATGTCGTGGGCATAGGCCGACAGCCGCCGCCGCCAGGCGCCGCGGGTCAGGTCGTCGATGGGCCAGGTGGGCTCCCAGGGCTGCAGGAAGGCGCGGCTCGCGGCGCGCAGGGCGGCCCACTCGGCGAAGTCGCCGCTTCGGTGCGGACGCAGGCGCACCGCCTCCCCGTCCAGGCGGAGGTCGTGGTCGGACGAGATCCAATCGAGCAGAGCCATGGCGGAAGTGTGCGACAGACCCCTAGGGCTTGCCAAGTGTGCTCGGCGACGCTTGACAGGCGCCTGCGCCGGCGGTGATCCTGAAGGCGCTGATGTAGGGCGCACCGGCGATCGCCGAAGGGCCATGCCCGCCTACGCTTCCGAAACCCGTAGCGCGCCCACATGCCCAATCTCGAGAACCTGCGAAAACAAGCCAAGCAAGTCCTGCGCTGGCATCGCGAGCGGTACTGGCCGGTGGCGGCCCAGATCCGCGACGCCCTGCCCACTCACCGCGACCTGAGCGACCGGGAGATTCTCGATCGCCCGTTCCGGCTCGCGGAGGCGCAGGACGTGGTGGCCAGACGCGCGGGATACGAGAGCTGGCGGACGCTCAGATCGAAGGATCCAGCCGTGACCACACCCACACAGACCCAGGCCGTGACCAACCCGAGCCTGCTGTTCGCCGAGCCGCAGCTGTTCGTCTCCGACATCCAAAGGTCGTGCGACTTCTACACCGGCAAGCTCGGCTTCCAGGTGGCCTTCACCTATGGCGACCCGCCATTCTACGGCCAGGTGGTCCGCGGCGGCGCCCGGCTCAATCTCAGGCACATCGACGAGCCCGTGATCGACGATCAACTCCGGCGTCGCGAGGACCTGCTCTCGGCGCTGATCGCCGTGCACCACGTCAAGCTGCTGTTCCTGGAGTACCAGGCCGCCGGCGTGGAGTTCCACCAGACCCTGCGGACCGAACCGTGGGGGGCGAAGGGGTTCATCGTGCGCGATCCCGACGGCAACCTGGTGTCGTTCGGCTGGGGCGGAGACTGATCGCCTAGCCGAAGAGGCGGGCGGTGAAGCGGTCGGCCGCCGGCAGGGAGCGCGCCGGGCCCAGGACGGCGGGCGCGGCGAGGCGGTGGCCGAGGATCCGTTCGGCGACACGGCGCACGTCGGCCGCGCAAACGGCGTCGACCGCCGCCGCGACTTCGCGGGTGCTGAGCAGGCGCCCGAACACCAGCAGTTGGGCCGCCGCCTGTTCGGCGCGGGCGGCTAGGGATTCGCGGGCCATGAACAGCGACGCCTTCAGCTGGGCCTTGGCCCGGTCCAGTTCCGTCGCCGAGATGGCCTCGCCCAGCGACAGGATCTGCTCGGCGGTGACTTCGGCGAGCCTGCCGGCGTCCTTCGCCGCGCAGCCCGCATAGACGCCCACCAGACCGGTCTCGGCGTAGGACTCGGCGAAGGCGTCGATGGCGTAGGCGAGACCCAGCCGCTCGCGCGCCTCCTGGAACAGGCGGCTGGACATGCCGCCGCCAAGCGCCTCGGCGAAAATGCGAACCGCGAAGTAGTCGGCATCGGCCGCCCCGAGGCCCGGCAGCATCAGCACCAGGTGCGCCTGTTCGAGCGCGCGTTTCGTGGCCGCGCGCGTGCCCACGAAGACGCCGGGCGGCGCGGGCTCGCCGGCGGCGGCGCGCGCGTCGCCGAAGAACCGTTCGGTGAGCGCCAGCAGCTCGTCCTCGTCCACCGCCCCGGCGGCGCTGACGACCAGGCGGTCGGGCGCATAGAGGCTGGCGCGCCAGGCTTCCAGGCTGGCCGCCTCGGCCGTGGCGATCGAGGTCTCGGTCCCCAGGATCGGCCGGCCCAGCGGCTGGCCGGTGAAGGCCGCGCCCTGGGCCAGTTCGAACACCAGATCGTCCGGCGTGTCGGCGGCCTCGGCGATCTCCTGCGCCACCACCAGCTTTTCTCGGCGCAGGTCCTCGGCGTCGAGGGTGGGGCGCAGCACCAGGTCCGCGGTCACCGCCAGGCCCAGCTCCAGGCCGCCGGCCAGGGCGCGCACCTGAAAGCTCGTCCGCTCATAACCGGTGGCGGCGTTGATGTGTCCGCCGCGCGCCTCGATGGCCTCGACGATGTCCCGCGCGGAGCGGCCGCCGGCGCCCTTGAACACCATGTGTTCCAGCAGGTGCGCCCAGCCGCTGCGGGCCTCGTCCTCGAAGCGCGCGCCGCGCCCGGCCGCCACGGAGAGCGCCAGGGTCTCGAACCCCGCGACCGCATCGCAGATCACACGGACGCCGTTGGCCAGTGTGTGGACGCGCGGCGTCGAGGTCTGGATGGCGTTCACCGGCCTGCGAACGCTCGGACGTGGGCCTTCACCGCCTCGGCGTCGGCGGGCAGGCGCTCGAAGCGTTCGGTCCTGCCGGCCAGCGCCGCCGCGCGCAGCGGCGTCTGGGGCGCGACGCCGCAGGCGGCCTCGACCGCCTCCGGGAACTTGGCGGGATGCGCCGTGGAGAGCGCCACCAGGGGCGTCTGCGGATCGGCGGGTCCGATGCGCGTGGCCGCGGCCAGGCCCACGGCGGTGTGCGGATCGACGATCTCGCCGGTCTCGTTGAGCGTGGCGAGAATGGTCCGCCGCGTCTCGTCCTCGCTCACCGCCGCGCCGCGCAGCACCGAGCGCATGGCCGCGAGCGAGCGGGGCGGTATGTCGATGGCGCCCAGCTGGGCGAAGGCGGTGAACGCCCGGGCCGTCTCCACGGCGTCCCGTTCGGTGGTCTCGAAGTAGAGACGTTCGAAGTTGGAAGCGACCTGGATGTCCATGGCCGGGCTTTGCGTCTGGCGCACCTCGCCGCGGGCGTAGCGGCCCTCCTCGATGGCGCGGCAGACGATGTCGTTGGCGTTGGTGGCGGCGATGATGCGCTCGATGGGCAGGCCCATGCGCGCCGCGACGAAGCCGGCGTAGGCGTTGCCGAAGTTGCCCGTGGGCGTGGCGAAGGCGACCTTGCGGTGCGGCGCGCCGAGCGCCACCGCGGCGGTGAAATAGTAGACCGCCTGGGCGGCGATGCGGGCGAAGTTGATCGAATTCACGCCGGACAGGTCCACGCTCTGGGCGAACTGGGCGTCCTGGAACAGGTCCTTGAGGATCGCCTGGCAGTCGTCGAACGTCCCGTCCACGGCGACACAGGCCACATTGGCGTCGTCCGTGGTGGTCATGAACCGCCGCTGCACCTCGGAGATGCGTCCGTCAGGAAACAGGGCGACGATGCGCACGTTGGCGCGGCCGCGGAAAGCCTCCACCGCCGCGCCGCCGGTGTCGCCCGAGGTGGCGCAGACGATGGTCAGGGTGCGGCCCTGGGCGGCCAGGGCGTGGTCGTACAGCCTGGCCAGCAGCTGCATCGCCACGTCCTTGAACGCCAGGGTCGGGCCGTGGAACAGCTCCAGCAGGAACCGGCCGGGCGCGAGCTGGACAAGCGGGACGGTCGCGGCGTGGCTGAAGCTGGCGTAGGCGTCCGCGCAGATCTCATCGACCGCGGCGCGCTTGATGGAACCGCCGGCGAAGCGGCTCAGGATCTCGGCGGCGACCTCGGCGTAGGGCCGGCCGGCGAAGTCGGCGATCTGCGCGTGGCTCAGGCCCGGCCATGCCTCGGGCACATAGAGGCCGCCGTCGGGCGCAAGCCCCGCCAGCACCGCTTCGAGAAATCCGACCGTCGGCGCCTCGCCCCGGGTGGAGATGTAGTTCATGCCGTCCGCAGCCTGCGCCAGAGCAGGGCGGCATAGACGCAGGCCAAGGCCCCGGCAAGGCCGAACCAGGTTGGGGCGTACTCGCCGGCGTACTGCAGGTTCTGCGGAATGTCGGTGGCCCAGGATGACGGCGTGATCCCCGGCGGCGATGGCGTTTCCCGCTCCGCCACCAGGACGAAGGGAGCCGGGCGCCTGGCGCCGGAGGCCGCGGGGGTCTTCTCGGCGAGCGCGCGCAGCACCCCGACGACGACGCGAGGGGACGGCAGGGTCAGGGCGCCGGGCGCGGTCTGTCCGCGTGTGGCGTCGGCGATGCCCCGGTCGACCACGATGGCGTCGTAGGGCGGCGCCTGGAGCGGGCAGACGGCCAGCGGCCGCCAGACGTACTGTCCGCCCTCGACGCCCATGGTGAAGGTCGCCGCGGCCGGCGGGGCGGCGGCGCAATCGGCGACCACCCGGGTGAACTCGACATTCTCGCCCCGGGCGGCCCGCGCCAGCTCCGGCGCGATCGGTTGCGGCGGCGCGCGCCGCAGCGCCGTGATGCGGGCCAGCACCGCGTCCTTCCAGGCGTGACGCTGAAGCTGCCAGACGCCCAGCCCGACCATGATGGCCAGCGCGACGGCGACGGTGATGGTCAAGGCGATCGGGAAGCGGCGCGCCTCAGACGTCATCCCGTCCGGCCTGCGACGCGTTGTTGGCGAACTGCGCGGCGATCATCACGCCCTTCAGCGGGCGCAGCAGGCCGAGGCACAGGATCGCGCCCACCGGCAGCCAGATGAGCAGATTGACCCAGATCGGCGGGTGGACAGCTATCTCGGTCCCGAGGGCCCCGAAGGCGGCGATGAATCCGGCGATCATGATGACGAACACCGCCGGTCCGTCGCCGCTGTCGGCTTTCGAGAGGTCGAAGCCGCACGTCTCGCAGCGCGGCGCGACGGTCAGGAAGCCTGCGAACAGCCGGCCTTCGCCGCAGTTGGGGCAGTGGCCGGCGAGCCCCGCCAGCAGCGGGTTGCCGACCCTGCCGGCGGTCATTTCCAGCCCACGCCGAAGATCACATAGAGGAAGGTGAACAGGAACAGCCACACCACGTCCACGAAGTGCCAGTACCAGGCGGCCGCCTCGAAGCCGAAGTGCTTGGTGGGGCTGAATCCCCCCGCCATCAGCCGGATCAGGCACACCGTCAGGAAGATCGTGCCGATGATCACGTGGAAGCCGTGGAAGCCGGTGGCCATGAAGAAGGACGACCCATAGAGGCCGGAGTTGGCGGCTTCGGCGCCGAAGAACAGCTTTTCCGACAGGATGTGGTTGTACTCATAGGCCTGGATCGAGGTGAACAGGATCCCCAGCAGGATGGTCAGCAGCAGGCCGATCTTGGCCGATCGCCGGTCGCCGACCTGCAGCGCGTGGTGCGCCCAGGTGACGGTGGTGCCGGAGAGCAGCAGGGTCAGGGTGTTGACCAAGGGGAGGTGGAAGGCCGGCACGGTCTCCACGCCCTTGGGCGGCCAGGTGGCCCAGGCCGAAGTCACTTCGTCGATGCCCGACAGCGTCCGGTGATGGTGGAACAGCGCCATCTCGAAGAAGATCCAGAACCAGGCGACGAAGAACATCACCTCCGAGGCGATGAACAGGATCATGCCGTAGCGCAGCCCGATGGAGACCACCGGCGTGTGGTCGCCCCCGTTGGCTTCCCTCACTACGTCGGTCCACCAGGCGATCATGGTGACGATCACGCCGGCGAAGCCCAGGGCCATCAGCCACCAGGTGCCTTTGGGCATGCCCCACAGGCCCTTCATCCAGGTGATCGCGCCCATGGCCAGGGCCACGGCGGCGATGGAGCCGATCAGCGGCCATATGCTGGGGTTCACCAGGTGATAGTCGTGCTTCACGCCTGCTTGGGCCATGTCGTCCTTCGTCGCCTCTCGCCTTGCCGAACCCGTGCGGCGCGCTCGCCTTCAGTTGGTCGTGCTATAGCCTTGCACCGCGCCCGCCGCCAAGGGTCGAGGCGGCGTATTGACGCTGGTTTGCGCCCCCGCCGCGGCGGGGGGCGCCGGATAGAAGGTGTAGGACAGGGTGATCTCGCTGATCCCCTTGGTCTCGGTGTCCGCCCCGAAGCGCGGATCCACGTAATAGACCACCGGAAACTCCATGGTCTGGCCGGGCTGCAGCGTCTGATTCTTGAAGCAGAAGCACTCCAGCTTGGAGAAATAGGGCCCGACGTCGTCCGGGGCGACGTTGTAGAGCGCGCGGCCGGTGAGGGCCCTGTTCGAGGTGTTGGTCACCCGGAAGAAGGCGAGCTTGCTCTCCCCCAGCTTCACCGTCTGGCTGTTCACGTCAGGCCTGAAATCCCACGCGAGGCCGCGCACATTGGTGTCGAAGCGCACCACCACCGTGCGCCCGTCCGCGGCGCCCGGCGCCGCATGCGCGCGTCGCACGGTCCCCGCGAAACCCGTGGCCTGGCAGAAGGCGCGGTACAGCGGCACCGACGCGAAGGCCGCGCCCACCATGCCGAAGAACACCGCCGCGCAGATGGCCGCGACGCGCGAGTTGCGCCTGGCTTGTGAACTAGCTCGGGGCGATCGCGGCATTGGCGCCCAGACGCACGATGGTGATGACGAAGACCAGGACGACGAAGGCGGCGAGGCCCAGGGCCAGGGCGATATTGCGGCCCCGACGCGCCTTGCGGAACGCCTCGCCTTCCAGGTTCGGGTCGCTCACCGCAGCAGCTCCAGCGGCCTGAGGCCGAACAGGTGCTCGGCCAGCAGCGCCGCGAACAGCAGGAACAGGTAGAGGATCGAGAAGGCGAAAAGGTTGCGCGCCGCCTTGGCCCCGGCCCTAACGTCGTAGAGCCCCTCCCTCCCCTCCATGGGGAGGGACGACCGCGCAGCGGTCAGGGTGGGGGAGTCCGGCACATCCCCAACCGTCATGGTCTCCCCAGAGTCCCCCACCCGGCGCATTTCGCGCGCGTCCCTTCCCGTGAAGGGGAGGGAGGGGTCGCCCGCATGGCTCCTCACCAGCCGAAGGGCCAGCAGCAGGAACATCGCGCCTCCGAGCGCGGCCACCGTCAGATAGGCCACGCCGCCGAGGCCGGTGAAGGCCGGCGCCAGGCACAGGGGAACCAGCAACAGGCTGTAGATCAGGATCTGCCGGCGGGTGGAGGCGGCGCCGCGCACCACCGGCATCATCGGTACGCCGGCCTTGGCGTAGTCCTCGCTGGTGTAGAGCGACAGCGCCCAGAAGTGCGGCGGGGTCCAGAAGAAGATGATCGCCACCAGCAGCCAGCCGTTCAGCGGCGCGGTCCCGCTGGCCGCCGCCCAGCCGACCAGCGGCGGCAGGGCGCCGGCGAGGCCGCCGATGACGATGTTCTGCGGCGTCAGGCGCTTCAGCCACATGGTGTAGACCACCGCGTAGAAGGCGATGGTGAAGGCCAGCAGGGCCGCGGCCAGGGTGTTGATCGCCAGACCCATGACCGCCACCGACAGCAGGCTGAGCACGATGCCGAGGGCCAGCGCATCGGCGCCCTGCACGCGTCCGGACGGCACGGGCCGGCCGCGCGTACGGCGCATGGCCGCGTCGATGTCGGCGTCGAACCACATGTTCAGGGAGGCGGATGCGCCCGCACCCACGGCGATGCACAGGATGGCCGTGGCCGCCAGGAAGGGATTCATCGGCTTGCCGGCGCAGATCAGGCCGGTGACCGCGGTGAAAATCACCAGCGACATCACCCGCGGCTTCAGCAGCTGCACATAGTCCTGCCAGCGCGCCGGGACGCGCACGGCCGGGGTCGGTGCTGAGTGCTCGATGGTCACGGACATGGACGTATAGGTCTCTCGCACCCGCCAGTCACCAGCGGCGTCGCCCTGCCTCCGGGCCGGACCCGGAGGAGATGAATCTCGCGCCGCTCAGTGGCTGTCGGAATGCACCACCGGCAGTTCGTTGAACTGGTGGAACGGCGGCGGCGAGGGCAGGCTCCATTCCAGGGTGGTGGCGCCTTCGCCCCACGGGTTGGCCCGCGCCGGCCGCCGACGCACGGCGGCTTCCAGCAGCATGGCCAGGAACACCACCGTGCCCACCGCGGTGATGAAATAGCCCACCGATGAGACGTAGTTCCAGAAGCTGAAGCCTTCGGGATAGTCCACCGTCCGGCGCGGCATCCCCTGCAGACCGAGGAAATGCTGCGGGAAGAAGATGATGTTGACGCCGATGAAGGTGATCCAGAAGTGGATGGTGCCCAGCGCCTCATTGTAGCGCACGCCCCACATCTTCTCGAACCAGTAGTAGAAGCCGGCGAAGATGGTGAACACTGCACCCATGCTCAGCACGTAGTGGAAGTGGGCGATCACGTAGTAGCTGTCGTGCAGGTTATAGTCCAAGGCCGTGTTAGCCAGCACCACGCCCGTCACGCCGCCGATGGTGAACAGGAAGATGAAGCCGATGGCCCACAGCATGGGCGTCTTGAACTCGATGGAGCCGCCCCACATGGTGGCGATCCAAGAGAAGATCTTCACGCCGGTCGGCACGGCGATGACCATGGTCGCCGCGGCGAAATAGGCCTGCAGGTTCACGTTCATGCCGACCGTGTACATGTGGTGGGCCCAGACCACGAAGCCGACGAAGCCGATGGCCACCATGGCGTAGGCCATCGCCAGATATCCGAACACCGGCTTGCGCGAGAAAGTCGCCACGATGTGGCTGATCATGCCGAACCCCGGCAGGATCAGGATGTAGACCTCCGGGTGGCCGAAGAACCAGAACAGGTGCTGGAACATGATCGGGTCGCCGCCGTTCTGCACGTCGAAGAAGTGGGTGCCGAAGTTGCGGTCGGTGAGCAGCATGGTGATCGCCCCGGCCAGCACCGGCAGGGACAGCAGCAGCAGGAATACGGTCACCAGGATCGACCACACGAACAGTGGCATGCGGTGCAGCGTGATGCCCGGCGCGCGCATGTTGAAGATGGTGGTGATGAAGTTGATCGCGCCCAGGATCGACGAGGCGCCCGCAAGGTGGATGGCGAGGATGGCGAAGTCCATCGATGGCCCGGTGTGGCCTATGGTCGATAGGGGCGGATAGATGGTCCATCCCGTCCCCGCCCCGTAGCCCGGCCCCCCGTCCACGAACATCGAGGTGCACAGCAGGGTGAAGGAGGCCACCAGCAGCCAGAACGAGATGTTGTTCATGCGCGGGAAGGCCATGTCCGGCGCGCCGATCATCAGCGGCACGAACCAGTTGCCGAACCCGCCGATCATCGCCGGCATCACCATGAAGAAGATCATGATCAGGGCGTGGGCGGTGCCCACCACGAGGTAGGCGTGCCTGCCTTTTTCCGGATCGGTGATGTGGAACAGCGGGGCGATGAAGCTGTGCGGCGCGAAGATCTGGATGCCGGGGTGCATCAGCTCCCACCGGATCAGGCCCGACAGGGCCGCGCCCACCAGGCCCGCCAGGATGGCGAAGATGATGTAGAGGGTGCCGATGTCCTTGTGGTTGGTCGACAGGAACCAGCGGGTGAAGAATCCCGGGACGTGAGAGTGCTCGTCGTGGGCGTCGAGCGCGTATCCGTGGGCGGTTCGCTCGTGAGTGTCTGAGGCGTCTGCGGCGTGGGCCATGGTCGTGAACTCTTCTCGAACGATCAGCGCGCGGGCGCGGCCGCGGGCGCGGCGGCGTTGGATGCGGCCGGCGCGGCGGATGGGGAGGCGGGGGCCGCGGCGGTGTTGCTGGCGGCGGGCGCGGGAGGCGTGGCCTTGCTGGCGACCCAGGCGTCGAATTCGGGCTGGCTGACCACCTTCACCTCGATGGGCATGAAGGCGTGGTCGACGCCGCAGAGCTGTGAGCACTGGCCGTAGAAGGTTCCCGTCGTGGTGGCCTTGAACCAGGTCTGGTTCACCCGGCCCGGCACGGCGTCGATCTTGATGCCGAAGGCGGGCACCGAGAAGGAGTGGATCACGTCGGCGCCGGTGGTGAGCACGCGCACCACCTTGCCCACCGGGGCGATCATCGGCTGGGTGGTGGCGAGGCGATAGGGCACGCCGCGGGCCTTGGCCTGATCCTCGGGCAGCAGCGTCGAGGTCTGCTCGGGGATCTTCTGGTCGGGGTACTCATAGCCCCAATACCACTGATAGCCGGTGGCCTTCACCGTCATGTAGGGCGGCGGCATGTCGTGATACTGGAAGAGCAGGCGGAACGAGAAGATGGCGATCACCAGCAGGATCAGCACCGGTCCCGCGGTCCAGATCACCTCGACCATGGTGTTGTGCGTGAATTTCGCGGGCGTCGGATTGGCGCGCCGGTTGTAGCGAACGATGCACCAGAGCAGCAGCGCCAGCACCAGCAGCGTGATCGCCGTGATGATGAACAGCAGCATATTGTGGAAGTCGATGGCGTGCTGCCTGAGTTCGGTGGCGGCCGGCTGCAGGTCGATGGCGCCGTCGGTGGGCTGGCCCAGCTTGTCCGCCGCCGCCATCGCCGGAAGGCCCAGCGCCGCCGTCAGCCCGGCCGCCGCGATCCCCGCCGCCCACCGGCCTATCCCCGAGAACTTAGACTTCATGTCCCTCACGGCCTTAACCGCCGACCGCCCTCCCGCCACCCGGGGTGCGCCGACACTTCATGGACCAGGGGCCGGGCCCTGGTCGACCCGCCAAGGGCGGACGCTTTGTCACACCGGGCCCCCGATGCTTCCGCGGGCGTGCATACGCGGAACCCGTGGGCTTGCCAAGGCGGTAGCTCCCGCGGGGAATGGCTGCGCCCGGGTGATGCATTTGAGGTTTCGCGCGGAGCGTGAGCGCCCTATTTCTTGGGCGCCAGCATCCTCCGAAAGACCCCTGATCCATGAGCGCGCCCTTCACCGCCCCCTCCGTCCTGCAGTCCAGCGGCGTCGACCCGGACCGGGCGCGCACGATTCTCGGCGACGCCCTGGCCGGCGCGGATGACGGCGAGCTGTTCCTCGAGCGCTCCGAGAGCGAGTCGTTCCTGTTCGACGACGGCCGCCTGAAGTCGGCGGCCTATGATTCGGTGGAGGGTTTCGGTCTGCGGGTCGTTGCCGGCGAGACCGCCGGCTACGCCCACGCCAGCGAGATCTCCGAGGCCGCCATCGCCCGCGCCGGCAAGTCCGCCGCGCTCGCCAAGCGCGGCTACTCGGGTGTCGAGGCCGAAGGCCCGCGAGCCACCAACGCCAAGCTCTACGGCGAGGACGACGTGGTCGCCCAGCCCGGCTTCTCCGAAAAGGTCGCCCTGTTGCAGGAGATCGACGCCTTCGCCCGCGCCCGCGACCCCCGCGTCGCCCAGGTGGCGGCGTCCATCGCGGGCGAACGACGCGTGGTGGAGATCCTGCGCGCCGACGGGCGGCTGATCCGCGACGTGCGCCCGCTGGTGCGCGTCAATGTGCAGGTCACCGTGGAGAAGGACGGGCGCCGCGAGAACGGCATGGCCGGGGCCGGCGGCCGGGCCAGCTTCGAGGCCTGGATCCGTCCGGAGAAGTGGAAAGACCAGGTGGACGAAGCTCTGCGCCAGGCCCTGGTGAACCTGGAGGCCGTGCCGTGCCCGGCAGGCGAGATGGACGTGGTGCTCGGCCCGGGCTGGAACGGCGTGCTGCTGCATGAGGCCGTGGGTCATGGCCTCGAGGGTGACTTCAACCGCAAAGGCCTCTCGGCGTTCTCCGGCCGCCTCGGCGACCGGGTGGCCTCGACGGGCGTGACGGTGTTCGACGACGGCTCCATCCCCGGCCGGCGCGGCTCGCTGACCGTGGACGACGAGGGCACGCCCACCGAACGGACCATCCTCATCGAGGACGGGATACTGGTCGGCTACATGCACGACAGGCAGAGCGCCCGCCTGATGGGGCTGCAGCCCACCGGCAACGGCCGGCGCCAGTCCTACGCCCACCTGCCCATGCCGCGCATGACCAACACCGGCATGCTCAACGGGACCGACAAGCGCGAGGAGATGATCGCCTCCACCCGGCACGGCCTCTACTGCGCCAACTTCGGCGGCGGCCAGGTGGACATCACCAACGGCAAGTTCGTCTTCCAGTGCACCGAGGCCTATCTGATCGAGGACGGCAATCTAACTTCCCCAGTAAAGGGCGCGACCCTGATCGGCGACGGGCCCTCGGCGCTCACCCGGGTGACCATGATCGGCGACGACTTCGACTTCGACCTCGGGGTCGGCGTCTGCGGCAAGGGCGGACAGAGCGTGCCGGTGGGCGTCGGCCAGCCCTCGCTGAAGATCACCGGCCTGACGGTGGGCGGCACCAAGCTGAGCTAGGCCGCGAGCCTCATCTAGGGCAGGTGGTCGATCGCCGTCGCGCCGTCCGGCTGAGGGTGGTTGGCGGCGTCGTCAACCCCGTGCGACCAGTGCTTCAGCCAGGGGCTGACCGCGATCAGCAGCACCCCGGCGCCGGCGCCATAGAGCCCGATCAGCAGGAAGGTGTGGACGTAGGTGGCCAGCGCCTTGCCCGGGTCGAGCACCTGCCCGCCCACGGTCTCCTGGGCGGTGAGCTGGGCGACGAGGCCCGCAAGCCATTGGGCGGCCGAGCTGGCCAGGAACCAGATGGCCATCAGGGTGGAGATCAGGCGCGCCGGCGCCAGCTTGGTCATTTCCGACAGGCCCACGGGGCTGAGGCAAAGTTCGCCGGTGGTGTGGAAGAGATAGGCAAGCGCCAGGAAGACCACCGGCACGCGGAAGTCGCCGCCGGCGAACCTCGCGCCCCACACCAGAACGAAGAAACCGGCGCCCACCTGGATCAGGCCAAGCCCGAACTTGACCAGCACATTGGGGTCGCGCCTGCGCCGGCCCAGCACCGCCCACAGCCAGGAGAACAGCGGCGCGCCGATCAGGATGAAGCCGGGGTTGAACGACTGGGTCTGGGCCGGGGTGATGGTGAGGAAACCGTGGTTGGGCAGGGCGGTGTTGCGCTCGGCGAACTGGTTCATCGAAGAGCCGGCCTGCTCGAACAGGGTGAAGAAGACGATGGAGGCGACGATCAGCACCAGGGCCAGCATCAGCCGCTCGCGCTGCACCTTGGGCAGGCGGACCATCTCCCAGCCCAGGTAGCCCAACGCCAGTGTCCAGCCGACCGCCTGCAACGCGCCCATGAAGGCGTAGTGCTGGACCATCACCCACACCAGGCCCACCCCGGCGACGCCGGCGAGATATAGGCTCCATTCCACATTGAGCGGGCCGACGACCTTTCGCGCGATCCTCGCCGGATCCGGCGGCTCGCCATGGCCCTCGAGCTGCTTCTTGTTGAGCACGAACACCAGGTAACCGGCGAACATGCCGACTCCCGCGAGCCCGAAACCGGCGCTCCAGCCCACGGTTTGGCCCAGCAGGCCGCAGAGCACGCCCGCCCAGACCGCCCCGAGGTTGATGCCGTAGTAGTAGAGGGTGAAGCCCGGATCGCGCCGGGGATCGCCCTGGGGATAGAGCTGGCCGACGATGGAGGAGATGTTCGCCTTGAGGAAACCCACGCCCATGATGATCAAGGCCAGCGCCAGATAGAGCACGCCGACGAAGGCGTCGCTGCGGGTCTGGGCCTCGGCGTAGGTCCCCTTGGGCAGCACCGAGGGCAGCGGCGCGGCGGCCGGCAGGCCCTTGATCGCCAGGCCCCCGCCCGGCGCCGCGCCCACCGCGTAGCAGCCGGCGCCCACCTTCAGGCAGACCTTGCGGTCGTCCATTCGCCCAGCGAGGCGATAGTCGTAGACGGCGCCCCGATAGGTCAGGGTCTCCTGCGCCGCCGGACCCTCCACGGCCATGGTGAAATGGCCCGCCACCAGCAGCAGCGCCCCGAAGGCGATCGCCTTGCGCGAGCCCAGGAACCGGTCGGCCAGATAGCCGCCGACCAGAGGCAGCAGGTAGACCAGGGTGTTGTAGGCGGCGTACTGGCCCTGCGCGAACCTGTCGTCGAACAGGAAGTGTTCGGTCAGGTAGAAGATCAGCATGCCGCGCATGCCATAGAACGAGAACCGCTCCCACATCTCGGCGAAGAACAGGATGAACAGGCCCCGGGGGTGGGTTCGCAGCTGCAGGAACACCGGCACTCCGGTCAGGATCGTGATCACGAGCCCGGCCGCGACGACGACGTTGTTCATGCACCGACCTTCGGAGTCGCGCCCGGATCCCCGCCCGCGCGCGTTTTGCCGCGGCAGACAACCACGCCGCCCGGGCTTTCACAACCGAGCCCCTATCGCCGGCGGCCCGCCGGGCCTACCTTGTGGTCTGGCGCGTCGTCAGATCGCAGGAAGGACGCCCTCGCCATGCCCCAGATGAAGCTTCCCGGCCCGGACCACCCGATCACCATCGAGGCCGAACCCCGGCGCATGCAGGTGATCTACCAGGGCCATGTGGTGGTCGACAGCCAGCGCGCGATCAGCCTGCGCGAGGCGCTCTACAAGCCGGTGCTGTATTTCCCGCGCGAGGACGCGTCGATGCCGTTCTTCACGCGCACCGAGCAGACCACCTACTGCCCGTACAAGGGCGTGGCGAACTACTACTCCCTGGCCATGGACGGCCAATTCGCGGAAAACGCAGTGTGGACCTACGAGGACCCCTATCCGGCCATGGCGCTGATCCGCGGCTGCCTGGCCTTCTATCCGCACAATGTCGAGGTCGTCGCGGTGGACGAACCGCTGCCCCGCGAGGCGGTGCGCGACATCGTCGAACACACCGATTCAGGCGCGGGCTCGAGCCAGCTGGAGCATTGGAAGCCGAACGCCACCTGACCTGCTGAATTTCGGGGACACAATACTTAATTGGCCGCTGTGACGGTCCATCGCCGCGGCGATAGGCCAATTAAGTATTGTGTCCCCGAAATTCCCCGAAATTCCCCAGGAGGGGAGGGAGTTAGTACGCCGCGGCCTCGTAGATCGGGGTGACGTCCTCGCGCCAGGCGCCGTGATAGAGGTCGAGCCAGCGTTCCGCCGGCGTGCGGCCGGACTGCGCGATGTCGTCCAGGCAGGCGAGGTAGCCGCACTCGTCGCTCATCTCCGGACCCATGATGGCGCGGTTGGCCAGGCCGCGGCGGGCGATGGCCAGGACGTCCACGGCCAGGTCGCGAAGCGACCGGCCGGCCACCTGCGCCTTCAGGCCCAGCCGCGCGGCGTCCAGGCGCAGGCGCTCATGGTCTTCGATGCCCCAGTCCTTGCAGAGGTCCCAGGCGGCCGCCATGCAGGCGTCGTCGTACAGCAGGCCGATCCAGAAGGCGGTCAGGGCCGAAAGCCGGTCCTCCGGTCCGGTGTCGGCGCCGCGCATCTCCAGGTAGGTCTTCAGCCGCACCTCCGGGAAGATGGTGGTCAGGTGGTCTTCCCAGTCCTTCAGCGAGGGCCGCTCGCCGGGCAGGGCGGGCAGCTTGCCGTCCATGAAGGCGCGGAACGACTGGCCCGAGGCGTCGATGTAGAGCCCGCCTCGCTTGACGAAATACATCGGCACGCCGAGCGCATAGCGGGCGTAGGTCTCGAAGCCGAAACCGTCGGCGAAGACGAAGTCCAGCATGCCGGTGCGGTCGGGGTCGGTGTCGGTCCACACCCGCGCGCGGCTGGACAGGAAGCCGGTGGGCTTGCCCTCCACGAACGGCGAATTGGCGAAGAGGGCGGTGGCCAGGGGCTGCAGCGCCAGGGCCAGGCGGAACTTGGCGGTCATGTCCGCCTCGCTCGAGAAGTCGAGGTTGGCCTGCACGGTGCAGGTGCGGAACATCATGTCCAGGCCCAGTCCGCCGACCTTCGGCATGTACTCGCGCATGATCCTGTAGCGGCCCTTGGGCATCACCGCGACGTCCTCGCGCCGCCACTGGGGCGCGTGGCCCAGGGCGAGGAAGCCGAGGCCGAGCTCGCTGGCCACCGTCTTGGCCTCGGCCAGGTGCTCGGAAATCTCGTCGGCGATTTCGTGCACGCTCTCCAGCGGCGCGCCGGAGAGTTCGAACTGGCCGCCGGGCTCCAGCGAGACATTGGCCCCGCCGCGCACCAGGCCGATCAGGGTCTCGCCGCCGTCCGCCCGGTGCTCGGTCACGTCGCTCCAGCCGAACCGCTTCAGGCCGGTGAGCAGGGCGTGGATGCCGGCCTCGCCTTCATAGGCGACGGCTTCGTGGCTGGGGATGCGGAAGACGAATTTCTCGTGCTCCGCGCCGACCCGAAAGGCGCTCTTGGGCTTGGCGCCCTTGGCCACGGCCGCGACGAGATCCTCAAAGGCGAGCGGTCGGTCGTCGCAAAGCACGTCGGCCATTCATGTCCTCCACACACAGAATGCGGCTGGCTGCATCGGCCTGCCGCCTATCGTTGTAGCCACATTGGGCCAAGGTCAGGTGGGCGTCGAGAGGGCCAAGCTCAAGCCCTCCAGTCCCCCAAAGCCGCCTGCCAGAGGCTGAGCGCGGCGATCGCCGCGGTGTCGGCGCGCAGAATCCTAGGTCCCAGCGACACCGGCACGGCGTCCGGCAAGGCCCGGATGCGGGCCCGCTCGGCGGGCGAGAAGCCGCCCTCCGGACCGATCAGGATTGTCCACGGCCCGGCGCGGCGAGCGGCCAGCGCATCCGGCGCCGGCGGCGCATCGCCGGCCTCGTCGCAGAACATCAGCGGCCGGCCCGCCGGCCAGACGTCCAGCAACGCGGACAGCCGCAGCGGCGCGATGACCTCGGGAACATCGAGCCTGCCCGTCTGTTCGGCGGCCTCCGTGGCGATGGCCTGCAGGCGTTCGACCCTGGTCCGCTCGGCGTTGGTCCGCTCGGTGATCGTGAGCAGGACCCGCCGCGCGCCCAGTTCAGCCGCCTTCTCGACGATGGTCTCCAGCCGCGTCCGCTTCACCAGGGCGACCGCGAGGTCGAGATCGACCGACGTCTGCGGCTGGGCGCGGGTCTGTTCCAACGCCGCGAGCCGGCACGCCCGCTTCGACGCCTCCGTCACCCGCGCGCGCCACTCCCCATCGCGGCCGTTGAACAGCAGAAGCTCGTCGGCGGCCGCGAGGCGCATGACGTTGACGAGATAGTGGGCCGGCCGGAGCGGCAGGTCGATGAGGGCGCCCGTCGCCAGGTCCGCGGAAACGAACAACCGGATCAAGCGCTGTTTCCCTCCGTCCCTGTCGTCCGACCGCGGCCCGTCCTCGCCCTGGAGCTGTTCCGGGGTTGACCGGGAGCAGGCGGGGACGCTGCATACCGCGTGGAAGATTGCCGAACAAACCGCCGGCGCGACCTACGACCCTCTGGCCGGGAGGGTGATGGAAGAACGGGGAAATCAGGCCTTGACCAAGGAATACAGGAAACAGCTCCGAGACGTGCAGATCGGCCTCGTTCGCTACCAGCAATGGGCGATCGGGAAGGGCGAGAAGGCGCTGGTGCTGTTCGAGGGTCGGGACGGCGCGGGCAAGGACGGCACCATCACCCGCATCCACGCGCATCTCACCCCGCGCAACACGCGCATCGCCGCCCTGCCCAAGCCCTCCGACCGCGATCGTTCCGAATGGTATTTCCAGCGCTACGTGCGCCACCTGCCGGCGGCGGGCGAGCTCGTGCTGTTCAACCGCTCCTGGTACAACCGCGCCGGCGTCGAGCCGGTGATGGGCTATTGCACCGCGCGCGAGCACGCCGACTTCCTGCGCGACGTGCCGGCCTTCGAGCGCATGCTCGAGGAGGCGGAGATCCATCTCGTGAAGATCTGGCTGGATATCTCCAAGGCGGAGCAGGGCCGGCGTCTCGACACCCGGCGCACCGATCCCCTGAAGGCGCTGAAGGTGAGCGATCTCGACGCCGTGGCCCAGAAGCGGTGGAAGGACTACTCCAAGGCCCGCAACCAGATGCTGATGGCCACCCACACCCCCATCGCGCCCTGGATCTGCGTGCACACCGACGACAAGAAGCTGGCGCGGATAAACGTGATCCGTCACCTGCTGCGCAGCCTCGCCCCGGACCACATCGCCCGGGACTACGACCTGCCCGACGCCAGGATCCTGTTCCCCTTCCGCGAAGCGGCGCTGACCGACGGGCGGCTGGAGAAGTAGCCGCGCTTCGGCGCTCGCCCTTCCCCGCGCGGCCCCTTAGGATCGACGCCAGGGCCGCGCACGCAACGGGAGACGATCGATGGAGTATGTTCGCCTCGGACACACCGGGCTGAAGGTTTCGCGCCTGTGCCTCGGCTGCATGACCTACGGCAGCCCCAAGTGGCGGCCGTGGGTGCTCGACGAGAGCCAGAGCCTGCCGTTCTTCAAGCAGGCCATCGAGTCCGGGATCAATTTCTTCGACACCGCCGACGTCTATTCCCAGGGCGAGAGCGAGCGGGTCACCGGCAAGGCGCTGAAGGAACTCGCCAAGCGGCACGAGGTGGTGATCGCCACCAAGGTCAACGGCCCCATGGGCGCGGACATCAACAACCGCGGCCTGTCGCGCAAGCACATCCTGGACGGCATCGACCGCAGCCTGCAGCGACTGGGCGTGGACTATGTGGACCTCTACCAGATCCACCGCTTCGACTACGAAACGCCCATCGAGGAGACGCTGGAGGCGCTGAATGACGTCGTGCGCGCCGGCAAGGCCCGCTACATCGGCGCCAGCTCCATGTACGCCTGGCAGTTCATGAAGATGCTGAACGCCTCGCGCGCCAACGGCTGGACGTCCTTCGTGTCCATGCAGCCGCAGTACAACCTGGTCTATCGCGAGGAGGAGCGCGAGATGCTGGCGCTCTGCCTCGACCAGGGCGTCGGCGTCATCCCCTGGTCGCCGGGCGCGCGGGGCTTCCTGGCCGGCGGCCGGGCCAGCCCCGGCGAGGGCAACACCGAGCGGGCGCGCACCGACGAATTCTCGCCGCGGCTCTACTACCGCGACAGCGACCACAAGGTGGTGGAGGCCCTGTCCGAGATCGCCAAGGGGCGCGGCGTCTCCAACATGCAGGTGGCCCTGGCCTGGGTGCTGAGGAACCCGGCAGTGACAGCCCCGATCATCGGAACGTCCAAGGCCCACCACATCGACGACGCCCTGGGCGCGCTATCGATCAAGCTGTCGGACGAGGAGGTGAAGGCCCTGGAGGCGCCCTACCAGCCGAAGCCAGTGCTGGATCATGCGTAGGGGGGCTGAGGGCTGAGCACCCGAGCCCACATTCGTCACCCCGGGCGAGCCGCGCAGCGGTGAAGACCCGGGGCCGCACCATCCGGCGCCTAGCCCCCGGTCGTCTTGACCGCGGCCCGTCCGGCCCCGGCTCTCCCGCCCGCTGACGCGGCCGTACGGCCGGGGTGACGACGCGGGGGCGCGCATTGGTGGTTACCCCCCACCCTGGCCGGGCCTGGCGTTTTCTGGCATCACGGCGGCATTGAACGATCATGCATTGAGGAACGCCCATGTCGCCAGATGACCAGCCGGCCATTGCCGCCGCCGACGCCGTCCATGCCGGATTTTCCGGGGCGGGTCTGGCCGCCTTCAACGCCCAGATGCACGGCCTCGTGGACCAGCGGCAGCTGGCCGGGGTGGTCACCCTGGTCGCGCGGCGCGGCGAGGTGGTGAACTTCGACGCCTACGGCAAGCTCGATGCCTCCGCGCCCGCCCCGGTGGTGAAGGACAGCATCTTCCGCCTGGCCTCGATGACCAAGCCTGTGATCGGCGCGGCGATGATGATGCTCTGGGAAGAGGGCAAATGGGCGCTCGACGATCCGGTGGCCAGGCACATCCCGCAGTTCGAAGGCTTGCAGGTCAAGTCCAGGGACGCCTCGCTGGTCGCGCAGGCGAGCCCGATGACCATGCGCCAGCTGATGAGCCATTCCGCCGGCTTCGGCCGCCTTGGCGACTATGCGGACCTCAATCTGCGCGAGGGCGACCTTCAGGGCATGATCGACAAGCTGGCCGCCCTGCCGCTGACCTTCCAGCCGGGCGCGGAATGGCGCTACGGCCCCAGCGTCGACATCCAGGGCCATGTGGTCGAGAAGCTGTCCGGCCAGGGGCTCGACGAGTTCCTGGAGGAGCGCCTGTTCGGACCGCTCGGCATGGCGGACACCGGCTTCTGGGTCGATCCGGCCAAGAGCGCTCGGGTCGCGCGGATCCACAAGTACGTGGACGGCGAGATCGCGCCGGCCGGGCCGTCCAACGCCTTCAACACGACGCGGCCGAGTTTCCTCTCGGGCGGCGGCGGCCTGCTCGGAACCGCGCCGGACTACTGGCGCTTCGCCCAGATGATCGCGGGCGGCGGCGAGTTCGCCGGCCGGCGGTATCTCAGGGCCCCCACGGTGGAGCTGATGCATACCAATGTCCTGGCCAAGGGCGTCGAGGTAACCCTCTACACCCCCGAGACCCGCGGCCTCGGCTTCGGACTGGACTTCGCCATCGTGCAGGACCCCGCCGCCGCCAAGACCTCGCAGGGCGTCGAAAGCTACTACTGGGGCGGCGCCTTCGGCACCTGGTTCTGGATCGATCCGGTCAACGACATGATCGTCATCGGCATGATCCAGAACGTCAGCGGCAGCACCCCCGGCACCGGCACCCCGCCGATGCGCGAGCTGTCGGCAAGGGCGGTCTATGCCGCCATGACGGATCGGAAGGCGGGGTAGGATGACAACGCCGGGTAGGACGGGCTGCTGACACGCGCAGGGCGACGATGCTGGAACGATCCAGGCGCCCGCCCTAGCCTCAGTGCATGACTCGCGATCTGTCCCTGCGTCAGGCCCGTCGCATCGCGCTTGCCGCGCAGGGCATGGCGGCGCCTCGGCCTGACGGGCCGGTGACCCGGCGGCGGCTGCGGGCGCTCGCCGAGCGGCTGGGGGCGATCCAGATCGACAGCGTCAATGTGGTCACCCGCACCCACTATCTGCCGCCCTTCTCGCGCCTGGGCGACTATCCCCGGGCGCTGCTGGAGGACGAGGCCTGGGGCGGCAAGCCGTTCTTCTTCGAGTACTGGGGCCACGAGGCTTCGCTGATGCCAATCACCCTGCAGCCGCTGTTCCGCTGGCGCATGGAGCGGGCGCGGCGTGGCGAACTGTGGAGCGGCATGGCCCGCTTTGCCCGGGAGCGGCGGGACTACATCGACCATGTGCTGGAGGAGATCGGGCGGCGCGGTCCGGTCACCGGCGGCGACTTCGCGGAGGGGCCGCGCAAGTCGGGTTGGTGGGAGTGGTCGATTGGCAAGCGGGCGCTGGAATACCTGTTCTGGACCGGGGAGGTGAGCGTGAAGACCCGGCGCGGCTTCGAGCGGGTCTATGACGTCACCGAGCGGGTGCTGCCGAGCGTCATCCTCAATGCGCCCACGCCCGACGAGGCCGACGCCCAGCGCGAGCTGCTGCGCATCGCCGCGCGGGCGATGGGCGTCGCCACCGAGGGCGACCTGCGCGACTACTTCCGCATGCCGCTGGCCGAGACCCGGGCGCGGACCGCGGACCTGGTGGAGGCCGGGGAGCTGACCGCGGTGCAGGTGGAGGGCTGGCGCCAGACGGCCTATTTGGCGCCGGGCGCCGCGGTCCCGCGCAGGCTGGCGGCCAGCGCCCTGCTGTCGCCCTTCGACAACCTGATCTGGCGGCGCGAGCGGACCGAGCGCCTGTTCGGCGCGCGCATCCGCCTGGAGATCTACACCCCGGCCGAGAAGCGCGAGCACGGCTACTATGTGCTGCCGTTCCTGCAGGGCGAGGCGATCACCGCGCGGGTGGACCTGAAGTCCGACCGCAAGGCCGGCGCCCTGATCGTCCAGGCGACGCACCTGGAGCCGGGGGCCGAGGCGGCCTGCGTGGTCCCGGCCCTGACGGTGGAGCTGCGCCGCCTGGCCGCCTGGCTGGGGCTGGACCGGGTGAGCCCCATGAAAAAGGGCGACCTCTCGGCCGCCCTCTCTCGGGAGTTGGATTTGGTCGCCTGACCTCAGTACGGCGTGAACAGGCGGTTCACGGCGGAAGGCGGCAGGCCGCCCATCAGCTCGAAGGCCGGGGCGAAGGCGCTTTCGATCAGGCGCGCGAGGAACTTCAGCATGATTGCCCTCCTTGAAATGGAATTCATGTTGCAGTGCAAATGGGAAGATTTGGGCGATTTGTCAAGGAAACGTCCCGATTTGTCGCGAAGTGCGTCGCAAAGAGAACGATGATCATGATGCGATGCGGTGCACGGCTTTGGGGGGATCGGGGGGTTAGGGCTTGTCCCCGACGAAGCTCCCCTGCTTCGTCACCCCGGGCGGAGACCCGGGGCCGGACGGGCGGCTGGCTAGCTGGATATCGTCTTCGAACCGGCCCGTCCGGCCCCGGATAAGGCCTGCGGCCTTTCCGGGGTGACGAGGATTAGGGGGAACCACGAAAAACACGAACCACACGAACGCGGGCGTTGTGTCGGCGGCAGTTCGGTCGGACGCCGACCGTTCGTGCTTTTCGTGTTTTTCGTGGTTCCCTGCTTTTCCCTTCCGCCCTCGCCAAATCAGCGGGCGCATGGTGACGTGGAGCGCTTCGCCCTCGCGGCCTGGACGCGCTCTTTGACTTCGTGAAACGAATCGCGCGGACGGTGACCGGCGGCGCTCGCCCGGAC
>JBIOEG010000050.1:0-31127 GCA_044445825.1 Caulobacterales bacterium
CGGCGATCGCTTCGCCGCCGCCGTCGCGGATGGCTTTGGCCGTCTCCTCGACCGAGGCCACGCGGTCCATGACGACTACCTTCGCGCCTTCCTGCGCGAACAGCTTGGCGCTGGCCCGCCCGATGCCGCTGGCTGCGCCGGTCACCAGCGCCACCTTCCCGTCAAGACGTCCCACGAGCTCGCTCCGTCGTCTGTTCTTTGGCGCGATTTTATTGGGCGCGCGGGCCGGCCGCGGCAAGGCTGTTCAAGGCGCAGGATCGGGCGCCGGCTCATCCCGACGGGTCAGCCTACGCCCGCCCAGGAAGGCCGCGCCGGCGAAGAGACCGGCCAGCAGACCCATCAAGAGCGTCGCCTTCGGCCGCGTCTGCGCCGCCGAATAGAGGCTCTGTTCGCGCACGCCCTTGTAGTAGGCGCGCTCGCGCAGGTCCTGGCCGGCCTGGTGCAGGTTGTCGGCGCGGACCTTGCCCAACCCCTCGGGGTCCCGCTGCAGCATGGGCGCGAGGATCGCCATCATCGGCTCGGTGACGCTGGGCGCGAGGCCGGCGAGGAAGGCCAGGATCGGGCCGCTGGACCCCACCGACAATTCGCGCACGCGATGCTCGGCTGCATACAGGATGGCCTCCGCCACCAGGGGCGTCGCGTACACCGGCGGAGGATTCCTCAAGCTGGCGTCGGTCAGGTTCTTGGCGTGGTCCTTGTAGGGGGTATCGATGGCCGCCGGCTTGATCAGGGTGACCGAGATCGGCGCGCGGTCGCGCATCAGCTCCATCCTGAGCGCGCCGGTGAACGCCTTGATCGCGTGCTTGGACGCCGCATAGCTGCCCTGCAGCGGGATGGTGATATCGCTGAGCACCGAGCCGAGGTTGATCAACGCCCCACCCCCCGGCCGCTCGCGCAGGTGCTCGACCGCGACCATCGATCCGTACACGACGCCCCAGTAGTTGGTGTCGAACAGCCGCCTCTGATCCTCGATCGAGGTCGCCATGATCGGCCCGAAGATCGTGACTCCCGCGTCGTTCACCCAGGTATCGAAGCCGCCGAAGCGGTCGACAGCGGTCTGGGCGATGGCGCGGACGTCAGCCTCGCGGCCCACGTCGGCCACGACGTAGGCGGTCTTCGCGCCCTTGTTCGAGAGGTCCTCGCAGACGCTCTTCAGCGCCGCCTCGTTGCGGGCGGCCAGCACCAGGCTCGCGCCGCGCGCGGCCGCAGCGCGCGCGGTCGACAGGCCGATGCCGGACGTCCCGCCGGTGATCACGATCACCTGCTCGCGAAGCGGCTTCAGCTTCAGGGGGTTGCGACGCGACGCCATGCTGCCCTCCGACCGCCAAGCCAACGGCCTGAGGACTGAGCGGTTCCGCCCCACCTTAGGCCCTCTCCCAGCGGGCGGGGAGAGGCAAGCACGGGGCGCTATCGCGGACTGATCGCCGTCGACGGGACCCAACCGCGGTTGCCATTCTCGTCATCCACCTGCCACCAGACCCCATTCTTCTGGCCGGTGGGGAAGACCTCGTCGGTGGTCGTGAGGTCGCGGACGCGACGAGAGTCCGGACTGGGGTCGGAGCGCATGACGATCGCATGGGTGACGCTGTAGGCCTGCTCGGGGCTGCTCGCCGCCGAGGCCGCCGCGGCGGCGCCGCCCTGGCCCTGCATATAGTGCACGAGGTCGGTGAAGGCGTTGAAGTAGGCCGCGGCGATGACCTGGCCGATGTCGGTGTTGGAATAGCCGCCGCCCGCGGCCGCAATGAAGCCGGACCAACTGGCGAGGCCGCCGCCGGCGCCGAACGAAATATAGGTCTTCTTCGAGGCGCCGTCGGCCACGTACAGCTGCTCGGTGGTGCGGGCGTTCTCAAGGGTGATCAGCGTGTGCGCTTCTTCGCTCTTGGTGCTGATCCCGCCCGCGATCTCGCCGAACGCGCCGGGCAGGATGTGGCCGAGCGCCGCGCCGACGTTGCTGCCGCCGGAGTTCTCGTTCGAGTTGGCGATGTCGGGGATGATGAAGTAATCGGCGGTGGCGATCTGGCCGCGTCCGACGTTCGAGTTGCGCTGCAGTTCGCCCGACTGCGCAAGGCTTTCCTCCTGGTTGCGCATCGCAAGGCCTGCGTTGCGGTCGACGATCCTCAGACACCCCGAGCGCGAGGCGAAGAGCTTCAGGAGCGACTCCGGATTGGAGAGCCCAAGCCCGCTCCACCAGTCATGATCGGGTTCCTCGATCGCCGCCGTGCCGATCGGCTGGGCGCACTGCGGCAGCTGCGGCGTCCTCTGGTCTTTCGGTTGGCCACGGTCCATGCCGTACTGCGCGGCGGCGGGGCCGGCGGCGGCGAGACCGAAGAGGACCGCGAGCGCAGCCGCAGCCTTGGCAAGGTGTTTCATCGTCGCTCCCCCGAGTCTGGATGGCTTGTCGAGCTTATCCGTGACCCGAGGGGCGATCAATCAGCACCTAGTAGCCATTCAGCCGGGCGTAGCGGTCGCGGTGGTAGGACTGGCCGCCGAATGCGGCTTCGGCGGCGCGGGCGCGCTTGAGGTAGAGGCCCGCGTCATGGGCGTCGGTCATGCCTATGCCGCCGTGCATCTGGACCATCTCGTTGGAGACCAGATGCAAGGTGTCGCCCAGCTTGGCCTTGGCCAGGGAGACCAGTTCCGGAACGTCCGGCGAGTTGTTGTCGATGGCGGTGAGCGCCGCCTCGACGCAGGAGCGCGACAGCTCCAGGTCGGTGAACATCTTCGCCGCCCGGTGCTGCAGGGCCTGGAACGAGCCGATCACCTGGCCGAACTGCACGCGGACCTTGAGGTAGTCGAGCGTGGTCTCGAAGGCCTGGGTGGCGGCGCCCAGCATTTCGGCGGCGAGGCCGGCGCGGGCGCGGTCGAGCACCTTCTCGAGCAACTCCCAGCCCTTGCCCTCGGCGCCCAGCAGGGCGTCGGCGCCGACCTCGACATTTGCGAAAGTCACAACGGCGGCGCCGCGGCTGTCGGCCAGCTTCAGCTGCTTGCGCGAGACGCCCTTGGCGTCGGCGGGGACCAGGAACAGGCTGATGCCGTCCTTGTCGCCGGGCTTACCGGAACTGCGCGCGGACACGATGAACAGGCCGGCCGCCATGCCTTCCAGCACGAAAGTCTTGGTTCCGGAGAGGCTGTAGCCGGACCCGCTCTTCTTCGCCGCCAGCGCGGCTTTCTCGGGCGCGTGGTGCGCGCCTTCCTCGATGGCCAGGGTGGCGACCAGTTCGCCCGAAGCGATCTTCGGCAGCCAGGCTTCCTTCTGGGCGTCCGCGCCGCCGAGGATGATGGCGCTGGCCGCGGCCAGGGCTGTGGCCAGGATCGGCGAGGCGGTGAGCGTGCGCCCGGTCTCCTCGAGGATCAGGCCGAGGCTCAGGTAGCCGAAGTCGGAGCCGCCGTATTCCTCGGGGATGATCACCCCGCACCAGCCCATCTCCGCCATCTCGGCGAAGGCGGCCGGGTCGTAGCCCAGCGGCGCGCCGCTATCGCGCATCTTGCGGAACGCGGTGACGGGTGACTTTTCCTGGGTCCAGGTGCGCGCGGCGTCGCGCAGCATGCTTTGTTCTTCAGTGAGAACGGCCATTGTCGTTGCTTTCCCTTAGTTCGAAGAGGCGTTGAGCGGGTCGGGCAGGCCGAGGATCCGCTTGGAAATGATGTTGTTCTGAATCTCGAAGGAGCCGCCGAAGATGGTGGTGGCCTTGCCGCCCAGCCATCCGCGCACGAAGGCGATCTCCTCGGCGGAGAAGCCTTCGCCTTCCCAGCCCAGCCCCTGGTGACCCAGGAGTTCGATGATCAGCTCGGCGCGGTCCTGGCCGACCTTGGTGCCGGCGTTCTTCATGATCGAGGTCGCCGCGCTGGGACCCTGGTTCGAGCGGGACTCCACCATGGTGCGGATGGCGGTGAGCTGGAACGCCCTGGCGTCCATCTCGTGGGCGGTGATCCGGGCGCGCGCGTCGCTGTCGGCGATGCGGCCGGCCTCGTCGACGCCGATATATTCGCGGGCGATCTCCGCCGGCGAGCCGCCGACGCCGAACATGCCGCCGCCGCGGGCGTTGCCGCCGCCCCCGCCGCCGATGCCGCTGCGCTCATGCTGCAGCAGTCGCTTGCCGATGTTCCAGCCGCCGTTCAGCGGTCCGATCAGGTTCTCCTTGGGCACCTTGACGTCGGTGAAGAAGGTCTCGCAGAACGGCGAGGCGCCGGCGATCAGCATGATCGGACGGATTTCCACGCCCGGGCTTTTCATGTCGATCATCAGGAAGGAAATGCCCTCGTGCTTCCTCGAGGTGTCGGTGCGCACCAGGGCGAAGCACCAGTCGGCCCACTGGGCGCCGGAGGTCCAGATCTTCGAGCCGTTGACCAGGAAGTGGTCGCCCTTGTCCTCGCACTTGGTCTGCAGGGAGGCGAGGTCAGAGCCCGCGCCGGGCTCGGAGAAGCCCTGGCACCAGCGCACCTCCGCCTTGGCGATGCGCGGGATGTGCTCGTGCTTCTGGGTCTCGCTGCCGAACTCCAGCAGGGTGGGGCCGAACATCATCACGCCCATGCCGCCGATGGGGTTCTGAGCCCCGATGCGGTTCATCTCCTGCTGGACGATGCGCGCCTCGGCGGGGGACAGGCCGCCGCCGCCGTAGGCCTTCGGCCAGGTCGGCACGCCCCAGCCCTTCTCACCCATGGCCTTGGTCCAGGCCTGGTAGTCCGCGGCGTTCGGCGTGGGACCTTCGATCCCGTCCATGCCGCCGCGGCCTTTCAGCGAGGGCGGGAAATTCGCCTCCAGCCAGGCCTTCACTTCGGCGCGGAAGGCGTCGGCTTCTGCGCCCCCGAAGTCAGCCATGAGAACTCTCCTCGTTGAGTATGGCGGATGCCATCCTGTTAGATGATCACCGTTTAGGTGGAACGCGTCGGGTCGGGAAGACCCAGGATGCGCTTGGCGATGATGTTGTTCTGAACCTCGTAGGAGCCGCCGGCGATGGTGCCCGCCTTGCCGCGCAGCCAGGCGCGCACGGTCTCCAGTTCGTCGGCGCTGAACTCCGCGCCTTCCCAGCCGACGCCCTGATGGCCCATCAGCTCCACGGCCAGCTCCGCGCGGTCTGTGCGCACCTTGGAGCCGACGTTCTTGAGGATCGAACTCACCGCGCTCGGTCCGCGGTTGCCCTTGGCTTCGAGCGCCGCGCGCTGGCCGGTCAGCACGAAGGCGCGGGCCTCCATGATGTGCTGGGTGACCCGCGAGCGCAGATCCGCGTCGGCGAGACGGCCGTCGCCGTCCACCCCGACGTAGCGCTTGGCCATGTCGGCCAGGTCGCCACCCGGAACCGCGCCCGGCGCGCCGCCGCCATTGACGCCGGAGATGCCCTGGCGCTCGTGCTGCAGCAGCCGCTTGGCGATGGACCAGCCGCCATTCAGCGGCCCGATAAGGTTCTCCTTGGGCACCTTCACGTCGGTGAAGAAGGTCTCGCAGAAGGGCCGCGTGCCGTTGATCAGCAGGATCGGGCGGGCCTCGACGCCGGGCGAGCGCATGTCGATCATCAGGAAGCTGATGCCCTCGTGCTTCTTCGCCTTGGGGTCCGTCCGCACAAGGCAGAAGCACCAGTCGGCCAGGTGCGCGCCGGAGGTCCAGATCTTCGAGCCGTTGACCAGGAAGTGGTCGCCCTTGTCCTCCGCCTTGGTCTGCAGCGACGCCAGGTCCGAACCGGCGCCTGGCTCGGAGAAGCCCTGGCACCAGCGCAGCTCGCCCTTCACGATCGGCGGGATGTGGCGCTCCAGCTGCTCGTCGTTGCCGTATTCGAGCAAGGTGGGGCCGAACATGATGACGCCCATGCCGCCGATCGGGTTGGCGGCGCCGACGCGGCGCATCTCCTCGGCCAGGACGCGGGCCTCGGCCGGCGACAGGCCACCGCCGCCCAGATGCTCGGGCCAGGTGGGCACGCCCCAGCCCTTTTCGCCCATGCGCCGTTTCCACGTCGCCAGGTCGCCGGTGAGGTCGGTCTCTGTGGCCAGGGCCAGGGCGGTGGCCGCCGGGTCGCGCCTCAGCGAGGACGGGAAGTTCTCCTCGAGCCAGGTCCGGGCCTTGGTCCGGAAGGCGTCAAGCTCGGTGGAGCCGAAGTCGGGCATGGTGTCCTCCCGGATCAGGTGCTCTTGGTGGTGTCCGGCAGGCCGAGGATCCGCTTGGAGACGATGTTGCTCTGGATCTCCTGGGAGCCGCCGAAGATGGTCGTGGCCTTGCCGGACAGCCAGTTCCGCACCGCGGTGAGCTCGTCCTTGGAGAAGTTGTCGCCCTCCCAGCCTAGGCCCTGAGTACCCATGATCTCCAGGGTCAGTTCGGCGCGTTCCTGGCCGATCCAGGTGCCGGAGTTCTTCATTACCGAGGTGGTGGCGCTGGGGTTCAGGTTGCCGCGCGCCTCGGCCACCGCCCGCTGAATGGTCAGCGAATGAGCCTTGGCGTTGATCATGTGGCCGGCGATCCGGGTGCGCAGGTCGTGGTCGGCGATGCGGCCCTGCTCGTCCGTGCCGATGTACTTCTTGGCGAGGTCCGGCACACTGCCGCCGCCGCCCATCATCCCCCGGCCGCCCTGGCCCGAGCGCTCGTGCTGCAAGAGGCGCTTGCCCACGGTCCAGCCGCCGTTGAGCGGGCCGACCATGTCGTTCTTCTCGACCCGGGCGTTGGTGAAGAAGGTCTCGCAGAACGGAGACGAGCCGGCGATCAGCCTGATCGGACGTGTCTCGACGCCCGGCTGATGCATGTCGATCAGCACGAAGGAAATGCCCTCGTGCTTCTTGGCCTTGGGGTCGGTGCGCACCAGGCAGAAGCACCAGTCGGCGTATTGCGCGCCGGAGGTCCAGATCTTCTGGCCGTTGACCACCCAGTGGTCGCCGGCGTCCTCGCACTTGGTTTGCAAGGAGGCCAGGTCCGAGCCGGCGCCCGGTTCGGAATAGCCCTGGCACCAGCGCAGCTCGCCGCGGACGATCGGCGGGATGTGCCGCCGCTTCTGATCGTCGGTGCCGTACTCGAGCAGGGTGGGGCCGAACATGCTGGTGCCCATGCCGACGATGGGGTTCACGGCGTCGATGCGGTCCATCTCCTGCTGCAGCACTCGCGCCTGCTGCGGGGTCAGGCCGCCGCCGCCCAGCTCGGCCGGCCAGGTCGGCGCGCCCCAGCCCTTGGCGCCCATGCGCTGCTTCCACACCGCCAGGTCGCCGCTGGGCGCCGTGCCGGCCATGGCCTGTTCGAGCACCGCGTCGGGGTCCTTGCGCAGGGAGGCGGGAAAATTGTCCTCGATCCACGACCGCGCTTCGTTGCGGAAGGCGTCCAGATCGCCGCCGAAATCAGCCATTGAAATCGCTCCTCACCAAATCCAGTCGGGCGGTCCGGCCCGCCTTCGAGCCCCGCCTCTGTTCTCGTTACGTCGGGTCCGGCAACCCTAGCACACGCTTGGCCACCACGTTGAGATTCACTTCCGAGGTCCCGCCCTCGATGGAGTTGGCCTTGGAGCGCAGCCACGCGCGCACCGCGGTCAGTTCATCCTTCCCGTAGGCCTCGCCCTCCCAGCCGAGACCCTGGGCGCCCAGGGATTCCACGATCAGCTCGGTGCGCTCCTGGGCGATCTTCGCCCCGGCGTACTTCATGATCGAGGTCGCCGCGCTGGGCCCCTGATTGGACTTCGCCTCCAGCGACGCGCGGCGGACGGTGAGCTGGAAAGCCTGGTTCTCCATCTTGTGCTGGATGATCCGGCTGCGCAGATCCGCGTCGGCGATGCGGCCGGTCTCGTCGAGGCCGACATAGGTCCTGGCGTAATGCTCGACGCTGGACTGCGCCTGCCCCATGCCGATTCCGCCGCCGCCAAGGCTGGCGGATATGTTCTCCCGTTCGAACTGCAGCAGGCGCTTGGCGATGGTCCAGCCGCCGTTCAGCGGCCCCATCATGTTCTCCTTGGGGACCTTCACGTCGGTGAAGAAGGTCTCGCAGAACGGGCTGGCGCCGTTGATCAGCAGTATGGGCCGCGCCTCGACGCCCGGCGTCTTCATGTCGATCAGCACGAAGGAGATGCCCTCGTGCTTCTTGGCCTTGGGGTCGGTGCGGACGAGGCAGAAGCACCAGTCCGCGACGTCGGCGCCGGAGGTCCAGATCTTCTGGCCGTTGATCAGCCAGTGGTCGCCTTTGTCCTCGCACCGGGTCTGCAGGGAGGCGAGGTCGGAGCCGGCGCCCGGCTCGGAATAGCCCTGGCACCAGCGCAGCTCGCCGCGGACGATGGGCGGGATGTGGCGCTGTTTCTGGTCCTCGGTTCCCACCTCGAGCAGGGTCGGGCCGAACATCATCACGCCCATGCCGCCGATCGGGTTGCGCGCGCCGATGGCGGCCATCTCCTCGGCCAGCACCCGCGCTTGTGGCCGCGAAAGGCCGCCGCCGGCATAGGCCGTGGGCCAGGTCGGCGTACCCCAACCCTTGGCGCCCATCCGCTCGCGCCACAGCCGGGCGTCGGCGCTTTCGCGACCGCCCATGGCCGCCGCCAACTGCGCGGCGGGGTCCTTCTTCAGGCTCTCGGGGAAGTTTTCGGCAAGCCAGCCGCGCACATCGGCGCGGAACGCCTCCAGATCGGCGCCGCCAAAATCCGCCATGGAAATCAACTCCGGGACAATTGCGATCGAATAAAATGAAATTTCAGGTCACATCAATGGTTAGACAGTGAACCGCGTCACTTTGGGTCAGGCAAGCCCAGGACTCGCTTTGAGACGACATTTACGTTGATCTCGGAAGTGCCGCCTTCGATGGAGTTGCCCTTCGAACGCAGCCAGCCGCGGGTGGCCATGACTTCCCCCGGGGAAAAGCCGTCGCCCGCCCAACCGAGGCCCTGGGCGCCCATGGCCTCCACCATCAGTTCCGAGCGTTCCTGGGCGAAGGAGGCCGCGGCGAATTTGATGATCGAGGTGGTGGCGCTGGGGCCGTTGCTGACCCTGGCCTCCGCGGCGACCCTGGCGAGGGTCAGGTAGAAGGCCTGGAAGTCCATCTTGTTGCGCGTGATGCGCCCGCGCAGGTCCGCGTCGGCCAGCGCCCCGGTCTCGTCGGCGCCGACGTACGTCTTGGCGATCTGGCCGAGGTCGCCGGCCGATCCGCCCGCGCCGCCGCCGCCGCCGAAGCCGCCGGATATGTTCTGCCGCTCGTACTGCAACAGGCGCTTGGCGATCTCCCAGCCGCCGTTGACCTTGCCCACCAGATTGCCCTTGGGGATCTTCACGTCGGTGAAGAAGGTCTCGCAGAATGGGCTCTCGCCGGAGATCAGCTGGATCGGCCGCGTTTCGACACCCGGGGTCTTCATGTCGATGAGCACGAAAGAGATGCCCTCGTGCTTCTTCGTCGTGTCGGTCCGCACCAGGCAGAAGCACCAGTCGGCCCTGTTGGCGTAACTGGTCCAGATCTTCTGGCCGTTGATCAGCCAGTGGTCGCCCTTGTCCTCGCAGCGGGTCTGCAGACCGGCGAGGTCGGAGCCGGCGCCCGGCTCGGAGTAGCCCTGGCACCAGCGGATCTCGCCGCCGATGATCCTGGGCAGATGCTCCTGTTTCTGGGCCTCGGTGGCGTATTCCAGCAGCACCGGTCCCAGCATCCACAGGCCGAAGGACGCCAGCGGCTGGCGGTAGCCGTCGCCCAGCTCCCGCTCGAGGACGCGCGCCTGGGCCGGCGACAGCCCGCCGCCGCCATACTCCTTCGGCCAGGTCGGCGCGGTCCACCCCTTGGCGGCGACACGCTTCATCCAGACGATCTGGGGATCGCTCGACCCGGCGAACGCGCGGCCGCCCCAGATCGCCTCGGGGTCCGTCCTGGTCTTGGGATCGCGCAGTTCGGCGGGGTAGTTCGCCTGCAGCCAGCCACGCACCTCGGCCCGAAAGGCGTCCTGCTCGGCGCCGCCGAAATCGGCCATCGAAGCCTCCCAAACAAACGTTCGAATTCGGTCTCACCTTAGATCGGCGCCGGCGAAAGTGGAAACCGGTTTTGCGCTGGCTCAATGCGCCGCGGCGCCGATCGTGCTTCGGCAGCAAATATGGCTATAGTCCGCACCATCGCGAAGCCGCGAAGGAGCCGCATGAGCGGGTTGCGCGCATATAGGCCTGCGGCCATGGCGGTGGCGCCCACCGTCCTGGCCCTGCTGACGGCCGCTTCCGGGGTCATGCTGCTGTTCTCCGGCGCGACACCCTCCGATCCCATGCGGTTCCTCACCCTGGTGCGCTACGCCTCGCCGATCCTGATCGAGACCAGCCACTTTCTCTCCAGCCTGATCGGCCTCGTGCTGGTGCTCATCGCCTTTGGACTCAGCCGGCGGCTCGACGGGGCCTGGGCGGCCACCGTGCTGCTGCTGCCGGTCGCCGCCATCCTGGCGCTGTTCAAGGGGTTCAACTGGGAGGAGTCGGCCATACTCCTCGGCGTGCTGCTGATCGTGCTGCCGTTCCACGCCGCCTTCCACCGGACCGCGCGACTGTCGCGCATGGAGATCACCCCGGGGTGGCTGATCTCGGCCTTTCTCGCCATGGCGGGCGCCGGGCTGGCCGGATGGTGGAGCTTCCAGAACGCCGACTATGCCGACAAGTCCTGGGTGGGCGTGATGGCCGACGCGGACGCCGAGCGGGCGATCCGCTCGTCGATCGCCGCCGCGGTCCTGCTGCTCGGCGTGGGCATCTGGCGGCTGCTGGCCACGCCGGCGACGCCGCCGGTGGTCGGGGACGACGATCCGGCCTTCATGCGGGTGCGCGCGATCCTCGCCAAGGCAGACCTGGCCGAACCCGGCTCGCAGCTGGCGCTGCTCGGCGACAAGCGGTTCCTGTTCTCGGAGTCCGGAGAATCCTTCCTGGCCTTTGGGGTGCGGGGCCGGTCCTGGGTCGCCCTGGGCGCCACGGTGGGCCGGCGGGAAGAACGGCTGGAGCTGTTGTGGCGGTTCCGCGAGCTGGCCGACGCCCACGCCGCGCGACCGGGCTTCTACGGCCTGGGCGCCGACGATCTGCCGGATCTCGTGGAGCTTGGCTTCGCCCTCCAGAAGATCGGCGAGAGCGCGGCCGTGCCGCTGGACAGTTTCAGCCTCGAAGGCCGCCGGCGCGGCAACCTGCGCCGCAGCTGGCGCAAGACCGGCGAGGAGGGCGCGGCCTTCGAGGTGATCGCAGCCCACGACGCCTGCTCGGTGATGGGTGAGCTGAAGCGGGTGTCCGACGCCTGGCTGGCGCACCACGCCGGCGACGAGAAGACCTTCAGCCTCGGGCATTTCGATCCGGCCTATGTGGCGGAATTCCCGGTGGCGGTGGTGCGGTCGGGCGGACGGGTCGTCGCGTTCGCCACCCTGTGGACCACGGCCAAGCGCACCGCGTTCTCCATCGATCTCATGCGCTACGACGACGATGCGCCCAAGGATGTGATGGATTTCCTGTTCGTGGAGCTCATCGAGTGGGGCCGCGCCCAGGGCTATGCGGCCTTCGAATTCGGCATGGCGCCGCTGGCGGGGCTCGAGGACCGGCCGCTGGCGCCGATCATGTCGCGGGTCGGGCGCCTGCTCTTCGAGCGTGGCGAAGAGATCTACAATTTCCGCGGAGTTCGACGCTTCAAGGACAAGTACGACCCGGTCTGGCAGCCGCGATACATAGCCGCACCGCACAAGTGGGCGATCCCCATTCTGCTGGCGGACGTGGGGCTGATGACGTCCGGCGGCATGGCCGGTCTGGCCGGCCGCGGGCGCAAGCTCGAGGAGCGCCCCGCCGCCCCGCGCGCGGCGGCCTGAGCGAAAGCGTTTCCGCCTCGGCCGCGAGCTACCTTCTGATCGGGCCGGTATTGACGCCCAGCAGGTTCAGCAGATGCGTGGTCAGCAGCAGCCCCACGGCGCCGGTCACCAGCATGAGCAGGCGATAGGGCACAAGTCGCGGTCCGCGCAGCGGGTTTGGCGGACGCGAGCCCAGCCAACCGCAGAGGGCGGCGAGCGCGAACGAGATCACGGCAAGGGCGAGTGTAGTGTCAAATTCCATTCAGAGTATTGGCCGCGATCCCGGGGTTAAGTGGCGGTTAACCATAAGTGCCGGAACCTTGCGTCACTTCGTGCTTCGCCATCGTTTCCGTCCACAGTGATCCTGTCACAAAATCAAGATTTAGCGTCTTGATCGCGTTTACACACCAGGAATCGATGGGTAGCGTCTCGAAGGATTGCTTGAAAGGCGATTCGAATGACGGCGGGGGCGCCCAGAACCTCAAGGCAGATTGACCCGGTAAGCCGCGAGCTTGCCGAGGATATGGCCCGGCAATCCGGTCTGAGCCTGAACGAATGGCTCGTGCGGATGATGGCCGACGAAGGTCCGGAGGATGCTACGTCGCAGGAGTCCCTTGCAGAGCGGCACAGCATCTATTCGGATGCGGCGCGGCCGTCGGCCCTGGCGCGCATCGACGCCGCCAAGACGTCGGCCACCGCGAACGTCGAGGGGGCCTGGTGGGCCGCCCAGGCGCTGGAGCGCCTTACCGACCGCATCGAGACCGCCGAGTCCCGCCAGTTCCAAGCCATCGCCGGCGTCGAGCAGTCGGTGCGCGGGGTGATCGAACGCATCGACGCCGCCGAGCGCGAGCAGATCGCCGGCAGCGTGCGCATCGAAGGCTCCGTGCAATCCGTGCGCGTCGATCTCGAAACCTCCGACAACGCCCTGCGCAACGAAGTTCATGAGCTGCGCGGCGACGCGGCCGCCATCGCCGAGCGCGTCGGCCGGATGGAGGCGGAGGCCCACGGACCACGCTCCGCCGAGGCCATGCATGCGCTGGAAGGCGCCCTCGGCAAGGTCGCCGGCCATCTGTTCGACGGCGAACGCCGTACGCGGGAAATGATCGGCGACGTCAAGGCGCGCGTGCTGCGCCTGGAAGCCGCCAACGCCGGGACCATCGGCGCGCCCGCCGCAGTGGTCGACATGATCGGCAGCCGGCTGGACGAGGCCGAGAAGCGCAGCGCCTCTGTCATGCGCGAGCTGCAGACCTCGCTCGCCGCCCTCGACAGCCGCATCGGCGGTATCGAGGCTCGCAGCGCCGAGGCCGACGGCCAGCAGCTCGAACAGCATCTCGAGCAGCGCCTGGAGCAGGTCGGCGCAGCCCTGTCCAGTCGTGTGGACGCCGCGCGCCAGGAGATGGCGGAACGCATCCGCGCGACAGCCGAAGTGCGCTTCGATCGCGTGGAGCAGGCGCTCGCCGAAATGACCGACCATGTGCGCACGGCCGAACAACGGTCGGCGTCGGCGATCGAGCGCATGGGACGTGAGGTGCTCGACGTCGCCCAGACGTTGAACCGGCGCGTGCAAACCGTCGAGAACCGCAGCGCGGAAGCGGCCGAGCAGGTCGGCGTCGAGGTCTCGCGCATCGCCAATGCGGTGGAGGGCCGTTTCGCCCGCGCCGACTCGATCCAGGCCCAGGCGCTGGAGAAGCTCGGCGGCGAAATCGCGCGGATCACCGAGCGCCTGGCCGAACGCATCGCCAGCGCCGAGCGGCGCTCGGCCCAGGCAATCGACGACGTCGGCGAACAGGTCTCCCGCGTCACCGAACGCCTCGGCCAGCGCAATGAGCGCGTGGTAGACGAGCTCAGCGAGCGCATCCGCCTCAGCGAGGAGCGCACGGCTCGACTGCTCGAGGAAGCGCGCCAGAAGATCGACGACCGCCTTGGCGGGACCCAGCGGCGAGCCGCCGAGGTCCTGGTCGCGCCGCCCCCGGCGGCCCCCGCGCCGACCGCGGCCGACGACGACAGCCTGTTCGCCGACACCTTCCCCGGCGTGGAAGAGCCCAAGGAGCCGGAACAGCCGTTCGGCGTGCGTCCGCCTGTGAGCGCCGCCCTGGCGAGCTTCCCCGTCGAGGACCGCCAGGTGGCGCCCGTGCAGGCCGGGTTCGACGATCACGACGAAGAGTTCGACTCCTTCCCGGCGGTTTCGCCCGAAGCGGAAGAAAAACCCTTCGCGGCGTTCGCTCCAGCGGCGCACGATGACGCTTTCGCCCCCGCGCCGCATGAGGCTGAAGCTGACGCTGACGCTCAGGTGTTCGGCGAGCACGAGGCCGAGGCCGAACCGGCGACGCATGACGCCGAGGCGGCCGAACCGGCGACGCATGATGCCGAGGAAGCCGAACCGGTGACGTTTGGCGCCGAGGCAGCGGAACCGGCGACGTATGACGCCGAACTTCACGAAGACGGCCTCGCCGCCCACGCGGGCGCCTTCGAGGCGAAGAGCTTCGAGCTCGAGCCCAACGAAGGCTTCGGTCCTGTCGACGAATTCGTCTCGGGGACCCGCGACGAGGACACGCCCTCGCTGGAGCCGGAAGTCGGCCAGGAACCGGTGGAAGAAGCCCCGCCCGCGCCGCTGACCACCCGCGAGGTGATCGAGCGCGCGCGCGCCGCCGCCCGGGCCGCCAGCGAAAAAGCGGCCAAGGGTGGCGAGCGGCCCAAGGACGACGCCCAGGCGGCCTCCGGCGGCCTGTTCTCGAAGTTCGGTTTCGGCCGTCCCAAGCGCGCGGCCGGCGGCGGCACCGCCCTGATGATCGCTCTGACCGTCACCGCGGTCGGCGCGGCCGGCGTGGGCCTGGTGGCGCTGGAGGCCAGCAATGGTTCCCCAGGCCTGCCCAAGGAGATCGCCGACGCGCTCAGCCCGGCCGGCGGCCAGTCCGGTCCCGCGCAGGCCGGGATCGCCGCGGCCCAGCAGCACGCCGCACCCATGGCCGCCTTGGCGATCTCGCCCCAGCCCATCACCGCGGGGCCGGATCTCGGCTCGCTCTATGCCGCCGCCGTGGCGCGCTACAACGCCAATCCCAAGACCGGGCTGGACGACATCCGCCGCCTCGCCAACCAAGGCTACGCCCAGGCGCAGTTCTTCATCGGCGAGCGCTACGCCAAGGGCGAGGGTGTGGCCAAGGATGCGATCCAGGCGCGGCTGTGGACCCAACGCGCCGCCGAGGGCGGCGACCGCAAGGCCATGCACAACCTCGGCATGGACTACTTCGACGGAACGGGCGGTCCGCGCAACCCGACGGTCGGCGTCGAGTGGTTCCGCCGGGCGGCAGAACTGGGGCTGGTGGACAGCCAGTACAATCTCGGCAAGCTCTATGAGGCGGGGGTTGGCGTGAGCCCCAACGCCGCCGAGGCCTACAAGTGGTACCTGATCGCGTCCAAGGCCGGCGACCAGGAGTCGGGCATCGCCGCGGCCCGGGTCAGCACCACCTTGACACCTCAGGCCAAGGCCGAGGCGGAACACGCCGCCGCGGCGTTCCGGCCCTCCACCGCCGCCGCTCCGACCGCCCCGTCCGCGCCGGCCGGCGCGACGGCCTCCGCCGACTTGGTCACCGCACAGAAGGCGCTGTCGCAGCTGGGCTACTTCCAAGGCCCGGCGGACGGCGCGCCGTCGCCGGCCCTGCGCCTGGCCATCGCCGCCTTCCAGCATGACCAGAACATGACGCAGACCGGCTCGCTGGATCCCACCACCCTGACCAAACTGTCGGTCTACGCGAACTGAGGCCGTCCGCTCCTCGGCGGCCGGGGTGACGAGGGGGAGGCGTGGGCCCACCGCGCCGAATCAATCAGGCCGCAACAGGTCCCAGCCGACAGGGTGCGCCTGGCGTTCGCCGAGGGCGACGGCCATGGGGCGGCGAACGAACAGGCTCTGGAACGCTCGGTCACGCACATTGAGCCCGCCGGCGTAGGCGCCGAAGGCCGGCAGCACCAGCCGCTCGCCGTCCGTGACGAAGCATCGCCGCCTGACGGCGCCGGTGCGGCCCTTGACCTTGGCGCAGGGGTGCAGGTGGCCCGCGACCTCGCCGCCTTGCGGCCCGTGCGCGGGCTCGTGCACCAGGCGAAGGCCCGCGAAGCGCATCTCCGCCGCGACGAAGCCCGGCAGGGCGCGTGGACCGTCGCGGTCGTGATTGCCGACCACCCAGATCAGCTCCGCCGCGCCGGCGAGCGCGTTCACTGCGGCGACGTCCGCGGCGGCGAGCCGCGCCTCGCCGCCGCCGTCGTGGAAGCTGTCGCCCAGCAGCACGATGGCCCGGGGCGAGAGGCGCGCGGCCTCGGCGGTGAGGCGCGCAAGGGTCTCGCGGGTGTCGTAGGGGGGCAGAAGCTGGCCTCGCGCGGCGTAGGCGGAGCCCTTCTCCAGGTGCAGGTCCGCGGCGACGAGCAGGCGCTCGCCGGCGAGCCACAGCGCGCCGGACGGGCGCAATACGACCTCGCCGTCGCCAAGCCCCAGGGTCACGCCGCCGCACGGGGAGCGGGCGAAGGCGTAGCGGAAACCGTTCTCCTCTGCGCTCATGCCGTCGCCTCGGCGATCAGGGTTTCGGCGGCCTCGGCGAGGATCATCTCGCCCGCCCCGCCCGGCGACCGCTGCTTGCCGATCTCCAGGATCATCGGCACCGAGAAGGGCGACAGGTGGTCGAGCGCCGCGTGCCGGATGCGCCCCTTGATGCGTGTCAGCAGCTGGCCGAGGCGCGTGACGTCCACCAGGCCCCTGGCCGCGTCCGCCCGAGCGCAGGTCAGCAGCAGGTGGTCCGGCTGGTGGCGCCGCAGCACGTCATAGACGAGGTCCGTGGAGAAGGTGATCTGACGCCCCGACTTCTGCTGACCCGTGAACCGCCGCTCGATGAGGCCGGCGATCAAGGCGCAGGCCTTGAACGAGCCTTTCATCATCGAACTCTCAGCCAGCCACGATTCCAGGTCGTCGCCCAGCATGTCCTCGGCGAACAGGTCGTCGAGATCAAGCGCGTCCATGGGATTCAGGGACCAAACTGCCACGGCGTAATCGTTGCAGACGAAGCCCAATGGCCCGACGCCCAGACGTTCGAGCCGGCGGGTGAGCAGCATGGCCAGGGTGGTGTGCGCCAGGCGGCCCTCGAAGGGATAGGCGACCAGGAAGTTGCGCCGGCCGCGCGGGAAGGTCTCCAGCAGCATCTCATCCTCGGCGGGGATGGCGGAGCGGTCGCGCTGGATCTCCAGCCATTCCCGGGTGTCGTCCGGCAGAACGTCCCATCGTGCGCCGTCGCTCATCAGGTGACGGACCTTCTGTGCAAGGATCGTCGAGATGGCGAATTTCGATCCGCCCCATGACGGCATCTTCGCGTCTTCGCCGGGCGCCGGGGTGACCAGCACGTCGAGGCCCGTGACTCCCAGCAGTCGCCAGACTTGTCCGGCGAAGATGAAGGTGTCGCCCGGCTGCAGCACCTCCAGATAGCCTTCCTCCACCTCGCCGATCTTGCGGCCCGGCGTCGCGCGACGGCCGGATGCGATGCGTACACTGAGCATCTGCGGCGAGACGATGGCTCCGACGTTCAGTCTGTGCCGCAGGGCGGTCTCGGCGTTGCGCACCCGCCACAGGCCGTCCAGGCCCTGCACGATCCTGCGATAGCGGTCATAGGTCTTCAGCGCATAGCCGCCGGTGGAGACGAAATCGATCACCTGCTCGAAGTCTTCCCAAGCCAGGTTCCGGTATGGCCCGGCGGTGAGGATCTCGTCATAGAGGGTCAACAGGTCGAAGGGTTCGGAGCAGGCGCAGCCCATGACGTGCTGGGCCAGGACATCAAGGGCGCCCGGGCGCTCCGGCTCCACATCCAGGGCGTTCTCGGCGATGGCCTCGCGGGCGGCCTGGCACTCCAGCATCTCGAAGCGGTTGGCCGGCACGAACAGGGCGCGCGACGGCTCGTCCAGGCGGTGGTTGGCGCGCCCGATCCGCTGCACCATGCGCGACGCGCCCTTGGGCGAGGCCAGCTGGATCACCAGGTCCACGTCGCCCCAGTCGATTCCCAGGTCGAGGGTCGATGTGCAGACCACGGCGCGCAAGGCCCCGCGCGACATGGCAGCCTCCACCTTGCGGCGCTGCTCGGCCGACAGGGAGCCGTGGTGCAGGGCGATGGGCAGATTGTCGTCGTTCAGCCGCCAGAGCTCCTGGAAGGCGAACTCCGCCTGGAAGCGGGTGTTGACGAACACCAGGGCGGTGCGGGCCGACTTGATGGTCTCGTAGACCTCCGGCATCGCGTGGTGGGCGGTGTGCCCGGCCCAGGGCACCTGGCCTTCGGAGAGCAGCACGTCCACCACCGGCGGCGCGCCGGCCGAGCCGCGCACCAGGTCGACGTCATGCTCCGTGGTCGCGGTCAGCCAGCGCCGGATGACGTCCGGATCCTCGACGGTGGCGGACAGGCCCACCCGGCGCAGGCGCGGGGCGAACTGCTGGATGCGCGCGAGGTCCAGGGCCAGCAGGTCGCCGCGCTTCGACGGCCAGATGGAGTGCACCTCGTCGATGATCACGCACTGCAGATCTTCGAAGTACAGCCGCGCGCCCTCCCAGGCGCAGAACAGGGCCAGTTGTTCGGGGGTGGTGAGGAGGATGTCCGGCGGCTTGACCCTTTGGCGCTGGCGGCGGGCGACGCCGGTGTCGCCGGTGCGCGACTCGGCCTTGATCGGCAGGCCCATCTGGGCGATCGGCGCCATCAAATTGCGCTCCACGTCCACCGCCAGGGCTTTCAGCGGCGAAATGTAGAGGGTGTGGACGCTTGGCGCCGCGTTGGGGCGCGGCCGCTCGGCCAACTCGATCAGGCTCGGCAGGAAGCCGGCCAGGGTCTTGCCGCCGCCGGTGGGCGCGATCAGCAGGGCGTTGCGGCCGGCCCGCGCCTTCTCCACCATGGCCAGCTGATGCGCCCGCGGCGACCAGCCCCGCGCCTCGAACCACTCGGCGAAGCGGGGAGGCAGGGCGGCGAGGGCGCGGCCGTCGTCCATCAGGCCGACCAGGGCGAGAGAATTCTGCAGCCGGAGGCTTCGAAGTCGACCACATTGCGCGTCACGACGGTGAGATTGCGATTCAGCGCCGTTGCGGCGATCAACTCATCCGACATGCTTGGACTGCGCCCGCGCCGCCGGTGGCTGGCGGTGATCTCTCCCCAGGTCAGAGCGATGGCGGTGTCGATCGGGATGATCTGGCGGCCATATCGTCTCAGAATGGCTTGGTGAACGCCTTCCAGCCCGGTGCGCCGCGCTCCGGGCGGCAGCAAGGCGACGCCACGGCGTAGCTCACCGAGGGTGATGACGCTCAAGAAGATTTCGGTCTCGGGCGCGGCGTCGAACCAGGCGACGAACGATGGATCCGGAGTGGGCCGACCTGGCTCGCTGATCGCGTTGGTGTCGAGCAGGAAGCTCAAAGGTCTATGTCGCGCGCGGGCCTCGGATCGCGCGTCAAATCCACGCCATCCAGGTTCATCGCGCGGATCAAGTCCTTCAGAGTTTTCGGGGCGTCCGGCGCCGTCAACGCGTCATACTCGCTGGCCGACAACACGATGGCGGCCCGTTCGCCGCGCACCTTGATCGTCTGCGGGCGTTGTCCGCGCGCCCGCCGAACGACCTCAGACAACCGGTCCTTGGCGTCGGCCAAGCTCCAATCGTCATCGGGGTGAGGTTCGGTACTAGCCATGAGAGATAGCTATCTAGCATGGCGCGGCCTCAGCGCCAAGACTTTGTTCTCTTTTCGTTTCGCCCACATTCGGCGTACAAATCGCCTGTGAACGCCCCCGCGCCGACTCTCGATCTCGCCGCTGCCCTGGTGGTCCTGCCCGGCCCGCGCGCGGCGATCGCCGACGGGGCCGGGAGCAATGCGGTGCGCGCCCCCGAAGCGCGGGATCTGTTCGAGGCCGGCCCGGTCCTGCTGGCCCACGCGGCCATGACCGCACGGCGCCTGGCGATGAACGCCCCGCCGCGTTCTGCCGGGCGATTCGACGCGCTGGAGCTGTTCGCCTTCACCCGCCCCGCCGCCTTCTGCGCGCCCTCGGCGGCGGGCCTGGCGCTGGCCACGGGCCTGCCGGAGCCCAAGGGCGCCGCCGAGCAGGCGGCGTCGCTGCGCGAGGCGTGCCGGGTGCTGCTGGCCGAACTGGCGCTGACGCCCAAGCCCAGCCGCGAGGAGGCGCTGGCCGTGGCCGAGACCCTGGGCAGGGCCGGCTGGGCGTGGGCGCCCGCGGTGATCGGCGCCCTGCGGTCTGTTCCCATCGGCAGGCCCTGGCGGGGGACCGGACTCGACGTCTGGGCCCGCTCGCCGGAGTGGGAGGACCAGGCGCCGCCTGGCGAGGCCGGCTCCAAGCCCGTCGATCCACAGGCCGCCGCCGCGCGCCTGGCCGAGCTGCTTGAGCGCATGGGCCTCGACGAGGCGCGGCCCACCCAGGCGGAGTTCGCCGCCGAGACCGCCTTCGCCTTCCAGCCCCGCGAGCGCGAGGGCGAGCCCCGGATGATGCTGGCCGAGGCGGGCACCGGCGTCGGCAAGACCCTGGGCTACCTCGCGCCGGCCTCGCTCTGGGCCGAGGCCAACGGCCCTGCCGTGTGGGTTTCCACCTACACCCGCGCCCTGCAACGGCAGATTGAACGCGAGAGCCACGCCCTCTATCCCGACCCCGCGGTGCGCGCCCGCAAGGCGGTCGTGCGCAAGGGCCGCGAGAACTATCTGTGCTTGCTGAACTTCCAGGAGGCGGTGAACGCCTCCCAACTTGGCGGCGGCGACCTCATCGGCCTGGCGCTGGCGGCGCGCTGGGCCAGGGCCACGCGCGACGGCGACATGACCGGCGGCGATTTCCCCGGGTGGCTGCCGACTCTGTTCGCGGTGGGTCCGGCGGCCCAGGCCTCGGCCTCGAACCTGGTGGACCGGCGCGGCGAGTGCATCCACGCCGGCTGCCCGCACTACCGCGCCTGCTTCATCGAGCGGGCGGTGCGGGCCTCTCGGCGCGCCGATCTGGTGATCGCCAACCACGCGCTGGTGCTCACCCAGGCGGCCTTCGACGGCGCGCGCGCGGCCCGGGGCCAGAAGGCGGACGCCGAAACGGCGACCCTCAAGCGCATCGTCTTCGACGAGGGCCACCACCTGTTCGACGCCGCCGACAACGCCTTCGCCGCCGCCTTGTCCGGCGCCGAGGCGGCGGAGATGCGCCGGTGGATCCGCGGACCGGAGGGGCGCGGACGCCGCGGGCGGGGCCTGGAGGCGCGCCTGGCCGAGGTGCTTACCGAGCGCGACGCCGCGCGTCGGGCGCTGATCGACGCCACCCGCGCGGCGGCCGCGTTGCCGGGCGAGGGCTGGTCCGGACGCATCGCCCCGCCCACCGGCGAGGTGAATCCCATCGGCCCGGTGGAGACCTTCCTGGCCGCCGTGCTGGAGCAGCTGCGCGCCCGCGCGGACCAGTCCGAACTCGGCATGGAGTGTGCCGCGCGCCCAGCGCTGGAACGGGTGCGCGAGACCGCCGCCGGGGCGGCCCGGGCGCTCGCCGCGGTCGAGGCCCCGCTGCTGGCCCTGGCGCGTCACCTGGAGGAGGTGCTCGACGAGGACGCCGCCACCCTGCCGCCCGGCGAGCGGGCGCGCATCGAAGGCGCCCTGCGCGGCCTCGACCGGCGCGCGCGAATGATGCTGCCGGCCTGGCGATCGATGCTGAAGGCCATCGAGGAAGACGCGGAGGACGATCCCGACTTCGTGGACTGGTTCGACGCCACCTTCCTCTATGGCCGGGTGGTGGACGCCGCCTGCCGCCGCCACTGGGTGGACCCCACGGAGCCGCTCACCGCCGCCGTGCTAGCGCCGGCGCACGGGGTGCTGGTGACCAGCGCCACCCTCACCGACGCCTCCCTGGACGATCCCTTCGCCCTGGCCGAGATGCGCTCAGGCTCGGCGCGCTTCCCCGAGCGGCCGAAGACCCTGAAGCTGTCGTCGCCCTTCGACTACGAGGCCAACGCCCGCGCCCTGGTGGTCACCGACGTGGGCCGGGACGATCCGCGCCAGGTGGCGGCCGCCATGCGCGAGCTGTTCCTGGCCGCGGGCGGCGGGGCGCTGGGCCTGTTCACCGCCATCCGCCGCCTGCGCGCGGTGCATGAGCGCATGGCCGGGCCGCTGGCCGACAGGGGGCTGGCCCTGTACGCCCAGCACGTGGACCCTCTCGAGGCAGGCGCCCTGGTGGACATCTTCCGGGCGGAGGAGGACGCCTGCTTGTTGGGCACTGACGCCGTGCGCGACGGCGTCGATGTTCCGGGGCGCTCGCTTCGCCTGCTGGTGTTCGACCGCATCCCCTGGCCGCGCCCCGACATCCTGCACAAGGCGCGGCGGGGCCGGTTCGGCGGCAAGGGCTACGACGACGCCATCGCCCGGGGCCGCATCGCTCAGGCCTTCGGCAGACTGATCCGCCGGGCAGACGACAAGGGCGTGTTCGTGATGCTGGACGCCGCCGCGCCCACCAGGCTGTTCAACGGGTTGCCCGAGGGCGTCAGCTTGCGGAGGGTCGGACTGGTCGAGGCGATCGAACTGACCGCGGCGCACCTTGCGGGGAGTTGAGCCGCAACCGATGATGGCGCGGGGAAACGGTTCCGTACCGGTGGGCGCAATGATCAAGACCTGTCTGAGCGTGCTCCTGGGCGTGATCGCTCTGACTCTGGTCGGCGCGCGTGACGCACAGGCGCGATGGCTCATGGCCGAGAGCCCGCAGTTCATCGTCTACAGCGACGGCGAGGAACCCGGCCTGCGCAAGTTCACGCAGAACCTGGAGAACTATGATCGCGTCCTACGGCTACTCACCGGGGTCCGCGCGCCGCCGTCAGCCACGAAGTTCCACGTCTACCTCGTGGCGGGACAATCCGGAATCCAACGAGTCGATCCATACATGGAGATGGACGCCTATGGAGTCTACTTCGCCGCGCCACAGGCCGTCTTTGCATTAGCCGTGCGCAACGATGTGTCGGATGACCAGCTCAAGGGTCAAGTGATCGTGTTTCACGAATACACCCATTACTTCGCATCGCAATACTTCCCTGCCGCCTATCCGGTTTGGTACCAGGAAGGATTCGCGGAGTATTGTTCGACCATGACGTTCGAACGTGACGGCGTGCATATCGGCGCCTTTGCCCCCAACCGGACCGATTGGTTGCTCACCTCGGCATGGATGCCCATCGAGGACGTCATCGCGCCACGTCAAGGCAAGTCCGACACCAAGAATCCGCAATTCTATCCCGAGAGCTGGCTGTCGGCCCACTACCTTCTCTCCGACGAGGCGCGGAAGGTGAAGCTCGCCAAGTACCTGCTGGCCCTGCAACAGGGCGCCGACGCCAAGGTGGCGTTCCACAGCGCATTCGGTGTGGAGTTCGACGCATTTCAGAAGACGCTATCCAAGTACGTCGTCAGCGGGATGCCGGGCCTGATCCTGCACAACATTCCCTTGCCGGACGTTCCGATGACCGTGACCACGCTGCCCGCGTCGGCAGACCGGCTGCTGCTGGATCACGCGCGGCTGCAGATCGGTGCTGTCAACGACAACGAGAAGTCCAAGTTCCTGCAGCAGATTCGTGATGAAGCAGCCGCGTTTCCTGACGATCCCTTGGCTCTGCGAAGCCTGGGCCTGGCGGAGACGCGATACGGCGATTCGGCGAAGGCGGACGCCGCTCTTGACAGGCTGCTCGCGGCCGATCCGCGCGACCTGGAGGCGTTGTACCTGAAGGGCCTTCGCTACATCGAAGCCGGCAGCAAGGATGCGGCCAATCGCGCCGATCTATACGCAAGAGCGCAGCCTTATCTGATCCGGGCTCACCAGGTGGACGCCAACAGCTATCAGGCTCTCTATCTGTTCGGGGTAAGCCTCGGCGGCTCATCGAGCGTGACGCCGAAGTATGTCGCCGACGTCCTGATGGCGGCCCACCAGCTTGCGCCGCAGGTGGAGGACATCGCGGTGGCCGCCGCCGCGGCCCTGATCAATATCAAGGACTTCAAGACCGCCGAGATCGTGCTCGAGCGTGTCGCCTACGCACCCCATCCGGGCGCATTGAACTCCACAGCGCGGAAGATGCTCGAACAGGCGGAGGCGGGCGACGCCGCGGCGTCTGCGCCGGCGGCTTCCCCAGCGAAGTAGAGCGTTCGCGCCGGGTTCGATCCGCCGAAGGGCGCGGCCGCTACGCCGCCCGCAGGCGCTCGACGAGATCGGCCGGGTAGGGGCTTGCGTAGGGGCGTACGCCGTAGCGCTCGCGCACTTCCTCCACCGGCAGGTCCCACACCTCCTCCCAGGGAATGCCGATCATCGGCGGGGTCTCACGACCGTGTTTCCAGCCGGTGACAACGGTGTGCAGCATGCGCACGAAGGCGTCCTCGCGCACCGACGCGCCCACCATGACGCCGGCCAGCAAGATCGCCGAATAGGGCTGGCCGAACTGGGCCATCTGGAAGGCCGAGATCGCGATCTCGTGCAGGCCGGTGGTCTCATAGCCGGCGACCAGGTGCCAAAGGTCGTGCGACTGCAGCATGCGGGCGCTGAGGTAGTTCTGCGGCGCGGCCTGCAGGTCCAGGTTCAGGGTGTCGCGATCCAGGGGTTCCAGGTCGAATCCGTGGTCTGTCACCAGCCGATGCAGCGCTTCGCCAAGCGACCCCGGCGCGCACTGCGCCAGCGCTTGCATGGACAACCGCGGCGGCGTCCCGCTCGCGGCCGCCTCGGCGACGCCCACAAACGACAGGGCCGCGCTCGCCGCGCGCAGGTGAAACTCGGGATGCAGGCTCGAGCCCAGCGTGGCCGTGCGTCGGGTGACGTCGCCCGCACCCATGCCGCCCGCCGCGATGGCGTCGCGCAGCGTCCAGAATGCGTCCCAGAACTCTTCCGGAATGGGAAGCGGCTCCGCCTCGGCGAATATCAGACTCGGCCCGGCGATGGGCTCGTCCAGCCAGGCCCGCGCCAGGACGTCATACACCTCCACCAGCCGCTCGGGCGCGGCGAACGCCACATGGGCCAGGGCCGCTGCGATGGCCACGCGGGCGTCGGCGCAGTCGGGGTTGCGCGCGCTGAGCGCGGCGGCGCGCAACTCCGCCAGGTCCGGCGGCAAGGCCGCCCGGGCTTGCAGATCGCTGCGATGGGCGCCGGTGAGCATGACGCAGATCCTCCGCTGAGAGCCTAGACCAACTCAGGCGCGCGGTCAGCCCTGCCAGGCGGCGCGGCCGGCCGCGCGTCGCCAGCGCCAGGGCGGGCGCTTCGTGCTATCCTGTCGCCTGCTGCGGCGCGCAGCTGTGGATTCACGGAAGGCATGCTCATGCGGCAATTTGCCTGGGCGCTCACAGTCGCCCTGCTGTGCGGGGTGGCCGGCTCGGTGCAAGGCCAGCCGGGCGGGGGTTCCGACCGCGCGCTTCGTCACCCGTTCGCGGCCGATCGGGCGCCGAACGGCCGCCAGGCCGGTGACCGGATGTCATCGCTCTACGGTCACGTCGTGGTGCTCACCGACTCGCAGAACCAGACCCAGCGGTTCTGGGTGCGGGCGGACCACACCTTTTCGTGGCAGGGCGCCATGGGCGAAAAGGGGCATGGACGTTGGACCCTCACGAACAATGGTTCGACGGTCTGCCTCGCGGCGCTGACCGGTCCGAAAGGCCGCGAACTGGCGCGCCCCGCCAAGCCCCGCTGCGCCGAGTTCCGGCCGGGTCACGCCGCCGGCGACCGCTGGCAGCAGCGCAACGACCGGGGTGAACAGATCGCCCTGGAAGTCCGCTGACCGGTTCGACCGGCCGATCTCAGACAGGCGGCGGATAGAGCACCGCCCCGGAGCGGGCGAGCGAACCGTCGAGATAGGCGCCGCGCAGCCGCGCGTGCTGGACCTTGCCGTTGTGCGTGAGCGGGATGGCGCGCGGCGCGAGCAGCAGAACCTCGAGCGGCCGCATGCCGACCTTCTCGTTCACCGCGAGCACGATGGCCCGCGCGGTCTGCGCCAGCGCCTGGGCGTCGGCCCCCTCGGCGCGGACCTCCGCGAGCACGACGATCTGTTCGCCGGCCCGCTCGCCCCGGTCGACGCCCAGGGCGGCGGCAAAGCGCACCAGCGGGCTGGCCTCCGCGGCCTCCTCGACCTCGCGCGGGGCGATCGTCCGCCCGGCGACGATGATCGAGTTCTTCTTGCGCCCGATGACGAACAGTTCGCCGCCGTCGTCGAGGTAGCCCAGATCGCCGGTGGCCAGGAAGCCTCGGTCGTCGAACAGGGCAGCGGTCGCCTCCGGGTCGCCGAAATAGCCGTTGGAATTGGCGAGGCTGCGGACGTGGATGTCGCCCACCTCGCCGGGCGCGCACAGCCGTCCCTGCCGCCGGATCTCGATCTCGACGCCGACGAACGGCGGCCCGGCGGAAACATTGCCCCGCGCGTCGATCCTGGGCCGTTCGCCTGGCCGGGTGAGGGAGACGCCCACCGTCGCCTCGGCAAGGCCGTAGCCTGACGCCATGACGCCGGGCAGGGCGAAGGTCTCCTCGAAGGCGCGGATGGTGTCGGCGCGCACCGGCTCGGCGCCGTTGGGCGCCAGGCGCAGCGAGGAGAGGTCGTAGGGCCGCTTGAGCGGGCGACGCACGCACAGCCGCCAGGCGAAGTCGGGCGCGCCGGTGAAGGTGGCCTTCACCCGCTCGATGGTCTCCAGCCAGTGGTCGATGTCGGTCAGGCTGGTGGGCAGCAGATGCGTCTGCGCGCCCAGATACATAGGCGCCACGGTCATCAGGATCAGGCCCATGTCGTGATAGACCGGCAGCCAGCTGACCAGGCGCTCCGCCTCGGTGATCCGCATGCGCTCGATCATCTGGCGGGCGTTGGTGATCAGCGCCCGGTGGGTGATCATCACCCCCTTGGGATCGCCGGTGCTGCCGGAGGTGTATTGCAGGTAGGCGACCTGTTCCGCCGACGGCAGAGGCAGTGACGCGGCGCGCTCCATCCACGCCAGACCCCCGGGCGACAGGACCTTCACCGCCCCGCCCAGCGCCGCGATGACCGGGCCTTGCGCTTCGTCGGGAACCACCACGGCGCGGGCGCCGCATCGCGCGGCCAGTTCGCCGAGGCGAGCGGGCGAGGCGGCCGGCATCACCGGCACGGCGATCGCCGAAGCCAGCTGCGCGCCGTAGAAGGCCGGGAAGAAGCCCAGGCCGTTGGGCAGGGCGATGACGACGCGGTCGCCTTCGTCCACCCCGGCCGCCCGAAGCACCGCGGCGGCCGCTTCGATGCCCGTCCACAGCGCGCCGTAGCTGAGCGGCTCGCGTTCGAACCAGGCGGCGATCTGGTCGGGCATGGTCGCCGCGCGCCACTGCAGGACGTGCAGCATGGTGTCGCTGGGAAGTCCGGCCTCGGTCATGCGCCCCGCGCCCCGGAGGTCGCGTCGAGCGCCCGCGCGAAATCGCCGACCACGTCGATCTCATAGAGCAGATCGTCGGGTATCCAGACCCCGAAAGCCGTCTCGAGCGCCAGGGCGATGGTGACGTAGTCGAGGGACTCCGCCGCCAGGTCCTCGATCAGCCGCTGATCTGGCGACACCTGAGCAAGGCCCAACTGGCGGGCCACCACCGCGCACACCTTCGCCATGTCGCTCATGACTGTGCGCCATTCAGGGCGGCTGCCAGGCGGCCGATCACCTCGTCCGCCATGGCGGCGGCCGTCTGGGCGTCGAACTCGCTGTCGACGTACATGAAGCTCAGCGACAGTCCGGCGGGGCTCTGGGCGGCGATGATGCTCAGCGGCGGCGCCAGGGGCATGGCGGAGACGAAGCCCGAGAACCGGCGCAGGTCCTGCACGAACGTGGCTCTCGGCCACTTCAGCAGCGGCGCGGAGACCGCGACGTCGGCGAAACGCATGCCCATGGCGAAGGCCGCGGCGACCATCTGCGGCGCAATGAGGTTCGCCACGAAGGCGTCGCCGCGCCGGCCGCTCACCGCCAGGGTCCGCGACGCTTGCGCCGCGGAATCCCAGATGTTCTCTCCTGACAGCTCGATGACGTGCCGCACCATCGAGAAGTTCACCCCGATCGCGTCCGCCGCGATCGGCGGCTCAACGCGCTGGCGCAGGTCGCGAAAGCCCATCACCGTCACCGGACCATCCGCCCGCTGCAGGAACCGCGTGGCGAACACGCGAGCCGCGACTGCGGCCAGCAGGCCGTTCAGGGTGCACTCGCGCCGCCGCATCGCCGCGCCGAGACGCAGGGCGAAATCGGCGTCGAGGTCGCGCACGACGTGTCGCGAGCGTCCTGGCGGCGGCGCGCGCGGGGGCCCGGCGCCGATCCGGTTCAGTCGCACGTGGGCGTCGTCGGCGACCTGCGACGCCACGAAGGCGGCGATCCTGGGGGCCGCGCGGAGGCCACGATATGCGGCGGGAAAGAGATCCTCTACGGCCGGCGGGGTCTGGGCCGCGCCTGACGCGACTTCGTCGCCGTCGCCGAGCGCCCCGAACAGCAGGTTTCCCAGAGAGATGGCGTCGACCAGATAGTGCGGCGCGGCGATGAGCAGGGACGTCGTCGTCGGCGAGCGGATCAGGCGCGCGCGAACCGGATGGACGCCCCGTTGGCGCGGCCGGTCGGACAGCAGGACGTCCACTTCCGCATCGAGCGTCGCGCCGTCGCCGTCCATGACGATGAACTCGGGTTCCGCCACGCCGCAGGGCTCGAAGCGGCCGTCCACGGGATACATCGACGCCAGCGGCGCGCGCCGCACCGTCTGCGAGAGCGCGCGGCGCACCTCGTCGGGATCGAGCTCCATGTCGAAGGTGGCCGCGATCGCCGCGTGGAACGGCGCCCGGCCGTCGGTCAAGACGGCGGCGCGCTCATAGCAACCCAGGGCGCGACCCATGACACCCCCCGCGCGGCGGAACGCCTTGGCGATACTCACACACTAGCAATGTCGCGTGGCGTGGGACATCGCCGGCGCGCGAAAGGCTCTAGCAATGGCCGGCGGAGTTGGACACCATTCCCGGGCCGAGGGCTGCCGTTGCCGATCCAGCCACCACCTGCGAGCGGGCGCGCGCGAGGCCGCGCGCCATGAGCATCCGGGCCATGCTCGGGCGCATCGCCGCGGTGTTCGTCAAGGAGTGGCGCCAGATGCGGCGCGACCGGCTGACCTTCGCCACCATGGTCGGCGTGCCGGTGATCCAGCTGATCATGTTCGGCTATGCGGTGAACGCCACGCCCAAGCACCTGCCCACCGCGGTGGTGGTGCAGGACAGCGCGGTCGCCGCCGACGACGTGCGCAGCATTCTGGAGACCACCACCTACTTCAAGGTGGTGCGCGTCAGCCCCGACGAAGCCCAGGCGCGCCGGCTCCTGACCACCGGCAAGGTCGACTTCGTCGTGCGGATCCCGCCGAATTTCATGCGTGACCTGAACAACGGCGCCAGGCCGCACGTGTTCGTGGACGCGGACGGCGCCGATCCGATGGCCATCGCAAGTCCTCTGGCCGCCCTGTCGGCGGTCCCCGCGGCCATGGCCAAGGAAGATCCGTCCGGACAGTTCAACAATGACGTCCCGCCCTTCGACGTGGTCGTGCACCGGCTCTACAACCCGGACGGACTGACGGTGATCAACATCGTCCCCGGCCTCATCGGGCTGGTCCTGACCCAGACCATGGTGCTGATCACGGCTCTGGCGATCACGCGCGAGACCGAGCGCGGAACCTTCGAGGGCCTGCTCGGCATGGGACTTCGGCCCGTGGAGATCATGCTGGGCAAGATGCTGCCCTATGTGGCCGTCGGCTACGCCCAGCTTGTGCTGGTGCTGGTCGCCGCGCGATTCCTGTTTCACGTCCCGATGCTGGGCTCCTACCTCGGCCTCACCGGGGCCTCGACCCTGTTCATCCTGGCCAACCTCGCGGTGGGCTTCGCCATCTCCACCCTGTGCCGAAGCCAGTTCCAGGCCATGCAGGCGACGTTCTTCTTCTTCCTGCCGTCGGTGATGCTCACCGGATTCATGTTCCCGTTCCAGGGCATGCCGAGGTGGGCGCAGTGGATCGGCGAGGCGCTGCCCAACACCCATTTCCTGCGCATCGCCCGCGGCGTCATGCTCAAGGGGAACAGTCTGGCCGACGTCGGCGGCGACCTCTGGGCCCTCGCGGCCCTGACCATCGCCGCTTGCGCGCTGGCGATGCTCACCTACCGTCGCACGCTGGACTGACCGGGCCGTTCGCGTCCGGACGGTCGGCCATCAGCTGCAGGAAGGCTTCTTCCAGGGAAGGGGTGGCCTCCGACCATGCATTCGGCGGCCCGCGGTGTTTCTCGATCGCCTGCTGCAGCGCGGGTCGGTCCACGCCGGTCACCCGGACCGTCGAGCCGACCAGCGTGACGGCCGCTACGCCCGCCGATAGCGCGAGGTCGTGGGCGGCGGCCTCGACGTCCGGGCCCTCCCCGACGAAGGCCGCGAGGCTCGATTGGCGGATGATCTCGGCCACCGCGCCCCGCGCGACCACCCGGCCCTGCAGCAGGTAGGCGATGTCGCGGCAGCGCTCGGCCTCGGCCATGTCATGGGTGGAGACCAGCACCGTCACGCCCTGGCCGGCCAGGGCCTGGATGTCTTCCCAGAACGCCCGCCGCGCCTGCGGGTCGATCCCCGCGGTGGGCTCGTCCAGCAGCAGCAGCTCCGGTTCGTGCAAGGTGGCCGCCGCCAGGGCCAGCCGCTGCTTCCAGCCCCCCGAAAGGGCGCCGGCGAGTTCGCCGCGCCGATCCGCGAGCCCCAGGCGGCGCACAGCCTGGTCGACACGGCGCGCGCGGGCGTCCAGGCCATAGACCTGCGCCACGAAGCTGAGGTTCTCGGCGACGGTCATGTCGTCGTACAGCGAGAAACGCTGGGTCACATAGCCGGTCCGCCGCCGGATCGCGGCGCTTTGCGTGCGGAAGTCGAGGCCCAGCACCTCGCCCTCGCCGCTGTCCGCCCTGAGCAGACCGCACAGCAAGCGCAGCGTCGTCGTCTTGCCGGACCCGTTCGGTCCCAGCAGTCCGGTGATCCTGCCCTTGTCCACCGTCAGGGCCAGGCCGCGCACGACGTGTCGATCGCCGAACGACTTGCTCACGTTCCTCACGGAGATCGCCAGCGTCATGAGCCTCCGCGCCTCCACCGCCGAGTAGGCGGCCGTTGTAGCACGACCCCTGGCTTGTTCGGCGGAGGCGCCCCTCACCTCACCTCTCCCTGCTGCGCGGGGCGAGGGCTACGGATGCGCAGGCGGCCGGACCGGCCAATCAAGCTTCGGATGAGGGTCGTGAAGACTCACCACGGAGGTCACGGAGGAGTACGGAGTTCACGGAGTGGGCTTCCGATGCTCAGGGCGTCGCTCGGGAAAAGTCGCGCCAGCGGCTTGTCCATGTCACGCGCGCGGCCCGCGCGTGAAGGCCATAGTCTCCGTGATCTCCGTGCTCCTCCGTGACCTCCGTGGTTGA
>JBIOEG010000051.1:0-30273 GCA_044445825.1 Caulobacterales bacterium
CCTGCCAGCAGCTCGATACCCTTTATCCGGCCAGCCTGTATCCGCCCGACCCGAAGGACCAGGACTGCGTCGCCACAGCCATCGGCGGCGGTATGGCCCAGGCCAAGCTGGTCATCGCGGCAGCCGGAAAGTAATCCGACCGCGCCCCGCAAGCTTGTCGCCGGTCGCGAGCGGTCACGACTCAATCGCCAGGAAGCGGACGCTGCAACCGAATAGCCGGGCGGCGGCGGCCTTGGCGGCCGGGTGTGGCGGTGTACTGTCAGGCATGGGAGAGGCCTGACGTTGGCGGGGAAGGTTACGCGCCTTGAGACGCAGCGGCTGACGTTGAGGCGGTTCACTGCGTCCGACGGGCCGGCCATCCATCTTTACATGGGCGATCCCCTGGTCACGCGGTGGCTGCCGGAGGGGCGGCTGGACAAGACCGGGGCGCAGGACTTTGCCGACAAGAACGCAGGGCCTCGCCCGAGGGCGATCGCCGTCGTCGAACGCGCTTCGGGCGAGCTCGTGGGGCACATGGACTTCCATCCCTGGTTTGGGCGCGCCACGCACGAGATCGGCTGGGCTATTGGCCGCCCACACCAGCGACAGGGCTATGCCACCGAGGCCGCCCGCGCGCTCTTGGCCCATGCGTTCGAGACGCTGCGCTGTCACAGAGTGGTGGCGACCTGCCAACCGGAGAACGTCGCCTCGTGGCGCGTGATGGACAAGTTGGGCATGCGCCGGGAAGCCCACTTCCGCCAGGGCCTCCTTCGCGAAACCGGCGAGTGGTGGGACGAGTATTTCTACGCCCTGCTGGCGGAAGAGTACTTCGGCCGCGCCGCCTCCCCGATCAGCGGCTAGACGGGAGGCCTAGGCGGACCCAGAAGAGCCGCCACGCTCGGCGAGCAAGCTAGTCGCCGTTTCGGCGACCCGTTGTATGCCGGACAGTCGCTCCTCGACCTTCAGGAGAATGAACGCCTTTTGGGGGTTGGCCTGATCAGGCTCATCAGCTCGCGCCGGAGGTCCAGCCTGGTCGCCGACAGTGTCAATCAGGTCCCGCAACTGGCGCAACTGAGGAATCCTAGCCATGACCTTCGTCTTTAACGCGATCAGTTCGTCGGTGGACTTGGCGTTGAGCGCTTCTAAAGCGCCGATGTAGTTAGCTGGGTCCTGGCCAAGGACGATGTCGTTGCACAGTCCGACGCACTCGTCACAGATGAAAACGCTCGGCCCGGCAATGAGTTTGCTGACCTCATGCTGGGTCTTGCCGCAGAACGAACACAGTAGAGTCGAATACGCGGCAGTCGACCTAGGTGATTGATGGATTGGCTTCGCGGCCGCGCGCTCGGCTTCGATCTTGGCAGCGAGAACTTGCCAATCCTTGCAGCCGAGCGTCTTGGCGATCAGTTCAAGGGCATTGCTGTGGCTGATATTGATGGACTGGACCTTCAGGCCCGCGCGTAGTGTTTGCGCCATAGCCTTGGCATCGCGGTAGTCGCGCATGGACGAACCTCTTCACGAGCGAAAGCGGATATTGTCAGGGCTTGCGTTGCTGACCCGTTCGCTCTTGCAAAGAGGATCGACGGAGTCCGACACGTTCGCCATACCCGTGCGGGCGCAAGCAGCAGGTCGTGTCCACCCTGTGGAAAGGCTGCGACTGGGTCGGGGCCATGTCAAGACGCACTTTGCGTCCGCCTGCTGGCGACGCCGGCGGACAACCTAGCCTTTCGCCGGCGACCAGCCATAGGCCTTGGCGCATGCGCCGCCCATCAGCATCGCCCGTTCGCTCTCGCTCAGGCGATCAGTCTTGAAGAAAGGCTCGACCGCCTGCTCGTAGTTGACGACCGCGAAGGCGCGTGTCCAATCCGTCCCCCACAGGCAGCGGTCGAAGCCCCAGGCGTCGAACACGCGCGCCAGCGGATCCCAGATGTCCGGGAAGGGATAGGCTTCGCGGGACAGCGTGCAGGCGCCGCTCACCTTGATGACCGCGTTCTTCCGCTTGGCAAGCCCGAGCACCTTTGGCAGGTCGGCCCACGGCTGCGGCGGGGCGGGTGGAGTGCGAGGCTGCAGGATGGCCAGGTGGTCGATGATGAATCGGGTATCGGGGTGGCGATCGATCAACGCCGCGCCCGCATCCAGGTTGGCCCAGCACAGCATGTTGACCGGAAAGTCGAGCTTTGCGGCCGCGCGCAGGATCCGGTCGAGCCCCGGGTCGGTCGGCTCGCGCCTTGTCTCCCGTGTCATCATTATGCGGATGCCGACGGCGCCGGGCGTCTGCTTCCAATCGGCGATGACATCAGCCACTGCCGGATCGTCCGGATCGACCGGCTTGACGATCGCGAACCGGTCGGGATGGGCTCGCTGTACCTCCACCGCGTAACTCGCGTCGTAGCGGTACAAGGAAAAGGCTGAGATGAAGATCGCGGCGTCGACCCCGACCTTGTCCATCGCCGCCACCATTTCTTCCCCGGTAACGTGATCGGGCCAGTTCGGCGCACTGTGCCAAGGCCGCTTCTGCGTGTTCGCCTCGTACGCGTGAACCTGGGAATCGATGATCGCCATCCGAGCAGCTCCTCAACGGCGCAAGGGGTCCGACCCTGGAGTTTGGTAGCTGATCTCCAAAGCCGGCGGTAGCGGCCGGGCGGCGGAGCGTTCATGGTCGCTCGGGGGTTCCGGACGCTACCGCAGCTTAGCTCATGACCTCGGCGAGGTCGGCCTGGAACCGGGCGACGCTATCGACTGGTGTGGCCAGAGGTGTCTGTTCAATCGTCCTGTCGATATAGGCAGCCCACTCTGGGGCGTAGGACGCACGGGAAGACTTCCAGAGCGCGCGATAGACGGGCTGCGCTAGAAGGAGGACCCTCACCGGTCCCATGGAGTTGTCCAAGCTCATCTGGTCAGCCAGCCCGGCCCTGTGCTGCACATAGGCGTCCTGGGCGTTAATGAGGGTGACGCGCATGTGCAATCTCATTCGCTGGAGCTCTTCCCCTGTGAACTGCGTCTCGCCTACTTCGACGCGCAGCCGTAACCCCGTCATGTGCGGTTCCGCTAGCCACCGAGCGATTTCGACACTGCGATTGATCACGCCTTGGTTCATGAGCGCCCGTTGGTTCCGGTCCAGCTGTCGGTTCTGCAGCGACAGGTAGGGGAACCACGAAAAACACGAACCACACGAACGCGGGCGTTGTTCCGGCGATGGCTGGGAGTCGCGCCGACGCGTTCGTGTTTTTCGTGTTTTTCGTGGTTCCTGCTCTTCCCTTCGGCCCTCGCCAAATCAGCGGGCGCATGGTGACGTGACACGCCCGGCCCTCGTGGCCCGGACGCGCTCTTTGACATCGTGAAGCAAAGCACACGGCCGGCGCAGCAGGGGCGCGCACCTGCGAACCTGCGTTCTCAATGCCCCCCACACCCGAAATTCCCCGCGAAAGCGGGGACCCAGGCTTTTTTGCAATCGGTTGGGGCCGCGCGGGTGTGGACGGAAGGAAGGAACAAAAAACGCCTGGGTCCCCGCTTTGACTGCTCCGCGCCTCCGCTTCGCGGTCGCGGGGAATTTCGGATTGGGGTAATTGAGGTGGTGGTGCGCTGGCGTCCGCCGGCCACCTGTTGCGCACCTGTTATGCATCGATAACAGGCCTGTTTGGCGCCTGTTATCACCTGTTATCACCTGTTCCTGGCGGATATCAGGTGGCCGCAAGTCATTGAACAATCACCGCTTCCAGACCGTAACAGGTGGAAAAAACCGTGAAATAACAGGTGGAACAGGTGAATAACAGGTCGGAACAGGTGGAACAGGGGTCCGGGTGGCGGCGACTATTCCGCCAGGCTGGGCGGCGGGACGAAGCCGAAACCCATGGCTTCCAGGCGCCGCGCCAGGCCGATGGTGCGCAGGTCGCTGTAAGCCGGGCCGACGATCTGCAGGCCGACGGGCAGGCCATCCGGCGCGAGCCCGGCGGGGAAGACGGTGGCCGGCAGATAGGCGACGCCGGCCAGGCCCGCCCAGAAGGTCTGGTTGAAGTAGGGGACCGAGTGGCCGTCGATGTCGATCTTGCGCGAGCCCTCCGGGCTGTGGTCGTGCGCGAAGGCGGTGACCGGCATGACCGGGGTGATCAGGAAGTCCACCTCGTCGAAGAACCGCCGCCAGGCCCAGCGCAGCTTGTTGCGCGCCTCGTTGTAGCGACCCCAGTCGCGGGTGCGCAGGGTCTGCCAGCGAGCCTGGACGGTGGCCGGGCTGTCGTCGTCGGGCGCGGCGCCGTCGGCCCTGGCGATGCGGCGCTTGAAGTCCTCGTCGGGCAGCCGCGCGGCCATGGCCGCGGAGAGCAGGGCGGAGAACACCTCGTGGCTGTGGGCGGGGGCGAAGTCGGGCCTGGCCCGCTCGTCCACCTTCGCGCCGGCCCTGCCGAGGGCGTCGGCCACGGCCTGGACGCGTCCGGCCACCCCCGCCGACGTCGGGCAGAAGGGCTCGGAGGCCCACACCGCGATGCGCAGGTCGGACAGGGGCCCCTGCAGGACGGGCAGGTCGAGGGTGAGGCCCGGGCTTTCCAGCCGGTCGGGCCCGGCCATCAGGCGCAGGGCGGTCTCGAGGTCGAGCGCCGAGCGCGCCAGCGGCCCGATCACCGAGATGTCGCTGGGGCTGACGCTGTCGTCCAGGGAATGGCCGCGCGGCGGGGCGAGGCCCCAGGTGGGCTTGTGGCCGAACACGCCGCAGAAGTGGGCCGGGTTGCGGATCGAGCCGCCGATGTCGCTGCCGATCTCCAGTCCGGTCAGGCCCGCCGCCAGGGCGGCCGCCGATCCGCCGGAGGAGCCGCCGGGCGTGCGCGCGTGGTCCCAGGGGTTGTTGGTGGTCCCGTAGATCTCGTTGTAGCTCTGGAAGTCGGCCAGGCGGATCGGCACATTGGTCTTGCCGAACACATTGGCGCCGGCCGCCATCAGGCGCTCGACGGCAAGGGCGTCGCGCTGGGTGACGTTGCCGCGCATCTCGGGGATGCCGTAGGTGGTGGGCGTGCCGGCGAGCTGGTAGCTCTCCTTGATGGTCATGGGGACGCCGTGCAGCGGACCCAGGGGCGCGCCGGCGGCGCGGGCGGCGTCGGCGGCGTCGGCCCTGCGGCGCGCGCCCTCCCGATCCTGATGGATGATCGCGTTGATCGGCCCGTTCAGCCGGTCGACCCGGTCCAGGAAGTGTTCCAGCGCGCCGCGGGCGGAGATCTCGCCGTTGCGGATCGCCCCGGCGATGGCCGTCGCCGATCGGAAGTGCAGGGCGGTCATGGGCGGATCCTGGGTTCGGGGGCGGGGCGCGCCGAGGGTGGGAACCGGGTGGTGGAACGGCGGGGCCTTGTCAACCGGACCGACCGATCGGCGGGCCTGACTCGCCAAGCGGACGGTTGGGGATAGATTGGACGGAGCGCGAGCCGCCGCATTGCTGAAGGAGACTCGACCAGCATGATGCGCAGAAGGCATTTCCTCGTGGGAACAGGCGCGGCCGCCATCGCGGCGCCCGCGGCTCGCGCGGCGGTGACGCCGCAGATGCTGTTCGGCGACCTGAGGAACGGCCGCTTCGGCGCCGACCTGAGCGGCGTCGACTTCGCCGGGGTGCTGACGGCGCTGGATCCCGAGGTGGTCAGAGGCACCTCGCTCGAGGTGCAGAACGCCGAGAGGCCGGACGCCGGGGCCGTGGTGCTGAAGAACCTGCCCACGGTGGCGACCCAGGGCGTGCCCGGCAGCGTCGGCGATCCGGGCGCCTGCGAGGCGGAGTCGTTCGGCTACTGCCTGGGCGCCTATACCGCCGCCCGCCACCCCAACGGCGAGCGCAAGTGGAGCGCGGCCGACCCGGCCAACCAGCCCAGCGTCGCCTGGCTCTACCACTGGCAACACGTCGACAGGGGCGCGAAGGACTGCCCGGCCGGATCCCAATCGGTGCCCTACGCCCAGAAACTGGTCACCACCGGCGCGCCGAGCATGGCGCGGTACCCCTACAATCCGGATGGCGCGATCAGGCCGAAGGGCGTCTGCGATCAGATCGACCGGATCGACGTGAGCGACCCCGGTCCGGACGCGGCGCGCCTGATCATCGGCTCCTACAAGGGCTACTCCGGCATTCAGAACCAGCAGTCCCAGTTTCTCGGGACGTTCAAGTCCCTGATCCGCAACGGCCACGCGATCGCCTTCACCGGGCTGGTCCCCAAGCAGTACTGCATCGAGCGGCCGCCCCTGGATTCGGGCGCGTTCACCGCGCCGCAGGGATTCATCAGCGGGTCGGGCCACGGCCAGGTGATCGTCGGATTCGACGACTCCAAAGGGCCGCACGGGGCGTTCCTGGTGCAGAACAGTTTCGGGCCCGGCTGGAATCCGGGACCGCCGGACGACCCGGGCCACAACGGCCGGATATGGTTCGGCTATGACGGCTGGTTCGCCAGCCAGCAGTTCGCGCTGATCATGTATCCGAACAACGCCCTGCCGCCCGCCGGCGTGAAGCTGTCCGCCAGCTCGGGCGGCGCTCCGGATGTCTTCCTGAAGGAGAGCAAGCGGTACGTGCAGGGCGGCGAGGCCTACCTCGCCCTGATCGTGCACGCCGCCGACGCCTTCACGCTCAACCAGATCTCGGTGACCGGTCCGCGGGGTCTGACCACGACCCAGACGCTGAATGAGCTGATGCGCTTCGGCTATGCCTACGTCCAACGAAAGCCCGAGTTCAAACCGGGCCGCTATACCGCGAAGCTGACGGGCAAGTATGGCGGCGGCCACGACGTCACCTACACGGGCGCGTTCGAAGTGACCTAGACCGCGCCGGTGCGCGGCCCCGTGATATAGGCGGCCTCGCGCGGCGAGCTTCTCGCCGCTCTGGATCGAGGGGCGGCCATGCGGGCAGTGAGCGTCAGGCCGGCGGGCGCGTCCGAGCGGCCGCTGATCGAGGGGCTGGCGCAGTTCTACATCTACGACTTCTCGGAGATGGAGCCTGCCGCCTCCGACGGTTTCGAGTTCGACGCGCGGGGCGGCTTCGGTCCCTTGCCCGACATGGACGACTACTGGCGCGCGGAGGGATGGCGCGCGCTGGTGATCCGCGTGGGCGACCGGCCGGCAGGCTTTGCCCTGATCAACAACCGCTCGCACCGCGGCGGCGGCGTGGAGCACAACATGGGCGAGTTCTGGGTCGCGCGGAAACACCGCCGCCGAGGCGTCGCCGCCGAGGCCGTCCGCCAGGTGCTGGCGCAGTATCCCGGCCGCTGGGAGGTCGCGGTGGTCGAACGCAACATGGCGGCCAAGGCCTTCTGGCCCAGGGCGATCGCCGCCGCGCCGAACGTCGCCGAGCTGGTCCGGCTGGAAGGCGACGGTGAACACTGGCGCGGACCGATCTGGAGCTTCCTGGCGCGTGAGCTGTAGCTAAACGCGGCGATCCGTCGTTTCCTGCGCCGCAACCAATCCGGAGGGACGCGATGAAGCGTGCAAGTCATAGGCGGGGCTGGGTTGTCGCAGCGGGTTTGGCCCTGGCGGCCTGCGATCACGGGCCGTCGGTCCCCGCCGACGCCCGATTCGGGGCCAATCCGCAGCTGCCGGCGCCGCACCACGGCCTGATCCCCACGGTGAAGTTCGCCAAGCCCATCGGCTGGGCCGCCGGCCAGGCGCCGACCGCGCCGCCGGGCTTCAAGGTCGCCGCCTTCGCCGCCGGCCTCGTCCACCCGCGCTGGCTCTATGTCTTGCCGAACGGCGACGTCCTGGTGGCCGAGACCAATGGCCCGAAGGGACCGCCGGCCAAGGGCTTGCGCGCCGTGGCCGAGAAGGTGGTGCAGGGCATGGTGGGCGCCGAGGTTCCCAGCCCTGACCGCATCACCCTGCTGCGCGACTCCACCGGCAAGGGCGTCGCCGACACGCGCACGGTGTTCCTGGAGGGCCTGCACTCGCCGTTCGGCATGACCCTGGTGGGCGACCAGCTCTATGTCGCGGACACCGACGCCCTGCTGCGCTTCCCCTACAAGGCGGGCGAGACCCGGATCACCACGGCGCCGGTGAAGGTCGTGGACCTGCCCGGCGGGCCGATCGACCACCACTGGACCAAGAACGTCGTCGCCAGCCCCGACGGCGCCAGGCTCTACGTCACCGTCGGCTCAAACAGCAATGTGGGCGAGAACGGCATGGCGGCGGAGCGGGGCAGGGCGGCCATCTGGGTCGTCGAGCCCGGCAGCGGCGGCGCGCGGGAGTTCGCCACCGGCATCCGCAACCCCAACGGCCTCGACTTCGAGCCCACCACCGGCGTCCCCTGGACGGTGGTCAACGAGCGCGACGAGCTCGGCGACGAGCTCGCGCCGGACTATCTGACCTCGATCCGCGACGGGGCCTTCTACGGCTGGCCCTACAGTTACTGGGGCAATCACGTGGACGCCCGCGTTAAGCCGCCGCGGCCTGACCTAGTGGCCAGCGCGGCAACGCCGGACTACTCCCTCAGTTCCCACGTCGCGCCGCTTGGCATGACCTTCTACCGCGGCGAGGCATTCCCGGCGCCCTGGCGCAGCGGCGCGTTCATCGGCGAGCACGGCTCTTGGAACCGCTCGACCTTGAGCGGCTACAAGGTGGTCTTCGTGCCGTTCGCCGGCGGCAAGCCCTCCGGCTCGCCACACGACTTCCTCACCGGCTTCCTCTCGGCGAAGGACGAGGCGCGCGGCCGCCCGGTCGGCGTGGTGGAGGATCGGTCCGGCGCCCTGCTGGTGGCGGACGACGTGGGCAACGCCGTCTGGCGGGTGTCGCCGGCGCCGTGATCCGCGCGCCGGCTTGCCAGCGCGCGCGCCTCGCAGCATGAAGCGGCCATGACCGCGTCCCCGCCCGTTCCGCCCCGTCCGCGCAAGGATCCCAAGCGCATCGAGCAGCTTGGCCGGGTGCGCGTGGATGACTACGCCTGGATGAAGGACGACAACTGGCAGGCGGTGCTGCACGATCCCAGCCAGGTCAAGGCCGAGGTGCGCGACCACCTCACCGCGGAGAACGCCTATGTCCGCGCCGTGCTGGCCGGCACTGAAGGTCTGCAGGCCAGGCTGTTCGAGGAGATGAAGGGCCGCATCAAGGAGGATGACGCCTCCGTCCCCGCCCCCGATGGCCGGTATGAGTACTTCAGCCGCTACCAGATCGGGGCCCAGCACCCGCGCCATGTGCGCCGCGCGAGCGGCGATGTGGCGTCGGCCGAGGAGCTCATGCTCGACGAGGAGGCGCGCGCCAGGGGCAAGGCCTACTATGAGGTCGGCGCGGCGAGCCACTCGCCGGATCACAAGCTCTACGCCTGGGCGGAGGACGAGCAGGGCTCGGAGTACTACCGGCTGTTCGTGCGCGACCTGGAAACCGGCGAGACCCTTCCGGGCGTCATCGACAACGCCTATGGCGACTTCACCTTCTCGCCCGACTCCCAGTGGCTGTTCTGGATCCTGCGCGACGAGAACGCTAGGCCGGTGAAGGTGTTCCGCCGCCCGGTTCGGGGCGGTGAGGATGTGCTGGTCTATGAGGAGCACGACGAGGGCATGTTCCTCGGCGTCTGGACCACCGCTGACGACAGCCACGTCGTAATCGGCGCCCAGAACCAGGAAACCAGCGAGGCCTGGCTGATCCCCGCCTCCGATCCCACGGCCGCGCCGATGGTAGCCGAGCCCCGCGTCCAGGGGGTCCGCTACAGCCTGGAGCACTGGACCGACCGCTGGGTGGTGCGCACCAACGCCGACGGGGCGGTGGACTTCAAGCTGATGGTCTCCGACGCAGAGGTCCCGACGAAGTCGAGCTGGCGCGAATGGATCGGCCACCAGCCGGGCCGGCTGATCGCCGGCGTGGCGGCCTACCGCGAGCATCTGGTGCGTCTGGAGCGGGAGAACGCTTCCAACCGCCTGGTGGTGATGCAGCGCGCCGGCGGCGAGCACGTCATCGACTTCGACGAGGCGGCCTATGCCCTGTCGCTCGAGAGCGGCTACGAATACGCCACCACCGTCACCCGCTTCGTCTACCAGTCGATGACGACGCCCAGGCAGTGGTTCGACTACGACATGACCACGCGCCAGCGGACCCTGCGCAAGACCCAGGAGGTCCCCTCCGGCCACGATCCGGCCCGGTACGAAACCCGCCGTCTCTATGCCACCGCTGCCGACGGGGCCGAGGTTCCGATCACCGTACTGATGCTGAAGGGGACGCCGCTGGACGGTTCGGCGCCGATGCTGCTGTACGGCTACGGGTCCTACGGCTTTGCGCAGGAACCCAGCTTCTCCATACGCTCGCTCAGCCTGGTGGACCGCGGATGGATCTGGGCCCTCGCCCATACCCGCGGCGGCTCCGACAAGGGCTGGGGCTGGTTCCTAGACGGGCGAAAGTTCAAGAAGAAGAACACCTTCACCGATTTTGTCGCCTGCGCCGAGCGGCTGATCGAGGCCGGCTACGCGACGGCGGGCCATATCGCCGCCTACGGAGGATCAGCTGGCGGCATGCTGACGGGCGCCATCGCCAACCTGCGGCCAGACCTCTGGGGCGCGGTGATCGCCGCCGTGCCGTTCGTCGACGTGCTCAACACCATGAGCGACACCACGCTCCCGCTCACGCCGCCGGAATGGCCGGAGTGGGGAAATCCGCTCACGGACGTGGAGGCCTATGACTACATCGCCAGCTATAGTCCGTACGAGAATGTCGGCTCGAAAGCCTATCCGCCTGTCCTGGCCACCGGCGGGCTGTCCGACCCGCGCGTGACCTGGTGGGAGCCGGAAAAGTGGATCGCGCGCCTGCGCGAGAACTCCACGAGCGGCAAGCCGATGCTGCTCAAGATCAACATGGAGGCCGGGCACGGCGGCGCCTCGGGCCGTTTCGACTTCCTCAAGGAGATCGCCCTCGACTATGCCTTCGCCATCTGGGCGATCGAGGGCAAGAGCCAGTGATGGCGATCGTGCGCGAGGCTGGCTCTGGCGACGCCGCGGCGGTGGCGGCGATCTATGGTCACCATGTGCTGCACGGCCTGGGCACTTTCGAGGAGGAGCCGCCGTCGGAGGGCGAGATCGCCACACGCATCGCGGCCGTGCAGTCCCGCGGGCTGCCCTATCTGGTGGCGGAGGACGAGGGCGCGGTGGTGGGCTTCGCATACGCATCGCCGTTCCGTCCCCGGGCCGCCTATCGGTTCACCGTGGAGGACAGCGTCTATATCGCCCCCGACTACATCGGCCGGGGTGTCGGAAGGGCGCTGGTGGCCAGGGTGATCGAGATCTGCGAGGCGATGGGCCTGCGCCAGATGGTGGCGGTGATCGGCGATTCCGCCAACGCCGGCTCCATCGGCCTGCACCGGTCCCTGGGCTTCGAACACGCCGGAGTCGGCCGATCATTCGGCTACAAGTTTGGCCGCTGGGTGGACATCGTCTGGATGCAGCGGGCGCTCAATGGCGGCGATGCGAGCCAGCCCGACGCGCCGGGCCTGGAGCTGAAGGGCGGGTAGGGCGCAGCCGGTCATCCCGCTCGTTCCGTCAAAAGCGGGGGCCGGTCGGAGACCGCTCAGTCTCACGGCAAGTCTTCCGTGACCCAGGGGCGGTTCTGTACATAGCCGCCATGAGCACACTCCAGACCCTGCCCATTCCGCTTCGCCCCGTCGCGTCCGGGCGCTGGACCACCGTCGCCGGACCCGAGTGGAGCAACCCGGGAGGCGGGCTTTGGGGCGGCTATGCGATCGGGCTCTGTATCCGCGTGCTGGAGGCGGAGCCGGAAGCGGTGGGCGAGGCTCTGTCACTGACCCTGACCTACGCCGCGGGACTGCCCGCCGGCGATCTCGACATCCGCACGCGGCGATTGCGGCAAGGCGGCTCGGTGGGGGTATGGGAGGTGGAACTGCTGGCGGCAGGCTCCGACCAGGTGGGCGTGCATGCCATCGTCACCATGGCGCGGCGGCCGAAGACCCCGGATTTCGCCTTCGCCAAGATGCCGGCCGCCCCGGATCCCAGCAGCCTGCCGAGCCCGGACATGCCCGCCGCCGCATTGCACTACGGCGCGTCGGCCTTCGAGCGGCGCACTCTGGAAGGTTTCCCGCCGAAGCCGACGGGAGACTCGCGGTCGCTGGCCTGGGTGCGCTCGCGGCGCGGACCCCTGGACAAGGCGCTGCTGGGCATGATCACCGACAACTCGGCGCCTCGGGCGTTCTATGCACTGGGGCCGGGCATCATGACCACCACTCTGTCGCTCACGGCCTACCTGCACGCCACCGTGGAGGAGATCAGCGAGGTGGGTGACGACTTCATCCTGGTGGAATGCGAGGGCAGGGTGGGCGGCGGCGGCGCCTCGGACGAACGCTCCAGCTACTGGCGCCGGGACGGCAAGCTGCTGGCCACCAGCGAGCAGTTGGCCTGGTACCGTCAGGCGCAGCGCGACGCGTCGGAGTAGCGCGGCGAATTCTGAACTCGCGCCTTGGAAGGCGGCGGGGCCGCTCGCTGAAGGGTCGGCAAGAAGCCTGTTGCAGTTCTCCATACTGTATGTCATACAGTGTGTGAAACACAGTGTATGGCGCACAGCACGATGCCTTTCGAGGAAGACCTCTATGACAAGCTGCGGCTGGAGCTGCGCCGGGGGTGCCTGGTGCTCGCCGTCCTGGCCGAGCTACGCCTCGAGCGGTACGGCTACACCCTGCGCAAGGCGCTGTCGGAGGGCGGTCTCGAGATCGACGAGAGCACGCTCTACCCCCTGCTGCGCCGCCTGGAGAGCCAGGGCCTGCTGATCAGCGAGTGGCGCGAGGAAGAGCGGCGCAACAAGCGCTTCTACCGCCTCTCCGCCGACGGCGAAGCCCTGTTGACGCGTCTCGCCACCGAGTGGCGCTCACTCAATTCATCCCTAGACCGAATTCTTTGAAGAGGACCGGGCCCATGGACCCCCGAGACGACCTCACCGACCGCTACCTCGCCGCCATCGCCTCGCACCTGCCGAAGGCCAAGGCGCAGGACATCACCGCCGAGCTTCGAGACCTGCTGCTCTCGCAGCGCGAGGAGAAGGAGGCCGAACTCGGCCGGCCGCTGACGCCCGACGAGGCGGAGGCGATGATCAAGGCCTTCGGACATCCGCTGCGGGTCGCCGCGAGATATGACGGCGCCCAATACCTGATCGGGCCTGCGCTCTATCCCTACTGGTGGGCCGCGGTGAAGGTCGTGGCGTTCATGGTGTCGGCGGTCATGGTCACCCTGCTGATCCTGGACATCGTGTTCGCGGCCGGCTCGTCCGATCCCATCCTGCCGCACGTCATCGGCGCGTTCTGGTCGAGCCTGTTCGGGACCATCGGAGCGCTGACCATCCTGTTCGCGATCCTCGAGCGATATGCGCCGCACGTCGAACTTCTGCCCGACTGGAGTCCGCGCAGGCTCTACGTCCCACTTGAAAAGCCGCAGACCCGGTGGAACCGCATCTCCGAGCTCACCTTGCAGGTGGTCCTGTTGCTCTGGTGGGTAGGCGTGCTTCGCCTGCCTGACCCCTTCGCCTATCCGTATGCGACCGGCCACGGCGGCGCCGTCGCCCTCCATTTGAGCGAGACATGGCGGACGCTCTACTGGCCGGTGATCGGCTTTGTCTGCCTGGGCATGGCCGCCAATCTGCTGGCGCTGATCTGGCCGGCCAGGATTGGCGTGCGCACCCTGCTGCGCGTGGCGGCCACTGTGATAGGCGTGTTCGTGCTTGGCGTCGTCTATCGACACCTGCCCCTGGTGACCGTTACCGCCGTCGGGCTCGCGCCGAAGGCCGCGGCCGGCATCCAGTCGGGCGTGGACATCGGTATCCGCATCGGCCTGCTGGTCGGCGGCGTGGCGCTGTTGGTGGAGACGCTTCGCGACCTGTACCGGCTCTGGAGGCGCCTGCGAGCGACGGCGCCGGCAGACCGCCACACAGCCGCCGTTTAGCCGCCGCGAAACAGCCGCCGGGAGGTTTCGCGGTTTGTCCCGGAATCCCTTAGTGAACAGGACCTTAACTGGTTAACGCTTGTTGCGGCGCCGCATTCGCTTGCGAATCGGACACAAAGCTGCCACAAATGCGAGGTCTTAGATCGAGTGTCGGCCGCCGTGTACCGGTCGACCTCCACCGCCCGAGGCCCCCAAAACAGACGCGGGGCGCTCTACGCGGTGTGGACATAGGAGGGCGCATCGGCCCTCGTCATAAGGGACACGAAATCCTTGTCTTATTTGGTACAGACGCGCGGTAGTGCGCGCGCGCTGATCGTGGCCGCTTCAATCGCAGCGGTCTGTGGCGTAGTGGTAGGTGGCGCGTATCTGGCGGGCGGCATCGCTCGCGCGGGCGTTCAGGCCGCCGAGCTTTCGCGTCTCGCCCCGGCTGCTCGGGCGGGCTTCTCCAATGATGCACTGCAACAATTGGTGTCGCAGATGGGTCCCGGCGCGGCCGCCTTCGCGGCGCGTCACGTGCCTTCGTCCCCGGCTCCCGAGGCGCGCGGCGCCCAGGTCGCCATGATCGCCACCCGGCTGGAACTGCGTGGACCGACGACGGACGCCGATGCCGCGGACGCTGTCGCCGCCGCTCCCGCCCGCCCCAAAGTGGCGTCCGCTCCCTATCGACTGACGGGCGCGCTGGAGTCCTCGCGAGATCTCGATTGCCTGACCGCCGCGGTCTACTACGAAGCGCGCGGCGAGGGTCAGTCAGGCCAGGCCGCCGTGGCCCAGGTGGTGCTCAACCGCGTCCGCCATCCGGCCTTTCCGAAAACCGTGTGCGGCGTCGTCTACCAGGGCGCGGCGAACCGTGCGTGCCAGTTCAGCTTCGCCTGCGACGGCGCCATGCGCCGTGGCCGCGAGGGCGGCGCGTGGGACCGGGCGCGCATCGTCGCGGCTCGCGCCCTGTCAGGCTATGTGATGCCGCTGGTGGGCCGCGCGACGCACTTCCACGTCGCCAGCCTCGGGGGCGTGTGGGGCGGGTCGATGTCCCGCGTCGCCCAGGTGGGCCAGCACATCTTCTACACCTTCAACGGCCACGCCGCCGCGCTTGGCGGCGGACGGACCATTGTCGCCGACGCCGAACCGGCCGCGGCGGCGGCGCCGACAGCCGACGGGGCTCTAGACCCTCGCCTGGCGGTGGTCACCGCCTCGGCCGACGGCGTCATCGCCGCGGCGACGGCGGCCGTGCCGGCCGATGCGCCAAAGCCGGCTGTGTCCGCGAACGATCGCGCCAAGCCGGCGTCCGCGGCCGCTCCGGCGGCAACGCCCAGCGCTCCAGCGGCCCAGTCCTAGTCTCTCACGCCGCTTCCCGCTCGCTCCGCGCGGCGCGGCGCAGGGCCTGCGGCGGCTGGCCGAAGGCGCGGATGAACGCCCGGCGCATGCGCTCGGGGTCTCCAAAGCCGGTTTCCAGCGCCACGGCGTCCAGGTGAGCGTCGGCCGCCTCCACGCGTGACCGCGCGACCTCCAGCCGCAGGCGCTCCACCGCCTTGGCCGGCGTGACGCCGGTCTCCGCGGCGAAGGCGCGGGCGAAGTGGCGCGGGCTCATGGCCGCGCGGTCGGCCAGACGCTCGACGGACAGGGGCTCGTGCAGCCGCTCGCGCGCCCAGGCGAGCACGGATGCGAACCGGTTCTGCGGCCGGTCCAGCTCCAGCAGGGCTGAGAACTGAGACTGGCCGCCGGGCCGTCGGTGATACACCACCAACTGGCGAGCGACCGCCTTGGCGACGGCCAGGCCCAGGTCTTCTTCGATCAGGGCCAGCGACAGGTCGATGCCGGCGGTGATCCCGGCCGAGGTCCAGACGTGGCCGTCTTTCACCCAGATACGGTCGGGGTCCAGGCGAACCCGGGGAAACCGCCGCGTGAAGTCGTCGGTGCGCGACCAGTGCGTCGTGGCGCGCCGGCCATCCAGCAAGCCGGTGGCGGCCAGCACGAAGGCGCCCGAGCAGACGCTGGCGATGCGGCGCGCCGTCATCGCCGTCCGCTTCACGAAGTCCAGGGTCGCCGCATCGCGCGCCGCCGGTTCGCAGCCGGCGCCGCCCACGACCACGAGAGTGTCGATGCCCCCTGGATCCGGGAGTTCGGCCGCCGTCATTGCCACCCCCGCTGAACTGGCGACCTCGCCGCCCTCGGCGGCGACCACGGAGAAGCGGTAGGTCCCTGGCGAGAACCGCGCAGCGATCTCGAAGGCGGCGATGGGTCCGGCGGCGTCGAGAATCTGGAAGTCCGGATAAACCAGAAAGACGATGTGTCCGGTCATGTCGGAAAACGAGGGAAATGTGTCATTTCAGACATGACGTAGCCCCGACAGTATGGCGCTGTCAAACGCACCCGATCGGAGAGGCTCGATGGCAGGCACTGAAGCGGCGCACACGACCATCGTGTTCGCCCTCTATCCGGGCGTGACCCACCTCGACTTCACGGGTCCGCACCAGGTGTTCACCCGCCTGCCCGGCGCCGAAGTGATCGCCGCATCGGCCGCGGGTGGGGAGATCGAGGCCGACGGTCTCGTTTTCGGCAGGCTGCTGCGGCTGGCCGACATCGCCCGCTGCGACGTGCTGTGCGTGCCTGGCGGCTACGGTTGCATAGCCGCGATGCAGGACGAGGGCTTCATGCGTGAGATCCGGCGGCTGGCGGCAGGCGCGCGTTACATCACTTCGGTTTGCACGGGGTCGCTGATACTTGGCGCCGCCGGACTACTGCGCGGCAAGCGCGCGACCACGCACTGGGCCTGGCGCGACTTGCTGACGCCGTTCGGCGCCATCGTCACCGACGGGCGCGTGGTGCGGGACGGCAATGTGTTCACCGGCGGCGGCGTCACCGCGGGCATCGACTTCGCCCTGACCCTGGCTGCGGAAATGATCGGCGATGAGGGAGCGCAGGCCATCCAGCTCACCCTCGAATACGCGCCGGCCCCGCCGTTCAACAGCGGCCATCCAGGCGTGGCGCCCGGGGCGATCGTGGAACGCGTGTCGCGGATGATGAACAGCCGGGCCGCCGAGCGCCGCGAAGGCGTCGAGCGCGCGGCCGCGGCCCTGGCCGAGGCGTAGCCCGTGCGCGGGCTTGCCTTCAAGGTCGCTCTGGGCGATGGCGGGCCATGGCCGGGTCCGACCCATCCTACGTCCTGATCGTCTCCGGTCCGCCCGGCGGCGGCAAGACCACCCTGGCGCGCCGCCTGGCGCAAACCAGCCCGACCAGGGCCGTGCACCTTCACACCGACGATTTCTACGATGCGATCAAGTCGGGGTTCATCCAGCCCTGGCTAAAGGAATCCCACGGCCAGAACACCGTCGTGACCCACGCCATCGCCGCGGCGGCCGTCGCCTTCGCCCAGGGCGGCTATGCGGTGATGCTGGACGGCGTGGTTGGCCCGTGGCTCCTGCCGACGTACCGATCGGAGGCCGCGGCGGCCGGCGTGCCGCTGCACTATGTGGTGCTGCGGCCTGACCAGGAGACCGCGCGCATGCGCGCCAGAGACCGCAGCCACATGCCGATCACGGAGTATCCGCCTGGTCTCTTCGAACAGTTCGCGGACCTGGGGTCGTTCGAGCGGTATGCGATCGACAACACGGCGGTTGGTTTAGGGACGTTGGCCGCGAACGTCGCTGCCGGGGTGAGCGACGGAAGCTTCCGGCTGTAGGCTTGTACTGTTCGCTGTCCGACAAGGGCCGGCGCTCACTCCGTGTCCAGCCCGATATCCAGCACCGGAGCGGAATGCGTGAGGGCGCCGACGCTGATGACGTCGACACCGGTCGCCGCGATGGCGCCGACCGTCTCTAGATTCACCCCGCCGGACGCTTCCAGCACCACGCGGCCCGCGGCGCGGCGCACGGCTTCGCGCAGGTCGGCCAAGGTGAAGTTGTCCAGCATGATCACGTCGGGGCGGTGTTGCAGGGCCTCGTCGAGCTGGGCCACGCTATCCACCTCCACCTCGATCTTCACTAGGTGGCCGAGGTTTTGGCGAGCGCCCGCCAGGGCGGGTCCCACGCCGCCGCAGGCGGCCACGTGGTTGTCCTTGATCAGCACCGCGTCATCCAGGCCGAAGCGGTGGTTCATCCCGCCGCCGCAGCGTACGGCGTACTTCTCCAGGGCGCGGAGCCCAGGCGTAGTCTTGCGCGTGTCGACGATCCTGGCGGGCGTTGCCGCGACGGCCGCGACATAGCGCGCCGTCAGGCTGGCGACGCCGCTCAGCCGGCCCAGCAGGTTGAGACCCACCCGCTCGGCGCCCAGCAGCGCGCGGGCGTCGGCTTCCACTCGGGCGAGGACGTCGCCAGGCGCCAGGCGCGATCCGTCGGCGATCAGCGCCTCGAAGCGCGCCGCCGGGTCCAGGGCGTGGACTGCGAGGCGCACGCAGGCCAGCCCCGCCGAGACGCCCGCTTGGCGGCTGGTGAAACGGGCGGACAGCCGTGCGCCGGCCGGTACGCAGGCCATGGAGGTGATGTCGCCGGCTCGCCCCAGGTCTTCGGCCAGGGCGGCGCGAACAACAGGCTCGATGAGCAGGTCCGGCAGTTCCAGTAGTGACGTCGCCATCAGGCGGCGGCCTCGGCGAGGGCCGGGTCTAGGGTCATGCGCGTATGCACGGCCGCGCCGGTGACCGGGAAGTCGCTGCGAAAGTGGCCGCCCCGGCTCTCGCGACGGGCCAGAGCAGCTTCGGCGACCATCCGCGCCGCGATCAGCGGCAGGGCTCGGCCGTGGGCAGTCTCGAGGGCGGCGATCTCCACAAGCAGCCGCACCAGGCCCGCGCGGTCGCGCACCACCGCGCCGTCCCGGGACATCGCAAGGCGCAGGCGTTGCATGGCGGCCGCGGGCAAGTCCGGCGCGGGCTCGGCGGGCAGGGGCTCCGTACCCGGATCGGCCGCCGGGGCCGCCGCGCGGCCGGCTCGCGTCCCGAACACGGCGGCTTCCAGAAGGGAGTTGGAAGCTAGGCGGTTGGCCCCGTGCGCGCCGGTGGAGGCGCACTCCCCGGCGGCGAACAGGCCGGGCACGGCGGTCCGCCCATCTATGTCCGTCTCGATGCCGCCCATGTGGTAGTGCGCCGCCGCCGCGACGGGTATCGGCTCGCGCCGCGGGTCGAGGCCGGCGGCCATGCAGGCGGCGAAGACTGCGGGAAACTCGTGAGGGAATGCCTCGCCCAGCGCTGCTCGCGCGTCGAGGAACGCGCCGCGACCGGCTCGCCGCTCTTCCTCGATGGCCCTGGCGACCACGTCGCGCGGGGCGAGTTCGGCGGCGCGGTGATAGCGGGCCATGAAGGGCCGGCCGTCGGCATTGACCAGTTTCGCGCCCTCGCCGCGCAAGGCCTCGGTGGCCAGGGGCGCGGGATCGCCACCCACGTCGATGGCCGTGGGATGGAACTGAACGAACTCCGGATCGGCGATCACCGCGCCGGCCAGCGCCGCCAGGGCCAGACCCTCGCCGCGAACCTCCCGCGGGGTGGTCGTGACCGAGTAGAGGCCGCCGAGTCCGCCCGTGGCCAGGATGGTCGCCGGCGCCAAGATCCGATGCAGCTCGCCGCGCGCATCCTCGACCAGCGCGCCGCGAACCCGTCCCGCGCGGTCGCTGAGCAGTCGGCGGGCGGTGACGCCTTGCCGGATTTCGACGTGCGCCGCAGCGCGCGCGGCGCCGACCACCGCCTCCATGATCGCCCGCCCGGCTCCGTCGCCGCCCACGCGCGCGACGCGGGCCCGGCTGTGCGCGGCCTCGAGGCTCTGGACGAACCCGCCATCGCCGGCGCGGTCGAACGGCGCGCCGAGGGACGCCAGGCGGCGCACGGCGTCGGGACCCTCGCGCGTCAGGATCGCCACGGCCCTGGGGTCGCAAAGGCCCGCTCCCGCCGCCACGGTGTCGGCGGCATGCAGGTCGGGGGCGTCGCCGTCGCCGAGCGCCGCGGCCATCCCGCCCTGCGCCCAGGCGGAGGAACAGCCCGCATTCAGGGGGCTGGCGGCCAGCACCAATGCGCGGCGCGGCGCGGCGGCGAGCGCGGCGGAAAGCCCGGCCAAGCCCGCGCCGATGATCAGCACGCCGTCGAAGGTTTCTCGCGCTGTCACGTTGCGCTCCTTGTGCACGCCGTGCTGGGAACTGCCCGGACCATGGTCACACCCCGAACCGGCTGAGCGCTTTGAGCGGGTCGTTGTGACCCAGGCCGTGCGCCGCCTGTTCCAGAACCAATACGCACAGGGCCAGAGCGGACAGGTAGCAGAGGATCGAGATCGCCCACTGCGAGCGAGACAGGGGCGGCAGGTCGCGGCCCATCGGCGGCCGGCGCAGGCCCCCCAGGGCGGCGATGCCGATGAACAGGGCGATGATCCAGTCCTGCCGGCTCGCCGCCCAGAGCACGGCCAGGAGGCCGACGGCGAAGACGATGCCGCGCTCCAGCAGCGGATGCACCCACGCCAGGCTAGGTCCCAGGGCCTTGGCCCCGTCCAGCGGCGGCGCCGGAACCAGGTTCAACAGGTTGATGGCGGCGATGAAGAAGGCGCCCTGCAGCCAGGCCCTGTCGCCAGTGAACAGGGTCATGCCGAAGAACGGGACCGTCGCCAGCAGGCCGAAACTGGGCCCGGCGAGGGCGATCAGCACGCTCTTGAACTGGCTCTGCGGGGGCCGGGCCATGGTCGCCGCGCCGCCCAGCAGCGGAATGAAATGGATGCGTCCCGGGCCGCTGCCGGCGGCGTTGATCGCCAGCACATGGCCGTACTCGTGCACGAACACGCCGACCACGCCGGCCAGCGCCCACATCCAGCCCACCTGCCACCACAGCAGCAGGGCGAACAGGAGTGACGACGCCACGGCCCAGATCAGCTGGCTGGCAGGCGGCGAGGCCGGCGGCGCCGGCGGCGCGGGGGGCGGCGAGGCCCAGGGAGAGATGAACTCGGTCTCAGCCACGGCGCGCTTCCAGGGCCGCGCGATGCAGCGCCGCCGACGCTTCGCTGAAGCAGCAGAAGGCGACCTTCTCGACCTGCGGCGCATCTGCCAGCGCGCGGTCGACCGCCTCGACGGCGATGGTCGCCGCGCGATCGGCCGGGTAGGCGTAGACGCCCGTGGAAATGGCGGGGAAGGCGATGCTCGCCAGCGAGTGTTCGCGCGCCAGATCAAGCGCGCGGGTGTAGCAAGAGGCGAGCAGCGCGTCCTCGCCGTCGTCACCGCCTCTCCAGACGGGTCCGACCGCGTGGATCACGCGCTTCGCCGGCAGCCGGTAGCCGCGCGTGATCTTGGCGTCGCCCGTGGCGCAGCCGCCCAGGGTGGCGCATTCACGCGCCAGCTCGGGTCCCGCCGCCCGATGGATCGCGCCGTCGACGCCGCCCCCGCCCATCAGGCTGGAGTTCGCCGCATTGACGATCGCGTCCACGCTAAGGGTGGTGATGTCCGCCACGATGATCTCGATCCGGTGCATCGCGCGCGCTCAGATCAGCTCCACGTCCACGTGATGGCGGGCCTTCACCAGGTCGTAGCGCGCCGGATTGGCTGGCGGCGGCAGGTCGATCATCCGCTGCACCGCCAGGCGCGCGCGCGCCGCGATGTCCGCGTCGATCTTCACCTCGTGGCGTCCGGTGAGCAGCGCCTGATGGATGTTCTCCAGGGTGATGCGCTTCATGTGTGGACAGAGGTTGCACGGCCCGACGAACTCGATGTGCGGCGCCGCGCAGGCCAGGTCATTGGCCATCGAGCACTCGGTGATCAGCACCACCTGGCGCGGCTGGCGCTTCATCACATAGTCGCTCATCGCCGATGTGGACCCCGCGAAGTCGGCCAGCTCCAGCACCTCGGCGGGGCACTCGGGGTGAGCGAGGATCTCCGCCTGAGGCCAGCTCTCGCGAATCTCGCGGATGTCGTCGGCGGTGAAACGCTCATGCACTTCGCAGCGGCCCTGCCAGGCGATGATCTTGACGTCCGTCTGCCGGGCGACGTTGCGGGCCAGGAACTCGTCGGGCAGCAGGACCACGCGGTCAGTCCCGGCCATCCGCGCGGCCTCCTCGACCACCTGAACGGCGTTGGCGCTCGTGCAGCAGATGTCGGTCTCGGCCTTCACCTCGGCGGTTGTGTTGACGTAGGTGACCACCGGCACGCCGGGGTAGCGCTGCTTGATCAGCTGCACGTCCGCGGCGGTGATGGAGGCCGCCAGCGAGCAGCCGGCGCGCAGATCCGGGATCAGCACGGTCTTGTCGGGGCACAGGACCTTGGAAGTCTCGGCCATGAAGTGCACGCCGGCCTGGACGATGATCTTCGCGTCCGAACGGGCCGCCTCGCGGGCCAGGCCCAGGCTGTCGCCGACGAAATCGCCGACCCCATGAAAGATTTCCGGGGTCATGTAGTTGTGGGCGAGAATGACGGCGTGCTTCTCGCGCTTCAGGCGGTTGATCTCGGCGATCAGCGGGGCATGGAGACGCCACTCGATGGGCGTGACGCGGGCGCTGACCTTGCGCCAGATGTTCGCCGTGGCCGTTTCGACGGCGGGTGTGAAGTCGAGCGCCTGGGCTCCGTCGGCCATATGCGATCCTCCTTATGCTCAGTTTGAGCATTTCTTGAGCCCAAAAAGACGCCGAAGTTGCGGCTCCGGCGCTCCGCCTTATGCTGAAACTGAGCATAAGTGGCTTTCACCGATATAGACCCCCGTTCGCCCCAGCGAAAGCCCCTTGCGTGGTTTTTTCCGCTCACAAGTTCGGGGGCGTGTTTCAGGCAATCGCAAAGACGGCGGCAACCTCTGCGAAACTCGCGCGTTAGGACCGCCAAGTCGCCGCCAAGCCTTGCTGTGCAAGGCTTCGTGATTACCTAACGGTAACTGGAACTTCCTCTGCAATGATGGAAGACAGGCCAGGAACGGCAGGGTCAGCGATCAAATCGCCCCGGTCGTCGTCTTTGGAAAACGCGCCCGAACATGCGGGCGCCCAATGGAGCTCCACCGAGGTGAGGATCGCGTCGCCACATCAGAGGCTGCTGTCGGCGATCCTGTTCGCCGGCAGCCTGGCGCTGGTGGCGGGCGTCGCGGCCTGGGTCAGCGCCTTCGCCAGCGCCCCGCACCCCGCGCCGGCTCGGGCCGAGACGCGCCTCGTCGCGTGGCAAGCCGGCGGCGACATGGGCGAGCGCGGACTGTGGCGGATCACCTCGCGAATGGACCCGGCGGAGCTCAGCCTGGCGCGTCGATTCGATCCGTCGCGCCACGCCGATCTGTGGGGGCGTCCGCAAGGCTGGGCGAGCCTGGACGTCAGCGCCGCGCCCAGCTTGCCGTTCGGCGTGCTGACCGCGGATGACGCCCAGAAGCTCAACGCCCTGCTGCCGGCTTCGACCGACCCGCTGCCCCAGGTGGCGCCCTTCTATCTGCAGGCCGCCGGCCCGGACCGGGAGCGGGCGATCCTGTGCCTGACCCAAGCGGTCTACTATGAGGCGGCGCTCGAGCCTCTGGACGGCCAGCGCGCCGTCGCCCAGACCGTGCTCAATCGCGTGCGCCATCCGGATTTTCCGAAGTCCATCTGCGGCGTGGTCTATGAGGGCGCCCAGCAGGTCACCGGCTGCCAGTTCTCGTTCACCTGCGACGGATCTCGCGAACGGGCGCCCATCGAACCCTACTGGGGCCGCGCCCGAGCGGTGGCCGAGGCGGCGGTGAGCGGCTTCGTACAGCACGAGGTGGGCACGGCGACGCACTATCACGCCGACTACGTGTTTCCGCGCTGGGGCCCGACGCTGGTGAAGATCGGACAGATCGGCGCGCACATCTTCTACCGCTTTCCCGGCCCGATCGGGCGCAGCGATTTCTTCTTCGGGCGGTATCAGGGCGGCGAGCGGCAGGTTTCCATGGAGGGGCCGTCGCTCGCGGCGATCGCGGCGCTCAGGGCCGCGTCCGAGACCGGCCAGACGGCGGTTCCAGCAGTCAGCGCCGCGGCCTTCGCCGCGCCCAGCGGGCGACCGATCCCAGGCCAGATCGTCTACGGGCGTCGCGTACCCAGCCGCGACGAGATCGCCCGCATCAACGCCGCGTTGCCGCCCCTGGACGGCGCGCCCGCATCGCCGATCACCCCACCTTCTTCCTAGGCTTCAGCGGCAGGCAGATCTCGGTCAGCAATTCGCTGGGCGCCGTGTTACGCATTTGCGCAGGGCGTCCGCGCACCGTCAGACGATCGGGTCGGCCTCACGCCCGCTCCTCAGCCGAACGCGGCGGGGTAGTCGACCTTCAGCGGCGCATCCAGGGCGCCTGGCGCGAGCGCCAGGGCCATGAAGGCCGGGCGGCCGGCGTAGGGAGATGCGAGGGTCCGGGCCGCCTCGGCTGAAAACCCGAAGCGGGGGTAGTAGGGCGGGTGCCCCAGCACCACGACGGCCTCCATGCCCGCCGCACGGCAGGCCGCGATTCCGGCCCGGCTCAGGGCCGAGCCGACGCCGGTGCGCTGGGCGGCGGGCGCGACCGCCAAGGGCCCGAGCGCCGCGATCGCACGCTCAGGCTCGCTGCGCATCCGGCTGAACAGGACGTGGCCGACGATCTCGCAGTCGGCCTCGGCGACCAGCTCGACGAGCGCCAGGCCTTCGGTCCGCACGCCCTCGATGATGCCGGCTTCATCGCCGCTCGAACCGGCGAAGGCCGCCTGGGTGACCGCGCGGATGGCCGGATAGTCCGCTTCAGTGGCGGGCCGGACGATCACCAGACGCCGATCTTTTCGGCTTCCTCATGGGACATCGGGTGGTGCGCGGCCTCGTGGTCCTTCTCGGCCAGGAACCGGACCGCTTCCAGCGCCGCCATGCACCCCATGCCCGCCGCGGTCACGGCCTGGCGATAGACGTCGTCGGTGACGTCGCCGGCCGCATAGACGCCCTCGATGGCGGTCGCGGTCTTGCCGGGGACGACCTTCAGGTAGCCCTGCGCGTCCATCTCCAGCTGGCCTTTGAACAACTCCGAGGCCGGGGAATGGCCGATGGCCACAAACAACCCGTCGCAGGGGACATCGGTGAAGGCGCCGGTCTTCAGGTTGCGCAGGCGAGCGCCGGTGACGCCCAGGGGTTCGCTGTCGCCCAGAACCTCCACGACCTCGCTGTCCCACACGACGACGATCTTAGGGTGGGCGAACAGCCGCTCCTGCAGGATCCTCTCGGCGCGCAACTCGTCGCGCCGGTGCACCAGGGTGACCTGGGAGGCGAAGTTGGTGAGGAAAAGCGCTTCCTCCACGGCGGTGTTGCCGCCGCCGACCACCACCACCTCCTTGCCGCGATAGAAGAACCCGTCGCAGGTGGCGCAGGCGGAGACCCCGAAGCCCTGGAACTTCTGCTCGGACGGCAGGCCCAGCCACTTCGCCTGGGCGCCGCTGGCGATCACCAGGGTCTCGGCCAGCCACGCCTCGCCCGAGTCGCAGACGATGCGGAACGGCCGGCTCGACAGGTCGGCGGAGACGACGATGTCGTTCACCACCTCGGTCCCCACGTGTTCAGCCTGGGCCTTCATTTGCTCCATCAGCCAGGGGCCTTGGATCACTTCGGCGAAACCCGGATAGTTCTCCACGTCGGTGGTGATGGTCAGCTGGCCGCCCGGAGTCAGGCCGCTGATCAGCACGGGATGCAGCAGGGCGCGGGCGGCGTAGACGGCGGCGGTGTAGCCCGCGGGGCCCGAACCCAGGATCAGGCAGCGGGTTGTCCGGGGGCCCGGGGCGGCGTCAGTCGAGGAATCTGCAGACATGACGATACTATGTAGCGTCGATTCCGACTAAAGCGACCTTCCGATGACGCCGGGCCGCCGCATCCTCTTCTTCGCAGACGCTGGGCCGCAGGTGGGCGGCGGCCATGTGATGCGCTGCCTGACCCTGGCGCGCGCCCTCACCGAGCGGGGCGCGGAGTGCGCCTTCGTGGAATCCCGGGCCGCCGCGCCGATCCTGCGGCGCTTCGGCTGGCCGGCGCAGACCTTGCTGGCCATGATCAGCACGGACGACCTGTCCGCCCAGGTCGACTACGCCCGCCGCATCGCCGACCTGTTCGCGGCGCAGGTCGTGGTGATCGACCACTACAAGACCGCCGCGGCGGACGAGCGGAGGTTGGCCGGCGACGACCGGCGGGTGGCGGTGATCGACGATCTGGCCGACCGCAGCCACGCCTGCGACCTCATCCTCGACCCGGGCTTCGGCCGCCGCCCGGAAGCCTACAGCGCTCTGGCGGCGGCGGCTCAGGCGATGCTGACGGGCCCGAGCTACGCCCTGGTGCGCCAGGAGTTCGCGGATGCGCGGCCGCGCGCGCTCAGCCGGCGGGCCAAGCACGGGCCGGTCACCAGGGCGCTGGTTTCCCTCGGCTTGACTGACGTCGATGGCGTAACCTCTCGGGTGGTGCGGGCCTTGGTGCCGGTGCTGGGAGAGGTGAGGGTGGACGTGGTGCTGGGCGAAGGCGCCGCAAGCCTCGAAGACCTGACCAAACTGACGAAGAGCGATCGGCGCGTCCACCTTTGGGTCGACACGGCGGAGATGGCTTCGCTGATGGCGGACGCGGACGTCGCCATCGGGGCCGGCGGCTCGAGCGTTTGGGAGCGCTGCGTGGTCGGCCTGCCGTCGATCACGCTGAGCCTCGCGGACAATCAGCGGCCCATGGCCCAGGCCATGGCCAAGGCCGGCTTCACGCTGGCCGTCGACGCCAGGGCCGAGCGCTTCGAGACTGAGCTGCAGACCGCCTGGACCCGCCTGGTGACTGACCGCGACCTGCGCTGGCGCCTCGCCGAACGGGCCGCCGACCTCTGCGACGGACAAGGGACGGAGCGCGTGGCCGAGGCGGTGATGGGGCTGTAGGTGTTGCGCCGAACGCCGGCAACACATGCGTCACCCCCTCACATCACCGGCGGCTCGAGACCCTTGCCGCGCAACCGCTCGGCCATGGCCGGACGCCGCGCGCGCCAGTCGGCCGCCAGCATGCCCAGGCCCAGCACGTCCTGCGCCTCGCCGCCCTTGACGATGTGGTTGCGGAACCTGGCCTCCACCTGGAAGCCGAAGGTCTCGTGCAGACGCCAGACCGCCTCGTTGGAGGCCAGCACCTCGCACCAGAGCTTGTGCTGCTTCAGGCCCTCGAAGACGTATTCCAGCACCCAGTACTCCACATAGGACCCCAGCCCCAGGCCGCGCACCGCCGGGTCGGCCAGGTAGTAGGCCCAGGCGCAGCGCTGGTTGAGCTGGTCGATGTCGTAGAGGTTGGCCAGGCCCACCGGCTTGCCGTTCAGTTCGATAACCCAGTAGCGACGCCGGTCGTCGTCCCAGATGCCCGCGAACCAGCGGTCGTGCTCGGCCGGCGAGATCACATGGTCGGTGTACATGTAGGCGCGCACGTCGGGCGAATTGCGCCAGCCCAGAATGCGATCGCGGTCGCCGGGTTCCACCGGCCTCAGATCGACGTGCGGCCCGCCGGCCATGTGGTGCGTTCCTCGGCGCTGGGTTGCGCCGAGTCAGTCTAGCAGGAATGCACGCTAGACGCGCCGTTCGCCCCCGAAGCGCGCAATATCAGGACGCGAGCGCACGAAGGCCCGCACATCGTCGGACGTGAACGCCGGATCGGCCGGGTACAATGCGTCATACACCGCCGCGACGAAGGCGTAGTCGTGGGGATAGTCCACGGTCCAGCGCACGTCGCCCTCCTCGGCCTCCTGGCTCAGGAACGCCAGGCGGTAGCGCTCCGGGTTCTGGTGGACGCCCCAGGTGACGTGCTGCCGCTCGTCTTCGCTGGAGGCGACGCTGGCGGCCCGGCGCAAGGTCGCCGCGGTCATCACCTCCACGTCCAGGCCCTTGGGGTAGGTGCGATGGGGCGGCGTGTTGCTGGCATAGTCGACGTCGGCCTCCACGAACCGCTGGATGGTCGCGTCGATCACCGTGGGGTCGGCCAGCGGGCAGTCGGCGGTCAGCCGCACCACCGCATCGGCCGGACCGAAGGCGTCCAGCGCGCCCACGAAGCGCTCCAGGACATTGCCCAGCGAGCCGCGATGGACGCCGACGCCTTCGCGTGCGACCGCCTCGGCCACCGGATCGTCGGACGCGTCGTCGCTGGTGGCGACCACCAGGCGGTCGATGCGGCGCGCGCGGCCAACTCGCTCGATCTGCCGCACGATCATCGGCGCACCGGCCAGCGGCATCAGCACCTTGCCCGGCAGGCGGGTGGACGTCATCCGCGCCTGAAGGATGGCCAGGATCATGCGGGCAGCGCAGGCGCGCCGGCGCGGCCTAGACCCACTCGACTTTCAGGATCTCATAGGCCTTGACGCCGCCGGGGGTGTTGACCTCGACCACGTCGCCGATCTCCTTGCCGATCATCGCGCGGGCGATGGGCGAGGCGATGGAAATCTTGCCCGAGCGGACGTCGGCCTCGTGCTCGCCCACGATCTGGTAGCGGGCCTCCTCGTCGGTGTCCTCGTCCATGACGCTCACCGTCGCGCCGAACTTGACCTGGGCGCCGGAGAGTTTCGACACATCGATGATCTGGGCGCGCGCGATCTTGTCCTCGATCTCGGCGATGCGTCCCTCGATCCAGCCCTGTCGCTCCTTGGCGGCGTGGTATTCCGCGTTCTCCGAGAGGTCGCCATGCGTGCGCGCCTCGGAAATCGCCGCGATGACGGTAGGCCTCTCCTGCGTCTTCAAACGCTTCAGTTCATCGTCGAGGGCCTGATAGCCCTCGGCGGTCATGGGAACTTTTTCCATTCGGGTGTAGCTCGGCTCGCCCTGTTTTGAATCCGACTCCGGCCGCGGGCGCGGACGTCCGGGGGGAAAGAGAGTAGAGGCGCGGAGCCTCAACCGCAAGGGGCGGGGCCGTCGCTCGCCTGAGGCGCGACTTTCGGATATGCCGCGATCTAGGCGTTCCTCATCATAAGCAGGCGATCCTCCTTGGCCAATCTGATTGTGCGCGGCGGGCGGCCGCTCAGCGGGCGGATCATCCCCTCGGCCAACAAGAACGCGGTCCTGCCGATCCTTTGCGCGACCCTGCTCACCGATCAGGCGGTGACGCTGCGCGGCGTGCCGGACATCACCGACGCGCGGCAGATCCTCGACCTCTTCCGCCGCCTGGGCAGCGAGGTCGACATGGACTTCGACACCCGCGTCCTGCGCCTGCGCCATCCGCCTGGACTGAAGGCCGGGGCCGCGCGGCTGCCCGAGGGCATGCGTTCCTCGATCATGCTGATCCCGCCCATGCTGGCCAGGCTCGGCGAGGCGCGGATCGAGGGCGAGGTGAAGGGCTGCTCCCTCGGCGTGCGCGAGATCGACCCGCACATCGAGGTGTTCCAGACCTTCGGCGCCGAGATCTCCGGCGAGGAGGGCGCCCTGGTGATCTCCAACCGCCGCGCCAACGGCCGGCCCTTCGCGGCCGCCAGCCATTGGCTGGACTATGCCTCGGTGACCACCACCGAGAACTTCGTGCTGTGCGCCGCCACGGCGGAGGGGACCTCCACCCTCACCAACGCCGCCTCCGAGCCGCATGTGCAGGAGTTCTGCCGGTTCCTCATCTCGATGGGCGCGAAGATCGAGGGCGTGGGAACCAGCCGCGTCGTGGTGCACGGCGTCGAGCGTCTCGCCGGGACCGAGCACGAATTCACCGAGGACTTCCACGAGATCGCCACCTTCCTGGCCCTCGGCGCCATCACCGGCGGCGAGGTGACGGTGCGCAACGCCCACCCCGAACAGTTCCCCCTGATCGACCGCACCTTCGGCAAGTTCGGCGTGCGGGTGACCCACGAGGACGGCTGGTCCACCAGCCGCGCCGACGGGCCGCTGAAGGTGAAATCGCCGTTCACCGCCTACATCCTGCCCAAGGTGGAGGCCGCGCCCTGGCCCTATCTGCCGGTGGACCTGCTGCCCATCTTCATCGCCCTCGGGGCCCGGGCCGAGGGCGAGATGCTGTTCTGGAACAAGGTCTATGAGGGCGCCCTGGGCTGGACCTCGGAACTGGCCAAGTTCGGCGCCCACGCCCTGTCCTGCGACCCGCACCGGGTGATCACCTTCGGCGGCAAGCCGCTCGGCCCCGCCACCGTAGAGAGCCCCTACATCATCCGCGTCGCCATCGCCCTGCTGATGCTGGCCGCCAGCATCGAGGGCAAGAGCACCATCCTCAACGCCGACCCGATCAGGCGCGCACACCCCCGGTTCGTGGAGAACCTGATCGGCCTCGGGGCGGACGTGGAGTGGGCAGGGTAGGGGCCCTGTCCGCCGCCCGCCTGATCCACCTGTTCCGACCTGTTATTCACCTGTTCCACCTGTTATTTCACGGTTTTTTCCACCTGTTACGGTCTGGAAGCCGTGCTTGTTCAATGGCTTAGAAGCACCTGATATCCGCCAGGAACAGGTGATAACAGGTGATAACAGGCGCCAAACAGGCCTGTTATCGATGCATAACAGGTGCGCAGCAGGTGGCGGCGGACGCCAGCGCTCCACTACCTCAATTACCCCAATCCGAAAGTCCCCGCGAAAGCGGGGAC
>JBIOEG010000052.1:0-30176 GCA_044445825.1 Caulobacterales bacterium
AGGCCGCCGGGAAGGATAGGGGAACCACGAAAAACACGAAAAGCACGAACACGTCGGCGCGACTCTCAGCCACCGCCGGAACAACGCCCGCGTTCGTGTGGTTCGTGTTTTTCGTGGTTCCCCTAACCTTCGTCACCCCGGACGGCCCGCAAGGCCGTGCGGGGTGACGAGGTGGGAGGAGTCGCCGTCAGGCCGCGGCGGAGGCTGTCGGCCCCTCGCGCCGTACGGCGGCGGCGATGGCTTCGAACAGCTGGGTCACCTCGATGGGTTTGGCGACGAAGCCGTTCATCCCGGCGGCGCGGTAAGCGTCGGCCTGGTGGGTCATGGCGTTGGCGGTGAGCGCGATGACCGGCGTGGCCGCCCGCCCGCTTTCGGCCTCGCGGCGGCGGATGATCCGGGTCGCGGTGGGGCCGTCCATCACCGGCATCTGCACGTCCATGAGGATCAGGTCCCAGTCGCCCTGTTCCCAGGCGGCCACGGCTTCCTCGCCATTGCCCACCACGACGGCCTCGAGGCCCGCCTGGCCGAGCAGGGTCTTCAGCACCAGCTGGTTCACGGCGTTGTCCTCGGCCGCGAGAATGCGCAAGGACCGCTCGGCGAAGTCGGGCGCCGCCGCCTGCGCCGACGCCTCGCGGAAGTCGGCGGCGCGTTCCAGCGGCAGGTCGACGATGAAGCAGCTCCCGCGCCCGACCTGGCTTTCCGCCCTGATCTCTCCGCCCATCGCCGCGCACAGTTCCCGGCAGATGGCCAGACCAAGCCCAGTGCCCCCGAACTCGCGCGTCGTGGAGGTATCCGCCTGAACGAACTTGTCGAACAGCCGCTCGATGCGGTCCGCCGGCACGCCGACGCCGGTATCGCTGACCGCGAATCGCACGCCCAGATGTCCGGGGGTCACCTCCAGCCGCACCGATCCGACGGCGGTGAACTTCACCGCGTTGGCGGTCAGATTGAACAGGACCTGCCGCACGCGGACAGGATCGCCGCGATAGGCGCCGCGCGCCTCCGCGGCGACATCCAGCGAGAACTCCAGGCCCTTGCGCGCGGCCACGTCGGCGAACGCCGAATATGCGCCCTGCGCGAGCTGCTGCAGATCGAAGCTGGCCGACTCCAGCTCCAGCTTGCCGGCCTCGATCTTCGAGAGGTCCAGGATGTCGTTGAGAATGGCCAGCAAGGCGGCGCCGGACTGGCCGACCACGTCCAGCCGCTCGCGCTGACGCCTCGACAGGGGGTCGCGCGCCATGGCCTGCGCCATGCCCAGGACGCCGTTCAGCGGCGTGCGGATCTCGTGGCTCATGATCGCCAGGAATTCGCTCTTGGCCAGGTTCGCGGTCTCGGCCGCCTCCACCGCCTCCCGCTGGGCCTGGGCGGCGCGGCGGACTTCGGTCATGTCCACGAAGCTGGTGAGGCAGGTGCTCCACGGACGCTCCTCGCCGGGGACCGTGCGGAAGTGCACCGCGACATCGACAGGCGTCCCGTCCGGCCGCAGCACTTTCGACTCGAACGGCGGGAGCGCGCCGTCGGGCCGCATGGCGTTCAGGCTCTCGCAGAATCCCGGCAGGAAACCGGCGTCGAAGTGGCGAGGGCTTACGCCACGGTCGAAGGTAGAGACGCCGAACAGCGCCTCGGCCGCCTGGTTGGCCTCCGTGAGCCTTACGACGTTCACCGCCTTGGAGACGTCGCTGAACGAGCCCAGCAACACGTCGCCGAGCCTGGTCTCGCCAGCCTCGACGTGCGGGCGCAGTACATCGTAGAGGCGAGACGCGTCGAAGCAGAGCTGCGGCAGCGGGCTTTGGTCGAACAGCATGTTCCATCGCGCCCGCGCCCGTTCGGCGTCCTCCTTCGCCTCACGCACGAAGTCGCGCTGGTGCTCGAGCCCGGCGAGGGCTCGGTGCAGCGCATTGCCCTCCCGATTGAGCGTGGAGACCAGCAGGCCGATGAACGCGACATAGGCGACCGCGCCCGCCTCCAGCACCATGGCGTCGGTCGGGCTGAGCCGGTAGCCCAGCACCGCGGCCGCGATCGGCGCGGCGATGACGATCATGAACGACGAGGCGCCGATCGATATCCGCGTCACCAGCGTCCAGCCGCGCGTCATGACGGCGTTGTTCAGGTTGATCGCACACAGGATCAGCGCCGCGCCGGCCAGCGTCACCGGCGAGCGGTGGGTCAGCATCAGGGGGCCGATGGAGGCGAAGGCCGCCGTGGACAAGCCGAGCACGGTCAGCGCCACGGCGCGCAGCCGGCGATCGTTCATGCGTCCGTGCAGACGCTTGAACAGCATCGCGTCCACAGTGCTCAGCGTGACCGCGACGGCGAACCAGATCGGCACGAACACCGAATGGGTGACGAGCCAGGCCAGCGGCGCAACCAGCGCCGCCTGGCCCGTTCGAGTCCAATAGCCTTCGAAACGCCAGCGAACGATGCGGTCGATCGCCTGCTGCTCGAGTTCCATGTCCGCTCCCCTCGGGCGGACCCTAGACGACGCAGCTTTGCAACTTTCTAAAGGCTCAGCCTATCGACACGCAGAATGTCAAAGTCGGCGGCCCGGCCTGAAGCGCACCGGCATGGTCTTGGGACCCGAGATGAAGGTCGACGCCAGCCACTCCGGCGGCGCGGGAATCTCCAGGTCCTCCATCCGCGTCAGCACCTCGGCCAGGATGGCGTCGATCTCGATGCGCGCCAGATGCTGGCCCAGGCACACGTGCGGCCCGCCGCCGAAGGCGATGTGCTCATTGGGGCTGCGCGCCAGGTCGAGGGCGTCGGGCTCGGCGAACTTCTCCGGGTCGCGGTTGGCCGCGCCGAAGTACATCACCACCTTCTGGCCGGCCTTGATCGCGGTGTCGCCGACCTGCGTGTCGCGCGTGGCGGTGCGGCGCATGTAGATCACCGGGCTGGCGTAGCGCAGCAGCTCCTCGCGCGCCGAGGCTAGGCGGCCGGGCAGGTCCGCGACCAGCCAGGCGCGCTGGTCCGGGTTGCGCTGCAGGGCCAGCAGGCCGCTGGACAGCAGGTTGCGGGTGGTGTCGCCGCCGGCGTCGATGAGCAGCAGGAAGAACAGCAGGAACTCGTTGTCGGTCAGCCGGCGTCCCTCCACCTCGCACTGCAGCAGGCGCGTGGCCAGGTCGTCCGCGGGCCGCGCCCGCTTCTCGGCGATCACCCCCATGGCGTAGCCGAACATCTTCATCACCGCGTCGCGGCCGGCCCCGGGCGGGAGGCTCTCGGGCGCGGAGTGGATGATCTCGGTGAGCTTGTAGAGTTCGCGCCCGTCATCCAGCGGCAGTCCCATCAGCTCGGCGATCACATAGGACGGCATTTCGCCGGCGACGTCCTGCACGAAGTCGCACTCGCCCCGCTCGATCACCTCATTGACGATCTGCCTGGCCAGCTCGTGGAGCCGGCTGTCCTTGCGGCCGGCCGCGGGCTTGGTGAACTCCGCGCGGATCAGCTTGCGGAACCCGGTGTGCTGCGGCGGGTCCATCATCAGCATCATCTTGGCGTCGCCGAGCGAGCCGTCGCCGATACCCGCCGGATCGGAGATCATGATGGTCGGCCCCGACGAGAAGTTCTGGAAGTCGTGGTCGACGGCGAACACGTCGTCGTAGCGGGTGAGGGCCCAGAACCCGGGCCCGTGCGGCTCGGGGTTCCAATGCACCGGCGAGCTGGCGCGCAGCTCCCGATAGAGCTCCAGCGGGTGGCCGGCGGCGAAGGTTGCGGCGTCCAGAAGATCTCGGCTCACGACGGCCTCCCTGGTTTTCCGCGACTCTGGCGAAGGGCCGGCGGCAGGGCAAGGTGGTCGCAACGTCAACGCGAGATCGGCCGACGTTTGTTCGGCGGAGAGACCCCTCACCTCACCTCTCCCCACGCTTCGCGCGGGGGGAGGGCTACGGGGAGGGCGGCTTGTCGCAAGGATCGTTGAGTTTGCGCCGGCCCATCAGTATCCCTCGCCCCGCGCAGCGGGGAGAGGTGTGGTGAGGGGTCTCTCCGTGCGCAGGGTCTCAGAAGGTCTTCACCCCGGCTCGTCGTCCAGCTGGTCGTTCAAGATCCGGGCGGCGTCGCCTTTGGGATCGTCGTACTGGCCGCTCTTCACGGTCCACAGGAAGGCGCCCAGACCGATCAGGGCGAGCAGCACCGAGATCGGCGCCAATATGTAGACGATGGTCATCGCCCAGAGCCTTTCCGGTTCGAGTGGACCCGCTCGAACCAGAAAGGCTCAAGTCTCTTGGAATGAGATCGTGTCGGGCGCCGAAACCGGTATCCGCTTTCGGCTGTCACGATCTCGCCTCGAGGTTCATGCGCAGGGCGTTCAAGGTCACCACCAGCGACGACGCCGACATGGCGATCGCCGCCAGGAACGGATTGATCAGGCCGAGGATCGCCGCCGGCGCCGCCACGACGTTGTAGGCAGCCGAGAATCCGAAGTTCTCCAGAGCCCGCCGGCGCGCCGCGCGAGCCACGTCCACCGCGTCCACCACCGCCATCAGATCGTCGCCCTCGAACACCAGGTCGGCGGCGTTCTGGCTGGCGTCCACCGCCGCGCCGGGCGCCATGGAGGCGTGGGCGCGGGCCAGGGCGGCGGCGTCGTTCAGGCCGTCGCCCACCATCAGGGTCTTGCGGCCCGCCGACTTCAGGGCGTCGATGGCGTCAGCCTTCTGGATCGGGGTGAGACCGGCGCGCCAGCGCTGCACGCCGGCGGCCTCGGCGGCGCGGGCCACCACCGCCGCGACGTCGCCGGAGAGCACCTCGACGGTCAGGCCGCGGGCCTTCAGGGCGGCGACGGCCCGGGCCGCGTCCGGGCGCAGGGTGTCGGCGAAGGCCAGGCGGGCGGGCGCTTCGTGGTCAAAGGCGAACCACAGTTCCGTCTCCAGGCTCTGGTCGGCGGCGACGCCCAGGAAAGCGGCTCGCCCGAGGCGCGCGCGGCGCCCGTCGAAGACGCCTTCGACGCCGAGCCCCGGCGTCTCCTTCACCTGTTCCGCCACCGGTCCGGGGCCGGCCTGGAGCGCCAGGGACTGGGCCAGGGGATGCCGCGAGGCCCGGGCCAGCGGCGCGGCCGCGGCGACGAGCGCCGTCGGGGCGTCGGCCAGCTGCGGCCGGCCCTCGGTGAGCACGCCGGTCTTGTCGAACACCACATGGTCAACTTCGGCCAGCCGCTCGAGCGCCGCGCCGGACTTCACCAGCACCCGCTTGCGGAACAGCCGCCCGCTGGCGGCGATCTGAACGGCGGGCACGGCCAGGCCGAGGGCGCAGGGGCAGGTGATGATCAGCACCGCGGCCGCCCTGAGCAGGGCCTCGCGCGGCCCGAGTCCGAACGCCCAGGCGCCGAAGAAGGTCGCCAGCGCCAGGCTGTGCACCACCGGCACATAGATCGACGCCGCCTTGTCGGCGAGACGCACATAGGCCGATTTCGACTGGGCGCCGGCCTCCATCAGCCGGCCGATGGCCGCCAACGCGGAATCCTCGGACCGCGACTGGGCGCGCATCACCAGCCGGCCGTCTAGGTTCAGGGCGCCGGCATGCACCAGGCTGCCGGGTCCCACGGTCGTGGGCAACGTCTCCCCGGTGATCAGGGCGTTGTCCAGGGACGACAGGCCCTGCTCCACCCGCCCATCCACCGGCACCCGGTCGCCCGGGGCGATGGCCAGGCGGTCGCCGGCGGCGACCTCGGTCACCGGCACACCCCGCTCCAGGCCCGCCGCGTCGAGCCGGCGCGCGACGGTCGCCTGGATCGCCAGCAGGTCCCGCGCCGCGCCCTGGGCCTTGGCCCGCAGCTGGTGGTCCAGCCAGCGGCCGATCAGCAGCAGGAACAGCAGCGACACCGCCGCGTCGAAATAGGCGTGGCGGCCGCCCTGGATGGTCTCGGAGAAGCTGACGATCAGGGTCAGCAGCACGCCGATGGAGATCGGCACGTCCATGTTGGCCCGCCGGCGGCGCAGCGACGACCAGGCCGACTGGAAGAACGGCATGCCGGCGTAGAGGGCGCAGGGCGTGGCGATCAGCGCCGAGGCCCAGTACATCAGGGTGCGCGTCGAGGCGTCCAGCTCCTGGCCGAACAGCCCGGCCCACACCGGCACGGAGAACATCATCACATTGCCGACGCCGAAGCCGGCGACGCCGAGGGCCAGGGTCAGGCGGCGGCCCTCGCGGTCTTCCGCGGCCTTGGCCTCGGCGGGGTCGAACAGGCTGGAGCGATAGCCCAGGTCGTCCAGCGTCGCCATGATCCGGGCCGGATCGCCGCCGGCGCCCTTGAACACCACGCTGAGCTTGTGGGTGGTGAGGTTGAGCCGGGCGCGCTCGACCGTCGGCAGCGCCGCCAGCCCGCGCTCGATCTTGGCCATGCAGGCCGCACAGCGCGCGCCGGGGACGAGCAGTTCCAGCGTCGCCCTGCCCGCCGCCTCGTGCGACAGGAAACCGCTGAGATCGGCGCCCGCGCTGGTCATGGCAGCAGCAGCCGCCGGTCGGCCAGCGCCTTGTGGCCCTGGGCGTCGAGCACGGTGAGGGTGAGGTCCCAGGCGCCGCTCAGCGGACCCGCGGACGCCGCATAGACCCCGGGCGCCGTCGCCCTGAACGTCACCGTCTTCTGGCCGATCTCGGTAGCCGGCCGCTCGAGCTGGCCGCTGATGCGCAGGCCGCTGAGCGGCGCGCCCTGTCTGTCGACCACCTGCACCTGCAGTCCGCCCGCCCGGTCCGGCCCGGCAGCGATGCGCCAGCCCATGGCCTTCTGGGCGCGCAGCTGCGCCAACGCGCCGTCATAGGCCAAGCCGTCTTCGTAGGGCGACACCGAGGTCTCGCCCGGGAAGCTGCCGTAGGCATCCATCATGAAGACGGTGTTGACGGCGATGTCGGCGCCGAAGAAGGCGACGAGGCCCGCCAGGACATGCCAGCCCTTGAGCACGAAGGGGGTCTGCGGATTTGCGCGGGTCATGGCTGGTTCGCGGCTCCGGACAGGAAGACGGAAGGGGTGTCGGCGACGGTCTTGCCGGCGCGGAGGTGGAACACCACCGGCAGACTGGGCGCGGCGGCCGCCTGCGGCGGGGCCGACACGAAGACGCGCAGCGACGCGACTTGGTTGGGCGCGACCGTCAGGCTCAGCGGGCCGGTCGTCGGGTCGGCGCCGGGAGTCTTGAGGACGTAGCTGGGCAGGCCGGTCAGCGAGATCCGATAGGTCTGGTTCTGGAAGCTGCGGTTGGCGACCTTCAGGGTGTAGCCGTCGCGGATCGAGCCGTCCTGCAGTTGCACGAAGGTCGGGTTGCGGTCGCGCAGCACGTCGAACACCACGTCGCTGCGTGTGGCGAAGCCCCAGATCATCAGGCTGGAGACCACGGTCAGGGCGACGGCGTAGTAGATGGTCCTGGGCCGGACCAGCACGTACTGCGACCTGCGCCCGGCCTCGCGCGCCGCGACCGCCTCATCGGTGTCATAGGCGATCAGGCCGCGCGGGCGGCCCACCCTGTCCATGATCTCGTCGCAGGCGTCGGCGCACAGGCCGCAGTTGATGCACTCGATCTGGCCGCCGTTGCGGATGTCGATGCCCATGGGGCAGACGATGACGCACTGGTTGCAGTCGATGCAGTCGCCGCGGCCTTCCCAGCTCTGGTTCTTCTTGTGCGGCGCGCGCGGCTCGCCGCGGTCCTTGCGGTAGGTGATCTGCAGGGAGTGCTCGTCCAGCATCGCGCCCTGGATGCGCGGCCAGGGGCACAGATAGGTGCACACCTGCTCGCGCATGGTCCCGGCCAGGGCGTAGGTGGTGAAGGTCAGGACGCCGGCCGAGACATAGGCGGTGACCGGTCCCTGCCCGACCCAGAAGGTCTTCAGCAGGGTCGGGGCGTCGTGGAAGTAGAAGATCCAGGCGCCGCCGGTGAAGAAGGCGACGACCAGCCAGGTGGCGTGCTTGCCTGCCTTGCGCCAGAGCTTGTCGAACGACCACGGCGCTGCATCGAGCCGCATGCGCGCGTTGCGTTCGCCTTCCCAGATGCGCTCGACGCCGATGTAGAGGTCCGTCCAGACCGTCTGCGGACAGGCGTAGCCGCACCACAGGCGACCGAACACCGCGGTGACCAGGAACAGCGCCAGGGCCGCCATCACCAGCAGGCCGGTGATGAAATACACCTCCTGCGGCCACAGCTGGATGAAGAAGAAGTAGAAGCGGCGGCCGGTGAAATCCACCAGCACCGCCTGCTGCGGCAGGCCCTCCGGCCGGTGCCAGCGGATCCAGGGCGTACCGTAGTAGATCGCCAGGGTCACCGCCATCAGCGCCCACTTGATCATCCGCCAGCGGCCGTGGACCAGCTTGGGATAGATCGGCGTGCGCGGCTTGTAGAGCTGGTCGGCGGCCCGCTCCGCCCTGGCGCGGGTGGATACGGCCACGGACACCGGCCCTTTTCGGGCGGCGTCCGTCTCCGGCTTGCGACGCTCGATCACTGTGACCATGACGGTCTGCCCGTACTCCTGGACCTATTTACCGCCGGCGTTGGCGTGAATGTACACCGTGAGCGCCTTGATGGTGTTGGCGTTGAAACGGTGGCCCCAGGCGGGCATGACGCCACCGTGGCCGTTCCAGATCTGGTCCTTGATCGAGGCGCGGTCGCCGCCGTAGAGCCAGTTGGCGGCGGTGAGGTTCGGCGCGCCCAGAGTCTGGTTGCCCATCCCCTGAGGCCCGTGGCAGACGGCGCAGTTGGCCTGGAACAGCGGCGCGGCGCGGCCCACCGCGGCGGCGTCGGCCTCGCGGTGCGATATCGACACCACATACTCCGTCAGGTCGTCGATCTGGGCGGGCTGCAGGATCTGGTCGCGGCCGAAAGCCGGCATCTGCGATGTGCGGGTGTTGGCGTCATCCGCCCGCACGCCGTAGGTGATGGTGCGCTGGATGTCCTCAAGCGATCCGCCCCACAGCCAGATGTCGTTGCGCAGATTGGGATAGCCCTTGCCGCCGGTTCCGCCGGCGCCGTGGCAGGTGGCGCAGTTGTCGCCGAAGATCGACCCTCCCACCGCCAGCGAATAGGCGAGCAGCTGCGGGTCCTTCTCGATGGCTTCGAGGGAGGCGCCGCTGAGCTTGTTCGCCTCGGCGGCGCGCTGGGCGTCGAGGGCGGCGAGGTCCTTGACCACCTGCGCCCGGGCGGACTGGTGCAGCAGTCCGGGCGTGTAGCCGGTGATCCCCGGCCAGGCCGGCATCAGGATCCAGTAGCCCACCGCGAAGGCGATGGTGGCGTAGAAGATCCACAGCCACCACGCCGGCAGGGGCGTATCCAGCTCCTTGATGCCGTCCCACTCGTGACCGGTGGTGTGGGTGCCCGTGTGGGCGTCGGTCTCGCGTTCCGCGCCCATGCTACTCGTCCTCGTCGAGCGGCAGGCGCGCGGCGCGCTTGAACTCTTCGCGCTTCTTCGGCCACAGGGCGTAGGCCAGCACGACCAGGAACAGCAGGGCGAAGTAGACGGTGCCGCCCTGTTGGACGATGCGCGAGACGGTCTCGTATTCGTAGGTCATGGCGTCACCGTTGGTTGGCGGGCGCTTCGGCGTGGTAGGTGGAGAAGTCCACCAGCGTGCCGAGCATCTGCAGGTAGGCGATCAGGGCGTCCATCTCGCTGATCCGCTGCGGATCGCCGCCGAAGTTGCGCTGCACCACCCTGGTGCCGTAGTGGGCCTTCAGTGACTTGCCGCTGGCCAGGGGATCGTCCTGGGCCTTCAGGTCGTCCTCGGCCGCGGCGATCTGCGCGTCCGTATAGGGCACGCCCACCGCCCGCATGGCGCGCAGCTTGTCCTTGATGTCCCGGTAGTCGAGGTCCTTTTCCGCCAGGAACCTGTAGGGCGGCATGATCGATTCAGGCACCACCGAGCGCGGATTGATCAGGTGGTCGCGGTGCCAGGCGTCCGAATACTTGCCGCCCACGCGGGCGAGGTCCGGGCCCTGACGCTCGGAGCCCCACTGGAACGGATGGTCGTACATGCTCTCCGCGGCCAGGCTGTAGTGGCCGTAGCGCTCCACCTCGTCCCTCAGGGGCCGGATCATCTGCGAGTGGCACAGGTAGCAGCCCTCGCGGATGTAGATGTCGCGGCCTTCCAGTTCGAGCGGGGTGTAGGGCCGCAGGCCGCCCACCTTCTCGATGGTGCTCTGCAGGTAGAAGAGCGGCGTGATCTCCACGATGCCGCCGATGGCGACGACGATGACGATGGCGATGATCAGCAACAGGGAATGCCGCTCCAGGCTGCCGTGCCTTGAGAAGAAGTTCGAGGACGTGGCCATGGCGCCTACTCCGCGGGCGCGGCCAGCGGCGCGGGCGTCGCGTTGGCCGGGTGACTGGCGTGTTCGGAGCTAGGCAGCTGAACGGTGCGCCACAGGTTGTAGATCATGATCAGGGCGCCGGCGAGGTACATGACCCCTCCGAAGACCCGGATCGAGAGCTCCACGTGACGGGCCGCGACCGTCTCGACGAAGCTGTAGGCCAGGAAGCCTTGCGGCGTGTATTCGCGCCACATCAGGCCCTGCGAGATGCCGGAGACCCACATCGAGGTGATGTAGAGCAGGATGCCGGTGGTCGCGATCCAGAAGTGCCACTCCACGAGGTTGTTGGAGTAGAGCTTGTCCTTCTTCCACAGCCACGGGACCATACAGTAGACGGCGCCGAAGCTGACGAAGCCGACCCAGCCCAGCGTGCCCGAGTGCACGTGGCCGATGGTCCAGTCGGTGTAGTGAGACAGCGCGTTGACCGTGCGGATCGACATCACCGGTCCCTCGAAGGTCGACATGCCGTAGAACGCCAGGGAGACGACCAGCATGCGGATCACCGGGTCGGTGCGCAGCTTGTCCCACGCCCCCGACAGGGTCATCAGGCCGTTGATCATGCCGCCCCAGGACGGCATCCACAGCATGATCGAGAAGGTCATGCCGAGGGTCTGGGCCCACTGAGGCAGGGCGGTGTAGTGCAGGTGGTGCGGGCCGGCCCAGATGTAGATGAAGATCAGCGCCCAGAAGTGCACGATGCTGAGGCGGTAGCTGTAGACCGGCCGCTCCGCGCGTTTGGGCACGAAGTAGTACATCATCCCCAGGAAGCCGGCGGTGAGGAAGAAGCCCACGGCGTTGTGGCCGTACCACCACTCCACCAGCGCGCTCTGCACCCCCGAATAGACCGAATAGCTGCGGTGATTGAGCAGGTTCACCGGCGCCGCCAGGTTGTTGGTGATGTGCAGGACGGCGATGGTGACGATGAACGCCAGGTAGAACCAGTTGGCCACGTAGATGTGCGGCTCTTTGCGCTTCCAGATGGTGCCCAGGAACACCAGCAGATAGGCCACCCAGACGATGGTCAGCCAGACGTCGGTGAGCCACTCCGGCTCGGCGTATTCCTGGCTCTGGGTGATCCCGGCGAGATAGCCGAGGCCCGCCAGGCAGATGAACAGCTGGTAGCCCCAGAACACGAACCACGGAGTGATGCCGCCCCACAGCCGCGCCTTGCAGGTGCGCTGCACTACCCAGAACGACGTGCAGATCAGGGCGTTGCCGCCGAACGCGAAGATCCCCGCCGAGGTGTGCAGCGGCCGCAGCCGGCCGAAATTGAGCCAGCCCGCATCCGGCAGGTAGAAGATCCTTGGCCATGCCAGCTGGCAGGCGATGATAATACCGACCAGAAAGGCCGCGACGCCCCAGAACATGGTGGCGATGACACCGGCCTTGATCACCCCGTCGGAGTATTTCGTCTGCGGCGTGCTGAAGGTCCCGCTTGCGATCCCGCCCGCCAGCGCGAAGGCCCCCAGGGTGAAGGCCGCGATGAAGATGTAGCCCTGGAACTGGAACAGGGGGTCCTGGGACGCCGCCGTCGCGATGATGGCGATCAGGTCGAGGATGACCATCGCGACCAGGAAGTAGACCGCTTCGCCCGAAGTCTCGGAGCGCGTGGATTCCAGCATGACCATGGAGATTGAGCCCGACCAGTGGTTCGCCGCCAATGCCGGGCGGGGGGTCGGGTCGCCTTGATCTCGATCAAGCACCGGACCTGGACTGCCGGCTCGCCGCAGCCGCGCATCTGGCCCCGCCGTCGGCCTTCTCAACCAGTCCAGTAACAGGCGCCGGCAAGAGGCAGATTCGCCTTGTCGAAACCTTAACTGGACAAGTCACGGCAAGACTGACAACGCCCGCGAATCACTGCACATTGGATTAGGGGTGGCGTTGTGCGCCGCTGAACTTTGAACAGACCGGCCAGATGAGGCGGAGGCCTCAATGCTCCTGAAGATTGGTGACGTTTACAAACCTGGAGAGACTGTCCCGGTTTCGGGGCTCTACCGTGTCAAGCATTTTCAGGTCCACGCGACCGAACATGAAGTCACCTGCGTTCGCGGGGAACGGTTCGCGGCCTGCAGCGGATGCGGCGACTACCCGCGCTTCACGCTCGTGAAACCCGCGCCGCACCTCACCGAGAACGAACACTTCAGATAGCCGGCGCGGCGTTCCGGCCTGACCGCGGCGGCCGTCGGCGCGGCGGCACGAACCGTGCACGACCGCCGGGCTCTGTCTCAGGGAACGCCCCATGTCCGCTGTCGTCTCCACGGCCTCGTCCCATTCCGCCACCTGGACCCATTTCGAGGGCGAGTGGCATGAGGGCAACGTCGCCATCATGGGGCCGCGCACGCACGGCGCCTGGCTGGGATCGACGGTGTTCGACGGGGCCCGCGCCTACGAGGGCGTGACCCCCGACCTCGACCTGCACATGGCGCGGGTCAACGAGTCCGCCCGCCGCTTCCTGCTCGAGCCCGTGGTGGCGCAGGAGACCTGGATGGGGCTGGCGCGCGAGGGCGTGAAGCGCTTCGCCCCAGGCGCCTCGCTCTACATCCGCCCCATGTACTGGGCCGACAGCGGCTTCGGCGGGGGGGTGAAGTTCGATCCTCGGACCACGCGCTGGTGCCTGTGCCTCTATGAGTCGCCGATGCCCGGCGCGCGCGAGATCGCCATCACCCTGTCGCCGTTCCGCCGGCCGACCCTCGAGTGCGCGCCGGTGGACGCCAAGGCCAGCTGCCTTTACCCCAACAACGCGCGCGCCCTGATCGAGGCCGAGAGGCGCGGCTTCGACAACTGCCTCCTGAACGACATGCTGGGCAATGTCGCGGAACTCGCCAACTCCAACGTATTCATGGTCAAGGACGGCGTGGTGCTCACCCCTGCGCCGAACGGGACCTTTCTCAACGGCATCACCCGTCAGCGGGTGATCGCGCTGCTGCGCGGGGCTGGCCAGGCGGTGGTGGAGTGCAGCCTGCGCTACGGCGACTTCGCCGGCGCCGACGAGATCTTTTCCGCGGGCAACTTCGCCAAGGTCTCCGCCGTCACGCGGATCGACGAGCGGCCGTTACAGCCAGGCCCAGTGTTCCGCCGGGCGAGCGAACTCTACCGCGACTTCGCGCATTCGACGGCCAAGGCCTAGCGGTCCGGCCGCGGAGGCCTAGGCGCGTCTGGCCAGCGCCTGCGCCCGGATCCCGCTCAGAGTCTGGCCCGGCGCGATCCCGTCGGGGTCGAACTTCACGTGCACGATGGCCGGCTGGCCCGAGGCGACCGCCGCCTCGAACGCGCCGGCGAAGTCCGCCGTGCGCTCCACGGTAGCCCCAAAGCCGCCGAAGGCGCGGGCGTAGGCGGCGAAATCCGGGTTCTTCAGGTCGGTGGCCGTCACCCGGCCCGGGAACTCCCGCTCCTGGTGCATGCGGATGGAGCCGTAGATGCCGTTGTCGAAGATCAGCACCACGATGGGCAGGCCGTATTGCACCGCCGTGGCGAACTCCTGGCCGTTCATCAGGAAGTCGCCGTCGCCGTTGATCGAGATCACCCGCCGCGACGGGTAGAGCCGCTGCATCGCGACGGCCGACGGCATGCCATAGCCCATGGACGCCGAGGTCGGCGCGATGTGGCTGGCGAAGCTGCGGAACCGGTAGAACCGGTGGATCCAGGCGGCGTAGGCCCCGGCGCCGTTGCAGATGATCGCATGCCTCTCGAGGTGATTGCGCAGCCAGACCATGATCGCGCCGAGATTGACCTGTCCGGGCTGGTCGGTGGGCGTCTCGGACCAGGCCAGGTAGTCGGCGTGCGCCGCCCGGGCTGCGCCGCGCCAGGCCGACGCTGCCGGCGGCGCCAGGGCTTCCAGGCCGGCGGCGAAGCGGGTCGGGGTGGCGTTGATGGCGAGATGGGGGCTGTAGACGCGTCCCAGATCTTCCGGCCCGGGAAACACGTGCGCCAGCTTGCTCCTGGGGCCCGGTATGTCGAACAGGGTGTAGCCCTGAGCGGTGATCTCGCTGATCCGCGCGCCCAACACGACCACGAGGTCCGCCCCCTTCACCCTCGCCACCAGCTTGGGATTGGCGCCCAGCCCCAGGTCTCCGGCGTAGTTCGGATGCAGGGGATCGAATAGCGGCAGCCGGCGATAGGCTGTGGCCACGGGCAGGTCGAACCGTTCGGCGAACCGCTGCATCGCCGCGCAGGCCGCTTCGTCCCAACGGCTGCCGCCGACGATGATGATCGGCGCCTTCGCTTCGTGCAGCAGCGCCTGCAGGGCCGCCATCTCCGGCTGGCCGGGCGAGGTCTCCACCGGGGTGAAGGGCGGGGCGTCCGGGCAGTTCACCGGCTCGCCCAGCACGTCGTGCGGCAGGGCGATGACCACCGGCCCCGGCCGGCCGCTGCAGGCCGTGTGAAAGGCGCGGGAGACGTATTCGGACACCCGGCGCGGGTCGTCCAACTCGGCGGTCCACTTGGTCATGGAGCCGAACACGGCCTTGTAGTCCAGCTCCTGCCAGGCCTCGCGGTCGCGCACGGCGCGATCCACCTGGCCGACGAACATGATCATCGGTGTCGAGTCCTGGCGGGCGACGTGGACGCCCGCGGAGGCGTTGGTGGCGCCCGGTCCGCGCGTGACGAAGCAGACGCCCGGCCGCCCGGTCGCCTTGCCCACCGCTTCGGCCATCATCGCCGCGCCGCCCTCCTGGCGGCAGACGGTCACGGTGATGTCGCGGTCGTGCAGGGCGTCGAGCACGTCCAGGAAGCTCTCCCCGGGCACGCAGAACACGTGACGCACCCCGTGGACGATCAGCTGGTCCACCAGCACCTCGGCGGCGGTGCGGACTTTCACATCGAGCTTCATCGGGTGATCCAGGGGCGAAGTGGGTTTGCGCAGCGGTTGGTCATGGCCCGAACAGCACCAGCTCGGTGAAGGTGAGGTCGTTCAGCGAGGGGCGGTCGGGGCCTCGGTAGAAGCGCGGCGTCTTGTCCTTGAAGAACCAGCCGGCGAGGCCCGGGATCGGCGCCGCGGCGTCGCAGATCACGCACGGCGCCCCGCGCCGCAGCAGAAAGCGGCCAATCGGGCCGGCGCAGCGCACGAAGCTCTCCGTATCCCGGCAATAGACGAGCTGCAGCACGCCGAAAGGCGCGTAGCCGAGGCGCCGTCGCATGAACAGGAAGGGCGTCGGTCCGGCGGGCGTGTCGCACACCAGCCCCACACAGCCGGCGTCCAGGTGCGCGCGCATCATCTCATATTCAGCCAGGCGCCGATCGGCGCCCTCGCCGGAGAAACTGCGGACCTTGCCTCCGCCCGCGCCGAAATTCAGCGCCGGGATCGCGGCGAACTGCCCGTCGCTGTAGCGGCGGTAGCCCTGCGCCTGCAGGATCGGCCAGGTCTGCACGGCGGCGGAGATGTTCACATAGGTGACGTGCTTCAGCTTGAGCGCCGCCGAGACCAGGGGGGCGGCATAGCCGCGGAACGCCGGATCCACGTACCAGCTGGACACGTTGCAGCGGATCTTCCGTTCCGGCCCCTCGCCGACCGCGCTGAAGATCAGCAGGATCGCGCCCACCACTGCGCCGTCCGCCTCGAGCAGATAGCCGAATTCGGGACAGCCGTCCGGGCCGGCGTGCGCTCTCAGCCGGTCCAGCCCATTGGTCCAATACTTGCGTGGGCGGCCCGGAAAGCCTTGCGCGAGCAGCTGCGCGACCGCGTCGAGATCAGTCTCATCGATCTGGCGGCAGCGAACTTTCGGGGGCGGCGGCATTGGAACTGGACCATGACCAAGACTGAGGGACAGCACGGCGCGCCGGCTTCGCGGGCCTCGAAGCAAGATTCATGCGAACTGTCCGGCGGCGAGCGCCGGGCGCCATCCAGGAGTTCGACCCGAGCCATGTCCGTCCGCCCCACCATCCTCGCCAAGTTCCGGGACGTCGCCACCAGCCAGGACAAGACCCTGGCGCCGCTCACCGACGACCTGATCCTGCTGGACTGCGGGCTCGACTCCCTGTGCTTCGCCATCATCGTGGCGACCCTCGAGGACGAGCTCGGCTTCGATCCGTTCACCGAGTCGGAAGACGTCTACTTTCCGGTGACCCTGGGCGACTTCGTCCGGTTCTACGACAATGCGGCTGGCTGACACCTTGCGGCTGCGCGGCAGGCTGAGGACCTCACAGCGGCTCGCGCATCGCCGCCTTTGGGACGCCGCGGCCACCGTCGCGCTCGCCGACGTCGCGTACGGCACGGCGCTCGGCGGCGCCTTGCCCGCCCTCGCCGGCCGCTCGGTGCTGGTGCGGACCGTCGACATGCTGTCAGCGGCCCTGGCCATGATCGAACTCGACGGCGTCGCCCGGCGCCTGGTTCTGTGTCCGCCCGACCTGAAGGATGAGGATCTGCCGCATGTGATCGCCACGGCGGGCGTCGACGCCGTGGTGTTCGATCGCGGCCCGCCGGCGACCGGCGAGGCCGACCTCATCGCCGCGGCGCTGAGCCTGCCGCCTGCGCCGCTTCGCGACGAGCCCACGACCGGGCGCAATACCGAATGGGTGATGTTCACATCTGGCACAACCGGCGTGCCAAAGATGGTCATCCACAGCCTCGCGGGGCTGACCGGCGCGATCAAGCAGGCGGGCGCCGCCGACGAGCCGCCGGTGTGGGGCACCTTCTACGACATCCGCCGCTTTGGCGGCCTGCAGATCCTGCTGCGCGCCCTGCTGGGCGAGGGCTCCATGGTGCTGGCGCAGCCGGGCGAACCGGTCGCCCCCTTCCTGGCGCGCCTCGGCCGTCACGGCGTAACCCACCTGACGGGGACGCCTTCGCATTGGCGGCGCGTGCTGATGAGTCCCGCGGCGGGCGCGATATCGCCGCGCTACATCCGCCTCTCCGGCGAGATCGCCGACCAGGCGGTGCTCGACGGCCTGAAGGCCGCCTATCCCGGCGTTCCGATCGGCCATGCCTATGCGTCCACCGAGGCGGGCGTCGGCTTCGAGGTGACTGACGGCCTCGAAGGTTTCCCCGCAATCCTGGTGGAGCGCTGCAGCGGCGAGGTCCGGCTGCGGGTGGTGGACGGCGCCCTGCAGCTTCGCTCGGAGCGCGCCGCCAGCTGCTACCTGGGCGAAAACCCCACGCCGGTGGCCGGCGCGGACGGTTTCGTGGACACCGGGGACATGGTCGAGCGCCAGGGCGATCGTTTCCGTTTCGTCGGCCGGCGCGGCGGAATCATCAATGTCGGCGGCCTGAAGGTTCACCCCGAGGAGATCGAGGCGGTGATCAATGGTCATCCGGCGGTGCTGATGTCGCTGGTGCGCGGCCGGCGCAATCCGATCACCGGGGCGATTGTCGTCGCGGACGTGGTGCTGAACGGCGAAGGCGGGCCGCACGCGCCCGCCGCCGACACGGCGTCGATCAAGGCCGAGATCCTTTCGGTCTGCCGGCGCAACCTGGCGCCGTTCAAGGTGCCGACCGGCGTGCGCTTCGTTGGCGCGCTCGACATGACGGCGGGCGGCAAGCTGGAGCGGGCGGGTGCGTAACGTCCTCGTCACCGGCGGCAGCCGCGGCGTGGGCCTCGGCGTCGCGCGCAAGCTCGCAGGCTCGGGCTATCGGGTGGTGGCCTTGGCGCGCCGTGAGGCCGACGGCCTCTGCGCCGCCATGGCGGCGGTCGCGGCGTCCCGGGTCGGCGCCCTGCACTTCGAGTCATGCGATCTGGCCGATCTGGAGGCCATTCCCCAGGTCGTGCGTGGTCTGAAGGCTCGCTTCGGGCCGTTCTACGGCCTGGTGAACAACGCTGGGATCGGCACGGACGGCCTGCTGGCCAATATGCACGTCTCGCAGATCGAGGCTCTGGTGCGCCTGAACACCACCGCCCCCATCGTGCTCACCAAGCACATCATCCGCACCATGATGACCGAACGCGCCGGCCGCATCGTCAACGTCTCATCGGTGATCGGATCGACAGGTTACAGCGGTCTATCCGTATACGCCGCCACCAAGGCCTCGATGATCGGCTTCACCAAGTCACTCGCGCGCGAGGTCGGCCGCCTGGGGATCACGGTGAACGCAGTGGCCCCGGGGTTCATGGATACGGACTTGACCGAGGCGCTGGGCGCGGACCAGCGCGACCAGGTGGTGCGCCGCAGCGCCCTGCGCCGCCTGGTCGAGGTGGAAGACGTGGCCAATGCCGTGGCTTTCCTGATGGGCGACGGCGGCCGCAACATCACCGGCACGGTGCTGACGGTGGATGCGGGGAACACAGCCTAAAGCTGGCGCTGAGCCGGCCGGCGCCGTAACCCCTCACCTTCCCAACCGCTTCGCATCGCGGGCCCCTCCCTCTCCCGCTGGGAGAGGTGATTCCAGACGCCCGCGACGGCCGATTCATTCACCTCTCCCATCGGGAGAGGGAGGGGCCCGACGCGAAGCGGTTGGGAAGGTGAGGGGTTACGGCGCCCGCCGCTTTACAGCCGCAGCGCCTCGCGCACGCTCGCCGGCCAGCCTTCGGTCTCCAGGCCGTGGATGGCGAACAGGGCCACGGCCAGGCGGTCCATGCCGAAGGCGACGCAGCCAGTGTGGGCGGGCTCGCCGTCGGCGGTGTTCAGGTCCCAGGTGAGGCCGAAGTGGTCCTGGTGGTAGTTGAAGCTCATGCAGGCGGTGGGCTCTTCGGCGGAGCGCACCGGGACCAGGAGTTCGAACTTCAGCGCCTGCTGGATCTGGCTCATGGCCACGATCTGCCCGCCGCGTCCGAAGAACGGGTCGCTGGCCAGGTCCATTCGGTAGGGCAAGCCCAGGCGATGCGCCAGACCTTCGGCCCGTTCCATCCAGGCTTCACGGAACGAGTGGATCTGGTCCGGCGAGCCGACGCGGACATATTCGCGCATGCGGAAGGACTGGAAACGGTCGATATCCGTGGACGGCTCGCGCCGGAAACAGTCGCAGGCGACGTCGAACAGCAGTCCATCTCCGGGCACGGGCCCGCGCGCGGCGGCGAGGGGATAGACCGGGTAGCAGGCGGCGGGCGCCAGCACGAGGTCGGCGGCGCTGAGCGATGGGGTCCAGTCCTCGCCCTCCTCGAAACGGTCGACGACGCCGCGGATGTGACGCTCGCTGCCGCACAGGCAGCTCACGGCGCCGAGCAGATTGGGAAAGCTCTTCAGGTAGCCGTGGCGCTCGAGCTGCGCGCGGCTCATCACCGGCGGGAAGCGCAGCACCTCGGCCTCCGGCGCGCGATAGGTGGAGATCAGCGCGGCCAGCGCTTCAACCACGCCCTCGTAACGGCCGGTGCGCGCGTAGACGCCGTCCACGCCGCTGCGATGGAACAGACCGTCCATGAGCGCATCCAGCCGGTGGGCGCCGCCGGGCGCGAAGGTCGGTTCAACACCCATGACGGCTCAGTCCCTGATGGAAGTCGCGACCTCGCTCAGCAGCGCCGCACTGGCGACGTTGGCGAGGATCCGGTCGTTGTTGATCATGATCGGCGCGGAGAGCACGTCGCGCAGATGCCGCCCGATGCTGACGTCGCTGTCGTTGCGATAGCCGGAAAGGCCGCAGGTGCGCAGGGCGCTCATCACCGAAGCGACCGCCAGTTCGGAGGCGTCTACCTTCAGCAGACTGATGGCCGACTGGAAATCGATAGCCGACAGGGCCTCTGGATCGCCGGCGATGGCTTCGTAGCGATCCAGCATCGTGGCGATCAGGGCGCGGACGGCGCGCAGCGAGGCGTTGGCGCGTGTGAGGTAGGGCGCGCTCGGCGGCAGGTCACCCCCGCCGGTGCGAGCCGCCTTGCGGACATAGCGCCTTGCCCGTTCCACCGCGGCCGCGGCGACGCCGGCCCAGGCGCTCGACCACAGCAGGTGCGCCGTGGGAACCATGCTCTGGGTATGGATGATCTCATAGGCCGCGGGCAGGATCTGGGCCGCGCCGCCGCTCGCGCGAAGGGTGAAGCCCGCGCTGCAGGTTCCGCGCATGCCCAGGGTGTCCCAGCTGAGCGTCGGCTCCAGGCTGTAGTCGTCGCGCATGAACACGATGAGCACCTGATCCGATGCGGCTGCGTCGGCAGCGCGGCGGGCGGTGGTGACCACCACGTCGGCCTGCTCGCCATAGGAAATCACGCTGGCGGCGCGCTCGAGGCTGATGCGGTCGCCCGAGCGTTGCACGGGCGCCTCGCTGGAACGAACGTTGCCTCCGCCCTGCCCCTCGGTGGTGGACGACGCCAGGAGCAGCTGATTCTCCACCAGCGTACGGATGAACGCCTCGTGCCAGGCGCTGCCGATCCCGTGCCGGATCACGCAGGCGACCTTCACCTGGTGCATGGCGTAGACCATGGCGGTGGACGCGCAGGCGCGGCCCAGGGTGTAGCAGACGTCGGCGACCCGGGAGAGGCTGGCGGCCTCGCCGCCGAACGCCGCCGGCGCCATGACGCCCAGCAGACCTTCGGCCTTGGCCGCAGCCATGGCTTCGGCCGGATAGCGGCCCTCGCGGTCGACGTCGTCGGCGTGCACGGCGGCGATCGCCGCCACGCGGCGCGCCCGTTCGACCAGATCGTCCGGGGAGAGCCTGCCCCCAGGTTGCCGCGGGGCCGGCGAGACGACCACCCTGGTCCCGTTCGGTCTGCTCAATTCGTGAACTGTCATGGTCGGCTCGCCGGTCTCGATCTCTAGTGTCCGATCCCGACGCCCCCGGACCAGTCCCAATGGCGGCCAAGATCAACAAGTCCAGCGCAGTTCTTCAATTGTTATGCCAGCCGATGACGGCCGTCGGGCGCCGGATAGGGCTGGTCTCGCACCTGCCGCGCACTGGCATGTGTCTTGCTCTCCCACAGCTCAGTTTGGTCCGGGCTGATTGCAGTGGTCCGGTTTGCGTCAATGCCCCGGGGGCTCTGGGGAACGCCAGGGGAGCACGATGGCGGACGGTTCGGCCGGATCCATGCGGATGCAGATCTCAAGCCTCGTTCAGGAGTTGCTGAAGAAGCGCAAGCTCGCCGCCTCGGTCACGCCGGATCAGGACCTGCACGACGTCGGCCTGACGTCGCTGGACATGGTCAACCTCATGCTGGCGGTGGAGGACGAGTTCAACATCGAGATCCCGCAGCGCCAGTTGACGCCTGACAACTTCCGCAGCATCGCCGCGATCGAGCGGTTGGTGAGCGCGTTCGCGATCGCGGCATAGTCTGGCCCTCCCGAGCGCGCCGCGTCCCTAGTCCATGCCCCTCGATCGCCGCGCCAAACGCCTGCTGGACATCCTCGCCGCGACCCGGCGGCCCGACGCGCCGCGTGAATCCGCCGAAGACCGCCGCCACTCCCTTCGCACCCTGGCGCACATGGTCGACGAAGCGCCCGATCCGGCCGTCCAGGTCGAGGATCTGCAGATTTCCGGCCCTGCGGGCGAAATCGGCCTTCGCATCTATGCGCCGCCCTGCGACGCCGATGGTCCCTTGCCCGGCCTGGTCTTCTTTCACGGCGGCGGCTGGGTGGCGGGGGGTCTGGACACCCATGACGGCCTCTGCCGACGGCTCTGCCAACAGGCCCGATGCCGTGTGATCGCGGTCGACTACCGCCTGGCGCCGGAGCATCCGTTCCCGGCGGCCATCGACGACTGCTTCGCGGCGACGCGCTGGGTGGCGGACCACGCGAGGCAGCTTGGCGTCGACGCGGCCCGTCTGGCGGTCGGCGGCGACTCCGCAGGCGGCGGGCTGGCCGCCGCGGTGTGCCAGCTGGCCCGCGATCATGGCGGCCCGCGCATCGCGCTGCAGCTGCTCATCTGTCCAATCCTCGACATGGCGGGCGGATCCGACTCACGCCGGGACTTCGCCGAGAGCTTCTTCCTCAGCCAGGCGACCATCCGACGGGACCTGGAAGACTACCTGCCGCCTGGCGCCGACCTGGCCGATCCGCGCCTCTCGCCATTGCGCGCGCCGGACGCGGGGCGGCTTCCGCCGGCGATCGTGCACACCGCCGAGTTCGATCCATTCCGCGACGAGGGCCGCGCCTACGCCCTGCGCCTGCGCCGGGCCGGCGTGCGGGTGCGCGACGTCTGCCATCCCGGGATGATCCACTATTTCTACGCCATGGCTCGCGCCATCCCATATGCGGCGACGGCGGCGCAGATGATCGGGGCCGACTTCCGCGACCTCATCGCGGGGGGTGTCAGAGACGAACCTCCCCTGCCTGAATGAGCTCGAACAGGGCGCCGTCCAGCGGCGCATAGGCCGCGGTCCGGCGGTCGTCTACGTACAGGTGATCGGTGATCCGCGTCGGGTCGTAGCCTTCGGCGATGAGCGCCTGCTTCCTGGTCTTGAAGGTCTCGGTGACCTCCAGCGCGGCAACGAAGCGCAGGAACACCGGGCGCGCGAAGTCGGGCAGGCTGGCGGCCAGGTGCGCGCGCAAGGCCGCGAGGTCCAGGTCGAGGTCGGCGACAATGGCCGCCATCCCCGCCCTGCCCGAAGCCCCGGGAACCTCGACGCCGTAGACGCTCGCTTCGCGAACGCCCGGAAAGCTGCAGAGCGCCTGGGCCACTTCGGTGGTGGCGACGTTCTCGCCCTTCCATCGGTAGGTGTCGCCGATGCGGTCGACGAAGTGGAAGAACCCCTGCGCGTCCATGCGCATCAGATCGCCGGTGCGCAGCCAGGCGTCGCCCCTCGCGAAGACGTCGCGCAGCACCTTCGCGCGGGTCTCGTCGGCGTCGGTGTAGCCCTCGAAACGGCCGCTCGCCGAGTCGCCGGAGATCCGGCCGATGGCTTCCCCGGCCTCGCCGCGGGCGCAGGGGATGCAGAATCCGTCGGAACCTCTGGCAGGCGCCGCGCGGTCCGGATCGAACTTCACGATCGCCGCCGGAAACCGATGGGCTAGAAACGGCGGGATGCGCCCGATGGCGCCGGGCCGGCCCTCCACGTTGTAGAGCGAGAAGGCGCCCTCCGTGGCGGCGTAGAACTCGAGGATGCGCGGAACGGCGAAGCGGTCTTGGAAGGCGTTCCAGACGTCGCCGCCCAGGCCGTTGCCGCAGGCGAGCCGCAGGCGGTGGCTCGCCTCCTTGGGGTGGTGGGGCGCGGCCAGCAGGTAGCGGCAGAGCTCGCCGATGTACTGGAAGATCGTGCAGTCCCAGCGCGTGACGTCGTCCCAGAACCGGCTGGCGGAGAACTTCTCGGCCAGCGCCACCGAGCCGCCGGCCGTCAGCACCGCGCCGGTGGCCACGACGCCGCCCACCGAATGGTACATGGGCAGGCAGTTGTAGAGCCTGTCGCCGGAGCCGGCGTCCATCAGGCCTGCGAACCAGTGGCTCCACATCATCACCCTGTGGTGGCTGACGTTGGCCGCCTTGGGCAGGCCCGTCGTCCCGGAGGTGTAGATCAGCAAGGCGCGGTCGGAGAGCGTCACCGGCGGCGCGGTCGGGGGCGCCATGTCCCCATAGGCGTCCACCATCAGGTCGATCCGGCGCGCGCGTCCCGCCCCGCCGTGCACCCAGACCTGAGGCGCGCCGGGAATGTCGGAAGCGACATCCCTCAGCCCGCGCTCCAGTTCGGCGTCGACGATGATGTGGCGGGGCTCGGCCACCGACAGGCAGTGCGCCAGCGAAGGTCCGCGCAGGTTGGTGTTGATCAGGGCGACGACGCCGCCGACGCGGGTGATCCCGAGCCAGATGGCCATGTACTCCGGCCGGTTGGGCATCAGCAGGCAGACCACGTCGCCCTTGCCCACGCCCTGCTCCAGCGCCCAGCGGGCGTAGCGGCGCGCGCGGTCGGCGAGGCCCCTGAACGACAGGCGCTCGCGGTCGGACAGCAGGGCCGGGGCGTCGCCGAAGCGCGCCGCCAGTTCGTCGATCACGGCTGGCAGGATGCGCCTGGGCGCCTGGTCGATGCGGGCGGTGAGCTCCAGGGCGCGCAGCCAGTCCCTCGACGACGAACGGAGCGGCGGGCGGGTCTCGCGGGTGGCGTCCATCACGTCCGAGGGCATGGGCGTTCTCGAATTGGCGCCTGGGGCGGCATGGCGGGCTGCTGGAGGCAAGCCGCGCGCCATTCGCGGACGCCAACCCCGGCATGTGTCCTGCACCCCGCGACTGGCCGGCGCGCGGTTTGATCCAATTCGAGATCGGCGGCTCGGCGGCCGGAGGCGGGCATGCGCAGCGAGACCATCGCCGTCCACAGCGGCTTCGACTCAGATCCGACGACCCACGCGGTCGCGACGCCGATCTACCAGACCGTGGCCTACGCCTTCGACAGCGCCGACCACGGCGCGGCGCTGTTCAACCTGGAAGTCGACGGCTTCCGCTACAGCCGCATCAGCAATCCCACCAACGCGGTGCTGGAACAGCGGGTGGCGGAGCTGGAGGGCGGCGTCGCGGCGCTCAGCCTCGCCTCGGGCCAGGCGGCGCTGCACTACTCGGTGGTGAACCTCGCCGACCACGGCGGCAACATCGTCTCGACGCCGCAACTCTACGGCACGACCCACACCCTCTTCTCCCACGTCCTGCCCCGCCAGGGCATAGAGACCCGCTTCGCCGAGGGCGATCATCCGGACGCCATCGCCCGACTGATCGACGATCGGACCCGGGCGGTGTTCTGCGAGACGGTGGGCAATCCCGCCGGCAACATCTGCGACATCGAGGCCATCGCCCGCGCCGCCCATCGCCACGGCGTGCCGCTGATCGTCGACAATACCGTCGCCACGCCGATCCTGCTGCGCCCGATCGAGTTCGGGGCGGACATCGTGGTCCATTCCCTGACCAAGTTCATGGGCGGACATGGGACCACCATGGGCGGGATCGTGGTGGACAGCGGACGGTTCGACTGGGCGGCGAACGCCGAGCGGTTCCCGATGTTCAGCGAGCCGGACGAGTCCTACCACGGGCTGATCTATACGGAGCGCTTCGGCGCCGCGGCCTACATCGCGCGCATGCGCAGCGTCTACCAGCGCACCACCGGCTCGGTGCTGGCCCCGCTCAACGCGTTCCTGCTGCTGCAGGGCATCGAGACCGTGGCGCTGCGAGTGGAGCGGCACGTGGAGAACGCCCGTGTCGTCGCCGAATTCCTGCAAGCCGATCCGCGAGTCGACTGGGTCAACTACGCCGGTTTCCCGGAGAGCCGCTATTGGGGCCTGGCGCAGAAGTACCTGGACGGTCGGCCGCCCTCGCTGCTGACCTTCGGCGTCAAGGGCGGGTTCGAGACGGCCAAGGACTTCTACGACAGCCTGGGGCTGATCAAGCGCCTGGTGAACATCGGCGACACCAAGTCGCTGGCGTGCCACCCCGCGTCCACCACCCACCGGCAGATGAACGCCGAACAGCGGGCCAAGGCCGGCGTCAAGCCGGAGATGATCCGGCTGTGCGTCGGCATCGAGCACGTGGACGACATCATCGAGGACCTCGACCAGGCGCTGGCCGCCGCCGCGCGAGCTTCCGCTCGCCCACGTCTGGCGGCGTCGGTCCGGTGAAGCGGCCGGCCGCAGCCACCGTGCTGGAACACCCCGGCAGCGTCCAGGTGGGCAGGCGCGGCGACGCCGCGGGGGCGACGCCGGGCGCGTGGCCGGCGGGGGAGGCTGGCCGCCGCCTGGTTGTCGGCCTCCTGAACAACATGCCCGACGGCGCCCTGCAGGCGACGGAGCGCCAATTCACCGACCTGCTGCGCGAGGCGGGCGCGGAGCTGGAGATCGAGGTGCGCCTGTTCTGCCTGGCCGAGGTGGAACGCGGCGAGCATGCGCGCGCCCACATGCGCGGACGCTATGCGGACGCCGAGTCCATCCCGTCCGCCGGCCTCGACGGCCTGATCGTCACCGGCAATGAGCCGCGCGCGGCGAACCTCGCCGACGAGCCCTACTGGCCCGGCCTGACCCGCATCATCGACTGGACCGAGGCCGAGGAGGTTCCGACGATCTGGTCGTGCCTCGCCGCCCACGCCGCGGTGCTGCACCTGGACGGCGTGCGCCGCCGCCCGCTGGCGGCCAAGTGCAGCGGCGTCTTCGCCTTCGCGCCGACGACGACGCATCCGCTGCTGGCGGGCGCGCCGACGCCGTCGTTCACACCCCATTCGCGCCTCAACGAGCTCAGCGAGCCCGACCTCGCAGCCGCCGGCTACGACATCCTGACGCGCTCATCCGAGGCGGGGGTGGACAGCTTCGTCCGGCGCGGCGGGGCGCCGTCCCTGTACTTCCAGGGGCACCCCGAATATGCGGCCGACTCCCTGCTGCGCGAATATCTGCGCGACGTCTCGCGCTTCCTGCGCGGCGAGCGCGACGCCCACCCGGCCACGCCCAGCGGCTACTTCCGCGCGGCGAGCGAGCTGGCGCTCGAGGACCTGGCGAACCGGACCCGGCGGCGGCGCCATCCAAACCTCATCGCCGACTACGCCGAGGCGCTGGATCGCGAAGCCCCCGCTGCGACGTGGCGGCCCTGGGCCGTGCGCATCTACCGCAATTGGCTGAACCTCATGCTGGGCGGGACCGTGCGCCTGCCTTCGCCGCCCTATCCGACGTCGCATGCCGGGAGCCGTTTCCGGTGAAACAGGCGCGCCCGATCACCCTTGCCAAACCGGCCGGCGCACCCGAGCCGATCCGGGTCTCGGTGATCATCACTACCCAGCGCCGGCCGGCGCCGTTGCGCCTGGCCGTCGCCTCCGTGCTGGCCCAAACGGATGTGGACGTGGCCGGCCTCGAGCTGGTGGTGGTGGACAACGACGCGCGGCCGTCCGCCCTCGACGCCATCCGCGCCCTGGCCTGCGAAGCGCCCTTCGCGGTGCGCTATGTGCACGAGCCGCGCAGCGGCGTCTCCAACGCCCGCAACGCCGGGGTCGCGGCCGCCGCGGGGCCGCTGATCGCCTTCCTGGACGACGACGAAGAAGCGCCGCCGGCCTGGCTGGGCGCGCTGCTTCGGGCCCAGGCCCAGTTCCACGCCGACGTGGTTTTCGCCCCGGTGCGCGCGCGCCTGCCGGCCAGCGTAGCGAGGCACCGCCAGTACCTCGAGCGCTTCTTCTCGCGCGTCGGGCCGGCCCAGGCCTGCGTGATCGAGGGGTACCACGGCTGCGGCGACAGCCTGATCCGGCGCGCGGCCCTGCCGGACCCGGCCCATCCGTTCAACCCTCGCAGCAACCGTTCCGGCGGCGAGGACGACATGTTGTTCCGCACCATGAAGTACGCCGGCGCGCGCTTCTGCTGGGCCCCCGACGCCTGGGTCTGGGAGGATCCGTCGCCGGAGCGCCTCAACCTCGGCTACACCCTGCGCCGGGCCTTCGTCTTCGGACAGGGCACCACGCACTACTGCGCCAAGGGAACGCCCCCCAACGCCCTGGGCGCCGCGGGCTGGATGGCGGTGGGCCTGGCCCAGGTCGGGCTGTTCGGCCTGGCGGCGGTCTTCCAATGGCTGACCGGAGCGCCCGACCGCGCCTTCACCCTGGACCGCGCGGCGCGCGGGCTGGGCAAGCTCCTCTGGGGCGGCCCCTTCAGGATCGACCTGTACGGCCAGTCCCCGCCGCGCGAGGCCCGGGCCGGGGCCAACTGAGGTGATGACAAACCGGGCGAAAACGCAGCACTGAGAAGTCTGCGACCCCTCAGGAGCGGACCATGACGCTGCGCCCCGCCTGGCTCGAGCCGCTATTTCCCTGGCCACAGTCGATGCTCGCGGTGAACGGACGTCGCATGGCCTTCGTCGACGAGGGCCCGAAGGACGCGCGGCCGGTGCTGCTGCTGCACGGCAACCCCACCTGGGGCTTTCTCTACCGCGACTTCGTCGAGCCGTTGAAGGCGGCCGGCTACAGGGTGATCGCGCCCGACTGCATCGGCTCGGGCTATTCGGACAAGCCGCGCATCGACGCTGCCTACAGCCTGGCCCACCACATCGCCGACCTGGTCTCGCTGATCGACCAGCTGGGCCTGCGCGGCTTCGCCGTCGTGGGGCAGGACTGGGGCGGGCCGCAGGGGGTTGGCGCCGCCCTGCAGCGGCTGGACCGCCTCGCCGCCCTCACCCTGATGAACACCTGGCTCTACACCGACTACAAGGGCCGCTTCCACACCACCGCCAGGCCCTGGACCACTTGGCACGCGCCGATCATCGGGCCTTACTTCATGAAGCGGATGAAGGTGCTGTCCCACGGCGGGCCGTCGAACACGACACAGCGCGGCATGACCGGCCAAGAGGCGCGCGGCTATCACCACGTCTATGACGAGCGCGAGTCCGAGACCGTCACCCTCACCTGGCCGCGTTCGATCCCCCTCGCGGAAGGCGACCGCGGCTGGGCGGACATGGCGATGATCCAGTCTCGCCTTGCCGAACTCGCCAAGGTCCCGGTGCAGCTGATCTGGGCGCCCGAGGACCAGGTGTTCCCCATCGAGTACGCCAACCGCTTGAAGCAACTGCTGCCGCACGCCGAGGGGCCGAAGTCCTACGACCGCGCCCGCCACTTCTTGCAGGACGACCGCGGCCCGGAGATCGCCGCCGACATCGTGGCCTTCCTGAACCGCAGCGTGGGCGCGCGGTCATGAACTTCGTCTCCCCGACACCCGCGGAACTCGCGGCCCTGCGCGCCGATCCGCTGATCTTCGAGCAGGAACTGGACGTGCGCCCCGCCATCGCCGAGCAGCTGGAGCAGGCGCTGGGCTTTCGCGCCGGCCGGTCCTACTGGCGCGCGCCCAGCGGCCACCTCTACGCCATCGAGCTCGGCGATTTCGGCCGCGGCCGGCCGTCCATGGCGATCGTCTACGCCTTCTGGCCGAGGTACGAGCCGCGCCCGCTGGACGACGCGGCCATCGACGCCGACCTGGAAGACGCCCTGCGCTGGATGGCCGACACCTGCGCCGACCTCGACCGCGAGGACCTGGAGTGGACCCTGCAACGCTCGCCCCGGCCTGCGCGGGGGCTGGGGCTGGACCTGCTCCGGCGCGCCGGGGATGAGGCCGACAGGGGGAGGACCGGATCGTGACGCCGTTCGAATACCTGCTGCTGTTCGCGGCGGTGATCCTGGGTCTGGCCATCTGCGACCTGGCGGTGAGCGTCCACCGCCTGCTGGCGGCCGGCGCACGGGTGAAGTGGGACTGGCTGGCCCCCCTCGCCGCCGTCGTCGCCTTCCTGAAGATCGTCACCCAGTGGTGGACCTGGTACGGCGCCAAACAGCTGGCCACCGGCATGACCTTCGAGATGTTCCTGGGCGTGTTGGTCTCCACGGTCCTGCTGTTCCTGGTCGCCGCCGAGGCCCTGCCGGACGAAATCGGCGGCGAGGCCATCGACCTTGCCGCCTACTACGCATCGGCGTCCCGGCGGTTCTGGCTGCTGTTCACCATCCAGTGGGTGCTGGGCACTGGCGTCAGCATCTGGGTGCAGGTGGCCGTCACCCGGGCGCACCTCGATCTGATGACGCCGGTCTGGCTGGTGGCGCCGGTGGCGATCTCCCTGGTGCTGGTCCGCAACCGCTGGTGGCACACCATCGGGCTGCTGGGCTTCACCGCCGTCTACCTGTGGCAGTTCTTCGGCCAGTCCCTGGCCGGGTGACCTGTTCCGACCTGTTATTCACCTGTTCCACCTGTTATTTCACGGTTTTTTCCACCTGTTACGGTCTGGAAGCCGTGATTGTTCAATGGGTTATGGTCACCTGATATCCGCCAGGAACAGGTGATAACAGGTGATAACAGGCGCCAAACAGGCCTGTTATCGATGCATAACAGGTGCGCAACAGGTGGGGCGGACGCCTGCCCCCCACACCCCCAATCCGAAATTCCCCGCGAAAGCGGGGACCCAGGCTTTTTTTTGTTTGTTCCTTCCGTCCACACCCGCGCGGTCCCAACCGATGGCAAAAAAGCCTGGGTCCCCGCTTTCGCGGGGAATTTCGGGTGTGGGGGTTGGGAGCCTGGCTGTGCGGGCGAGCGCCCGCCCGTCACCGGCCGCGCGCATTCGTTTCACGATGTCAAAGAGCGCGTCCAGGCCGCGAGGGCCAAGCGCTCCACGTCACCATGCGCCCGCTGATTTGGCGAGGCCGC
>JBIOEG010000053.1:0-29883 GCA_044445825.1 Caulobacterales bacterium
GCACAGCGCCGGCACCTACCGCATCGGCGACGGGCGCGGCGGCGCGGGCGCCGGCCAGCAACGTTTCGCGCCGCTCAACTCCTGGCCGGACAATGCGAACCTCGACAAGGCGCGCCGGCTCCTGTGGCCGATCAAGCAGAAGTACGGCGACAAGATCTCCTGGGCCGACATGATGATCCTCGCCGGCAACGTCGCGCTCGAGTCGATGGGGTTCAAGACCTTCGGTTTCGGCGGCGGTCGCGCCGATGTGTGGGAGCCTGACGAAGTCGTTTCCTGGGGCAGGGAGGACACCTGGCTCGGCGACAAGCGCTACAGCGGTGACCGGGACCTCGAGAATCCCCTCGGCGCGGTGCAGATGGGCCTGATCTACGTCAACCCGGAAGGGCCGAACGGCAAGCCGGATCCGCTTGCCGCCGCCAAGGACATTCGCGAGACCTTCGCGCGCATGGCCATGAACGACGAGGAGACCGTCGCGCTCATCGCTGGCGGTCACACCTTCGGCAAGGCCCACGGCGCCGGCGATGCGTCGCTGGTGGGCGCTGCGCCGGAAGCCGCCGGCATCGAGGAGCAGGGCCTCGGCTGGACGAGCAAATTCGGCACAGGCAAAGGCAGGGACGCAATCACCGGCGGCCCGGAAGTCACCTGGTCCACGACGCCGACGAAGTGGAGCAACAGCTTCTTCGAGAACCTGTTCGGGTACGAATGGGAACTGACCAAGAGCCCGGCCGGAGCATATCAGTGGAAAGCCAAGGGCGGCGCCGCCACAATTCCGGATGCGTTCGATGCATCGAAGCGTCACGCGCCGACCATGCTGACAACCGACCTCTCCTTGCGCATCGACCCGGCCTACGAGAAGATTTCGCGCCGGTTCCACGAGCACCCGGATCAGTTCGCGGACGCGTTCGCCCGCGCCTGGTACAAGCTGACGCACCGCGATATGGGCCCACGCTCGCGCTATCTCGGCCCTGAGGTCCCTTCGGAAGAGCTTCTGTGGCAGGATCCCATTCCGGCGGTCGATCATCAGCTGATCGATGCGCAGGACATCGGCGCCCTCAAGGCCAGGATCCTCGCCTCGGGGCTGTCCAACTCGGAACTGGTCTCCACCGCATGGGCGTCGGCGGCGACGTTCCGCGGCTCCGACAAGCGCGGCGGCGCCAACGGCGCACGCATCCGTCTTGCGCCTCAGAAGGATTGGGACGTCAACCAGCCGGCGCAACTGGCGAAGGTGCTCGAAACCCTCGAAGGCATTCGCAAGGCGTTCAACACCGCGCAGACCGGACGAAAAAGGGTCTCGCTGGCCGACCTGATCGTCCTCGGTGGCTCCGGCGCGGTCGAGCAGGCGGCGAAGAACGCCGGGCACAGCGTGCAGGTCCCATTCACGCCGGGCCGCACGGATGCGTCGCAGGAGCAGACCGACATCGCATCCTTCGCGGTGCTCGAACCCGCCGCGGACGGGTTCCGCAACTACCACAAGGCCGGATGCGCCGTCTCGCCGGAGGAGATGCTGCTCGATCGCGCGCAACTGATGACGTTGACCGCCCCCGAGATGACGGCGCTCGTCGGCGGCATGCGCGTGCTGGACGCGAACGTCGGACAGTCGCAGCACGGCGTCCTCACGAAGCGTCCCGGGTCGCTCACCAACGACTTCTTCGTGAACCTGCTCGACATGGGCACGATGTGGAAGGCGGCCTCGGCAGGCGGGGACGTGTTCGAAGGACGTGATCGCGCGACGGGCGCACCGAAGTGGACCGGCGCCCGTGTCGACCTCCTCTTCGGTTCGAACTCCCAGCTTCGCGCCCTCGCGGAGGTCTACGCATGCGACGGCTCACAAGCGAAGTTCGTGCATGACTTCGTGGCTGCGTGGACCAAGGTGATGAACCTGGACCGCTTCGACCTCGCCTGACTCGGCGGAAAGGCTTTCGGACGCGGCTGCGGTTCAGCCGCGCCCGGGCCTTGAGGTCGGGGCCAGAACTGTGGAGCCGCCGGAGCAACCGCGTTCAGAACAGGCCGTGGGCGCCGCCTGCCGCTGCGAACACGGTGACGAGGCTAAGCCCCAGCAACACCCTGTGCATGCGCTCCATCCGCGCGAATGCGGGTCCGGCATCCTCGGTCCTGGCCGACGCCGCGAGGCGCCGGTGCAGAACCAGCGGCTCGAGCGCGAACAGCATCACGGCGAAGATGAGCCAAAGCAGGACCATGGCGTGCATCCACCAGAACTCGGCGTGCGTGAACCGCTCCCACGCACCCAGGCGCCAGACCAAATAGAGACCGCTGAGGCCCGTCGCCGCCACGCTGATGCGCGCCTGCCAGGCGAAGGCGTTCTCGTAGCGCAGGAACACGCCGAGCCGTTCCGACGGGTCATGCGCCCGTCGGATCGCCGGCATCAGGACTGTCGTCACGAAGCTCACGCCGCCGATCCAGGCGACGATAGCCACCACATGGACCGCGATGGCGAGGGCTGCGCCGGACATGGTCACAGTCCGCTGCGGCGGGCGATGACGGTGTAGTTGCGCTTCGGTGGTTCGAGCCTGGAATTCAGGATGGCCGCGATCGCGGCGAGCGCAGGATCGCTCGCGCCCTGCGCCGCGGAGATGAGTTGGGTCCAGGCCTCGTCGTCGGCCCGGTTCACGAACTCGGCGGTCGCGGAGCGGACCAGGACGGCGGGCTCGCACGCCGCCGCGGCGGCAGCGTCGCTCACGCGAGCGGCGAGCGCCGGATCGCGGGCCGCCAACCAGGGCGCCACCCGCTCCGCCGCCGGCCCCCCACCCAGGAAATCTCCGAGGCAGACGGACCCGTCGGACACCTCACCCGCTTCGGTATAGGCCAGGGGCACGCCTTGCGATCGGGCGTCCTCGGCCAGCGACATGACATAGCGAGCGGCCGCCACGGACCAGGCGCGGCGCTCCAGGCGCCTGCGGATGTGCTCGACCGCATGTTCGAAAGGCAGATCGCGTCCCTCGATGCGCCGATCGAGCTTGACGATGTGCCAGCCGAAGCGGGAGCGCACCGGCGCGGCGGCGATCTGACCTGGCGCTAGGTGCAGCAGCACCGCCTCGACTTCGGCGACCAGATCTCCCGGGCGCAGCTGACCAAGGGAGCCGCCGACCGTCGCCGAGGGGCAATCGGAGAGCGCCTGCGCCAGTTCGGCGAAGCGTTCCGGCGCGGCGCCGAGCGCGCGGACCGCCACTTCAGCCGTGGCGCGGGCGCGCTCCCAAGCGTCGTCGTCGTCGTCGCCATCGGGCGGGATCAGGATGTGCGCGGCTTCGTAGAGGAGCGGGGTTCGGAAACGATGGCGCTGCGCATCGTACACGCGGCGGCATTCGTCATCGGTGGGCGTGCGAGGAGAGAGTTCCGTATCGAGGAGGACACGGATCAGGGCGGCCTCGGCGGTCTCCTCACGCCCGTCATCGTCTAGCTCTGGCTCGGCGGCGATGCCGAGCGCCTTGGCCCGACGCAGCAGCAGCGCCTTGGTCGCCAAAGCGCGGCCCGCGGCGGCCCGAGCCTCAGCTGCGGTGTTGCTGGGGTGGTGCTGCGCCTCCTCGGCGATCAGGCTTTCGGGGATCTCGACCCCGTGGAAGACGACCGCGCCCATGGCCTACTCCGCGGCACGCCGCAGATGCGACTCAGCCGGTCGCCTCGCGGCCGTGGTCGGGTCGTAGGTCGGCGCGCCCGCGACCTTGCGGATCGGCATGGCGCGCTTGGTGCGCACAATCTGCCAGCCGCGGCGGTTCAGGTACCAGACCGGCGCCGAGAGCATGTGCACCAGACGGGTGAAGGGGAACACCAGCAGGATGGTCAGCCCGAGCGTCAGGTGCGCCTTGAACTGCCAGGCGGCGCCGGCGACGTAGGAGGCGCTGTTGGTCTGGAAGGTGAAGATCCCCTGCGCCCAGTTCATGAATTTCACCATCTCGTGCCCATCACGGTGCTGCAGCGACACGGGAATGGTGCCGAGCCCCAGGCCGAGCTGGGCCACGATCAGCACCAGGATGGCGATGTCGGCGAAGCTTGAGGTGGCGCGAATCCGCGGGTCGAACAGGCGTCGGTGCAGGAGGACAAGACCGCCCGCCAACGCCAGCGCGCCCGAGACTCCACCCGCTACGATCGCCAGCATCTGCTTGGCCGCGTGCGGCACGCCCACGGCGTCGAACACCGCGATGGGCGTCAACAGACCGACGAAGTGTCCGGCGAAGATCGCCAGCACGCCGACGTGGAACATCACCGAGCCCAACACCAATTCGCGGCGGCGCAGCAACTGAGATGAACCGGAGCGCCAAGTGTACTGCTCCCGATCGAACCGCAGCACCGATCCGACGGCGAGCACCGAGAGCGCCACATAGGGATAGAAGCCGAACAGGATCTCGTTGACGTCCATCACGAGGCCCCTCGACGCTGAATCACCACCGTGCGACGGGCTCTCTCCCCATCAGCGGGACGGACAGAGCGCGCAGCGGTCAGGGTGGGGGCGTCCGACGAGCGCTCGACGGTCCCCTGTTGGCCCTGACTCCCCCACCCCGGTCCTTCGGACCGCCCCTCCCCACAAGGGGGAGGGACGGTTGGGCCGAAGGTGACGGCGGTTTCCGCCCAAAGGCGGTCCATGGCCGCCAGGTCGCCCGGATCGTCATCCGGCTCAGCCAGGAGCGCCGCCAGCGCGGCCTTGTCGGCCCCCGAGGCGGACAGCGCCGCCAGGGCGCCGAACACCGCGCGGTAGACGCTGCCGCGCTGGTGAAGTCGCTCGCCCAGGGCGCCCACCACGTGAGCCGCCTCGCCGAGCAAGGACGCGGCGTCTGCGTCGGGCAACGTCGACAGGAACTCCAGGAACACCGGCAGGTGATCGGGCAGCTCGCCGCCGGCGAGTTCGAGCCCCTTCTGCGAATAGAGCTGCTTCAGAGCGACCATGGCCTGGCCGCGGTCGCGGCTTTCGCCGTGGATGTGCTCGTAGAGGTTCAGCGAAAGCGACCGCGTTCGATCGAAGAGCCAGACGTAGCGTTCCTGAAGTTCGAACTGGTCGCCGCCTGCCAGTTCCGCCGCGAGCTTGCCGAGGGCGCGGAGGATCGCCGGCGGAACCAGCCGCTCCTCTTCCAGCACCTCCATCGCCGCCGGCGCGAGGGCCTGGATGTCCTCGGTGGGATAGCCGAGGAGCACCGCCAGAGCCTTGTAGGTGCGCGCCATGCTCAGACGTCCATGGGGTTCTTGGCGCGCGAGCGCGGGTCGGCGCCGAACAGGCCGACTTCCGTGCGCCCGCCCGAGCAGCCGTTGCCGAAGGTGAAACCGCAGTCGCCGCGCAGGTCGTAGGCGTCCTCCGCCTCCTCGCGATGCGTCGTCGGAATGACAAAGCGGTCCTCGTAGTTCGCGATCGCCATGTAGCGGTACATCTCGTCGACCTGCGCGGCGGTGAGGCCGACGCGCTCGGCCAGCCGGTGGTCGACAACGCCGTCGACGGTCTTGGCGCGCATGAAGGCGCGCATGGCGAGCATCCGCTCCAACGCCACCGTCACCGGGGCCTCGTCGCCGGCGGTCAGCAGGTTGGCGAGATATTTTACCGGGATGCGCAGGCTCTTCACGTCCGGCATCTCGCCATCCGTCTCCAGGGCGCCGGCCGAGGCCGCGGCCTGGATGGGGGATAGCGGCGGCACGTACCAGACCATGGGCAGGGTCCGGTATTCCGGGTGCAGCGGAAACGCCACCCGCCAATCGATGGCGAGCTTGTAGACCGGGCTTCTGCGGGCCGCTTCCAGCCAGGCCTCGGGAACGCCGTCGGCGCGCGACTGGGCGATCACCGCCGGGTCGGAGGGATCGAGGAACACGTCGAGTTGCGCCTGGTAGAGGCCCTTCTCGTCGGGCGCGGAGGCGGCGGCCTCGATCCGGTCGGCGTCGTAGAGAAGGACGCCCAGGTAGCGGATGCGACCGACGCAGGTCTCCGAGCACACGGTGGGCTGGCCCGCCTCGATGCGCGGGAAACAGAAGGTGCACTTCTCGGACTTACCCGAGCTCCAGTTGTAGTAGATCTTCTTGTAGGGGCAGGCCGAGACGCACATGCGCCAGCCGCGGCACTTGTCCTGGTCGATCATGACGATGCCGTCTTCCTCGCGCTTGTAGATGGCGCCGGACGGGCAGGCGGCGACGCAGGTCGGGTTGAGGCAGTGCTCGCACAGCCTCGGCAGGTACATCATGAAGGTGTTCTCGAAGGCCCCGTAGATTTCCCTCTCGACACCCTCGAAATTGTAGTCGGCCGAACGTTTGGCGAACTCGCCGCCGAGGATCTCCTCCCAGTTAGGCCCACGCTCGATCTTCTCCATTCGCTGGCCGGTGATCTTGGAGCGCGGCCTGGCGGTGGGGAACGCCTTCATCTCCGGCGCCGTCTGCAAGACGCCATAGTCGAAGTCGAAGGGCTCATAGTAGTCGTCGATCTCCGGCAGGTCGGGATTGGCGAAGATCTTCGAGAGGATCCGCCATTTGGCCCCCATGCGCGGCTCGATCCTGCCGTCGGCCTTGCGACGCCAGCCGCCGTTCCAGCGCTTCTGGTTCTCCCACTCGCGCGGGAACCCGACGCCGGGCTTGGTCTCCACGTTGTTGAACCAGGCGTATTCGACGCCTTCGCGGTTGGTCCAGACGTTCTTGCAGGTCACCGAGCAGGTGTGGCATCCGATGCACTTGTCGAGGTTGAGCACCATGCCGATCTGGGCGCGAACCTTCATCGGGCGAATTCCTTGGCCGCGAGAGGTTCGTCGAGCCAGTCGACCTTGGTCATCTTGCGCAGGACGACGAACTCGTCGCGGTTGGAGCCCACGGTGCCGTAGTAGTTGAAGCCGTAGGCGAGCTGGGCGTAGCCGCCGATCATGTGGGTGGGCTTCATCACGGTGCGGGTGACGGAGTTGTGGATTCCGCCGCGCTTGCCGGTGATCTCCGACCCCGGCGTGTTCACGATCTTTTCCTGGGCGTGGTACATGAACGTCGTCCCCTCGCGGATGCGCTGAGAGACGACAGCTCTGGCGGTGAGCGCGCCGTTGGCGTTGAACAACTCGATCCAGTCGTTGTCGACGATGCCGGCCTTGCGCGCGTCGATCTCCGAGATCCACACCACCGGGCCGCCCCGGTTCAAGGTCAGCATCATCAGATTGTCGGTATAGGTGGAGTGGATGCCCCACTTCTGGTGCGGGGTGATGAAGTTCAGCACGATCTCGGTCTCGCCGTTCGGCTTGAGCCCCTTCACGTGGGTGGTCTTCAGATCGATGGGCGGGCGGTAGACGCAAAGCGCCTCGCCGAACGCCCGCATCCACAGGTGGTCCTGATAGAGCTGCTGACGGCCGGTGAGCGTCCGCCACGGGATGAGTTCGTGGACGTTGGTGTAGCCCGCCGTGTAGCAGACCTTGTCGCTCTCGATGCCGGACCAGGTCGGCGAGGTGATGATCTTGCGCGGCTGGGCGACGAGGTCGCGAAAGCGGATCTTCTCGTCTTCCTTGGGAACCGCCAGGTGGGTGTGTTGGCGGCCGGTCTGTTTCTCGAGGGCCTGCCAAGCCTTGACGGCCACCTCGCCGTTGGTCTCCGGCGCCAGCATCAGGATGGTCTCGCAGGCGTCGATGTCGGTATCGATCCGCGCCATGCCCTGGGTCTGGCCGTCCTCGAGAACCGCGCCGTTCAGCGCCGTGAGCAGATCGACCTCGCGCCCGGTCTGCCAGGCGATGCCCTTGCCGCCGTTGCCCACCTTGGCCATCAATGGGCCGAGGGCGGTGAAGCGCTTGTAAGTATTGGGATAGTCGCGCTCGACCGCGGTGATCTGCGGCATGGTCTTGCCCGGAATCGCCTCGCACTCGCCCTTCGACCAGTCCTTCACTCCGAAAGGTTGGGCGAGCTCCGCGGCGCTGTCGTGCTGGATCGGGGTGAGCACCACATCCTGTTCGACGCCCAGGATCTCCGGCGCGACCTCCGAGAACGCCTTGGCGATCGCCTTGAAGATCTCCCAGTCGGACTTCGACTCCCAGGCCGGGTCCACCGCCGCGCCCAGCGGGTGGATGAAGGGGTGCATGTCCGAGGTGTTGAGGTCGTTCTTTTCGTACCAGGTCGCCGTCGGCAGGACGATGTCCGAGTAGACCGCGGTGGTGGACATGCGGAAGTCCAGCGTCACCAGCAGGTCGAGCTTGCCCTCCGGCGCCTCGTCCCGCCAGGCCACGTCCTTGGGCTTCTGGCCGCCGCTCTCGCCCAGGTCCTTGCCCTGCACGCCGTTCGACGTCCCCAGCAGATGCTTCAGGAAGTACTCGTGGCCCTTGCCCGAGGAGCCCAGCAGGTTCGAGCGCCACACGAACATGTTGCGCGGCCAGTTCGCGGGGTCGTCGGGGTCCATGCAGGACATCTTCAGGTCGCCGCTCTGCAGCTGGCCGAGCGTGTAGGCCTTCGGGTCGACGCCAGCGGCGGCGGCGGCCTTGGCGACCTCCAGAGGGTTGGTCTGAAGCGCCGGCGCCGAAGGCAGCCAGCCCAGGCGCTCGGCCTTGGCGTTGAAGTCGATCATGGCCCCGTCCCACACGCCGTCGGGCGCGGTCGGCGACAGGATCTCCTTCATCTCCACCTTCTCGTAACGCCACTGATCGCTGTGGGCGTAAAAGAACGAGGTCGAGTTCTGCTGACGGGGCGGCCGGCTCCAGTCGAGCGCGAAGGCCAGCGGCGCCCAGCCGGTCTGCGGCCGCAGCTTCTCCTGGCCCACATAGTGCGACCAGCCGCCGCCGGACTGGCCCACGCAGCCGCACATCACCAGCATGTTGATGGCCGCGCGGTAGTTCATGTCCATGTGGAACCAGTGGTTCATCGCCGCGCCGATGATCACCATGGACTTGCCATTGGTCTTCTCGGCATTGGCGGCGAAGCCACGCGCCACCGCGATGATCTGGTCGCGCGGCGCCGAGGTGATCGCTTCCGCCCAGGCCGGCGAATAGGGCTCGATGTCGTCGTAGCTCGCGGGCATGTGCTCGCCGCCAAAGCCCTGGTCGACGCCGTAGTTGGCCAGGAACAGGTCGTAGACGCAGGCGACGAGCGTCTCGCCTTCCGGCAGCATCATCCGTTTGACGGGCACGTTGCGGACAAGAACGTCCGGGTGGTCGGTCATCGCGAAGCCGTTGGTGGCGGCCCCGCCGAAGTAGGGGAATCGCACCGCGGCGACTTCGTTGTGGACGCCTTTCAGGCCCAGCCGCAACGTGGTTTCACGACCGTCGGCTGCCTTCTCCTCCAGGTTCCACTTGCCATCCTCGCCCCAGCGGAAGCCGATCGATCCGTTCGGGACGACGACGGCTCCGGTGGTCTCGTCTAAGGCGACGGTCTTCCAGTCGGGGTTGTTGGCCTCGCCCAGAGCCTTGTCGAATTCCGATGCGCGCAGAAGGCGTTCCGGGACGAACGCACCGTCCTGAGCGACCAGTCTGACCAGCATCGGCAGGTCGCTGTAGCGGCGCAGGTAGTCGCGGAAGTAGGGCACTTTCCGGTCGACGTGGAACTCCTTGAGGATCACGTGGCCGAACGCCATGCCGAGCGCGGCGTCCGTGCCCTGCTTCACGGCGATCCATAGGTCGGCGAACTTCGAAGCTTCCGAATAGTCCGGGCAGATCACCACCGACTTGGCGCCGCGGTAGCGGGCTTCGGTATAGAAGTGCGCGTCCGGCGTGCGCGTCTGGGGCACGTTCGAACCCCACAGGATCAGGAAGCCGGAATTGAACCAGTCGGCGCTCTCGGCCACGTCGGTCTGCTCGCCCCAGGTCTGGGGCGAGGCGGGGGGCAGATCGCAATACCAGTCGTAGAACGAGCCGCAGACGCCGCCGATCAGCTGCAGATACCGGGCGCCGGCGGCGTAGGAGACCATGGACATCGCCGGGATCGGCGAGAAGCCGAACACGCGGTCAGGGCCCCAGGTCTTGATGGTGTGGGCGTTGGCCGCCGCGATGATCTCGGTGACCTCGTCCCAGGTCGCGCGGACGAAGCCGCCCGAGCCGCGCATGGTCACGTAGTCCGCGCGCCGCGCCGGATCGTTCTGGATCGAGGCCCACGCGGCCACCGGCGTCATGGTCGCCCGCGCCGTTCGCCACGACCGGAGCAGACGTGAGCGGACAAGCGGATACTTCACCCGGTTCGCCGAGTAGAGGTACCAGGAATAGCTGGCCCCCCGGGCGCAGCCGCGCGGCTCATGGTTCGGGAGTTCCGGGCGTGTGCGGGGATAGTCGGTCTGCTGGGTCTCCCAGGTGACGATCCCGCCCTTGACGTAGATCTTCCAGGAGCAGGAGCCGGTACAGTTCACGCCATGGGTGGAGCGCACGATCTTGTCGTGCTGCCAGCGTGATCGGTAGGCTTCCTCCCAGGTGCGATCGTCGTCGTTCATCACGCCGTGGCCGTCGGAAAACAGCTCCGTCTTCCGCGTGAAGAAGGCGAGGCGGTCGAGGGTGTGGCTCATCTGCGATCCCGGCGAGGTCGAAGCCCGAACCTGCCGAGCGCGGGGCCTGAACGCCTTGATTCACGTCAAGGCGAAAGCGTGATCCGACTGCTTAGGACATGTGACTGAGATCACGCGCGCCGGTGCTCCGGTCGGTCCGCTGATCGCCGGAGGGCCGCGCATGGTGGCGAGCGAGCTGGCGAGCGAACGCTCACCCCCGCCGGCTACGCCGTTCGACGCGCTTCGACGGATTCCGTGGCTGAGCGATGTCCCGTGCGAGACGCTGCGAGGTCTCGCCGATCAGTCCGTGCTGCACCGAGCGCCGGCCGGCGTCCAGCTGTTCGAGCAGGCCGAGACGCCCAGTTTCGCGCAGTTCCTGCTCGCCGGCGGCATCGAGTTGCTCGCCGTCCGCGACGGCGACGAGACGCTGGTGGAGCTGGTGGGCCCCTTCGACCTACTCCTGCCGGCCGCCGTGCTCACCCGCCAGCCGTACCTTGTGCGCGCCCGTGTTCACAAGGAGGCTCAGCTGCTGCTCGTGCGGGCCGAGACGTTCTGTCTTGCCGTCGCCACCGACCACCGCCTCTGCCTTGCCGTTCTCGCCTGCCAGGCGGCCCAGTTCCGCCGCCAGATGAAACTCGCCAAGACCGTCCGCCTGCGCTCCGCCGAAGAGCGGATTGGCGCCTATCTCGTCGGCATCGCCGAGGCGGCCGGGGGCGCGGGCGAGATCCGGCTGCCGCTCGGAAAACGGCTGATCGCCTCGCAGCTTGGCATGACGCGCGAGACGTTCTCGCGCGCCCTGCCGGCTATCGCCCGCCACGGCCTGCGCGTGGTCGGCGACACACTCCACGCCGAAGACCTCAACGCGGCGCGGTCGGCCTTTCCGCACGACCCACTGATCGATGGACCCGAACCTGTCAGGCCGCTCACACCGTACCCGGAGGAATGATGTCTACCGCCGCCCCTACCGCTCCGCCTCCCTCGCGGACCCGCGCGCTCACGGTGCTCTTCGTGACCACGCTCGCCTTCGCGGTCTGTTTCGCCGTCTGGATGATGCTCGGCGTCACCGGCATCCCGATCCGCAAGCAGCTCGGCCTGAACGCATCCGAGTTCGGGCTGCTGACGGCCACGCCGGTTCTCACGGGCGCACTGCTGCGGCTGCCGCTGGGCGTCTGGACCGACCGGTTCGGCGGACGCATCGTCATGTTCATCCTGCTGGTGGTCGGCGCGCTGCCGCTGTGGCTGTCGTCCTACGCCACGCAGTTCTGGCAATTCCTGGCCCTCGGGCTGGCGCTGGGCATGGTCGGCGCATCCTTCGCGGTCGGAACGCCCTATGTGGCGCGCTTCTTCCCGAACAACCGAGGCTTCGCCATGGGCGTGTTCGGAGCGGGCTCCAGCGGGGCGGCAATCAACATGTTCGTAGCCCCGCAGCTGATCAACCACTTTGGCTGGCAGAGCGTGCCGCGGGTCTATGCCGCGACCCTGCTGATCACCGCGGCGGTGTTCTGGCTGCTGTCGCTGCCTGATCCGGGCAAGAGCGCCGCCTCGGCGCCGCTGAGGCGCCAGCTGGCCGTGCTTCGCGACCCGAGGGTCTGGAAGTACTGCCAGTACTACTCGATCGTGTTCGGCGGGTTCACGGCGCTGTCGATCTGGATGCCCCAGTACTTCCTGCATGAGTACAAATTTCCGATCGCCCAGGCCTCGCTGATGGCCGCCTGCTTTTCGCTGCCCGGCGGTGTCCTGCGGGCCTTTGGCGGATGGCTGTCGGACCGGTTCGGGGCGCACAGCGTGACCTGGTGGGTGCTCTGGGCCGCCTGGATCTGCCTCTTCCTGCTCTCCTATCCACAGACCGACCTGGTCGTTCAGACCGTCCGCGGCGCGGTGACCTTCCACATCGGCCTGCCGGCCTGGGGGTTCGCGGGCCTGCTGTTCGTGCTCGGAATCTGCTTCGCGTGCGGCATGTCCTCGACGTTCAAGTTCGTGGGCGACGACTTTCCGGACGACATGGGCGCGGTGACCGGCATCGTCGGCCTGGCCGGAGGGCTGGGCGGCTTCCTGCTGCCGATCATGTTCGGGGTCCTGCTGGACGTCATCGGCGTGCCCTCCAGCTGTTTCATGCTGCTCTACGGGATCGTCTGGGTGTCCCTGATCCTGTCGTACCTCACCGAAGTGCGCAGGTTCCGGGTCATCGGCAGTCCGGCCGCCGGCTGAACTTCGCAGGGCGACCGACGTGGTTCGAGGCGGACCTCTTGGTCGAGAAGGATGTGCGCTCAATCGCCGCTTGGCGCACTCGACAGGATTCGAACCTGTGACCTCTGCCTTCGGAGGGCAGCGCTCTATCCAGCTGAGCTACGAGTGCGGGGTCCCGCGTGGGGACGCTTGGGCCGGCGAGGGCCGGACGTTTAGACGAAAGGGCCGGCGCGCGCAAACGGCGGCGGGGGCGTTGGAGCGGACGGTCAGACCTCGCCGGCCGCCGGGCGCGAGGCCTCGCACAGCTTGCGCAGCGCGGCGGTTACGGCGCCGCCGTAGAGCTGGCCGTTGATGTCGCTGAACCCCTCCGTCCGCAGGCGGCTCTTGATCTGACTGACGGTGGCGAACTGTCCGGAGCCGGCCAGCTGATAGGCCCGCTCCAGCGTGGTCGGTCGGTGCGTCATGGCCGCAGCCTCGCCCGACACTGGGGCGCAAACGAGGCGCTGGCGTTAGGTCGCATCGGCCAGCTGCCGGTCCGCGCCGTAGGTGAGGGCCAGGAATACGTCCTCGAGGTCCGGCTCCTCGGTGCGCAGGTCGCGGATGTGCACGCCGGCGGCGCGCACCGCGGCCAACACCTGCTCGACGCTGGCTTCGGCGGTCTTGAAGGTCACCGCCAGCTCCCCGGTGGGGCGAAGGCGGGTGTCGAAGGGCGGCAGCGGCGGCGGCGTGTCCAGCGGCGCATCCGGCGTGATCACCACGGCGCGGCTGTCGAGCCGGCGCAGCAGGCTCGATGTGGGCTCGCACGCGATGACTTCACCGTGGTTGACGATGGCGATGGTGTCGCAGAGTTCCTCGGCCTCCTCGAGATAGTGCGTGGTCAACACTATGGTGACGCCCTGCCTGTTGAGGCCCACCACATAGTCCCAGAGCTGGCGACGCAGCTCAACGTCCACGCCCGCGGTCGGCTCGTCGAGCACCAGCACCGGCGGCTGATGCACCATGGCCTTGGCCACCATCAGCCGTCGCTTCATGCCGCCGGACAGCTGGCGCACATAGGCGTTCGCCTTGTCCGAGAGGCCAAGCGCCGCCAGCAGTTCGTCCGTTCGCCGCTGCGCGCGCGGCACGCCGTACATGCCGGCCTGCACGTCGAGGGATTCGCGCGGCGTGAAGAACACGTCGGCGGCGACCTCCTGAGGCACCACGCCGATCGCCGCCCGGGCGTCGCGCGGGCGCTGGTCGATGTCGCGGCCCCACACAGTCACGGTCCCCGAGGTCTTCTTGGTCAGGCCCGAGAGGATGTTGATGAAGGTGGATTTGCCGGCGCCGTTCGGCCCCAGCAGGCCGAAGATCGAGCCGCGCGGGATCCGCAGGTCGATCCCCTTGAGCGCATGGATCGCCGGCGTCGTGCGCGTGGCGGCATAGGTCTTGACGAGGCCGCGCGCCTCGATGGCGAAGTCGGGAAGGTCCATGGCGCCCCGGATACGGAAAAGCGCCCTCCGCCTCGATTGACGTCGCGGGGGCGCCCCGCATACCTAGGCGCGCGACGCCGCTTCGCCAAGCGTCGGGAGACGACCCTCATGGCCCGCAAGCCGAAAGCCCAGGCAGCGCCGCCCGCAGCGACGGCGCGCGACTTCCCGGCCCCGGAGACGGTGAGCGTGCGCTCTCGGCGCGTCGCCTGCGACGGCGTTGGCGGCGCGCTGGGCCATCCGCGCGTCTGGCTGGAAATGGGCGAGGCGCAGTTCGTGGAGTGCCCCTACTGCGATCGCCGCTTCGTGCTGGGCTCGGGCGAGGAGGGCGCGGAAGACGAGCGCCGGGCGCCGGGGGTCTATGAGGGCTCGCACGGTCACTGAGCGCGGGCGGAAGCTCTCGCGCCAGGAAGTGTCACCTGAGGTGAGAATCGTCGATTCGCCGGGCGTGACCGGAACGCCTGGCGGGCCTATCTTTCAGGCATGACCGAGACGCTCGCGGACGCCGCCCCGACCCTGGACGATTTCCCCCGCGCGCCGACGCAGGACGGCCCGGCGACCCGGCTCTATCTGGTGGACGGATCGGGGTTCATCTTCCGCGCTTTCCACGCCCTGCCGCCGCTCACCCGCAAGTCCGACGGCCTGCCGGTCGGCGCCGTCGCCGGCTTCTGCAACATGCTGTGGAAGCTGCTGGTGGACATGAAGGCCGCGCCGGACGCTCCGACCCACCTGGCGGTGATCTTCGACCATTCGGAGAGCACCTTCCGCAACAAGCTCTACGCCGACTACAAGGCCCACCGGCCGCCGCCGCCAGAGGACCTGATCCCGCAGTTCCCGCTGGTGCGCGAGGCCACCCGGGCGTTCGGCGTGCCGGCGCTGGAGTTGCCCGGCTACGAGGCCGACGACCTCATCGCGGCCTACGCGACGCGCGTGCGCGACCAGGGCGGGGAGGTGGTGATCGTCTCCTCCGACAAGGATCTGATGCAGCTGGTGGGCGATCGCGTGTCGATGCTCGACACCATGAAGAACGTTCGCATCGGCCGCGCCGAGGTGATGGAGAAGTTCGGCGTCGGACCGGAGAAGGTGGTGGACGTCCAGGCCCTGTGTGGGGATGCCGTCGACAATGTGCCCGGCGCGCCCGGCATCGGTGTGAAGACCGCGTCGGCCCTGATCAACGAATACGGCGATCTCGACACCCTTCTGGCCCGCGCCGGCGAGATCAAGCAGGACAAGCGGCGCCAGACGCTGATCGACTTCGCCGACCAGATCCGCCTGTCGCGCGAACTGGTGAGGCTGGACACCGAGACGCCCCTGCCGACGCCGATCGACGAGCTGGCGGTGGACGAGCCGGAACCCAGGATCCTGGCGGACTTCCTGGAGGCCATGGAATTTCGCACCCTGGCGCGGCGCGTCACCGAGGCCCGCAACGGCGGCGTATCGGCCACGCCGGCGCCGACGCAGAGGCCGGTCACGGAAACCGCCGACGCGCCGGTGGACACCACGGCCTATGCCTGCGTTCGCGACCTGGCCACCCTCGACGCCTGGATCGCCCGGGCTTACGAGGTCGGGATCACCGCCTTCGATACGGAGACCGATTCCCTGTCGTCGGCCAACTCCGGCCTGGTCGGCGTCTCTCTGGCCGTGGCGCCGGGCGAGGGCTGCTACATCCCCCTGGGCCACAGCGCGCCCGACGGCCTGGCGCTCGAGGAGGCGGCCAGTCTCGACCAGATCCCGCTGGCGGACGCCATCGCGCGCCTGAAGCCGATGCTGGAAGATCCCGGCGTGCTGAAAGTGGCGCAGAACGCCAAGTACGACCTGGCGGTGCTGTCCCGCTACGGCGTGAAGGTCGCGCCGATCGAAGACACCATGCTGATCTCCTACGTACTGGAGGCGGGCCTGCACGGGCACGGCATGGACGAGCTGTCGGAGCTGTGGCTGGGCCACAAGCCCATCGCCTTCAAGGAGGTGGCCGGGACCGGCAGGGCGCAGAAGAGCTTCAAGCACGTTGGCCTGGGCGAGGCCACCAGCTACGCCGCCGAGGACGCCGACGTCACCCTGCGGCTCTATCAGAAGCTCCGCCCGCGGCTCAGCCGCGAGGGCCTGCTCACCGTCTACGAAACCCTGGAGCGGCCGATGCCGCCGGTGCTGGCCGCCATGGAGTGCGAGGGCGTCCATGTGGATCCCGAACGGTTGCGCCTGCTGTCCCACGACTTCTCCATGCGCATGGCCGAGCTGGAGGCCGAGGCGCAGAAACTGGTGAGGCGCCCGTTCAACCTGGGCAGCCCCAAGCAGATCGGCGACGTGCTGTTCGGGGAAATGGGACTGCCGGGCGGCAAGAAGACGGCCACCGGCGTCTGGTCGACCGACGCCGGGGTGCTGGAAGATCTGGCGGGCCAGGGCCACGCCCTACCGCGGGTGTTGCTGGACTGGCGCCAGCTCTCCAAGCTGAAGGGCACCTACACCGACGCCCTGGCCGCCGCGGTGAGCCCACGCACGGGCCGGGTGCACACCTCCTATGCGCTGGCCTCGACGACCACCGGGCGGCTGTCGTCCAACGACCCGAACCTGCAGAACATCCCGGTTCGCACCGAGGAGGGCCGCAAGATCCGCCGCGCGTTCGTGGCCGAACCCGGGAATCTGCTGATCAGCGCCGATTACAGCCAGATCGAACTGCGTCTGCTGGCCCACATCGGCGACATTCCGCAGCTCAAGCGCGCCTTCCTGGACGGCCTGGACATCCACGCCTCCACGGCGTCGGAGATGTTCGGCGTTCCGATCGAGGGCATGCCGGCCGAGACCCGCCGGCGGGCCAAGGCGATCAACTTCGGCATTGTGTATGGAATTTCGGCGTTCGGCCTCGCCAACCAGCTCAGCATCCCGCAGGACGAGGCCGGGGCCTATATCAAGACCTATTTCGAGCGCTTCCCCGGCATCCGCACTTACATGGACCGCATGCGCCAGCAGGTGCGAGCGGAGGGCTTCGTCACCACCCTGTTCGGCCGCAAGGTCAACATTCCGGCGATCAAGTCCAAGTCCCAGGCCGAGCGCCAGTTCGGCGAGCGGGCGGCGATCAACGCCCCGATCCAGGGCGCCGCCGCAGACGTCATGCGCCGGGCGATGATCCGCATGCCGGACGCGCTGCGAGCCGCGGGCCTGAAGGCCCGCATGCTGCTGCAGGTGCACGACGAACTAGTCTTCGAGGCGCCGGAAGCCGAGGCCGAGGCGGTGTGCGAGCTGGCGCGCCGGGTGATGGAGCGCGCCGCCGAGCCGGCCGTGTCATTCTCCGTGCCACTGGTGGTGGAGGCCCGCGCGGCGGCGAACTGGGACGAGGCCCATTAGCCGGCCCGATCCGCTGATCGTCGCGCTGGAAGCCGTCAACCTCGCCCGGCCGGACTTGGCGACGCCCGTTGCGCCGGCCTGAGACCGGCCCCCGCCGGTGAAGGACCTCAAGTCTATCCAGGCCCTGCGCGCCGTCGCCGCCCTGCTGGTGGTGACCTTTCACGCGTTCCAATGGCTCGGCGACCCGTTCTGGATCGGCGCCGCGGGCGTCGACATCTTCTTCGTGATCAGCGGCTTCATCATGTGGACAGTGACGGCCGACGCCACGCTGTCGCCCCAGCGCTTCCTCTGGCGGCGGCTGACGCGCGTGGCCCCGTCCTATTGGCTGATGACCCTCGCCGTGGCCGCCGTCGCCATCGCCGATCCGAATTTTCTCGGTCAGGTGACGGTCACGCCTCGCCACCTGCTGCTGTCCCTCGCCTTCATCCAGCACACCGATCCCCGAGGCCTCCCCTTCCCCCTGCTGCCGCCGGGTTGGACCCTGAACTACGAGGCGATGTTCTATGTGATCTTCGCCGCTTGCCTGTGGCTGGCGCCGGCGCGCCGCATCTGGGCGCTGACGGTGGGCCTGTCGCTGCTGTCGGCGACGGGCATGGCGATCTCTCACAGCTATGAGCTGGGCGCCAATCCCGAGATGATGCAGTTCGCGGCCGGCGCCTGGATCGGCAAGCTGCGCAGCGACGGGCTCAGCCCGAGCCGGTGGGCGGGCCTGGGGCTGATCGGCGTCGGTGTTGCGGCCCTCGCGGCGCTTTGGGCGGCGCGGTTCCAGTCGGACCTGCTGCGCCCGATCCTGTGGGGCGCGCCGGCGACCGCCATCGTCGCCGGCGCGGTTGCACTGGAAGGCGCAGTGCGGCGCGGCGTGTGGCGCGGCATTTTGCGCCTCGGCGATGCGTCCTACGCGATCTATCTGTGTCATCTGCCGGCCACGGCCCTCGTGGCCCACTCCATCGGATCCGGCCGCACGATGGTCTTCGTACCCATCGCGATCATGGCGTCGGTCACCACAGGCCTGCTCTTTCACCTTTCGATAGAGAAGCCGATGATACAACTATGTCGAGCAATGCCCCGATTCGCTCGGCCGCGACCTTTGGGCGCAGCAGGCGGCAAGGTTCCTTAAGGGTTGAGTGTTTCGAATAAGCTTGGCCACGAGAAAGAGATTCTCCTGTCAGTCGCCTATGTCCCGGACAGCCAGAGCCAACCCGCCGCACCACGCAGCCTAGGCGTCGCGGCGCTCGCCGGCATGGTGTTCGCCGGACAGGATCTCGAACCCCTTTGGGCCGACCTCATGGCGCGCGCCACGGCGAGCCCGGCGGACATCGGCGCCATGCTCGATCTGTCGACCATCCTGCAGCTGGTCGGCCGGCGCGAGGAGGGCCTGGCCCTCCAGGCCGACGCCCTCGCCCATTCCCGTCTGTTCCGCACGATCCATGGAACAGGCGCGGGGCCTTCGATCCTCACAATGGTCACGCCCGGCGACATGATGGCCAATACGCCGGTGGACTTTCTGCTGAAGGGCTCCGACGCCGTGGTGGTCCATTCGCTGTTCCTGGAAGCGGGACGGCCGTCCGGCGCCGCGCTTCCCGAGCACGATCTGGCCATTCTGGCTGTCGGCGAATCCGACGCCAACGCCCAGCTGCTCCGCGCCCTGGCGACACCGCTCTCGGGTTGGCCGCGGCCGGTTCTCAACGGTCATGCGGAGCGGGTGCTCGCGCTCGGCCGCGACCGCCTGCCCGGCGTACTCGAAGGCGCGCCCGGCCTGATGACGCCCGCCACGCGGCGCGTGAACCGTCACGCCGTGGCGGAGCTCTCGGACCTCGACTTCCCGGTGCTCGCCCGCCCGGTGGATTCCCATGCCGGCAACCGCCTGGAGAAGCTCGACAGCCCGGCCGACCTGGCCCGCTATCTGGCGGCCGAGCCGGCCGATCACGTCTATCTGACGGCCTTCGTCGACTATCGTGGCGCCGACGGCCTGTTTCGAAAGGTGCGCGTCGCCATGATCGACGGACGCCCGTTCATCTCCCACATGGCCATCTCCGAACACTGGATGGTCCACTACCTCAACGCCGGCATGGCCGAGAAGCGGGCCAAGCGCGACGAGGAGGCGGCGATGATGGCCAGCTTCGACACCAGCTTCGCGGTGCGTCACGCGGACGCTTTCGCCGCGCTGCATGAGCGCATCGGTCTGGACTATTTCGCCCTGGACTGCGGCCAGACGCAGGACGGGCGGCTGCTGATCTTCGAGGCCGACACTGCCATGATCGTGCACGACATGGATCCGCCGGACCTCTACCCCTACAAGGGCCCGGCGATGCGCAAGCTGTTCGCGGCGTTCCAGGCCATGGTGGTGCGCCGGACCGGCCTCGCCTGAGGCCATCGAGCGAAATCCAAGACCGTCCGCGCCCACCTCCAGGTGATTCCACCCGACCCCATCGTGCTCTAGGGTCTGCGGCTCAAGGAGCGCCCGCATGAGCACCGAGATCATGGCCCGGCCCAGCCCGGCCCTGCCGCCGCAGCCGCGCGGCGTCGACTGGCCCACCGAGGCCTGGCCGATGGGAGACGTCGAGGCGCCGGCGAGCCGCAAGTCCGTCGTGGACGCTGTCGAGAGGTTCTTCGCCCCCGAAACCACGCCGATCACCGGCGAAACCCACGCCGTGGTGATCGTCCAGGGCGGCCGGCTGGTGTTGGAGCGCTATGCCGAGGGGTTCGGACCGGACGTGACCTGCCATTCCTGGTCCATGGCCAAAAGCATCACCCAGGCCCTCGTCGGCCTGGCGGTAGGCGACGGCAAGGTCGATGTCTCACGCCCGCCGGACGCGCCCGAGTGGTCCGCGCGAGGCGATCCGCGGGCGGCGATCACGCTGGACCAGATGCTGCGCATGTCGAGCGGCCTCGCCTTCGTGGAGGACTATGTTCCCGGCCATGTCTCGGACGTGATCGAGATGCTGTTCGGGTCGGGCAAGGAGGACGTGGCGCACTACGCCGCGAGCCGGCCGCTGGAGCACGCGCCGGGCAGCCATTTCTACTACTCCAGCGGCACGACCAACATCATCAGCCGCAGCCTCGGGCGCGCGCTCGAGCTGAACGGCGCGGCCTTCGAGCGGTTCATGCGCGCGCGTCTGTTCGAGCCGCTTGGGATGAAGAGCCCCCTTCCCCGGTTCGATGAAGCCGGGACCTTCATCGGCTCGTCCTACTGTTTCTGCACGCCGCGCGATTTCGCCCGATTCGGCCTGCTATATCTGCGCGACGGCGTATGGGAGGGCCGCCGGCTGCTGCCCGAGGGCTGGGTGGACTACGCCCGCACCCGGACCTGGCAGCAGGCCGACTGCCCGGAAGGGCCGTACGGCGCCCACTGGTGGATCGACATGTTCGGCCAGGGCGTGTTCTCGGCCAACGGTTACGACGGCCAATACATCATCATCCGTCCGGACCGCGATCTGATCGTCATCCGTCACGGCCTGTCTCCCCTGGACGCCAAGGAGCGGCTGCAGGGACGGCTGGGGGAGCTGGTGGCGCTGTTCGACTGAGACGGCGGCCGCAGGCCCTACTGCGGCGAGACCACCAGCAGCTGGAAGCTTCCAGGCGTCGGCTGGGGACGGCCGCCGCCCTCGGGCATCGTATAGGTCGCGGTGGGCAGGTAGAGCTTGCCGGTCTTGGGGTCCACCGCTCCCGTGCGCGCGCCGCGCTGGGTGGTGATCGTCGCCGCCACGGCGACGTCGGTCGGGCCGCGCAGGGCGATGACGCTGATCACCCCGTCGCGGCCGCACGGAACGAACGCCAGCCGGCGGCCCGCATCCAGGATCACCGAGTCCGGGCCTGCGCCGATGGCCAGGCTGGCCACTTCGGATCCGTCGGCCGCCTTGATGATCTTGGCGACGTTGTTGGCGCAGGCGACGACCAGGAGGCCGGTGGCGTCGTCGTAGGCCAGCCCGCTCGGTCCTGTGCAGCCTTTCAGCGGATAGCGCGCCGCGACCTTCTGGCCGCCCACGTCAAGGGCCACAAGGTCGCCGGTGTCCTCGACGTTGACCCAGGCGTGGCCGTGGCCGTCGGCGGCGGCGAATTCCAGCGCCCCGCCGACGGCGATCGCGCCGACCGGCTTCTGCGACTTCGGATCGACAAGGGTGATGGCGCCCGAGTGGGTCATCACCAGCACCAGGCCGCTCGCCGGATCGAAGATCGCCGCGTCGGGCTTCTCCGCGGTGGGAATGTCGGCGACGAGGGCCCCGTTCGCGGCGTCCAGCAGGCGGGCGGAGTTGGTGCCTCCGTTGGTGAGCAGCACCTGCCGGCCGCCGTTGACCGGCAACGGCTCATGGGTGCGCGCGCCGTCGGCGAAGTGGCCTGTCAGCTTGCCGCTGTCCACGTCCAGAGCCGTGACGCCGTCGCCCCGGCTGACATAGATCCGTCGCAGGACAGGGTCGAACGACACATAGTCGAAACCGCCGTCCGGAATGGCGAGCCTGTCGGTCACCGCATAGGCCGGTGCGGCCGAGTCGGCCTGGACCGCCGGCGGGAGGAGCAGGAGGGCGCCGGCGGCGATCCCGGCGAGCAGCGTCTTCATGGGCGGGCATCCTTTGCTGTGTTGTCTTGCCGTGTCATGGTCGAGCGAGGGCCCGCACGGCGTCCGACAACTTTCGGCTGCTTCGCACGTTGGACGTCTCGAGCGCGCATTCAATACAACGACGACGTTGAGCGCAGCCCAGAGTTGGGAAATTGTAATCGGCGCGCGCGTCGACAGGCCCGCTTGGAGGCCCTATCGCAACGGCATGCAGCTAAGGCGGCACATACTACCTTGAAGACGACCATCGGCGCCCTCCTGTCGCTGGCCTGCCTTGGATTGGCCGCTTGCGCGACCTACGCCCCCCGGCCGCTGTCGCCTGACGCCGACGCGGCGCTGCGGCAGCCGGATCTGCGGGCGGTGGCGCGGGACGCGGCGAGCCTGAAGCATCCGCGCCTGAAGCCGCTGGAAATTGATCTCGCGAAGCCCCTCACCCCCGACGAAATCGCCCTCATCGCGGTGATCGCCAGCCCGGACCTGAAGGCCGCGCGCGCCGGGGCCAAGGTCGCCGACGCCCAGGTGTTCCAGGCAGGGCTGCTGCCCGATCCGAGCATCACACTGGGCTTCGACAAGCTGCTGTCCGGGCCGGACATGTTCAACGGCTGGACGGCGCAGATCGCCCAGGACCTGATCGCGTTTCGTGACCGGGCCGTGACGCTCGAGCTGCAGCGTTCCGCGGCGCGCCAGGTGCGGCTGGATATCGCCTGGCAGGAGTGGCAGGCGGCCGGCCAGGCGCGCCTGATCGCCGCCCGCATCGTCTCGCTCGGCAAGATCGCCGCCATCGACGAGACCACGCGCGCTTCCGCCGACGAGATGCTGCAGCGCGTGCTGGCCGCCGCGGCGCGAGGCGACGTCAAGGCGGACGAGGTGGAGACCCGCCGTATCGCCGCCGCGGACGCCGCCGACAAGGCGTCCAGCGCCGCCCGGGACCTCGACACGGCGCGCCACGAGCTCAACAGGCTGCTGGGCCTTAAGCCCGACACCGAGGTCGCCATCGCCGCGCCGCCGCCCGCCCTGGCCCCGGGCGACGCCGAAGCGCTGTTCCAGCGGGCGCGCGCCGAACGCCTCGACCTGCAAGCCCTGGAAGCTGGCTACGACAGCCAGGAGGCGGCGGTGCGCAAGGCCGTGATGGACCAGTTCAACAGCCTGCAGCTGACCGTCACCAGAGTCCGGGACACGGCCAACAACCAGACCCTCGGAGGCCAGGTCGCCTTCGCCCTGCCCGTGTGGAACCGCGGCCGCGGCGGAATCGCGCTGGCGCAGGCCACCCGCGACCAATTGCGCGCGGAATACGTGGCGCGGGTCTTCACCGCCCGCGCGGACATCGCCGACCTCGTTTCGCAGCTGAATCTCGAGGCGCACGCGCGCCAGGTCGTGCTCGGCCAGCTGGTCCCCCTGAGGCGGCTCGCGGACGAGATGGACGCGGCGGCGCGACGCGGAGACATCGCCCTCGCCGTCGCCCAGGCCGCCCGTCAGAGCGTCGCCGACAAGGAGATGCTGCTGGCGACGCTGGACCAGGCCATCGGCGAGCAGACCGCCGCCCTGCAGATCGCCGTCGGCGGACCCCTCGCCGATGACTAGGCAATTTCCCGCACGCGCCCTGTCGCTCGCCCTGCTGCTTGCCGCTTGCCAGGGCAAGCCGGAGGACGAGGGTGTCAAGCCGACCGCGCTCGTGACCACCACGCCGGCGGTCGTGGGCCAGGTGGCGGACACGGTGACGGCCTACGGCGCCGCCGAGTTTGCGCCGCAGGGCGAGCACACCCTGGTCGCTCCGCTGGACGCCCAGCTGGGCGCCGTCCTGGCGCCGGCCGGAAGCGCGGTGAGGGCCGGGCAGCCCGTCGTGGTGCTTCGGGCCAGTCCCAACGCCCAGATCGACCTCACCAAGGCAGGGCAGGACGCCGCCACCGCCGAGGCCGCCTACGCCCGCGCCCAGAGGCTGCGCGCCACCGGCCTGGACAGCGACGCCGACGTGGAGACGGCCAGGGCCGCGGCGGTCACCGCGACCAAGACCCGCCAGTCGCTTGGCGCGCGCATGGCCGGCCTGGTGCTGCGCGCGCCGATCGCCGGCGTCGTGGAGAGCATCAGCCAGTTCCCCGGCGACATGGCCGCCGCCGGCGCGACGGTGGCCAAGATCGGCGATGTCTCGCAGGTGAGGATGCGCCTGGGCTTGGAGCCCTCCACGGCCGCCAGGGTCCGGGTGGGCGCCGTCGTTCACCTGTCGGCGCTGTCCGCCGACGCTAGCGTCGACGCCCGGGTCACCGCGGTGGATCCCCGCGCCGACGCCCAGACGCGCCTGGCCGCCATCTACGTCTCCGCGCCCGCTGGGCGTGGTTTCGCGCCAGGCGTTCCCCTGCGCGGCGTCGTGGTGCTGGGCCAGCGCGGGGGCGCGGTGGTGCTGCCGCGCGCGGCGATCCTCTATGAGGCGGAACAGCCCTATGTGTTCGTGGCCGCCGGCGGGGCGGCGCACCGGCGGGACGTCAAGCTGGGCGCGGCCGACGGCGACCGCGTCGAGATCGCCGACGGCGTCAAGCCGGGCGAGCGGGTGGTGGTGGACGGGGCCTCGGCGCTGGATGACGGCATGGCCGTGCGCGAAGGCAAGCCCGCCGCACCCGCCGGCGAGGACGAATGACCCTCTGGCTCGCCGGCCATATCCGCTCGGTCATTCTGGCCTTCGTCGTCCTGACCTTGGCGGGCGCCGGCGCCGCTCTGAACCTGCCGGTGAGCCTGTTCCCGCACATCGACTTCCCGCGCGTGGTGGTCACGGTGGACGCCGGCGACAGGGCCGCCGACCAGATGGCCGTGGAGATCACCCGTCCGCTCGAGGAAGCCCTGCGCGGCGTGCCGGGCGTGACCAACATCCGTTCCACCACCAGCCGCGGCTCGGCCGACATCTCTCTCAGCTTCGGCTGGGGCGACGACATGGTCGCCCGACTCCTGCAGACGGACGCGGCGGTGAACACCGCCCTGACCGACCTGCCGCCAGGCGTGCGCTTCCAGGCGCGGCGCATGGACCCCACGGTGTTCCCGATACTCGGCCTGGCGCTCAGTTCATCGCGACGCGATCCGGTGAGCCTGCGCCGCTTCGCCGAGTTGCAGCTGCGGCCGTTGATCGCCTCCACGCCCGGGGTGGCGCGCGTCGAGGTCCTCGGCGGCGGCCAGGCGGAGTACCAGGTGTTCCTGGATCCGGCCCGCGCCCAGGCGCTCGGCCTGTCGCTGGACGACGTCGCCAAGGCGCTGGCGGCCAACAACAATGTCGTCGCCGCGGGCCGCCTCGAAGACCGCCACCGGCTCTATCTGGTGATTGTCGACGATCGCCTGCGCGGCGCGGCCGAGATCGGTCAGGTGGTGGTGAAGACCGGCGCCGCGCCGGGCGCCGGCGTCGTGCCGCTCTCCAGCATCGCCGATATCCGCCTGGCTCCGGCGAAGGCCTGGACGCGCGTCAGCGCCCAAGGGCGCGACGCGGTGCTGATCAATGTGAACCAGACGCCGGACGCCGACAGCGTGGCCATGGTCAAGGCCGTGCGCGCGCGGCTGAATGAGGCCCACACGCCGCCCGACATCAAGATCGCCACCTTCTACGACCAGTCCGAACTGGTGACCGCCGCGGCCGCGAGCGTGCGCGACGCGATAGGGCTAGGGGCCCTGCTGGCGGGGATCGTGCTGTTCTTCTTTCTGCGCAGCATCCGGTTGATGGCGATCACCGCCATCATGCTGCCCGCCGTTCTGGCGTCCACCTGCCTGCTGCTGTTCACCCTGCACATGAGCTTCAACATGATGACCCTGGGCGGACTCGCCGCCGCAGTGGGTCTGGTGGTGGACGACGTGGTGGTGATGCTGGAGCACGTCATGCGCCGTCTGGAGGAGGCGGACCCTGAGCATGATGCGGCGGCGCGCGCCGGCATGCTGGTGGCGGCGGGCGAAATGGGCAAGCCGCTGCTCGGTTCGTCCTTCTCCACCGTGGTGGTGTTCGTTCCCCTGGCGTTTCTCACCGGCGTCACGGGCGGTTTCTTCCGGGCTCTGGCGATCACCATGGCCGCGGCCTTGCTGATCTCCCTGCTGTTCGCACTGTTCGTGGCGCCGGTGATGGCGCGCGCCTGGGTGCGCACCAAGGACGTGGCCCAGGCCAAGCGGGCGCAGGACATGATGGACCGGCTGGGCGGCGGCTACTGGGTCGCCGCGCGCCGCGCCATGGCCCGCCCGGGTCTGACGGTGGCCGTGGTGGCTCTCGTGATGCTGGCGCTGGGCGGCCTCGCCTACTTGCGGCTGGGTTCCGGCTTCATGCCGCGCATGGACGAGGGTGGCTTCGTGCTCGACTACAAGGCCAAGCCCGGCGCGGCGCTCACCGACACCGACCGCCTGCTGCGCCAGGTGGAGGCGATCATCCGCGCCACACACGACGTGGACAGCTATTCCCGGCGCACCGGCGCCCAGCTCGGCGGCGGCCTGAGCGAGGCCGACGAGGGCGACTTCTTCATCCACCTGAAGCGCCACGGCCGGCGGCCGGTGGGCGAGGTGATGAGCGACATCCGCCGGCAGGTGCAATCGCAGGTCCCCGGCCTCGACATCGAGACCGCCCAGCTCATGGAGGACCTGATCGGCGACCTCACCGCCGTGCCGGAGCCGATCGAGATCAAGCTGTTCGGGTCGGACCCCACGGCGTTGCGTGACGCGGCGCGCCGGGTGGCGCCGGCGATCTCGAAGATCCGCGGCGTGGTGGAGGTGGTCGACGGGCTGAGGGTCGCCGGGGACGCCATAGTGGTGCGGGTGAACCGGCCCGCCGCGGCGCTCGAGGGCCTGGATCCCGATGCGGTGTCGAACCAGGTGCAGGCGCTCATGGGGTCCGGGGTGGCGACCCGGGTGCAGCTCGGCGAGGTGCTGGTCGGCGTGCGGGTGGCGACGCCGGAATCCCTGCGCGATCGTGTCGATGCGATCTCGGCCCTGCGCCTGAAGTCCCCGGACGGCCACGACCTGCCGCTCTCTCGCGTGGCCAGCGTCGCCGTCGAGCCTGGCCAGCGGCAGATCACGCGCGAGAACCTGCAGCCCTTCGTCGACGTCACCGGCCGCCTGGAGGGACGCGACCTCGGCACTGCGATGCAGGAGATCCGGCGCACGGTGCAGGGCCTCGGCCTGCCTTCGGCGGTCAGGGTCGAATATGGCGGCCTCTACGCCCAGCAGCAGAGCTCCTTCGCCGGGCTGGCCCTGGTGTTCGTCGCGGCCCTGCTGCTGGTGACCCTGCTGCTTGTCTACCTTTTCGAACGCTGGGCGGTGGCGGCGAGCGTGCTTTCGGTGGTGCTGCTGGCCGCCTCGGCGGTGTTCGTGGGGCTATGGGTCACCGGCACGGAGCTCAACATCTCCGCCCTGATGGGACTGACCATGGTGGTGGGCATCGTCGCGGAGCTGGCCATCTTCTACTTCGCCGAAATCCCCGACGCGGGGCATCATCACATCGACGTGCTGATGGGCGCCGGGCGGGCCCGGCTGAGGCCCATCGTGATGTCCGCGGTGATCGCCATCCTGGCGCTCTCGCCCCTGGCCCTGGGGTTGGGCGAAGGCTCGGCGATGCAGCGACCGCTGGCCATCGCCATCATCTCCGGCCTGACCGCCGGCGCGCCGCTGGTCCTGCTGGTGCTTCCGGCCCTGTTCGCCGTGTTTTCGCGGTTGGGACGGCGCGGCCAGCCCGCCCCCTCCGGCGCTTGAGGCTTCCTAACGCTCCGCCGGGACGCTACCCATCGCAGAGCCGCCCACGAGGACAACATGGCCCTGCTGCTGAACATACTGTGGTTCATCTTCGGCGGGTTCATCTCCGGACTGGCCTGGCTGCTGGCCGGCGTGATCCTGGCCATCACGATCATCGGACTGCCCTGGAGTTCGGCGGCGTTCCGCATCGCCAGCTTCTCGTTCGCGCCGTTCGGGCGGCAGGTGGTGTCGCGCTCGGCTTGGCAGGGACGCTCGGACCTGGGTTCGGGCTCGCTGGGCTGCCTGCTGAACGTGATCTGGTTCGTGCTCGCCGGCTGGTGGCTGGCGCTGCATCACATCGCGCTGGGGATCGTGCAGTGCGTGACGGTGATCGGCATCCCGTTCGGTTTCCAGCACTTCAAGCTCGCGGCGATCTCGCTGGCCCCGGTGGGCAAGGCGATCGTGCCGGCTTAGCTCGGTGTGGGGTGCGACGCCCTAGATCCGCTCGATGATCGTGCAAGGGGCCATGCCGCCGCCGGTGCACAGGGTCACCAGGCCGGTGGTCAGGTCCCGCCGCTCCATCTCGTCCAGCAGGGCGCCCACCAGCATGGCGCCGGTGGCGCCGATGGGATGGCCGAGCGCGATGGCGCCGCCGTTGACGTTCACCCGCTCGTCGTCGATGCCCATGAACCGCATGAACCGCAAGGGCACCACCGCGAAGGCCTCATTGACCTCGATCAGTTCGATGTCGTCGATGCTCATCCCGGCGCGCTTCAACGCCTTCTGAGCGGCCGGGCCGGGGGCGTTGAGCATCATCTCGGGCGCGTCGCCCGCCGTGGCCATGGAGCGGATGCGGGCGCGGGGCTTCAGGCCATGCGCCTTGGCGTACTCGGGCGAGGCCAGCACCACGCCGCCGGCGCCGTCCACCACGCCCGACGAGTTGCCGGCGTGGTGGATGTGCTTGATCTGCACGTCCGGCCGCTTCATCTGCACCAGCTGCTTGAAGGTGGTGCCCTCCTCGTCCAGCGGCGCCGCGTACATCGCTTCGAAGGCCGGCTTCAGGCCGGCGAGGCCCTCGGCCGTGGTCTGGGGCCGCGGATATTCCTCATGGTCCAGGGCCATCGACCCGTCGTCGTGGTGGACAGGCACGAGGCTCTTGTCGAAGTGCCCGCCCGCCAGGGCGACGGCGGCGCGTTGCTGGCTCTTCAGCGCCAGCGCATCGACCTCCTCGCGGGAGAAGCCTTCCACCGTGGCGATCAGGTCGGCGCAGATGCCCTGGTGCGGCTGCGGGTGCATGGCGCGCAGGTGCATGTTGCCCTTGTCCATGAGCGGGTAGCGGTCACTGAGCGTGGCGTAGCTGGACATGGACTCCACCCCGCCGGAGACCACCAGGTCCTGCATGCCGGACATGATGCCCATGGCCCCCATGTTCACCGCGGTCAGGCCGGAGCCGCAGAAGCGGTCGAGGGTGACGCCCACCGCGCTCGGCCCCCAGCCGGCGTCGAGCGCGGCCATGCGGGCGATGCAGGAGGCCTGTTTTCCCGACTGCGTGCCGCAGCCCATGATCACGTCGTCGACGTCCTCGACGTCGAGGTCGTTGCGCTTGGCCAGGGCGGACAGCACCGCCGACAGGATGCGCTGCGGATGCACGTCCGCCAGGGCGCCCTTGCCGATCTTGCCGATGCCTCGCGGCGTGCGCGCCGCATCGATGATCCAAGCCTCAGCCATGGCGCTCTCCCTGGGTTCGTCTTCGCCGCGCCGCCGGTTCGAGTGCGGCGGCGCCGCAGAACAGAAGCACGCCCTCGGGCGGAGGGCTAGCGTGTCGCCGGGGAAGCCGGCCCGTGCGGTTTCCCGCGCCGGCCCCCACCTGTTCCGACCTGTTATTCACCTGTTCCACCTGTTATTTCGGTGTTTTTTCCACCTGTTACGGTCTGGAAGCCGTGGTTGTTCAATGGCTTGCGACCACCTGATATCCGCCAGGAACAGGTGATAACAGGTGATAACAGGCGCCAAACAGGCCTGTTATCGATGCATAACAGGTGCGGAGCAGGTCGAGGCGGACCGGATCCCACGCCCAAGCTTTCCCACCACCCAATCCGAAATTCCCCGCGAAAGCGGGGATCCAGGCTTTTTTGCAATCGGGTGGGGTCGCGAGGGTGTGGACGGAAGGAACAAACAAAAAACGCCTGGGTCCCCGCTTTCGCGGGGAATTTCGGGTGTGGGGGTTGGGAGCCTGGCTGTGCGGGCGGGCGTCGCGCGCC
>JBIOEG010000054.1:0-29823 GCA_044445825.1 Caulobacterales bacterium
GCCTCCGCCGGCGGGGTTCCAGGCTGGCTACTCGGCCGGCTGGTTCAGCCAGATCGGCCTGACCGGAGCGATCGAGGCGCAGGCCAACCAGGGCGCGGGGATCACCATCGCCCTGATCGACACCGGCGTGGTGGCGAGCCAGCCGGAGATCGCCGGCCGTGTGTCCGGCCTGTCGAGCTGCGCCGCGGTGACCTTCACCTGCTCCAGCGGGTTCAACGACGACGACGGCCACGGGACCGCCACCGCCTCGATCGCCGCGGGCCAGCTCAACGCCAACGACCTGATGTCAGGGGTCGCCCCGTCGGCGACGATTCTCTCGGAGAAGGTGCTCGACGCTTCGGGATCCGGCTTCGACGCCGATGTCGCCAACGGCATCATCAAGGCCGCCCAGGCCGGCGCGCCGGTGATCAGCCTCAGCCTCACCTACATACCGACCCAGGCCGTGATCAACGCGATCAACTACGCGGTCAGCACCGGATCGGTGATCGTGTGGGCGGGCGGCAACTCGTCGGCGCCGCTGAACGGCGGCGCGAGCACCACCGGCCTCAGCGCCGCCGTGCTCTCGCACATCATCTTCGTGGGCTCGGTGGACAGCGCCAACGCGCTGTCCTCGTTCAGCAACACGCCCGGATCCGGCGCGGCGGAGAGTGGCGCGGGCAGCGCCAGCTACGCTTCCCTGTGGCTGATGGCGCCCGGCGAGAACATCCTGGCGCCCGGCGTGCAGTTCGGCTCGGGCGCCTACGCCTGGTGGACAGGGACCTCCATGTCGACGCCGGAGGTGGCCGGCGCGGTCGCCCTGCTGGAGGCCACCTGGCCGGTGCTCAAGACCAACGGCGACGCCGCCGCGGTGCTGTTCGCCAGCGCCTCGCCGCTCGGCGGGCCCGGCGTCAATTCCACCTACGGCAATGGCCTGCTCAACATCGCCGCGGCGTTCGGGCCGCTAGGGGCGCTCAAGGTCGTCGGCGCGAACGGTACCTCGATGCCCGTCGGCGATGGCATCACCGCGATGGTCGCCGGCGGCGCCTTGGGCTCGATGGTCCACGTGAAGTCGATCCTGTCGAACTACACCGCGTTCGACGAGTTCCAGCGGAACTTCCGCGTCAATCTTTCCGGGATGATCGCCAGCCGATCAGCCCTGCCGATGGCGATGGCGGCGCAGGCCGCGCCGGTGGGCGCCGCGTCCCAGCCGGTCGCTGGCGGGCGGCTGACGGTGGCCTTCTCCGACCAGTCGGCCTTCGACCTGGCGAGCGCCTCGCCGGGGCTCATGCTCAGCGAGCGCGGCGAGGCCCCGCGCGAGGCCGGCGTCTTCTATGTCGCCTGGTCCGGCGGGTCGGGCTCGACCATCGCCGCCGGCCGCGGCCTGCCGGCCACCACCTCCTTCGCGGGCGCTATGTGGGGCGAGAACACGCCCGGCGCCTACCAGTCAGACCAGCTCGGCGTTTCGAACGCGCTGATGGGCCTGGCGCAGGGCGGCCTGTTCGCCAGCGCCGGGGCCAATGTGACGCCGCGCGCGCGCATCGCCGCCTCGTGGACCAGCAGCCCCGCGCCCAGCATCTGGAACCTCGCGCTGAGCTCGACGCCGGCCCAGTCCTCCGCCATGGCGGTGGGCGCCAGCTACCGCCTGACCGACCGGATGACCGCCGGTCTGACGGTCAGCTCCCTCGACGAGCGGAACGGCCTGCTGGGCTCCACCTACAACCTGAACGGCCCGCTGAGCCTCGGCTCGGAACACCGCAGCGGGTCCGTGGGCGTGTCCCTGTCCTACGCCCTCGGCGGCGGCGCCAGCCTGCTGTTCGACGGCATGGTGGCCAGGACCAGCGGCTCGGCCATGACCAGCGGCCTGATCGAACGCGTCTCGCCGCTGATTGAGCGGGCCTATGGCGTCTCCGTGGTGCAGGCCGACGCTTTCCGACCTGGCGATCGCCTGAGCTTCTCCATCGCCAAGCCGCTCAAGGTGATCGGCGGCTCGGCGCAGGTGCTGACCGCTTCGGTGGACAAGCTGGGCTATCCCGTGTTCAGCGCCGTCAGCGCCGGCCTCAGGCCCAACGGAGACGAGACCGACCTGGGCGTGGGCTACCACGCGGCGCCCATGGACGGCGTGAACGTCTCCACTGCCCTCGACTACCGGTCCGACGCCTACAATGTCCGCGGCCTCGACGACCTGCGGGCCAGGGTGTCGTTCAGCAAGAGTTTCTGACCCGGACGGGCTATTCGTACCTCAGCGCCGCGGCCGGCCTGGCCCTGGCGACGAGCCAGGCCTGCACGCCCACGGTCACCCAGGCGATCAGCACCGCCAGGGCGCCGCCCAGGACGAAGGTCAGGGGCGAGAGGGCGACGTGGTAGGCGAACCCGCCCAGCCATCGCCGCGCCGCGAGCAGCGCCAGAGGCCAGGCGACGAGATTGGCCCACAGCACCGGCTGGGTGAACTGCCACAGCAGCAGCCGCAGGATCGCCGGCGTATCGGCGCCCAAGGCCTTGCGGACGCCGATCTCCTTGGTCCGCCGCTCGGTGGTGAACACCGACAAGGCGAAGAGGCCGAGGCAGGCGATGAACAGGGCAAGCGCCGAACTCACGCCGAGGGCGGCGCCTTCCAGCAGGACATCCTGGTACTCGGCCTGCCGCACCTGCGACAGGAGGCGGGCGCGCAGCGCATGTCCGTCGCCGAGCCGCGGCCACAGCTGCTGGATGGCGCGCATGGCGCCGGGCGTGTCGCGGCCGTCGAGGCGCACGCTGAGCAGACCGTTCTTGGTCGGATCGACGTAGTAGAACGTCGGCTGGGCGGCATCGCGCACGCTGCGGTGCGTGTCCCTGACGACGCCGATGATCTGCGACGCCGCGACCTGGGGCGTGCGCGGCGGCGGGGGGAACCGGGTCCAGGTCATGGCCCGTCCGACCGCCGCCCGTGAGCTCGAAAAGCCCAAGGCGTGGACGGCGGATTCGTTGATCACCACGCTCGGCTGCAGGCGCGTGTCCGCCCGCGCCATCACCCCGTCTTCGCCAAAGCGGCGGTCGAACAGTCGCCCGGCGACGGGACTGAGGCCATAGAGGTCGAGAAATCCGAAATCCACCGGCGCCATGACGAAGGACAGGTCCCCGCCAGGCGTCTTCACCCGCGAGATTCCGACGCTCTCGGTGAAGGTCCCGCCGGCTTCGGAAGAGCAGGCGGCGGCGGTGACGCCGGGCAGGGCGCCGACCGCCTCGGGCAAGGCGCCCGCGCAGGGTGTGTTGATCAGCAGGATCGGCGCCTTCTGAGCCGCCAGGCCTTCGTGCAGCGCCAGCATGGTCTGGCGGTAGATGGTGACGCTCATCACCACCAGGCCGATGAACACGGCGAACTGGACCGCCACCAGCACCTGCCGGGCGCGGCCCGAGCCGGGTGAGAACACCAGGCCGCCGCCGCCCAGGGTCTCGGCGGGCCGGAAGCGCGACAGCACAAGGGCCGGATAGGCGCCGGCGAGCACGCCCACGATGACCGTCGCCGCCGCGATGGCGGCGAGGACCGCCGGATCGCGCAGATAGTCGAACGCCATGCCGCGCCGCAGGAAGGCGTCGAGGGGGCGCAGCAGCACCTCGGCGATGGCCATGGCCAGCAGCATGGCCAGCGCCACCAGGATCAGCGCTTCGCCCATGAACTGCACCATGAGATCGCCGCGTCCGGCGCCGGCCACCTTGCGAACGCCGACCTCCACCGCCCGCCGGGCGCTGCGCGCTGTCACCAGGGTCACGAAGTTGAGGCTGGCCACCAGCACGACCAGGGCGCCGACCACCGCGATCGCCGCGATGGCGCGCCGGTCGCCCGGCAGCTTGGCGCTCGGGGAGTTCTGCCCCGCGGGCGTCAGATGAATGTCCGCCAGCGGCACGGCCGTGAACTCGTACCTGGCCCGGTTGCCGGCGGAGGGTTCTTCGGCGCTGTAGACCGCGGCGATGCGCCCCAGCACCTGGTTCAGCTCCGCGGAAGACACGCCCGGGCGCAGTCGCACATAGGTGTAGGGCGCCCATCCCGCGTCGTGCTGCGCGTCGGAGAAGGCGGCGCGGGTCGAGGCGAACACCTGGGTGGACAGGTGGGTCTCGGACGGCAGGTCGGCCAGCACGGCCGCGACGCGCATGGGATGGCCGTTCACCTGCAGGGTCGCGCCGAGCGGCGCGTCGCGGCCGAAGTACTGGCGCGCCCGCGAGCGGGTCAACACCAGGCCGTCGGGCTGCTGAAGCGCCGTCGCGGGATCCCCGGCGATGGCCGGCAGCGGCAGGACCTTGAACAACTCCGGATCCGCCCAGGCGAAATCCTGGTCCGAGACCAGAGCGTCGCCCGGGCGGCCGCGCAGCTCGGCGGGCGACCAGAACAGGCGGGCCGTCGCCTGGACGCCGCGGAACGCCAGCGCGAGGTCGCCGGCCAGGCGCCGCTTTTGCGTGACGTCGCCCCGCAACGTCTGGCCGCCTCCGAAGCGGTTGGTCTCCGAGATCCGGTAGACCTGCCGGTAGCCGGGGATGAACCGGTCGTAGCCCAGCTCGTCGCGCACGAAGAGGGCGATGAGGATCGCCGCGGCGAAGGCGATGGCCAGGCCCGCGACCGTCACGCCGGTGTAGAGGCCATTGCGGGCCAGGTTGCGCAGGGCCGCGGCGAGGTAGCTTCGGAACACCTCCTCAGCCCTCGGCCGGCCTATTCATAGCGCAGCGCGCCGACGGGCTTGGCGCGGGAGACGCGCAGGGCGTGGACGAAGATCGTCGCCCAGGCGATCAGCACGGCCGCCGCGCCGGCCGCGAGGAAGGTCCAAGGCGCCTGGTCCACGTGGTAGGCGAAGCCGTGCAGCCACCAGTTCATCACCAGCCAGACCGCCGGCCAGGCGAACAGGTTGGCCAGCAGCACCGGCTGGGTGAACTGCCACATCAGCAGCCGCAAGATGTCGGCCGAGCTCGCCCCCATCGCCTTGCGGATGCCGATTTCCTTGGTCCGCCGCTCGGTCGTGTAGGCCGACAGGGCGAACAGGCCGAGGGCGGCGATGGAGAGCGCGACGATGGCGGCGACGGCGATCAGCGCGCCCTGCACGATCGTATCGACATAGAGGCGCATGGTGAGCAGGGTGACGAAGATGCGCAGCAGCGGGGCGCCGGGCTCCAACTGCTTCCACGCCCGGTCGATGCCGGCCAGGGTCTCGGGAATACGCTGGCCGTCGACCTTCACATTGAGCGCGACCGAGTAGTAAGAGACCTTCGGCCCGACCATGTACATCGTCCCCTCGATGGGCGATCGCATGGAGCCGAAGGTGAAGTCCGGCACCACGCCGATGATCTGCGAGGGCAGGGCGGGGTCGTGGCCGTAGGCCTGGTTGGGGTCGGGGTGGAAGTGCCAGACCACCGTGTGGCCTATCGCCGCCTGGGGAGAGGCGAACCCCAGCTTGCGCACCGCGGTCTCATTGATGACCACCGGCGGGTTGTGATCGGCGGCGCCGAGATAGCCGTCCGCGGGACGGGCCTTGTCGAACAGCCGCCCGGCCAGAGGCGACAGGCCGTAGACCTCGAAGAATCCGAAATCCACCGGCGCGAGGGTGATCATGGCGTGGCGGCCTTCGACCGTGGCCGAATCCAGCACATTGGCCATGCTCAGCACCTGGGCCGATCCGCAGGCCGTCTTCTCCACCCCCGGAACCCGCGCGATCCCATCGCGCAGCGTGTCGGTGCACGGACTGGCCGCCAGGAACAGCACCTGGTCCTTGTGCAGCCGCATGCCCTGGTTGAGGGCGAAGAACGTCTGCCGGGTGATCGTGCCCGCGCAGAGGATCAGGCCGATCAGGACGGCGAACTGGATCACCACCAGCGCCTGCCTCACCCGCCCGCCGCCCGCGGTCTGCACCAGGCCGCCCTTGAGCACCGAGGCGGGACGGAAGGCGGACAGGACGAAGGCCGGATAAAGGCCGGCCAGCAGGGCGACGACCAGCGTGGTCGCCAGCATCCCGGCGGCGAGCAGCGGATCATGGAGGTAGTCGAATCCGATGCGCCGCTGCAGAAGAGCGTTGAACGCCGGCAGCGCCAGTTCCGCCAAGGCCGTGGCCAGGGCCATGGCCAGCAGCACATAGATCAGCGCCTCGCCTAGGAACTGCACTATCAGGTCGCGGCGGCGGGCGCCGGCGGCCTTGCGGACCCCCACCTCGACGGCCCGGCGCGCGGCGCGCGCGGTCATCAAGGTGATGAAGTTGATCGCCGCCACCAGTACGACCAGCACGCCGACGGCGGCGATGGCGGCGATCACGGTCGGGTCGCCCGCCGGCTTGAAAGCGCCCTGGGTGGAGGCGTGCAGGTGCAGCGCCGCCAGCGGCACCAGGTGGACGTAGATGCGGGTCTTGGCCCAGTAGCTCTTGTCGGCCTGCATGCCGTAGTGCCGCTGTACGAACTGGGGCAGCTGCGCCTCCATGCTCTGGGCCGAGGCGCCCGGCCTCAGGCGCGCATAGGTGGCCATGGTGTTGTTGAACGGCGTGTCCACCGACTCCTGGTGGGTGATGAAGCTGTAGGGGGAGCGGCCCGAGCCGAACATGTCGGCCGTCAGGTGGGTGTTGGACGGCAGGTCCTGCAACACCGCGGTGATGCGCATGGGATGATCATTGACCAGCAGGACCTCGCCCACCGGGGCGTCACGGCCGAAGTATTTGCGTGCGACGCTGCGCGTGACCACCAGGCCGTCCGGTGCGTCGAGAGCCGCGGCCAGGTCGCCCGCCACGGTCGGCAGGGGCATGATCCGGAAGAAGTCCGGATCGGCCCAGAAGAAGTTCTGCTCCGCCGCCGAGAAGTCGCCGCGCCGCACCGACGGCGGGAATCCGGACGCCAGCCTGGCGACGGCCGCGACCTGCGGAAAGTCGAGCTTGAGCGCGGGCGCCGTGAGCGTCGGCGTCGAGTCGCTCACGATCTCCCGCTCGCCGGTGTTGGTGATGGTTTCCGATACCCGGAAGACCTGCTGGTAGCCGGGGATGAAGCGGTCGTAGCTGAACTCGTCGCGCACGAAGAGGGCGATGAGCATGGCCGCGGCGAAACCGATGGCGAGGCCGGCGATGGTGATGGCGCCGTAGACCCGGTTGCGTTCCAGGTTGCGCAGCGCCGCGGAGAGATAATTTCTGAACATGAGAGCGCCTCATGCCGCCAGGAGGGTTTCGCTGACCACGCGTCCGTCGAGCAGCTTGATGGTGCGCTGGGCGGCGGCGGCGTGGACCAGGGAGTGGGTGACCATGACCACGGTGACGCCGGCGCCCGCCGCGGCGGTGAGCAGCGCCATCACCGCCTCGCCGTTGGTCGTGTCGAGGTTGCCGGTGGGCTCGTCGGCCAGGATCAGCCTGGGTTCCGACACCAGGGCCCTGGCCACGGCCACGCGCTGCTGCTGGCCGCCCGAGAGCTGCTGCGGCCGATGGCGGGCGCGATGGGCGATACCGACGCGCTCCAGCGCCTCGGCCACCCGCCGGCGCCGCTCGCCGGACGGGACATGGCGATAGAGCAGGGCCACCTCGACGTTCTCGGCCACCGTGAGGTCGTCGATGAGGTTGAAGCTCTGGAAGACGAAGCCGATGCGGTCACGCCTCAGGCCGGTGAGTCGGGCCTCGGAATAGCGCGACACCTCCTCGCCGAAGAACCAGTAGGCGCCGCTGGTGGGGCTATCCAGCAGACCCAGCAGGTTGAGCAGGGTCGACTTGCCGCAGCCCGACGGGCCCATGATGGCGACGAATTCGCCCGGTTCGATGTCGAGCGAGACCTGATTCAGCGCCAGGGTTTCGACCTCCGAGGTGCGGTAGGCCTTGGAGATGTCTTCGAGCTTCAGCATTGGCGCTCCTATCTGGCCAGATCGACGCGATCGACCTTCTCGAATCCCGTGTAGTCGGAGGTGATCACCCGCTCGCCGGCCTTCAGGCCGCCGAGCACCTCCACCTGTTCGCTGTTGCGGCGGCCGAGCTTGATGCGGCGGCGGTCGGCGTGGCCGCCGCCCGCGTCCACCACCATCACCCAGTCGCCGCCGGTCCGTTCGAGAAAAGCGCCGGCCGGCAGGACCAGCGCGCGCTGATCGCCGCCAAGGGACAGCTTGCCCTCCAACGCCTGCCCGGGGAGGAGGCTGGGCGGCGTCGGGCCGACGAAGTTCAGTTCAACCCGGAAATTAGCGTCCTTGACCTGGGGATCGACGCGGGAGACGCGGGCCGGGTAGGTGCGGCCGTCCAGCTCGACGTCGCCCTGCTGCCCCAGGCGCACGCGGTCGAGATAGTATTCGTCGACCGGCGCCTGCAGCTTGAAGCCGGTGTCGGGCACGATCTGGCCCAGGCGGTCGCCGCGGTTGCGGATCTGTCCGATGTAGAGGTCCATGTCGGTGAGCTTGCCGCCGATGGGCGCCCGGACGGTCAGATCGTCCAGCTTGGCCCGGGTGATGCGCAGGCTCTCGCGCAGGCTGGCGATCTCCGCCTGGACCTGCGGAAGCTGGCTCTTGCGCAGGGCCTCCTCGCGCCGAAGGCTTTCCAGCTGCAGCGGCTGCAGGCGCCGGTCGTGATCGAGCTCGTCGTGCACGATGTCGCGCTGTTCCGGCGCCAGGTACCCCTTGGCCATCAGGGCGTCGCGCCTGGCCGCCGAGCGGGTCAGGCGGATGATGTCGTAGGCGATCTGTTCGGCGTCCCGCGCATTGGCCAGGCGCGTGTCCTCGAGCTGTTTCTGGTAGGCCTGGAGCTGGGTGATGGACTCCACCAGGCGGCCCTCGCGGTCGAGCACGTCGAGTTCGAGCTGGGTGTTGCGGAAGCGGACCAGCGGCTGGCCCGCGACGACCACATCGCCGGCGTGGGCCAGCACCTGCTCCACCTGGCCGCCCTCCAAGGCGTCGAGGTAGTTCACGTCCTTCGGCGCGACCTGGGCCCGCAGGGCCGCGAAGTCGTGGAAGACCCCGTCCTGCACGGCGTCGATGGTCACGCCGTTGGCGGGCACGCGCACCGAGGACTTGGCGCCGCCGAGCAGGATCACCGAGGCCGTCGTCGCCGCCAGCGCCAGCAGCATGGCCGCGCCGGCGATCGCGAGCACCCGGGGGTTCGCGAACATCGGCCGCGATATAGGGCGATCCATCTCGGCGGACATCGGCTCTCCTCGCCCACAGTATCCCGCCGCTCCGGCCGAACAGGAAATCGTCTGGGATCAAGAGGTTGCGCCCACGGACAGCGGGAGCGCCGCACGCCGCTGTCCGGATTCGGACAGGCGCCGGGGCCGGCGAGCCGGCGCGCCTGCGCAAACCCAGAGCCTGATGGGTTCAGATCGACGCGATCCGAACCCTGAATCAGGCTCTACACTCTTGAATCTAGAGCACGATTCAGCGGTCAGGTGATTCCACCTGACCCCATCGTGCTCTAGGCGGCGCGTGGCTTTGTCGATCGGGCGCCGGGGCCATAGACTTGGCCGCTTGGAAACAGCGCGCACCCTGCTCGTGGTCGACGATGACGCCGACGTCCTGAAGGCGGCGTGGATGGCCCTGTCGCGTCGAGGGGTCGCCGTCGAGATCATCCAGTCTCCCGACGGGATCGAGGAGAGGGTGCGAGGCGCCTCCTACGACGCGGTGCTGCTGGACATGAACTTCGCCCTCGGCGAACGCAGCGGCCGCGAAGGCCTGGACGTCCTCGCGCGCCTGCAGGCGGCGGACCCGAATCTCTCCGTGGTGCTGATGACCACCTACGGCGCGGTTTCCCTCGCGGTGGACGCCCTGAAGCGAGGGGCCGCGGACTTTGTGCTCAAGCCCTGGCGAAATGACCGGCTCGCGCAGACCATGGCCGAGGCGGTGGCGCTCACCGAGCAGCGGCGCGGGGCAGGGGCCGAGATGAGCCTGGACGAGCTGGAGCGGCGGGCCATCGAACGGGCGCTGCGCCTGCACGACGGCAACGTCTCCAGGGCGGCCGCCACGCTCGGTCTCACCCGGCCGGCGCTCTACCGCCGGATGGCCAGGCATGGCCTCTAGACCGAGAGGTCCGAGCGTCTTCGCCTTGGGCGTCGGACTGCGCGCCCTGTCGGTGGGCCTTCTCGCCTTCGCCGCCGCCTATGCGCTGTCGCATCAGCTCTACGCCACCGCCCTCGTCGCGCTCGCCGTCGCGGTGATCGTGACGCTGGACATCGTCCGCGCGGCCACGGCTGCGGATCGCGCGCTGGCGCGGTTTGTCGACGGCGTCACCGCCGCCGGGGACGAGCGGCCGACCGAGCTCGGCGGCTTCCCGGCCCTCGCCGCATCTGTCGCGGCCGCGCTGGACCGCCTGGTCCTGGCCCGTTCACGCGGGCAGGAGCGCATCGACCTGCTCGAGGCCGTGGCCGACAACGTCATGGCGGCGCTGCTGGTGGTCGACGAGGCCGGCGAGGTGGCGAGCGCCAACCGGGCGGCGCTCCGGCGTCTGGGGGAAGTCGGCGGCCGCCTGGATCGGCTGCCGGCCCTGGGCGCGCGAACCGCCGCCGCGCTGCTGCAGATGTCGCCGGGCGCCCGCCGGATCATCGAGCTGGGAGACGGCGAGTCCATGCTCGCCAGCGTCGCGGCGTTCGCCACCCCCCGCGGCGGCCGTCACCGCCTGATCGCCTTGCAGAGCCTGTCCGGCGATCTCGACGCGGTGGAGCAGAAGGCCTGGCACGACCTCACCCGCATCCTCGCCCACGAGATGATGAACTCGCTGACGCCGATCTGCTCCCTCGCCGAGAGCATCAGGCTGCAGCTGGACGGCGCCGGCGCGGCGCCGGAGCTGGCCGAGGCGGTGGAGGTCATCGCCCGGCGCAGCGCCGGCCTGATGAGCTTCGTCGAGCGCTACCGGGCGATCGCCGAGATGCCGCCCGTCTCGCCGCAGACCATCGCCGCCGCGCCGTTCATCGAAGCCATGGACCGCCTGATGCAGCCGCTGGCCGCTGCGGCGGGCGTCGCCTATGAGAGCCGCGCCCAGGCGGGCCTCGCCTTCGTCGCGGACCGGGACCTGCTGGAGCAGGCGACGATCAACCTGCTGAAGAACGCCCTGGACGCGGTGCGCGGCGGCGAGCGCCCCCGCGTGAGCCTGACGTGCGGCGAGAGCGCGAACGGGGTGGTCATAACCGTGGCCGACAACGGACCGGGCCTCGATCCCGCCGACATCGACCTAGTGTTCGTGCCGTTCTACAGCACCAAGGCGGGCGGCTCCGGCATCGGCCTCAGCATCGCCCGGCAGGTGGCGCTGGGGCACGGGGGCCGGCTCACCGCGGCGCGCGGGGCCTCGGGTGGAGCGGAGTTCCGCATGGTCTTGCCCGCTCGCGGGATCGGCCCGGCGGCATGATGACAGTTTTGCGACAGTCATCGCACGCCACCACACCGCTCAGCGCCTGTAAGTTCGAGATGAGCTGCGCGTTTCCATACAGCTGGCGGCCGTGTGACATGTTGTGGGCGTTGCGACAGCCGGAGAGCCTAGCTATTGGTAGTCTTTGTTACATGAAGCCGGCCTGATCGCTCACGCATCGCGACTTGCCGTGGGGACGTTTGGCACTCAGGGGGTCGCATGGATCAGGGTCAATCCGTGGAAGACATCGAGGCCTGTGCGCGCGAGGGGCGACGTCCGCGGGACGAGGGGCCCTATCAGATCCGCCTGGGCGATGCGCTGATGCGCTTCCAGACGCTGATCGCGCGCAGCCCGACCCTGACCGGCCGCGAACTGCTGGACCTTGCCGGGCGCAAGCCGGTGGACGATTTCGTGCTGTTCGTCGTCCAGACCGACGGCCTGCTGGAGGAGATCCGCCTCGACGAGACTGTGGACCTGCGCGCAGGGGTCGAGAAGCTGCTGGCCTTCGACAGCGACCGCATCCTGCGCTTCATGCTGGACGGACGGGAGTTCAACTGGGGCGGCGTGTTCATCTCCGGCGCGACCCTGCTGAGCCTCGCCAGGCTCGACCCGGCCACCCACGGCGTGTGGCTGCAGGGCGCCGACGCCCCGTCCCGTCCGATAGGCCCCGCGGAACTGGTGGACCTGGCGCGGCCCGGCGTGGAGCACTTCGTCACCGGCCCGCTGGGGCAGGCGCCAGGATAGGGCCGAGACGGGAAGCGGCAATTTCCCGGCGCCGCCCCCCTGCCTCGTCACCCCGGGCGAAGACCCGGGGCCAGACGGGTCGGTTCCCAGCTGTTTTTCATCTATGAACCGGCGGGTCCGGCCCCGGATAAGGCCTGCGGCCTTTCCGGGGTGACGAAGATTAGGGGGAACCACGGACCACACGAAAAGCACGAACGTGGGCGGTGTGTCGGCGGTCGCGGAGAGTCGCGCCGACCTGTTCGTGGTTTTCGTGTTTTTCGTGGTTCCTGCTTTTCCTTCCGCCCTCGCCAAATCAGCGGGCGCATGGTGACGTGACGCGGCTGGCCCCCGTGGCCCGGACGCGCTCTTTGACATCGTGAATCGAATTGCGCGCGGCCGTTGACCGGCGGGCGCACGCCCGCCCGCACCGTTCCCGATCCCCCACTTCCGAAATTCCCCGCGAAAGCGGGGACCCAGGCTTTTTTTGAATCGGTTGGGTCCGCGCGGGTGTGGACGGAAGGAACAAAAAAAAAAAGCCAGGGTCCCCCCATTAGCGGGGGATAACGGGTGTGGGTGGTGGGAAAGCTTGGGGTGGGAACCGGTTCCCCCGCCACCTGTTCCGCACCTGTTATGCATCGATAACAGGCCTGTTTGGCGCCTGTTATCACCTGTTATCACCTGTTCCTGGCGGGTATCAGGTGGCCGCAAGCCATTGAACAATCACCGCTTCCAGACCGTAACAGGTGGAAAAAACACCGAAATAACAGGTGGAACAGGTGAATAACAGGTCGGAACAGGTGGATCAGGGTTACTTCTTGGCCAAGGCGGCCAGCTGCTGCTGCATGGCTTCCACCTGCTTGCGCAGCTCGGCGAGGGCGTCCGCGTCCTTGGCGGCGGGCTCGGCCGGCTTGGCGGCGCGCGGCGGCGGCGGGGCGGCCGGCTCGTCGCCGCGGAAGGCGAAGGGCGCGAACATCCGCATCGCCCGGTCGAACAGGGCGAGGTTCTGGCGGATCTGCTCGTCGAAGGTCCCGATGCCGGCCGGGTTGAGCGAGGTGAACTGGGTGCGCAGCTGCTCCTGCTGGCGAATGAAGCCGTCCAGGGACAGCTCCAGATAGCTGGGCAGGAAGGCCTGCATCTGGTCGCCGTAGAAGCGGATCAGCTGTCGCAGGAACTGGATCGGCAGCAGGTGCTCGCCCCGGTTCTCCTCCTCGAAGATGATCTGGGTCAGCACCTTGCGGGTGATGTCCTCGCCGGACTTGGCGTCATAGACCACGAAGTCGACGCCCTCGCGCACCATGCCGGCCAGGTCGTCCAGGGTGATGTAGGTGCTGGTCGCCTTGTTGTAGAGCCGGCGGTTGGCGTACTTCTGGATCACCACCCGCTCAGCGCCGGGCTGGCGCGCATCGCTGGTCTCGGACATCGCATTCCTGAAAGGTGCAAGGGTTCCCAGCCTTTGTCGCACTGCGTCATCGCAGATGCAAACATCGCGCACATCAGCGCAGTCGGTACGCCAATCGGCAAAGCGCTGGTGACGCCGGCGCTCGCATTGGGCATGGTGAATTTCACCACGTCCTGGCGCCCGCGCGCTCGTTGCGCAGGCGCCGCAAAAGCCCGACCGGAGTCCGCTCATGACCGACATCGTCATTGTTTCCGCCGCCCGCACCCCAGTGGGGTCGTTCAATGGCGCGCTCTCGGGGCTCGCCGCCCACGAACTGGGCCGCATCGCCATCACCGCGGCGGCCGAGCGCGCCGGCGTGCCGCTGGCCGACATCGACGAAGTGATCCTCGGCCAGGTGCTGCAGTCGGGCGCCGGCCAGGGCCCCGCGCGCCAGGCCGCGGTCAACGCCGGCATTCCCGTGGAGAGCCCCGCCTGGAGCCTCAACCAGCTCTGCGGCTCGGGACTGCGCGCGGTGGCCCTGGCGGCCCAGCAGATCTCCGGAGGCGACGCGCGGATCGTCATCGCCGGCGGCCAGGAGAGCATGAGCCAGTCGCCGCATGCGGCGAACCTGCGCAATGGCCAGAAGATGGGCGACCTGGCCTTCGTCGACACCATGATCAAGGACGGCCTGTGGGACGCCTTCCACGGCTACCACATGGGCCAGACCGCGGAGAACATCGCCGCCCGCTGGCAGATCACCCGCGAGGACCAGGACCGCTTCGCTGTCGCCTCGCAGAACAAGGCGGAGGCCGCGCAGAAGGCCGGCCGGTTCAGGGACGAGATCGTCCCGGTGACCATCAAGGGACGCAAGGGCGATACCGTGGTCGCCGACGACGAATACATCCGCCACGGCGCCACCCTGGAGAGCGTCGCCAGCCTGCGCCCGGCGTTCCAGAAGGACGGGACGGTCACCGCGGCCAACGCCTCTGGCATCAACGACGGGGCCGCGGCTCTGGTGCTGATGACCGCGGAGGAAGCCCAGAAGCGCGGGCTGAGGCCCCTGGCCCGCATAGCCTCCTGGGCGCACGCCGGCGTGGAGCCGGAGATCATGGGCACGGGTCCGATCCCAGCCACCCGCAAGGCCTTGGAGAAGGCGGGGTGGAAGGTCGCCGATCTCGACCTGATCGAGAGCAACGAGGCCTTCGCCGCCCAGTCGATCAGCGTGGTGCGCGAGCTCGGCCTCGACGAGGCCAAGGTCAACGTCAACGGCGGCGCCATCGCCATCGGCCACCCGATCGGCGCGTCCGGCGCCCGCATCCTCACCACCCTGCTGCACGAGATGAAGCGCTCCGGCGGCAAGAAGGGCCTGGCAACCCTCTGCGTCGGCGGCGGGATGGGCGTGGCGCTCTGCGTGGAGGCGGTGAGCTGATTCCTTCCCGGTCCGCGGACGCCGGAAAACACAACGAGCGAGGAACGTCATGAGCAGGGTAGCCTTCGTCACCGGCGGGACGCGCGGCATCGGCAAGGCGATCAGCGCGCGGCTGAGAGCCGCGGGCTACAAGGTGGCGGCCGGCTACGCCGGCAATGAGGTGGCGGCCCAGGGCTGCGCGGACGAACTGGGCGTGATGCCGGTGAAGGGCAATGTCTCGGTCTTCGCCGACTGCGCCGCGGCGGTGAAGAAGGTGGAGGCCGAACTCGGCCCCATCGACACCCTGGTGAACAACGCCGGCATCACCCGCGACGCCGTGCTGCACCGGATGAGCGAGGAGCAGTGGGGCGAGGTGATTCGCGTCAACCTCGCCTCCATCTTCAACATGACCCGCAACGTCATCGAGGGCATGCGCGAACGCAATTTCGGCCGAATCATCAACATCTCCTCGATCAACGGCCAGAAGGGCCAGATCGGTCAGACCAACTATTCCGCCGCCAAGGCCGGGATGATCGGCTTCACCAAGGCCCTGGCTCAAGAAAACGCCAAGAAGGGAATCACCGTCAACGCCATCGCACCAGGCTACATCGACACCGAAATGGTCTCCGCGGTGCCGCAGAACGTGCTCGAACAGATCATCGCCGGCATACCGGTGGGGCGGCTAGGCATGGCCGACGAGATCGCGCGGTGCGTGGCTTTCCTGGCGGCCGAGGATTCGGGATTTATTACCGGGTCCACGCTTACGGTGAACGGAGGTCAATACATTACAGGGTAGTAAGGCGTCCAAAAACCGCCCCACTCCAGGGGCATGGACGTTGGAAATGGCGACGCTAGCGAGGGCCGTCCGATCTATCGTCATGTTCGCCGCGGTGGGGACCGCGGCGGCGCTTTCGGGATTCGTGGCCGCCGCGCCCGCCTCGCCGCTGTCCCTGCGCACGGCCGTCGCCAGCGAATCGCGGAAGGACTCGCCGCCGCCCGTGGCCAGGTACCAGGTCGACGACGGCGGCGACTTCATACTCGACCGGACCAACCCGCAACCCCTGCTCAAGTTCGAGGGGGCGCCCGAGATCTGGGTGCTGCAGCCCAGCACCGGGCCGCGCGGCGACATCATCTACAAGAATGAACTGGGCCTCGAGGTGCTACGCTCCACCCGGATGGGCGGCATGACCGTGTTCACCGAGCGCCGGCCCGAGGGCTCGCCGGCGGCGCTAGAGGGGCCTAGCCTGCCGCTGCGCCTGCAGGCCCTGAGCTTCACCGCGCTGTTTCAGCGAATCTACCAGGCGAGCGTGCGGGCCAGTCGCGCGGCGCAGCATCCGGTGTTGTTCGACGGCCCGAACTCCGACCTGGGCTACGGTCCAGACGCCGACGAGAACTCCGCCGGCATCATCGCCGACGCCGCCCTGATCGCCAGCGAGGCCTTCGTCTTCACAGCCGCCCGGCCCGGCGGCAGGCTGCTGCTGTCGCGGATCAATCACGTGGTCATTCTGCTCGGCGCGAACCCGGGCGTGACCCGCAAGGGCGCGACGATCGTCATCGTCATCAATCCGGCGGAGGGCCTCGCCGGACGCCCATCGTCGCTGCGCATCCAATACGTCGCCGGCCTGCGTCCCGCGCGCCTCCGCTAGGTCCTAGTCGAGGTCGCGCCAGCAGCGCACGTCGGTCCCCGGCCAGGGCGTCGCCTCATAGACCCCCCGCGCGATCGCCCGCGCCAGGCAGTCGGCCGCCAGGTCGCCGAGCCGGGTGACCGCCATCTGCCGCGGGCCCTGGATGGGGCGCCGGGCGGTGGCCAGGGCGAACACCACGTCGCCGTCGAAGCTGGTGTGCGCCGGGCGCAGGGCGCGAACCAGTCCGGCCTGGGCCATGATGGCCAGGCGCCTGGCCTCGGCGGGGGTGAGGTCCGCGTCCACGGCCACGCAGGCGATGGTGGTGTTGGCCCGCACCGCGGGCGCGCCCTTGGCCAGGCCCCAGTCCTCCGGGTCCGCGCGCAGTTGCGCCGCGCCGAGGCCGCCGAACTCCTCGCCGATCTCGAACGGCGCGGCCCAGAAGGCGCGCGACTGCGGCGCCACCGCGGCGCCGAAGCTGTTCACCGCCGCCAGCGCCCCCACGGTGAAGCCGTCGGAGCTGACCACCGAGGCCGAGCCTACGCCGCCCTTCAGCCGGCCCGACATGGCGCCATAGCCCGCGCCGGCGGTTCCCAGGGCGAAGTCCAACCCCGCCGCCTGCGCGGCCGTCACCCCCAGCGCGCGATATGGCGGCGCCTGGCCCCAGGCCTTGTCGCCGCCATTGGCCAGGTCGGTGAGGATCGCCTGGGAGACGATCGGCGAGGGCGGCACGCCCGGTGCGGTGGACAGGCGATAGCCGCGGCCCTGTTCGCCCAACCACGCCGTGACGCCGTCCGCGGCGGCGAGCCCGTAGACCGATCCGCCCGACAGCACCACGGCGTCCAGGGCGTCCACCAGGTTCTCGGAAGACAGCACGTCGATCTCGCGGGTGCCCGGGGCGCCGCCGCGCACGTCGCAGGCGGCGACGGCGCGCGCGTCGGGCAGGATCACGGTGACGCCGGTGCGACGCCGCTCGTCCTCGGCCTGGCCGACCTTGAGGCCGGGCACGTCGGTGATCAGGTTGCGCGGACCGGTCGGAGAGGGCCGGGTCGCGGCTGGTGGCGGCTCGCTCATGGGAGACTTGCTCGCACGGCCCAGGCTTTGTTGTCCACGCCGCCGACGCCGCTATGGTGCGCGCTCAGATTGATCAAGGTTGCTCGATGAAGTTCCGTCTCACCGGCCTGCTCCTGCTGCTTGCCGTCAGCTTCGGCCCCGCAGCGTCTGCCGCCGATGCGCCGCCGGCCGGCGAGGCGGCTACGCCGGTGATCACGCGCCACGCCATGGTCTCGGCGGCCAATCCCCTGGCCGCGAAGGCCGGCCTGCAAGTGCTGCGCGACGGCGGCTCGGCGGTGGACGCGGCCGTGGCGATTCAGGCGGTGCTCGGCCTGGTGGAACCGCAGAGTTCGGGCCTCGGGGGCGGCGCCTTCATGGTCTACTATGACGCCAGGACCCACCGCGTGACCGCCTATGACGGCCGCGAGACGGCGCCGAAAGGCGCGGGGCCGGACATGTTCCTGGGACCCGACGGCAAGCCCATGGGCTTCGCCCAGGCTATCCTCAGCGGCCGCTCCGCCGGCGCGCCGGGCGCCGTCGCCATGCTCTACCTGGCGCACAAGGAACATGGACGCCGGCCATGGCGCGACCTGTTCGGCGACGCCGAGCGCCTGGCCAGCGACGGGTTTGTCGTCAGCCCTCGCCTCGCCGGGATGATCGGCGCCAACTTCGCGCCCCAGCCCAAGGCGCCCGACGCTGTGCGCTATTTCACCAAGCCGGACGGGACCAAGTACAAGGCCGGCGACGTGCTGAAGAACCCGGCCTATGCGGCCACCGTCCGCCGCATCGCCGAAGAGGGTCCGCGCGCCATCCTCACCGGACGGATCGCCGCGGACATCGTCAAGCGCCTCTCCGAAGACCCCCTGCCCGGAACCATGACCCTGGCCGACCTAGCCGCCTACCAGCCGCACGAGTCGCAGGCGCTGTGCCGGCCCTACCGGATCTATGTGGTCTGCACAGCGCAGGCGCCGTCGGGCGGGCCGGCTCTGCTGCTGGGTCTCGGGCTGCTGGAGCGAACCGACATCGCCGGGCACGGGCCTACCGACGCGCAAGGCTGGCTCGAGCTGGCCGAGGCGGAACGCCTGATGTACGCCGACCGCGACAAGTATGAGGGCGACCCGGCCTTCGTCCCGTTCCCGCTCGACGGCCTGCTGGACCCGAAGTACCTGGATGAACGCGCCAAGCTGATCGGCGACCACGCGGGCCCGGCGCCGCAGCCGGGGAGGCCCGCCAGCGCGCCGCATCCCGGCCCGGACGCCACCCACGAGCCGGGCGGCACCTCGCACTTCGTGGTGGTCGATGCAGACGGCGACGTGGTCTCCATGACCACCACCGTGGAGAGTATCTTCGGCGACGGCCGCATGGTCGACGGCTTCTTTCTCAACAACCAGCTCACCGACTTCTCGCTCAGCCCGCGCGATCCGGACGGCGCGCCGGCCGCCAACGCCGTGGGCCCCGGCAAACGCCCTCGCTCGTCCATGGCGCCCAACGTGATCCTCAGCCGCGACGGAGGCTTCGTGGCGGCAGTGGGCTCGCCAGGCGGCAACGCCATCCCGTCCTACGTCCTGAAGGCGATCGTCGGCGTGATCGACTGGAAACTGCCCATGCAGGACGCCCTCGACCTGCCCAACCTCATCGCCCGCGGCGACGGGTTCTACTCCGAGCCGAGCCGCTTCGCGCCCGGCGTCGTGGACGGACTGAAGGCCAAGGGCGTCACCTTCCGCAGCGCGGGCGGCGCTGAAGGCTCCGGCCTGCACGGCGTGATGAAGGTCCCCGGCGGGCTGGAAGGCGGGGCGGACGATCGGCGCGAAGGCGTTGCGATCGGCTATTGATTGAGCTCGCCGCAGCGCCTGACGAAGTGAAAGGGAGCCAGGACAGTCATGGTGGATATCGCGACCGTCCGCCGGCTCGCGCTCAGCGTGCCCGACGCCGAGGATCGGTCGGACTCCGACGCCCTGAGCTTCGCGCTGCACGGCAAGGGCTTCGCCTGGACCTATAGCGCGCGCGTCGAGCCCAAGCGTCCGCGGCGCCCCCGGATCGACGTGCTCGCCGTTCGTTGCCCGATCGAGAAGAAGGAGATGCTCGTCGAAGCCGCGCCTGACGTGTTCTTCGACGACGACCACTACCGCGGCTTCCCGGCGGTGCTGGTTCGTCTGGAGGCCATCGACCAGGAGGAACTCAGCGCCCTGCTGAAGGATGCCGGCGCCCTCGTGAAGCCGAAACGCCGGCGCCGGAGCTAGCCGGCCGCCGCCGTCGCCGGGACGGCGACTCGCCACAGCGAGCGCACGACGCCCATCAGCGGCTTTTCGATGAATTGGTGAACCGCCGCGCCGACGGCGATGGCGACGACGATCGCCACCGGCCAGGGGAACACCATGACGGCAACCAGCAGGGTGAAGACGTGCGTCAGATAGAGCGAATAGGAGGCGTCCCCGAGGTAGGCCAGCACGCGCGAGATTCGGCCGGTCAGCGGGTCCAGCTGGAGCGCGCCCCACACGGCCAGGGCGGCCGGAACGCCCCACAGTATGACCCTCTGCGGCTTGCTGAGATCGAACACGTGCGCGTCGAGCCCCTCCGAACCGTGCAAAGCGTACCAGCAGAAACAGAGAGTCGCCGCGGCGATCGCGGCGACGCCGAGCGCGCGATTCCTGAACCGCATCATCGACAGGGCCACGCCGAAGCCGAACTCGAGAATGATGGGATTGCCCAGGAACCTGAACAGCGCCCATTGGGTCGCATAGGCGAAGATGACGGCAAGCACATAGGCGAGCGGCAGGACCCAGGCGGCCGGCTTCCAGACGAGCACCACGGCCATGCTGACATAGAACAGCAACTCGAATGAAAGCGTCCATCCGACCAGCAAGACCGGCATCGAAATGCCGCCGTAGACCGGCCACAGCGTCAGAGTGGTCAGGATGCGATCCAGGCTGCTCCAGTCGATGACGCGGTAGTGGATGTCGACAAAGAGCCAGGGTATCGAACAGACATAGTAGATAGGAAATATCCTGATGATCCTGTCTCTCAGAAAGGCCCCGGGGCTCTTGTTCTTGGCTACATTGCTGATGATGTAGCCGGACAAGACGAAGAATATGTCCACGCCTGCTGAGCCAGCCGCGTTCATCGACGCGTGACACCAGACCACCATCGACGCCGCGAAGAACCGGACGATCTGCAGTGACCTGAGTCTTTCCACGCGCGATCGTAGCGCGATTCTCACGCGCGGGGCGCGCGAGCCGGCGGTCAGCGGGCGCTCAAGGCGCCTTCGCCACCTTGCGCCGACGTCCGCCCCCCTTCGGCGGCAAGGGGTCGGCGAGACCCGGCAGGCGGACGTCGAACACCGCGCCTCTGGAGCTGGTCTCCACGAGGACCACGTCGCCGCCGTGCGCCTGGGCAAGCTCACGGGCGATGGCGAGGCCTAGGCCGGTGCCGCCGCGCCGCGCGGAGCCGGCGAAGGGCTGGAAAAGGTTGGACTGGGCGCGTTCGGGCAGGCCAGGCCCGTTGTCGGCGAGGCGGATCACGCTCATCTGATGGTCAGTGAGGAAGCTGGCGCGCACCACGCCCACGCCGCCGCGCGACGCTTCGCCAGCCACCGCCTCGCGCGAGTTGCGCATCAGATTGACGAGCATCCGGTGCAGCTGTTCCGGGTCGGCCAGCACCTGCACCTCGGCCCCCACATCGGCCTGCAGGCGCACGCCGTCGTCCGACAGGCGGGCGTCTTCCGCCGCGGCCTCCAGGGCGGCCCTCAGCGGCGTCGGGCGAATGTCGGCGGCGGGTTCCTCGCTGCGGCCGTAGGTCAGCACATTGGTGGCCAATGTCACCGCGCGATCCAACGCCCGCTCCAGGCGCGGCAGGGCTTGCGCCACCTTGGGATCGCCCGATTGGGCCAGCCGCTCCGACGCGATCTGGGCGCTGGTGAGCATGTTGCGCATCTCGTGATTGATCTTGGCCACCGCCTCGCCGAGCGCCGCGAGGCGGGCGCGGGAGGCCAGGGCGGTGCGCAGGTCGGCCTGCATCCGCGCCAGCTCCGCCTCGGCCCGGCCGATCTCGTCACGCCGGCCGGAGGGGTCGATGCGCGCCGCCTCGTCGTCGGGGTCGGCGCGGAAGCGTTCCATGGCCCTGGTGATGCGCTGCATGGGCCGCACCAGGAAGAAGTTGAGGGTCAGGTAGACGAGCACGCCGGCCACCACCGAGGTGAACAGGGCGATGGCGGCGAGCTGCGCCAAATAGGCGGTGAGCGCCTTGCGGAGCGGGGCGTCGGGAGCGACGATCTCCACGAATTCGCCCGGGCGATAGCGGGGCGCCGCCCTGACCCGCACCATTCCGCCACCGCCGAAAAGGGTCTGGGAGGTCGTCGCCAGGCCACTGAAGAAGTCGTTGCGGCGAAGATCGATCAGGTAGGGCGGGCTTTGCATGCGCGGGGCGGCCAGCACCAGGCGCTGCACGCCGTCGGCCTTGATCGCCACGGAGACCACCTCGGCGCTGTCCAGGATCTGCTGCGACAGGCCCTGCGTCACCTTGCCCTCGGGCGCGGCCTCGACCACGAAGGTGGCGATTTCCGCCGCACGCACCCGGTCAAGCAGCCATTGGTCCTCGTAGGCCGCCAGGGTCGGCGGCAGGATCAGCAGGTTGGCCAGGATCACGAAGAGGGCGGTGAACACCAGCAGCCGGGCCGACAGCCCGCCCGGCAGGAGCCCGGCCGTAAGCCTTCGGGGCCAGAAGAAGCGACGTTCGCCTGGCGAGGGAGGCTCGGACAAGGGCGAGTCGTCCGCCATGGGTTCCCGTTACTGTACGCCGCGCGCGCGGGCAACGGAACCGGACGCCGCGCCCGGCTCATCGCGCGCCGACCGCCTCCGCCAGGCTGGAGAAGCCATCCGCGCGCACCAGTCCTATCAGGTCGCGGCGGATTCGCAGCACCAGACCCGGCCCCTCGAAGGCCAGGGCCGAATAGAGCTGCACCGCGCGCGCGCCGGCCCTGAACTTGGCGTAGGCGTCCGCGCCGGAGCCGACGCCGCCCGCGCCGATCAATTCGAAACGGCCGGCCGCCGCCATGTGGAAGCGCCTCAGCACCTGGGTCGAGAGCGCCATCAGCGGCGCTCCCGACAGGCCGCCGGGCTCGGTCTTCAGCGGCGAGCGCAAACTCGCCGGGCGTGAGACCGTTGTGTTGCCTACGATCACGCCCTCCACGCCGAACCGCGCGACCACGTCGGCGACGGCCTCGATCTCCTCATCGTCCAGGTCCGGCGCCACCTTCAGGAACATCGGCGCGCCGCCCGTCGCGGCCAAGGTGCGGCGCGCCTCGGTCAGCCGGCCCAGCAGCTCCTCCAGCGCGGCCTTCGTCTGCAGGGCGCGAAGCCCGGGCGTATTCGGCGACGAGACATTGACCGTGAAGTAGTCGCACAGCCCCCAAAGTCGCTTCAGGCCGGTGACGTAGTCGCCGATCCGGTCGCTGGCGTCCTTGTTGGCGCCGATGTTTGCGCCGACGACACCGCCGGGCTTGCGGGCGGCGAGGCTGCGGGCGAAGGCTTCAAGCCCGCGGTTGTTGAAGCCCATGCGGTTGATCACCGCCCGATCCTCGGTGAGCCGGAAGAGGCGCGGGCGCGGGTTGCCGGCCTGGGGCAGCGGCGTGACCGTGCCGGCCTCCACGAAGCCGAAGCCGGCGGCGAGCATGGCGGCCGGGACCTCGGCGTCCTTGTCGAAGCCGGCCGCCAAGCCGATGGGATTGGGCAGCTGCAGTCCCGCGACCTGCATCGCCAGAGTGGGCTCGCTCGCCGATGCGCGCGGCCCGAGGCCCGCCCTGAGACCGAGGATGGCCAGGCGATGGGCGTCCTCCGGATCCAGCACCCGCATCGCCCGGGTGGCCAGGCCGTGCAGCGCGCTCATGGCTCCAGCGTCCCGAGGCGAGGGGCGCCATCCGCGCCGGGCTCGATGGGTCTGGCGAACTCCACGAGAGCACACTCCAGCGGGCCGTAGAGGTGCGGGAACAGCGCCCCGCCGCGCGAAGGCTCCCACCGCAGCGCCGGTCCCAGGCGCTCGGACCGGACAGACAGCAGCCATAGGTCGGTCTCGCCCGCGAAGTGCCGGCGCGCCGTCTCCTCGGCCTGTTCGGCGGTGGAGAAGTGGATGAACCCGTCGGCCAGGTCCACGGCCGACCCCCCGACGCGGCCCGTCGCCAGGGCCGCGGCCCATTCGGCGCGGGAGAGGATCTTGTAGATCCGCGTCAAGTCTTCAGCCCTCGCCCTCCCCGCCGTGCTCCTTGGCGAGAAACAGTCCGTCGAACGCCGCCCTGCCGGCGGCGTCGATCAGGAAGGCGGCGGCGCTGGCCGTCGGGAACTTGGCGGACATCCGCTCGATGTCGGCGGCGGAGGCCGAGCCGTCGATCAGCAGCTGCACGGCGACCTCGTGGAGGCCGGGGTTGTGGCCGACCACCATCACCGTCTCCGCGCCTTCTTCGTGGGCCCCGATCTCCGCGACAATGTCCTCGGGGCCGGCGTTGTACAGATCATCGCAAAGTTCCAGGCGCGCGCCCGGGAAAGCCTGGCAGGCCAACTCCCAGGTCTCGGCGGTGCGCCGGGCCGGCGAGACCAGCGCGATGTCTGGGACCAGGCCCTGTCGCGCCAGAACCCTGCCCATGAGCGCGGCGTCCGAGCGGCCGCGCTCGGCGAGCGGCCGGTCGAAATCGTCGCCTCCGGCGGCTCTGGGCTCGGCCTTGGCGTGGCGGAAGAGAATCAAGCGGCGCATCGGGTCTCTGTCAGCCGGCCCTCTTACCCGGTCGGCAAGGCCGTTGACAGCCCGCCTGCTTTGGCCCTCCAAGGCGCGCATGGGCGACGGCGACGATCTGGCTCAATCCTACGACGTAGGCGGCGGGACCTGGTGCTTTCCGGCGGACAAGCCCCTGCGCCTGGACTCCGGCGGCCGGATCGACGGGCTGGAGATCGCCTACAAGACCTACGGCCGCCTCAACGCCGAGCGCTCCAACGCCATCCTGATCTGCCACGCGCTCACCCTCGACCAGTACGTAGCCTCCGAGCACCCGATGACCGGCAAGCCCGGCTGGTGGTCGCAGGTCGTCGGGCCAAGCCTGCCGCTCGACCCGCTGAAGCACTTCATCATCTGCTGCAATGTGGTCGGCGGCTGCATGGGGACCACGGGGCCTTCGTCGAACAATCCGGCGACCGGCGAGCCCTGGGGTCTGGCCTTCCCGATGATCACCATCGCCGACATGGTGCGCGCCCAGGCCATGCTGGTGGAGGCGCTGGGCGTAGAGCGCCTGTTCGCGGTGGTGGGCGGCTCCATGGGCGGCATGCAGGTGCTGCAGTGGGCCGCGGACTACCCGGAGCGGGTGTTCTCGGCCGTCTGCATAGCGGCGGCTGCGCGCCACTCGGCCCAGAACATCGCCCTGCACGAGGTGGGCCGCCAGGCGATCATGGCCGATCCCGGCTGGCGCGGCGGCGACTATGCGCGGCTGGGCGTGCGGCCCGAGAAGGGCCTGGCCGTGGCGCGCATGGCCGCCCACATCACCTACCTTTCGGAAGCCGCCCTGCAGCGCAAGTTCGGCCGGGAACTGCAGCGCGACGGCCTGTCCTGGGGCTTCGACGCGGACTTCCAGGTGGAGAGCTATCTGCGCCACCAGGGGGCCAGCTTCGTCGACCGCTTCGACGCCAATTCCTACCTCTACATTACCCGGGCGATGGACTATTTCGACTTGGCCGCGGCGCACGGCGGGGTGCTGGCCGAAGCCTTTCGCAGGGCCCGGGAAGTGCGCTTCTGCGTGTTCTCCTTCACCTCCGACTGGCTCTATCCCACGTCGGAGAGCCGCCAGATCGTCCGCGCCCTGAACGCGGCGGGGGCCAGGGCGAGCTTCGTGGAAATCGAGAGCGACAAGGGCCACGACGCCTTCCTGCTGGACGAGCCGGTGCTGCGCGCGGCTCTGGCCGGCTTCCTGGACAGCGCCGCCCTGGCCTGGGGCGGCCGGTGAGTTCGCGCACCTCGGACAGCGGCGGCCCTCAGCACTTCCGCGAGATCCTGCGGCTGGTGCGGCCCGGCTCGCGCGTGCTCGACGTCGGCTGTGGCGAGGGCGAGCTGCTGGAAATGCTCACCCGCGACAAGCACGTGGACGGGCGCGGCCTGGAGATCAGCCCGGAGGGCGTTTCCGCCTGCCTGGCGCGCGGCCTGGCCGTGGTGCAGGGCGACGCGGACCGCGACCTCGACTACTTCCCGGCCCGCGCCTTCGACTATGCGATCCTGTCCCAGACCCTGCAGCAGATGCAGCGGCCGAGGCATGTGCTGGGCGAACTGCTGCGCATCGCCGACCAGGCGATCGTGTCCGTGCCGAACTTCGGCCACTGGCGCGTGCGGCTGGATTTCCTCAGCCACGGCCGCATGCCGATCACCGGCGCCCTGCCCGAGCCCTGGTGGGCCACGCCGAACATCCACCTTTGCACCCTGCGCGACTTCACCGGCCTGTGCGATGACCTGGGCCTGCGCATCGAGGCCTGCGCGGCGTTCTCCGAGGGCAAGCCCGCCCGCCCCATCGATCCCAAGGCCCCGCTGGAGAACTGGCGCGCGGAGACCGCCCTGTTCCTGCTCAGCCGGCGCGATTCGCCGAAGGTGGAAGCGGCGGCGGCGCCGAAGAAGGACCTGTTCGGGTAGCCTCCCTCCCCTAACCGCTGATCGCGGCGACGTCGCGCTCGCCGGTGCGGATGCGGATCGCGGTTTCCAGGTCCATGACGAAGATCTTGCCGTCGCCGATCTTGCCGGTGTTGGCGGCGCGAGCGATGGCCTCGATGATGGCGTCGGCCATGTCGCCGTCGACGGCGATCTCCAGCTTCACCTTGGGCAGCAGCTTCACCTCGTATTCCGCGCCACGATAGACCTCGGTCTTGCCCTTCTGCCGGCCGTAGCCGCGCACCTCGGTCACCGTCAGGCCGGAGGCGCCCACCTCGGTGACGGCTTCCAGCACCGCGTCGAGGCGGCTGGGTTTGACGACGGCGACGATCATTTTCATGGCGATGGGCAGGACCTGAAGGGACGGACGTAGGGAACGTTAGGCGCAATCGGCGAGCCTCTCCAGCCCGGGCGAGCCCTTAGACGCCATCCGCCTGAGGATGAGGCGCCCGCACCGGCGCCGCATTCGGCGGGATGACTCCTGGCGCGAAGACCCGGGTGCGCACGCGGGCGCCGCGGGGCTTCACGGCGAAGGTGAGCTTCACCGCCTCCATCAGGATCAGGCCGGCGAAGGGCGGCCAGAGGCGGGCGCCCACCTGCTCGAAGCCCTCGGCCCAACGGGCGGCCCAGGCGACGGGCGGGGCGTAGAGGGCGCGGGTCCAGCCCACCGGCTCCAGGTCCGCCTCGCGCACCAGCTGCTCCAGCTGCCGGCGGGAGAACGGACGGCCGTGGCCGAACGGGCTGGACTCGGCGTCGGACCACAGGCCGTGGCGAGAGGCCACCACCACGATGATCCGCCCGGACGGGGCCAGCACCCGGCCGGCCTCGCGCAGCAGGCCGAGGGGGCTTTCGCTCTCCTCGAGGGCGTGGACGGCCAGCACCCGGTCGAACAGGGCGTTGGGGAACGGCAACGCCGTCTCGTCCACCAGGGCGGCGGCGTTCGGACCGGTGCTGGGCCAGGCCTCGACCCCCTGCGCGGCGGGCATGGCGGCGACGATGCGGCGGGCCTGGCCGGCGATCACGTCGATGAACGGCGTGGCGTAGCCGAGGGCCAGCAGATCGAGGCCCAGCACTCCGCCCCAGGCCTCGGACACCTTGCGCGCGGCCATGTCCCGGGCGGCCATTCCCAGGGGCCCGGCGTAGAATTCGCGCAAATCCAGGACGTCGCGGCGCATCAAGTCTCCCCGTACCAGCGCTCTACAATGTATGGTCGCGGCCGCGCCCTTGTCAGGGGGCGCCGCAGCCGATCCAGGACGCCGCCATGAGCCTCACCGTTCGCCAGTTCCCCTGCCTCTCCGACAACTACGGTTTCCTCATCCGCGACGACGCCACCGGCAAGACCGCCACCATCGACACGCCGGACGCCACGGCGATCCTGGCGGAGCTGGGCAAGGCCGGCTGGACGCTCGACTTCATCTTCAACACCCACTGGCACCCCGACCACGCCGGCGGGAACGCCGAGCTGAAGCAGCATACTGGTTGCGTGATCGTCGGCCCGGGCGAGGTGACCCGCATCGCGCCCCTGGACCGCGAGGTGCGCGGCGGCGACCTGGTCGACCTGGGCGAGACCCGCTTCCAGGTGATCGAGACCGGCGGCCACACCCTGGGCCACATCGCCTACTACGACGCGGCCGACCATCACGCCTTCGTCGGCGACACCCTGTTCGCCCTGGGCTGCGGGCGCATGTTCGAGGGCCAGCCCGAGCAGTTCTGGGCCAGCCTGCAGCGCCTGGCCGCCCTGCCGGACGACACGGCCGTCTACTGCGCCCACGAGTACACCGCCTCCAACGCCAGGTTCGCCCTGTCGGTGGACGACGCCCCGGCGTTGAAGGAACGCGCCGCCGCGGTTTTCGCCGCCCGCGAGCGGGGCGAGCCCACCGTGCCCACCACCATCGGCCTGGAGAAGGCCACCAATCCCTTCCTGCGTGCGCCGCAGCTGGCTGCCCGCGTGGGTAAGTCCGGCGCGCCTGACTACGAGGTCTTCGCGGCGGTTCGGGCGGCGAAGGACCACTTCTAGGGCTAGGCTCGGCTTACGAACCGACGCTATCGTTCTTGCCGAGCGCAGTGCTTCGGAGGAACGCCATGAAGATCGGACGAGCGGCGGTGCTGACCGCCTTGGCGACAGTGGCCGGCCAGGCGGCGGGCGAGCCGTCCGGCAAGCAGGCGGTGTCCGGTCCGGTGGCCGTCTACTGGATGAGCGCGGCCACCTCCAGCGGCATCGGCGCCGGCGCGTCCCAGGGCGGTCCCGGCGGTCAGGAGGGGCAGCAGGAGCAGCGCCGCCGGCCGGGCTTTGGCGACATCATGGCGATGGAGATGCATCCCCATGAGACCAGCGAGAGGATTCAGAACATGGGCGCCAGCTCGCTGAGCCACACCCTGATCCTGCAACTGGGCTCGGCGCGGCGGCCGCAGTCCGGCGATCCCACCGCCGAGCACGACCCGCCCGCGGCCCTGGGCGCGGGGCCGGCGCTGCCGCTGGTCACGCCGGTCCAGCAGCCGGCGCACGAGGAGGCGGAACCCGGGCCGCCGGCCCAGTACCATCCCCAGGGGCGCATGCTGATCTTCTGGGGCTGCGGCGAGCACGCCGGCCCCGGCCAGCCCCTGGTGATCGACTTCGCCGACATGACCAAGGGCGGCGGCCAGTTCGCCGAGCTGGCGCGGGGCCTGGCCATCTCGCCGATGCAGCCGCCGTCGCCCGCCCGCAACGCCACCTACGGCGAATGGCCCAACGCCGAGGGCCGCACCACGGTGGGGCCGGACGCGTCCCTGCAGGGCGCCCACACCATCAAGGGGAACTATTCGCCACAGATCGACTTCAGCCTGGCCGCCGACCAGGACTTCCTGCCGCCCTTCAAACTCACGACCAATGCGAAGAACCCCAGCGGCTCGGCCACCCTTGCCTGGCGGCCGGTGGACGGCGGCCAGGGGTATCTGGCGACCATGTACGGCGCCAAGGGCCCGGGCGAGACGGTGATGTGGACCTCGTCCCAGGTCCAGGCCTCTGCCTTCGCCCTGCCCGACTACCTGAGCGACGGCGAGATCGCACGGCTGGTGGCCAGGCAGGTGCTGATGGCGCCCTCCCAGACCAGTTGCGTGGTGCCGCAGGAGGCCGTGCAGGCGGCCGGCATGGGCTCGTTCAGGCTCGTCGCGTACGGCGGCGAGTACAACATCAGCTACCCGCCGCGGCCGCCGGCGCCGCAGCCCTGGAACATCGCCTGGCAGGTGAAGATCCGCTACCGGTCCTCCACCGGCGGCGTGCTCGGCATGGACATGAGCCAGATGATGGGTGGCGGCGCGAGCCAAGATCCGCGCGCCCAGGAGATGGAACGCCGGCAGCAGCAACAGCAGCAGGAGCAGGACAAGCGCCGCCGCAACCCGTTCAATCCGTTCGGCGGGCTGATTCCCTAGTCCCGATCCACCTGTTCCGACCTGTTATTCACCTGTTCCACCTGCTATTTCGGCGTTTTTTCCCGCCTGTTACGGCCTGGAATCGCTGATGTTTCAATGGGTTGCGGCCACCTGATATCGCTCAGGAACAGGTGATAACAGGTGATAACAGGCGCCAAACAGGCCTGTTATCGATGCATAACAGGTGCGGAACAGGTGAGCCGGCGGACGCCTGCCCCCCACACCCCCAATCCGAAATTCCCCGCGAAAGCGGGGACCCAGGCGTTTTTTGTTTGTTCCTTCCGTCCACACCCGCGC
>JBIOEG010000055.1:0-29789 GCA_044445825.1 Caulobacterales bacterium
CCGCTTTCGCGGGGAATTTCTGGTGTGGGGGGTTGGGGGGTGCGCTTGGTGGCGCACGGCCGCCGCTCCGGCGCTTCAGGCAATGATACCCCAGCGCGGCTTCATTTTTCTTCACGATGTCAAAGAGCGGCGCCCCAGAGGGCGCGCGAACATCATTACCGAATGTAACGCAATAATGCAAGGCTTCACCGGGGCGCCGAGCCGCCGCGCGGCTGGCCCGCCGGGGCGCCGGCCATTTCGGCGGGTTGGTGTCCGCCGCCGGCAGGCGCATGCGAGGCATGGGTGATGTCGCGCCAGGTCTGGCGGAACATGGCGCTGCTCTCGAGCAGGCCGGCCAGGTCGCCGCGAGCGGCGATGCGCCCGTGGTGCAGCAGGATGATCTCGCTGGCCCGGCGATAGGCCTCCGGCCGGTGCGAGACGGCTATGCAGGTGCGCGCGCCGCCGGCCAGCAGCCGCTTCCAGAACAGTCGCTCGGTGCGCACGTCCAGCGCGCTGGAGGCGTCGTCCAGGATCAGCAGGTCGGGGTCGCGCACGAACATCCGCGCCGCCGCCGCGCGCTGCAGCTGGCCGCCGGACAGGCTGACGCCGCGGGTTCCCACCAGGGTGTCGAGCCCAAGCTCCATCTCGGCCAGGTCCTCCTCCAGGATCGCCAGCTGCACCGCCCGCATGATGGCGACATCGTCGCCGGCGTGGCCCATCAGCACATTGTCGCGCATGCTCTCGCTGAACAGGCGCGGCATCTGGGCCGTATAGGCGCAGCGAGGCGGGACCATGAAGCTGGCCGGATCGGCGATCGGCCGGCCGTTCCACAGGATCTCTCCGGACTGGACCGGCGTCAGGCCGAGCAGCGCCTTGATCAGGGTGGTCTTGCCCGCGCCCACCTCGCCGGCGATCACCGTCAGGCCGCCGCGGCGCAGGGTCAGGTCGATGTCGTCGATGCCGCGCGTCGTGCCCGGATAGTGGCTGGTGAGGCCGCGAAGCGTAAGGGTCTCCAACGGCTCGGACCGGTCGGCGGGGCGCGCGCCGGCGGGGCGCCTGGCGGTGAGCGCGAAGGGTTCGGCGCCTTCCAGCACCTCCTCCATGCGGCCGATGGAGACCCCGGCCGTGCGCCGCCGCGCCATCAGCCGGCCGACCCACTGCGGGCCGAAGGACGCGAAACCGGTGTAGCTGACGAACAGGGTGAAATCGCCGACCGAGAATGCGCCGCGGCGCATGGCCCCGGCGGCGATCAGCAGCACCAGGCCCAGCCCGATCCGGCCCATGTTGGTGCTCAGCGTGTCCAGCATGGCGTTGAACACGCTGTCGTTGATGGCCGCCTTGCGCCGCGCGTCGTTCAGGTCGCCGAGGCGCTTCAGCACCCGCCCTTCCGCCGACGCCACCTGGATCGCCTGCACCGCGCCGAAGGTCTCGCCGATGAAGCCGGTCACACGCGACGTGGCCTCGCGATTGAGCCGCCGGTAGTGGTGGATTCTCAGGGCCAGATGGTTGGTGATCAGTCCGATGGCCACCATGGGCAGGGCCGCGACCAGGGCTATCGGCAGGCTGATCGACGCCATGATGGCCAACGACAGAACGGTGAACACCGCCAGGCCGCTGAGGTCCACCCAGGCCTCCACGAACCAGACCACCGACATCACGTCGTCCCGGAAGCGGCTCACCACATCACCGGCGGAGGCCGGCAACTGCTTCGGACCCGGCGCCGAGACCAGGAACCCCAGCATGTTGCGCCTGAGCATCGCCTCCATGGCGTAGGCGAAGGTGATCCAGGCGCCGAAGGCGCCTAGCAGGATGATCTGCGGCGCGATCTGGGCGCCGATCAGCAGGGCCACCAGGGTCCAGATGTTGAAGCCCGCCGGCGCGTGGCCGCTCAGCGCGTTGAACACCGCGCGCATGGCCAGGCCGTTCAGCAGCGGCAGGGTGTAGAACGCCACATAGCCGGCGATGTTCAGGGCGAACAGCACCGGTTGGGCGCGCACGATCCCCCAGCCGTGACGCCACGGGTTGCCGGACGGCTCCGGGGCGGCCATGGCGGTCATTCCAGCACCTCCTGGATGCCGGAATTGAGCAGGCGGGCGAACTGAGACGCCGGATCGGCGGCCAGGCCGGTGCGCTCGCCGCTCTCCAGCACCGCGCCGTGGTCGAGGATCAGGATCTTGTCGGCGCGGCGCACCGTGGCGAGCTTGTGGGCGATGATGATCGCCGTGCGCGCCGGACCGCCGGCGGACGGACGCAGCAGCTTGTCCATCGCCCGCTCGATCAGCCGGTCCGTGGCCGGGTCCAGACGCGACGAGGCCTCGTCGAGCACCACCAGCCCCGGATCGCGCAGGAACACCCGGGCGAAGGCCAGCAGCTGCGCCTCGCCCGCCGAAAGTCCGTCGGCGGTCAGGTCGCTGTCGAGCCCGCGCGGCTGGCGGCTGAGCCAAGGCCCGAGGCCGATGTCGTCCAGCACCTCGCGGACGCGCCGGTCGCCGATGGCGGGGTCGAACAGGGTGACGTTCTCGCGCACGCTCGCCTCGAACAGCTGAACCTCCTGGGTCACCACGCCGATGCGGTCGCGCAACTGGGCGAGGGTGGCGGCGCGGACATCCTGGCCGTCCAGGCGGATGGCCCCCTCGCCCACGTCGTAGAGCCGGAACAGCAGGCGGATCAGCGTGGTCTTGCCGCTGCCCGTGCGCCCGAGCAGACCCAGGGTCTCGCCCGGGTTCAGGGCGAACGACACGTCCTTCAGGACCGGCGCCTTGGCGTCATAGCCGAAGCTCACATGGTCGAAGACCACGCCCGGCGGCGCGGCTCGCCAGGCGACGCCGGGGCCGTCGCGGACCTTGGGCTCGATCGCCTGCAGCTTGCGCACCCGCGACAGCCCGGCGCTGGCGGACTGGAACTGCTGCAGCTGCATGCCGATCTGCGCCAGGGGATTGGCCATCATGCCCGTGTACTGGACGAACAGATAGACGGTGCCCGCCGTGACCTCATGGCGGCGCCAGAGGATTACCCCGCCGATCAGGGCGATGGACAGGCCCACCGTGTAGAGGCCGTTGACCGCCACATTGATCACCATGCCCATCTGGCCGGCCCGGCGCCCGGCGCGGTTCAGCACTTCGCTGATGCCGCCGTGCAGGCGCATGATGTGGCCGCCGCCGCCGTTGGCGCGGATGTCGTCCAGGCCGCCAAACCGCTCCTCGAGGAAGCCGGCGAGTTCCGAGCGCGCCTGCCGCTCGGCCGCCCAGCGCGGCGCGCCGACCTGGCCGGTCCGGTGGATCGCCAGGAAGGCCACGACGGCGAAGACGGCCATGGCCAGGCCGATCCGCCAGTCGCTCAACGCCAGCAGCGTCAGAATGCCGGCCAGCAGCAGGGCGCTGCCCAGGATCTGCAGCACGAACTGCGAGAAGAAACCGGCCAGGGCGGTGACGTCTCCGTCGATCCGCTCGATCAACTCACCCGGCGTGCGGGCGTTGTGAAAGGTGAGGTCCAGGCGCAGGCAGTGGTTGGCGAGATCGCCGCGCAGCCGGTTGGTGGCGGTCCAGCCGACCTGTTCGCTGAACCAGGTGGCGCCTACCTGAGATACCTGGGTGAGCAGCGCCGCCGCCACGAACACGCCCGCCAGGGTCAGCAGGCCGTTCATCGGCATGGCGGCGGGTCCCGGCGCGGCGTTGTCGATGAAGCGGCGCAGGATCAGCGGGCCGACCAGCTGCAGGGCGATGCCGGCGAACAGCAAGGCGGCGAGCACCGCCACCCGGCCGGCCTGCGGCCCCAGGTAGTCGATCAGGAGTGACCGATATCCAAGCTTGGCTGACACCGTCGCGGCCATGCCCCTACCTAGGGCGAGCCGCGTGAAACGCAAAGGGCGCGGCGGGGATCCCCGCCGCGCCCCTTGGGAACGCGATCCGCGCCGACGTCAGTGCGTCAGGTGCGCGGTAGAGACCACCTTCTGGAACAGTGTGTTCATCGCGGCCGAGACGTCGTCGTCGGTGTTCACCTGGAAGAACAGGCCGGTCGAGGCGCAGTTCTGGGCGTCCGTGGCGATCTGGCTCTGGAACGGGGCGATGTTGGCATTGTAGAAGGCGTTGGTCGGCAGCGGGTTGTAGGTCAGGTACAGGAACGCGATCCGGATGCCGCGCGCCTTGATCGTGTCGCACCAGCTGGCGCGGGTATTGATCGGCGCCATCACCCGGCTGCCGCCCAGCAACTCGTCATCGACGCCGTCGCTGACGATGAACACCACCTCCTGCGGCGTATCGCCGGGATTGGCCGAGCCGTTGCCCGGATTGGGCATGATCGAGTTGACGTTGTTGAGGCCGCCGTCGAGGTAGGAGTCCTCGTCGTGGTTGCAGTTGCCGCTGGTCAGGCAGTTGTTGTCGTAGACTTCCACCTGCTGGATGTTCGCCGCCGCCGTCGCGGCCGTGCTCAGGCTGCCGGTGAGCGGTTGAAGCGTGTTGAAGTTGTAGTCCATCGTATAGATCGCGGCGCGGTAGACCGTGTTGTTCTGCGTTGCGGTCACCTGCGCGACGGACATCAGGTTCTGGGTGGCCTGGTTCACCAGGTCGATGCGCAGCGGCACGCCGAGGTTTCGAGCCAGGGCGAAGTTGTCCTCGCCGCCCGGATTGCCGAGGTGATCGGCCGAGGGGTTGGTTTCATGGCAGCCGAAGGCGCAGCCGCTCTGGCTGGCGGTGTTCGCCACCATGGTGGCGATGCCCGCGCTGGTCGCGGCGATCGCCATCGACGGCGAGGTGTCCAGCAGCATGTAGAAGTCGGTGCGAGGCGCGAGAGCCGACTTCGCCGACGACGTTCCGGCGATGTTGAACGCGTCCATTCCCAACAGGGTGCTGAACACATTGGGAGATCCGGCGGTGTAGCTCACCGTGACGTTGCGCGTGACTTCGGCGCCGACGGTCGTGTCGGTGGCCGTCGCGGTGACGCTGCTCGGCGAATAGGTGACGTTGGGCACCGTCGCGATCTGGGCGAGGAACATCGCCTTGGCGGACGCGGCGGCCGTGTCGGCCGGCTCGTCCATCGCCGTGGGCGTCACCGCCGACAGCGCGGCGCCGTCCGCCAGGCCGTTGATCTGGTCCTGCTTGCGGGTGGCCAGGGTGTAGTCGACCCCCATGCCCACGGCCATGCTGATCGGCAGCATGGTGAGCGCGGCGATGATCGCTACGTTCCCACGTTTGTTCCTCAGGAACGCCCGTATCTTCGGGAGGTGGTGCATGAATTGGAGAGGCGTCTTTTTCATCGGTTTGCCTATCAACAAGCCGCGCAGGGGATAGAGGGGGACGCTCTGGGGATCATGTAGATCTGATCCGACATCGGCATCGAACCGACGTAGGTAGATCCGATGACCGGTACGTACAGGTAGTGAGTCTGAACCTGGATGTAGTTCGAGTTGGCGGTCGCCAATCCAGCCGGCATGGTGACATTGGCGCCTGGGGTCAGGGCGGTCGCGCCATTGTAGGCTCGGCTCCAGGTCACAGTGGCGTTGTTGCCGGCGTCCGTGGTGATCTCAGAGAGCACGATCGTGAGGTTGGTCGTCGAATAGGGCGACATGATCTGCGCCGACGCGGCCATGACGGTGTCGATGTTTCCGGGAGTCACCTGGGTGAACTGGGTCGTGACGTTGGCCAGCTCGACGGTGGTGTCGGCCACCTTGCGGTAGGTCGCCGCCGCCTGGGAGATCTCATAGCCGCCGAGGTAGAGCGCCAGCAGGATCGGCAGGATCAGGGCGAACTCCACCGCGGCGACGCCCCGCTCGTCGAGGCGCCACCTGGACCACAGCCGTGAAAGGCGGTTCGCCTTCATTGGTATGGCTCGTTCTTGAACACGGCGGTCGCCACCAGCAGGTGATTTCCATTCGGCTGGTTGGCGAGCCCGAAAGCCAGGGGTCCGCCGAAAACCGGCCAGTTGTACATCACGCGCACAATGACGATATCGCCCGGATTACCGGGACTATACGACCAGGTATTGGTAACGTTTCCATGTACATCATAAGTTAATGTCAAAGGAGACGTGTTAATGGACGAGAAACTACTCGCAGATTGAACATCAACCATAATATTCGAACACTGGAACGGGGCTGGCGCATTGGCGCACACCACGTTGGCGAATTGGGTTTGCGTGGTGTCCGAGAGCTGAGCGCTGCCCGTCATAAGTTGTCGAGCCGACTGTTCTGTGGCCGTTTGCAGCGCTTCATCGAAGAAGAAGATGATCGCGGTCTGCAGCGACGCCAATATGAGCGCGATGAGCGGGAGCGCGACCATGGCGAACTCCACCGCGGTTGCGCCGCTGTTGCTTCGTCCGAAGCGTCTCAGTGTCTTGAAGGCGGGCGCTGGCATCTGGTTAGACCTTGCTGGTTCACTTCCCTCTGATCGCTTCGCTGTCTTCGCCGAAATGGGCTGGCGAAAGACGGCTGCTATCGGACCACGAACGCCTTCGTGACGAAGCTTGTCCCAACCTCGGTCATGGACGTGACCACGCCGGCGCCGCGCGCAATGGCCGTGCCAGCCGCGGTGACGTCGCGGTGGATGCGTCGGCCAGGAGTCTTCGCAAGAACGCCTTCATCGGCGCACTTTGTAATATCTGGGTTAAGTAGCCGTGTAGTATCTGGGTTAAGTAGGCGTGAGGGCCGGCCAGGGTTCTTCGGCCGGGGTCAGACCGCGGGTGCGGCGCGGTGGCGCAGGCCGGCGGTCATGCGCCGTGGGGCAGCCCGATCACCACGCCCCGACGTTGGCCATGGACGCCCAGGGTTCGGCCTTCGGCAGCGCGCCACCCTTTTGCAGCAGTTCGATGGAGATGCCGTCGGGCGAGCGCACGAAGGCCATGTAGCCGTCCCGCGGCGGACGGTTGATGGTCACGCCGCCGTCCATCAGGCGCGCGCAGGTCGCGTAGATGTCGTCCACCTGATAGGCCAGGTGGCCGAAGTTGCGCCCGCCCTGGTAGTCCTCCGTGTCCCAGTTGAAGGTCAGCTCCACGGTGGGCGCGCGCTTGGTCTTGGCGGCCTCCACGTCCTCCGGCGCGGCGAGGAACACCAGGGTGAAGCGGCCGCCGGGGTTCTCCGTGCGCGACACTTCGGCCAGACCCAGCTTGTGGCAATAGAAGTCCAGCGCCTGGTCGAGGTCACGCACGCGGACCATGGTGTGCAGGTATCTCATCAGCGGCTCTCCTCGCTCGGACCGGTCGTTCGCCTTTCCCTTAGCGCAACTGGCGGCGCAGGGCATAGGGGACTTTCATAGGTTGAATTGTCAGAAATTCCCGCGATCCGTGGTAGAATTCTTTCATCCTTTTCATTTGTGTTGCAACGCAACGCGCCGCAAAACCCGAAGATCGTTCAACGGGGGACGGCGTGGCGCGACCTTGCTGGGGTCGCGGCAGGGTCCCACGCCTTCGAAAGCGGCACATGCGCCTCAGTGCGTCCTATCTGGTGGTCGGCGTCATCGTGGCTGTGGTGGCCGGGTGGCTGATCGTGCGGCCGCTGCTCGGCCCGCGCGCGCCGAGCCCCGACGCGGCGGCGACCACCGACACCCACGCCGCCTCCACCGCGCCGCCCCTGGTGCAGGTGAACCTGGTGCAGGAAGTCCAGCGCCCCCTCGAACTGACCGTGCGCGGCCGCACCCAGGCGGCGCGGACCGTCGTGGTGCGCTCCGAGACCGCCGGCGTGGTGGCCTCCACGCCAGTGATGCAGGGCACGTACGTCAGGGGTGGAACCGTGCTGTGCCGCCTGTCGGTGGACGCCCGCGAGGCGGCGGTCGCCGAGGCCAACGCCAATCTGCGCTCCAAGCAGCTGCAGATGCAGGCCTCGCAGAACCTGGCGGCCAGGGGCTTCCGCTCCCAGACCCAGGTGCTGGCCGACCAGGCCAGCCTCGACGCCGCCGACGCCACGGTGCGCCAGGCCGAGGTCGCCTTGGCCCAAGTGAACCTGAAGGCGCCCTTCGCCGGGGTGTTCGATCACCGGGACGCCGAGGTGGGGACCTATCTGGCGCCCGGCCAGTCCTGCGGGACGATGATCGAACTGGACCCGATCCTCATCGTCGGCGACCTGCCGGAGACCGAGACCGGCAAGGTGCTGGTCGGCGCGGCGGTCACGGCCAAGCTGGTCTCTGGCGAGACCATCACGGGTCATGTGCGCTTCGTGGCTCACGACGCCGATCCGTCGACGCGGACCTACCGGGTGGAAGTGACGGCGCGCAATCCCGGCGCCGCGGTGCGCTCGGGCCTTTCGGCGGACATCCAGGTGGACGCCGGCCGCGGCGCCGCGCACCTGGTGCCGGTGGCCGCGCTGGTGCTGGATTCCGCCGGCCGGCAGGGGGTGCGCTGGGTGGACGCCGCCGGCGCGGTGCGGTTCACGCCGGTCACCGTGCTCGAAGAGACGCCGGAGGGCCTTTGGGTCGCCGGTTTGCACGGTCCGACCCGTGTCATCACCGTCGGCCAATCCTATGTATCGGAGGGAGAGGTCGTGAGGGTGGCCGAGCGATGAGCCAGGCCGTACCAAGCGCCCGGAGACAGGCAAGGAGCGCGCCATGATCGGCGCCCTGATCGATGGCGCCATACGCCGGCGAAAGGTGATCCTGGCGGTCACCTTCATCCTCACCCTGTTCGGTCTGTACGCCTACACCCACCTGCCCCGCGAGGCGGACCCGGACATCACCATCCCGTTCGTGGTGGTGGTAGTTCCCTATCCGGGCGTGAGCCCGGAGGACGCCGAGCGCCTGCTGGCGCGGCCGCTGGAGCGGGAGCTGCGCTCGCTGGAGGGCCTGAAGGAAATCAACGTGCGCTCACAAGAGGGCGCGGCCATCGTGCAGATGGAGTTCGAGGTCAATTTCGACAAGAACAAGGTGCTGGAAGACGTCCGCGCCAAGGTTGACCTCGCCCGATCGAAGTTCCCGCCGGACGCCCTGCCGCCGGTAATCGAAGAAGAGAATATCGCCAACAACCCGAACATCGGGGTGGTGCTCTCCGGCCCGGCGCCGGAGCGCGCGCTCTTCGCCACCGCGCGGTCGCTGCAGGACCGCCTGGAAAGCCTGCCCGGCGTGCTGTCCGTCGAGATGAGCGGGGCGCGCGAGGAGATGCTCGAGGTCACCATCGATCCCCTGCGGATGGAGGCCTACAACGTCACGGCCACCGACCTGGCCAGCGTTATCGGCCGCAACAACCAGCTGATCCCAGCCGGCAATCTGCAGACCCGCCAGGGGACCTTCGCGATCAAGCTGCCCGGCGTGGTGACCTCGCCGGAAGACATCCTGAAGCTGCCGATCAAGAAGAGCGGCGACAAGGTGGTCACGGTCGGCGACATCGGCGAGGTACACCGCACCTTCAAGGAGGCGACGTCGATCAGCCGCTACAATGGCCAGCCGGCGTTCGGCCTCTACGTGGTCAAGCGGCCCGGCGCCAACCTGCTGGACACCGTCAATCTGGTCCGCTCCACGGTGGCCGCCGACAAGGTCAACTGGCCGCCGACCGTCCGCGCCGACTACAGCTTCGACGAAAGCGAGTTCATCGAGCACACCCTGACCATGCTGGAGTCCGGCCTGATCACGGCCACCCTGCTGGTCATGCTGATCATCATCGGCAGCCTCGGCGTGAGACAGGGGCTGATGGTCGGCCTGGCGATACCCGTCTGCTTCATGATCGCCTTCCTGTGCCTGCAGAGCCTGGGCATCACCCTCAACCAGATGGTGATGTTCGGCCTGGTGCTGGCCGTGGGAATACTGGTGGACGGCGGCATCGTCATCGTGGAGTACGCCGACCGCAAGATGGCCGAGGGGCTGGACCGATCCCAGGCCTTCGCGGCGGCCGGCAAGCGGATGTTCTGGCCGGTGGTCAACGGCACCCTGACCACCCTGTGCGCCTTCGTGCCGTTCTTCTTCTGGAACACGATCGCCGGGAAGTTCATGAGCTTCCTGCCGCTGACGCTGTTCTTCGTGCTGGGCGCCTCGATCTTCGTCGCCCTGATCTTCACCCCAGCCCTGGGCTCGGTGTTCGGGCGAAAGCAGGGGGCGGACCGCGCCATGCTGGCGGAGATCGAGAAGTCGGAACACGGCGACCCAGGGCAGATGCGCGGCTTCATGGGCTGGTACGCCCGCGTCCTGACGGCGGCCGCTCAGAGACCGTTCGCGGTCACCGGCGGCGCCCTGCTGGTCATACTGGTGGTGGCCATCGCCTTCATCATGCAGCCGCATCGGACCAACTTCTTCATCGACCAGGACCCGAACAACGTCACCGTGTTCGTCAAGGCGCGGGGCAACATGTCCCTGCAGGAACAGGACGGGCTGGTGGCCCAGGTCGAGCACAAGCTGATGGGCATCAAGGGCGTTCGCGCCCTGGACGTCAGGACCGGGGGCGGAGGCGGCGGCGGCGGCCGCAACGGCCCGCCCAACGACATGATCGGCCGCATCCAGCTGGAGTTCGTGGACTTCGACACCGAGAAGGCCATGGGCATCACCGGCTATTCCATCGTCGACGTCATCCGCAAGCGCCTGGGCGAGACGCCCGGCGTGCTCACCGAGCTGCGCCTGCCCCAGGGCGGGCCGCCCGAGGGCAAGGACGTGCAGGTCGAGATGCGCAGCGAAAATCCAGCCCTGCTGAACAAGGCGGCCGATGTGGTGAAGACCCACCTGGCGCAGGATCCGCAGATCATCGAGCTGGAAGACACCCGCACCTCGCCAGGCATCGAGTGGAACTTCACCGTCGATCGCGTGGCGGCCGGCCGCTATGGCGTGGACGTGCTGGCCGTGGGCCAGGCGATCCAGTTCGTCACCGACGGAATCCTGGTGGGCAAGTTCCGACCGGACGACGCCAAGGACGAACTCGACATCCGCGTGCGCTTCCCGCCGGACGCCCGCAATCTGGCCGCCTTCGACAAGCTGAAGATCTCCACGCCGCTGGGGCCGGTGCCGGCCAGCTACTTCGTCAAGATGGCGCCCGCGCAGCAGGTGACCACCATCGACCGGCGCGACGGTCAGCGCCTGGTGATCGTGCAGGGCAATGTGCGGGGCATGGCGCCCAACCAGAAGATCGCCCAGCTGCGGCCCTGGCTCGAGCACGCCGGCATCGATCCGTCGGTGCACTGGAAGTTCCGCGGCGCCGACGAGGAAGGCGGCAACGCCATGCTGTTCTTCGCGGCGGCGGGGATCGCGACGCTGTTCCTGATGTCGATGATCCTGTTGTGGCAGTTCAACAGCTTCTACGGCGTGGTGGTGACGCTATCGGCGGTGGTGCTGTCGACCGTGGGGGTGATCCTGGGGCTCGACCTGAACCTGTTCCACACCTTCGACTACATCTCGATCATCATGGTGGGCACCGGGGTGGTGGCCCTGTTCGGCGTGGTGGTGGGCCACAACATCGTGCTCGTGGACACCTTCTACCAACTGCGCCGCGCCGGCCACGAGGCGGACGACGCGGCGGTGCGCGCGGCCACCCAGCGCTTCCGGCCGGTGATGCTGACCACCGTGGTGACGGTGATCGGCCTGCTGCCGATGATGTTCCAGCTGCACGCGGACTTCCGGCTGGGCGGCGTCAACTACCGGGCGCCCGGCTCGGAGTGGTGGGTCCAGCTGTCGGGCACCGTGGTCTGGGGCCTGTCCTTCGCGACCTTGCTGACCCTGTTCCTCACGCCGGCCGCCCTGGCCGCGCCGAAGACGCTCGCCCGCCGCTTCGCCTGGTTCGCGCGGCGGTTCGGCGAAGGCGTGCGCGAAGTGCGGCCACGTCCCCGCCCCGGCGTATCGCCACCCTATCCGGAGGCCGCAGAGTAGCGCCCGCGGTGCACGCCTGGGCGGGCCCTAGAACTCGATCCCAGCGCCGATGCCGCCGCCCACCTGGCCGGTGGAGGTGAAGTTCACCCCGGCTTTCAGGGTGGTCCGGTCGTCGGGCAGCCGGGTCGAAACGCCGGCCGCGAAGCTGGCCTGGCCCTGCCAGACGCCCACGCCGAAGCCCACCAGCCCCTTGCCCGGGTGGATGGCCTGCGGGATGTAGCCCGACGCCAGGGCCGCCGCCACCGCCGCGTCCGCCCGCTTGGAGACCACGTTGAGCTGGCCGCTCAGCTGGTTGAACGCCGCGGTGGTGAAGGCGTTGGCCTGAGTCACGGCGTTGGCCTGGGCCTGGTTGACCTGGCCGACGTCGGCCGCATCCGTCGCCGCCACGCCCGGAGCGACGTTGTGCACGACCGCCGCCACGCCGCCGGCGTTCAAGGTGACGGCGGTGTGCGCCCCGGTGTCGTACTGGACCGAGTTCTGACCCAGCGCCAGGGCGGTGTTGGCCGTGCCCTGAGCCGCCGCGGCGTTGGCCACGCCAGTGTTGGCGGTGGTCTGGGCGGCGGCGGCGCTGGTGACCGCGGTGTTGGCCGTGGTCTGGGCCGCCGCGGCGTTGGTCAGCGCCGAGGTGGCGGTGGTCTGGGCCGCCGCGGCGTTGGCGACGGCGGTGTTCGCCGTGCCTTGCGCGACACCGGCGCTGGTCAGCGCGGTGTTGGCGGTGGTTTGCGCGGCATTGGCGCTGGCCTGCGCCGCCGCGGCGTTGGCGACGGCGGTGTTCGCCGTGGTCTGGGCGTTGTTGGCCGTGGTCTGGGCGGTCGCCACGTTCTGGTTGGTGGTGAACAGCTGGCCGCCGGTCACCGCGTCGGTGCTGTTCGCCGCCACATTGCCCTGCGCCACATTGACGATGCGGCGCTCGCTGCCCACCGAGCCCACCGACACGGTGTTGGCCTGGTTGGCGACCGAGCCCGAGCCTATGGCCACGGACCCGGTTCCGGTGGCCGTCGAATTGGGGCCGACAGCCGTGCTGACCGCCCCGGTCGCCTTGGACCCGTCGCCGAACGCCGCGCCGCCGTTGGCCGCCGACGCCCCGGCGCCGACGGCGACCGAGCCTGTGGCCGACGCGCCCGTGCCGATGGCGATGGCGTTGGCGCCGGTGGCCGAGGCCGTTTGGCCCACGGCGATGGCGCCGTTCTTGGTGGCTTGCGCCCCCGTGCCCACGGAGATGGTGTTGCTGGCGGCGATCGCATTGCCGGCGGCGTTGCCGATGGCGATGTTGTTGTCGCCGGAGACGCTCACCCCGGCCTTGAAGCCGAGCGCGGTGTTGTCATTGCCTGTGACCAAACTTGACGAAAGGGCGCCCGCGCCAGTGTTGTTGCTGCCTGTGACGCTGAAGGACGAGAACACGCCCGAGCCGGTGTTGGCATCTCCGGTCACATGCAGCGAGGCATCTGCTCCGGCGCCAGTATTCTCGTTGCCTAGAATGTTTGACGACGCGCCGATCCCAGAGCCTGTGTTCGAGAGTCCAGTCACACTGAGCGACGAGAATGCGCCTGAGCCCGTGTTGCCACTCCCGAAAACCAGGAATGAGGACTGCGCGCCCGCGCCGGTGTTGTTGCTCCCCGTAACGCCGCCCGATGCAAGAGCTCCCGAACCTGTGTTGTCATTGCCGGTGACGTTCTGGGAGGAACTTACGCCCGCGCCGGTGTTGAAGCTGCCTGACACGTTCGTCGACGAGCCGCCGCCGAGGCCGGTGTTCGCAAGTCCGCTCACCACGTTCGAAGATGCGGCGCCCACGCCCGTGTTGCCGGTGCCCGTGACATTGATCGACGAGTTGACCCCCAGGCCGCTGTTGGCCAAGCCGCTGATGGTCTGGGACGAATTCGCCCCCGCGCCGGTGTTGAAGCTGCCGGTCACGTGCTCCGACGCACTGTCGCCCAGGCCGGCGTTGGAGTCGCCCGAGACGAACTGGGAGGAGAAAGCGCCTACGCCGGTGTTGATGTTGCCGGTCACCGAGAACGAGGCGCCGTCGCCGAAGCCGCCGTTGGAATTGCCCGTCACGTGGTTGGACGTGAAGTCGCCGACGCCGGAGTTGAAGCTGCCGCTGATGCTGGTGGAGCTGCCGACGCCGAAGCCGGAGTTGGAGTCGCCGGTCACGCTGGCCGAAGCGCCTAGGCCGAAGCCGGTGTTGTTGTTGCCGACCACCGGCGCGCCCGTGGCGCCGCCGCCGAAGTTGTTGCCCGCGGCCTGCGCCTGATAGGCCGCCAGGTTCATCGTCAGCACCGAAGCGCCGAGGAAGAGGGCCGCCACGCGGCCGCGGCGAACGGAATGTCCGGTATTCATGGAACTTCACCCTCATAGGCGGCTCTCCGAGCCCGCCGGCCTCCACCCACCTCCGCCGCGGCGGTGCGCTCACGGCACACGCACGGGTTGCGAAGGCGCTCCAAAGGCCACCGCGTTAAGATGTAGTCAATACATTTTCTACTGTTAGTTGTGATTACAGCTTCAGTGCTTTCGCCGCCGGGCGGGGACCCCCTCTCGGATCGGGCGGCGGTCTTTGACATCGTGAAGAGACACACCGGCGGCGCAGGAACGGCGGTCGGCGCGCCCGCGCGCACACGCCTGAATTCTCAATCCACAACACCCCCACACCCGAGATTCCCCGCGAAAGCGGGGACCCAGGCTTTTTTGCAATCGGTTGGGGCCGCGCGGGTGTGGACGGAAGGAACAAACAAAAAACACCTGGGTCCCCGCTTTCGCGGGGAATTTCGGATGGGGGGTGTCGGGCGCTGGCGTCCGCCGGCCATCTGTTCCGCACCAGTAGGCCTGTTTGGCCTAGAAGCACCTGTTGTCGCCAGTTCCTGAACAACACAGATGGCTGTAACTCATTGAATATTCACGGATTACAGACCGTAACAGGTGGAAAAAGGCGGCGCGGGGCGGCATCGAGTGGAAGCCTGGTTCTCCCGCGCACGCCGCCTCCGAGAGGGCGCCTCAGAACTCGTAGCCCACCGACGCATTGCCCCCGGCGGCGCCGTGCACCGCGAAGGTGGCGCTGGCCTTGATCGTCCAGCGGTTGTCGTCCATGCGGTGCGACAGGCCGACGGCCAGCGCCGACTGACCGTTCCACACGCCGACGCCGCCGGTGATCATGCTCTTGCCGGGCAGCACCGCCTGGGCGAGGCCGGCCGCCGCCAGGGCCGCGGCCGTGGACTGGTCGGCCCGGCGCGAGACCTGGCTGATGTTGGCGCTCAGCTGGTTGAAGCGCAGGTTGGTGAAGGCGTTGGCCTGGGCCAGGGCGTTGGTCGCCGCCTGGTTCACCTGGCCGACGTCGGCGGCGTCGGTGGCCGCGACCCCGGGGGCGACATTGTGCACCGTGGCCGCCGCTCCGCCGGGATCGAGGGTGACGCCGGTGTGCGCAGCGGTGTCGTACTGCACGGAGTTCTGGCCCAGCGCCAGGGCGGTGTTGGCCGTGCCCTGAGCCGCCGCGGCGTTGGCCACGCCGGTGTTGGCGGTGGTCTGAGCCGTGGCGGCGTTGGTCAGCGCCGTGTTGGCCGTGGTCTGAGCCGTGGCCGCGTTGGTCACGGCGGTGTTGGCCGTGGTCTGGGCCGCCGCGGCGTTGGCGACGGCGGTGTTCGCCGTGCCTTGTGCGACAGCGGCGCTGGTCAGCGCCGAGTTGGCGGTCGTCTGGGCCGTGTTGGCGCTGGCCTGCGCCGCCGCCACGCTCTGGTTGGTGGAGAACAGCTGGCCGCCGGTCACGACGTCGGTGCTGTTCGCCGCGACCGTCCCATTCGCCACATTGACGATCCGGCGCTCGTTGCCGACGCTTCCTACCGAGACGGTGTTGGCTTGGTCGGCGATCGAACTCGCGCCGATGGCCACCGCGCCGCTCGCCGTCGCAGACGAATTAGGCCCGACGGCCGTGGCGAGCGCCCCGGTCGCCGAAGCACCATCGCCGAACGCCGCGCCGCCGTTGGCCGCCGACGCCCCGTTGCCCACGGCGACCGAGCCGGTGGCTGTGGCGTTCGTGCCGATGGCGATGGCGTTGGTTCCAGTCGCCGACGCCGCTCGGCCGACGGCGATGGCGCCGTTCTTGGTGGCTGCAGCCCCCGTGCCCACGGAGATGGTGTTGCTTGCGGCGATGGCGTTGCCGGCCGCGTTGCCGATGGCGATGTTGTTGTCGCCGGTGACGCTGACGCCGGCGCTAGAGCCGAGCGCGGCGTTGGCGTTGCCCGTGACGTTCTGTGACGCGCTGTCGCCGAAGCCGGCGTTGGAATTGCCGGTGACGTTTTGCGACGATCTCACGCCCGAGCCGGTGTTGTTGTCGCCCGAGATGGAGTTGGATGAATTGGCGCCCGAGCCGGTGTTGAAACTGCCAGTGACGTGGTTGGACGCGAGGTCGCCGAAGCCGGCGTTGGAGTCGCCGGTGACATCGTTGGACGCGTTCGCGCCCGCGCCAGTATTGCTGGTGCCCGTGACCCGATCCGAGGCAGCCCCTCCAACGCCGGTATTGGCGTTGCCCGAGATGGACTGGGACGCGTCCCTACCCAAGCCGGAATTGTTGTTTCCGGTGACGTTGGTCGATGCGGACGGGCCAGCGCCTACGTTGTTGAAGCCGGTGACAATCTCGGACGCATCCGTACCCAGGCCGGAATTGTTGTCTCCGGTGACGCTGATCGATGCGGACAGGCCCACGCCGGTGTTGTTGTTGCCCAAGATGGACTGGGACGCGAAGTCGCCGAAGCCGGCGTTGGAATTGCCCGTGACGTTCTGAGACGAATTGGCGCCCGAGCCGGTGTTGCCGATGCCGGAGATGGAGTTTGATGAATTGGTCCCCGATCCGGTGTTGCCGATGCCCACGACGGTCCGAGACGAAAACGCGCCCGAGCCCGTGTTGAAACTGCCGGTGACGTTCTGAGATGAAGCCACGCCCGAGCCGGTGTTGTCGTCGCCGGTGACGCCGAAACCGGAATTCTTGCCCAGGCCAGTATTGGCGGCTCCTGACACGTTGAACGAGGAGTCTGCGCCTACGCCGGTGTTGCCGAGGCCGGTGACAGAATGGGACGACGAAAAGCCCAGACCGGTGTTTTGCTGCCCCGTGACGTGAGTCGACGAATTGTCACCCACGCCGGTGTTGAGGTTGCCCGTGACGTTCTGGGATGAAGCGGCGCCGGCGCCGGTGTTGCCGTCGCCGCTGACTGAAAGCGATGAAAACGCGCCGGAGCCGGTGTTGTCGTTGCCGGTGACGGAGAACGATGAATTCGCGCCCGCGCCGGTGTTGCTGCTGCCGGTGATAAAGTTGGACGAGTTTCCGCCCGATCCGGTGTTGGCGTTGCCGACGACATCGGCGGACGCGTTCTCGCCGGTTCCGGTGTTGAAGTTTCCTGTGACGCCAAAGGAGGAGCCGATGCCCGCGCCCGTGTTGCTGGTGCCGGTGACCAGGTTCGATGAGCCAAGGCCCGAGCCGGTGTTGCCGATGCCGGAGATGGCGGTGGATGACATGGCCCCGGAGCCGGTGTTGCCGCTACCGGTGACGGAAATCGATGAACTCGCGCCGGAACCGGTGTTGTCGTTACCGGTGACGCTCTGCGACGAATTGGACCCCGCGCCGGTGTTGAAGCTGCCGGTGACGCTCTGTGACGAACTGTCGCCGAAGCCGGCGTTGGAATTGCCGCTGATGAACTGCGACGAATTCGACCCGGCGCCCGTGTTGCTAGAGCCCGTGACCCCGACCGATGAGACCGTGCCCGAGCCAGTGTTGTTGTCGCCGGTGACCAGCTGCGACGAGCCCGCGCCCGAGCCGGTGTTTCTGTTGCCGATAACGTTGAGGGAAGACGCCACGCCGGAGCCGGTGTTGAAGCTGCCGGTGACGTGCTGGGACGAATTGGCCCCCGCGCCGGTGTTGAAGCTGCCCGTGACGCTCTGTGACGAACTAGACCCCGAGCCGACGTTGAAGCTGCCGGTGACGCTCAGGGAAGAGCTGTCGCCGAAGCCGGCGTTGGAATTTCCGCTGATGTTCTGCGACGAATTCGACCCGGCGCCCGTGTTGCTGGAGCCGGTGACCTCGTGCGACGATGCGAACCCCGAGCCGGTGTTGGCGTCGCCCGAAACCTGGGCCGACGAAAACTCGCCCAAACCGCTGTTGAGGCTGCCGGTGACGCTCAAGGACGAAGAGTTCCCAACGCCCGTGTTGTTGTCGCCGCTGACGGACGCCGACGCGCCCGAGCCGAAGCCTGAGTTGAGATCGCCGGTCACGGCGGTCTGGCCCGCGATGGTCCCCACGGCCGTCTCATTGGTCGCCGTCGGGCTGCAGGGACCGGGCACGCACACGTTGGCCGCCTGGGCGCCGCCGCCGGCGAGGTCCAGGGCCAGGACCGAGGCGCCGAGCATCAGGGCGGCCAGGGTGGTGCGACCGGCGCGGGGGCGCTCGGCGGGGTGCAGCACGTGCATTTGCGGTCTCTCTGAGTGCCCGGAGGGGCGCCGGCCGCTCGACCGCGGCCCATCGGCCCGGAACCTAGGGGGCGAATCCCCGCGCCGCTTGGACACAGAGGAACTGGAACTTGGACTGGGAGGCCCCGAAAAGCCTGTCGCGGCGGCGCGCGGCTCTATATGGTTGGAGTTGAAAATTCTCAAATTCGCGTTTACCGCGCCGGCCGCGCGGGCAGGAGCTCGCGATTGTCGCTGGACGACGCACCCCCCGACTTCCGGCTGCTGCGGTTCACCACCGATTCCCTGCGCCCCACCGAGCGCCTGGACCTGTGGCGCGATGTGCTGACCCGCAAGCTGCTGCGTGTGGCCATCGATCCCCTGTCGGAGCGGCCGTTCCGCGCCAAGGCCAGCCTGCGCGCGCAGCACGGCGTGCGCATGGGCGTCGGGCGGATGGGCCCGACGGTCAGCCACCGCACGCGCGGCATCGTGGCGGGGGACAACGACGACGTGGCGCTGCTGGTGAACCTGCGCGGCCCGTTCATCATCCGCCGCGACGACGACGACCTCAGCCTCGGCGACGGCGACGCCTGCCTGATCGACTGTTGCGACACCGGCGCCTTCGTGCGGCCGGCGGCGGGCGAGCTGCTGTGCCTGCGCATGCCCCGCGCCATGCTGGCCGACTTCGTGCCCAGCCTGCAGGCCGCCGTCGGGCGCATGATCCCGCGGTTCTCCGATCCCCTCGGCCTGCTGGTGAACTATGTGTCCACCCTGAGCGAGGTGGACGAACTGGCCCTGCTGCCGGAAGCCAGCCACCCGGTGGTGCGGCACGTCTGCGACCTGGCGGCGCTGAGCATCGGGGCCGGGCGCGACGGGGCGCACCTGGCGGAAAGCCGGGGCTTGCGCTTCGCGCGCCTGAAGGCGGTGAAAGCCCACATCAACGCCAACATCGGCCCCTATCCCCTGCTCATCGAGAACGTCGCCGCCCACCACGGCATCACCGCGCGCTATGTGCGCAAGCTGTTCGAGATCGAGGGCCAGAGCTTCTCCAGCTACGTCACCGAGCAGCGGCTGGGCCGCGCCCACGCCCTGCTGACCCGGACGCACCGGCCGCCCGAGCCGATCTCGTCCATCGCCTACGACGTGGGTTTCGGCGACCTGTCCTACTTCAACCGCGCATTCCGCCGGCGGTTCGGAGCCACCCCGTCGGAGGTGCGCGCCGAGGCGCTGAGCGTGCGGCGGCAGGTGGCGTAAGCTTCCGGCGGTCCCGGATAAGCGCTTCGCGCTTTCCGGGATGACAGCGTTGGGGGGATTGGTGAGAAAGAGAAACCACGAACCACACGAACCACACGAACGGGTCGGAGGGCCGCTGGACTGCCGCCGACACAACGGGCGCGTTCGTGTTTTTCGTGTGGTTCGTGGTCCCGCTTTTTTGCGGCGCCCTCGCCAAATCAGCGCGCGAATGGTGACGTGACGCCCCCGGTCCTCGCGGCCCGGACGCGGTCTTTGACATCGTGAAACGAATTGCTCGCGGCCGGTGATCGCCGGGCGCTCGCCCGCACAGCCAGGCTCCCAAACCCCCACACCCGAAATTCCCCGCGAAAGCGGGGACCCAGGCTTTTTTGCAATCGGTGGTGCGCGCGGGTGTGGACGAGGAACAAACAAAAACGCCTGGGTCCCCGCTTTCGCGGGGAATTTCGGATTGGGGGTGTGGTGCGCTGGCTCCGCCGCACCTGTTCCGCACCTGTTATGACGTCATAACAGGCCTGTTTGGCGCCTGTTATGACCTGTTATCACCTGTTCCAGGGCGATATCAGGTGGCCGCAAGCCATTGAACGGCTTGGACTTCCAGACCGCAACAGGCGCCAAAAACACCGAAATAACAGGTGGAACAGGTGAATAACAGGTCGGAACAGGTGGAACGGGCGGGCGGCGGTGCGGCAGCGAGCGCCGGGTCGGCGGGCAGGTCGGACCTTCAATCCTCCCGCGTCTGCCGTCTCCATAGCGCGGCGTATTCGCCGCCCGCCGCCAGCAGCGAGGCGTGGTCGCCGTTCTCGACGACGCGGCCGCGGCGGATCACCAGGATCTGGTCGGCGTCGGCGATGGTGGAGAGGCGGTGGGCGATGACCAGGGTGGTGCGCCCTTCCCTCACCTTGCGCAGGGTCGCCTGGATCGCCGCCTCGGTGCGGCCGTCCAGGGCGCTGGTGGCCTCGTCGAGCACCAGCAGGCGCGGGTTGGCCAGCAGGGCCCGGGCCAGACCGACGCGCTGGCGCTCGCCGCCGGAGAGCTTCAGCCCGCGCTCGCCGACGCGCGTCTCGAGCCTGTGCGGCAGGGTCTCGATGAACCTGGCCAGCTCCGCCGATTCCGCCGCCGCCCAGACCTCCGCCTCGGTGGCGGCGGGGCGGCCGAAGGCGATGTTGGAGGCCAGGGTGTCGTTGAACAGGGCCACGTCCTGCGGCACCAGGGCGACGGCGCGCCGCAGCGAGGCCTGGCGCACGTCGCGCAGGTCGAGGCCGTCCAGCTTCACCTGGCCGGCCTGGGGATCGAGCAGCCGCAGCGCCAGGCGCACGATGGTGGTCTTCCCGGAGCCGGACGGCCCGACCAGGGCGGTGGTCGTCCCGGGCGGGGTGGTGAAGCTGACGTCGCGCAGGCCCACCGACCGGGCGGTGTGCTGGAAGGAGACGTGCTCGAAGACCAGTTCCGCGCCCTTGTCCGAGGCCGGCGGCAGGGCCCGCGCGTTCGGGCTGTCGACGATGTCCGGGCGCACGTCCAGCAGGTTGATCATCTGCTCCATGTCGATGAAGGCCTGGCGGATCTCCCGGTAGTTCATGCCCAGCATGTTCAGGGGGGCGTAGACCTGCTGGACGATGAGGATCGCCGCGGTGACCCCGCCGATGGTCATCAGGTGCTGCTGCCTGGCGGCGGCGATGATCGCGGCGTAGTGCGCGCCCGAGCCGGCGGCGGCCACGGCGGCGCGGTGGTCGTGCAGGTACTGCAGGCCGGCCATCAGCACGACGCAGAACAGGCCGATGTTCAGCACCACCGACTGGACGCCGTTGAGCAGCTGCAGGGAGGTGTTGGCCTTCACCGCGGCGTGGACGTAGCCGTCCATCGCCTGCTTGTACTGGCCGGCCATCCGCTCTTCCGAGCCGAAGGTCTTGATCGTCTCGTAGTTGATCAGGGCGTCCACGGCCAGGCCCGCGGCCTCGTTGTCGGCCTCGTTCAGCGCCCGGCGGTGGCTGAGCCGCCAGTTGGTGATGGAGAAGGTGAAGGTGATGTAGATGACGATGGTGGCCACCGCGACGGCGGCGAGGCGCCAGTTGAAGCGGCTGGTCAGCACATAGGCCGCCATGGCCAGCTCCAGCACCGTCGGCCCGAGGTTGAACACCACGCTGCGCAGCAGGAAATCGGTGGAGCGCGAGCCGCGGTCGATCACCCGCGACAGGCTGCCGGTCTGCTTGCCCTGGTGGAAGTTCATCGACAGCGACAGGGCGTGGCTGAAGGTCTCCAGGGCCGACTGGGCGAAGGCGGTCTGGGACACGGGCGTGAAGATGGAGTCGCGGATGTACGGCGTCACGCCGGCGATGAAGCGCAGCGCCACCCATCCGGCCGCCAGGCCGGCGAAGCCCACCAGCAGCGCTTCCTCCGGCGAGCGGCCCCGGTTGATGGAATCGATGGCGTGGGACAGCAACAGCGGGGCGACGACGCCGGTCCACTTGCCGACCAGCACCAACGCCAGGGCGGCCGCCAGGCGGGTGCGCAGGCCCTGGGCCTTCGAGCGCATGACCAGCCGCCAGAGGTCGGCCATGGAGCTCCAGAAATTGAACTTGCCGCCGGCAGCGGCGACCGGCCCGGCGCGGCCGCCGGCTCTACGCCCCGCGGCGTGCGCCAGACTCAAAGGCGCGGCTCCGCCGATTGGATGATCAGGGTGGTCTGCTCCCCGCCTCCGGGCGTCAGCCAGTCGATCCGCCAGCCGTACGCGGTCTGCGCCGCGCGGAAGGGCGATCGGGTCAGGGGTGCGGCGGCGTCCACGGTCACCGACACATGGGCCTGACCCGACGCCGTCGCCAGGGCCAGGTCGTGTTGGCCGAATGACAACGGCGACGCCAGAGCCAGGACGTAGCGTCCGGCGCCGTCCGCCATCGCCGCGCCGCGCTGGACGCCGTCCACGCGCATGGTGACCGTCTCGCCCGGACCGGTGCGCCCGGACACGACGGCGCCGGCGGCGCGGTCGTAGTCGACGGTCTCGATGTTCGGCGGGCTGGGGCGCGGCGGAACCGTCTCGCCGCCGCCGCCCGCCCGCAGCCGCGCCGCGGACCCGTCCGGCGCCACGAACAGATAGCCCTGCGCCTGCACGGTCCGCCCCTGGACGGTCATCGACAGGCCCAGCAACCGCGGCCCTGCCGACCCCGGCGCCGGAAGCCGCCAGCGGCCGGCCGCGTCGGCGACGGTCGTGGCGGCCGCGCCGTCCGGGGTGGCGATTCGCACCCGCGCGCCGGGAGCCGCCGCGCCGGCGAGCGTCAGGTGGCGATCCGGGCTGACGGATACCTCGGAGAGCTCCGGGGGCGCCACATAGTCACGCTCCCCCGGATTCGCCTCCCGGCGCTGGGGTTCCTGCTGCACGCCGGCCGTGGGGCCGCAGGCGGCCAGGGCCAGCAACAGCAGCGGGAGGCGCGCGGCCCGGGGCGACGTCACGGCGGCTTGCAAGCCCTTTGCGTCCATCGGAATATTCCGGCGCAGATGGTTGCACAGGGCGGCGCGCCGGCGCGTACTTTTTTCCTGGAGTTTATGAATGTCGAGCAAGTCCAGACGCCTGGACTCGGTGTGCGTCTATTGCGCGTCGTCCGACGCCGCCGACCCGGACTTCCTGGCGGCCGCCGATGAACTGGGCGCGACCCTGGCGCGCGAGGGCCTGCGCCTGGTCTATGGCGGCGGCGGCGTCGGCCTGATGGGCGCGTGCGCCCGCGCCACCCATGCCGCCGGCGGTCGTGTGCTCGGCGTGATCCCGCGGTTCCTGGTCTCGCACGAACGCCCGCTGGGCAACGTGGACACCGTGATCGTGCAGTCCATGCACGAGCGCAAGATGATGATGTTCGAGGAGGCGGACGCCTTCGCCATCCTGCCGGGCGGCATCGGCACGCTCGAGGAGGTGGTGGAACTGTTGTCCTGGCGTCGGCTCGGCCTGCACGCCAAGCCCATCGTGTTCTACGACGCAAAGGGGTTCTGGCGGCCGCTGTTCGAGGTGTTCGACCACATCCTCGACCAGAACCTGGTGCCCCAGGAATTCCGCCAGACCTGGCGCGCGGTGGACAAGGTGGCCGACATCCTGCCCGCCCTGCGCGCCATGCCGGCGACGGCGTTCATGACCCCGCCGGGGGTGGGGCAGATGACGTAGAGAATTGCTTCTCCCCGCTCGGGGGAAGCCCCGTCAGTCGTCCCGGTGCACGCGTTCGCGGCGTTCGTGGCGTTCCTGGGCTTCCAGGCTGAGGGTGGCGATGGGTCGGGCTTCCAGACGGGCCAGGCCGATGGGCTCGCCGGTCTCCTCGCAGTAGCCGTAGTTCCCCTCTTCGATGCGGCGCAGCGCCTCGTCGATCTTGGAGATCAGCTTACGCTGCCGGTCCCGGGTGCGCAGTTCCAGCGCCCTGTCGGTTTCCGATGAGGCGCGATCCGCGAGATCCGGATGATTTTCGGTCTCGGATTGTAAATGCGTCACCGTCTCGCGAGATTCGCGAAGAATTTCTTCCTTCCAATCGAGGAGCTTCTGCCTGAAATACTCGAGCTGACGCTCATTCATGAAAGGCTCGTCCTCGGAAGGACGATACTCCGACTCTTTGAGCACTGTGGAAGCCGCCTGCATTGACGCCTCACAACCCCTTAACAATGGTCCCGCTTCGAACGTCGGGCGCCGGCTTATAGCAAAAGATGGCGGCGGAGCAATGAACCTCGCGTTACGCGCGCTTAAGCCGCAACCTGGGAGATTTCAAGCTTCGCCATTTCAACCGCCGCCCTCGTCTCAACCTCATCTAGAAGACCTTCCAGGTTCGCGTCTTCGGTGAGACTGCGATGTTCCCGGACCGCGCGGCTGAGCTGCTCCAGCAGACCTGGCGGCACGGCGCCCTCGATCAGACCAACCTTCAGCGCCTCGAGCGCGTCGAGGATCCGTCCGGCGCGCTTCACCGACCGCCGGCGCCGCTCCAGAGGCCCCCCGGCCTCCTGCAGGGCGATCAGGGCTTCGAGCGAACCCACGGAGGTCAGCGAAGACGTCGCCGAGGTCGACGCCGTGGCGCCGGCTCCGCTGGCGGCGGTGGGCGAGAAGCCGCCCGGCGCCGGCTGCGGCCGGGCGGCCGGAAGGCCGCTCGCAGCGCCAGGTCCGCCGGGCCCGCTCACCTTCATGCTGAATCGCCTCCCCTCACTTGCGACCATCGTCGGCCCGCATGCTTGCGGCATGGTTAATGCCGGGCAAATTCTGCCGGGGCGTCGGCCCCTCCGCGCTGCCTGGCCTAGACTGGCTTGTTTTGATTGAGGTTTCGTGAGCGCCGCCGTGGCGCGCTTCTGGCATGGGGCTTCGCGTCCGATCCGACGGGAAGATCATGCGCCGCCTCTGGTCAAGTCTCTTCGCCATCTGCCTGCTCGCGCTCTTCGCCGCCGCCCCCGCCCGCGCGGACTCGCGCATCAAGGACATCGTCAGCTTCGAGGGCGACCGCGAGAACATGCTGGTCGGTTATGGCATCGTCGTCGGCCTCAACGGCACCGGCGACTCCCTGACCAACGCGCCGTTCACCAAGCAAAGCCTCGAGTCGATGCTGGAGCGCCTGGGCGTCAACGTCCGCGCGGCGGACGGCAGCATCAACACCAAGAACGTCGCCGCGGTAATGGTCACCGCCCGCCTGCCGGCCTTCTCGGCCGCGGGATCGCCGATCGACGCCACGGTTTCGGCCATGGGCGACTCCAAGAGCCTGCTGGGCGGCACCCTGCTGGTGACCCCGCTGCTGGGCGCCGACGGCCAAGCCTATGCGGTGGCGCAGGGCACGGTGCAGACCGGCGCTGTCTCTGCGTCCGGCGCTTCGGGCTCCAGCGTGACCAAGGGCGTGCCCACCGCCGGCCGCATCGCCGCCGGGGCCATCGTCGAGCGCGAGATCGGCTTCCAGCTGGCCAGCATGACCAGCCTGCGGATGACCCTTCGCAATCCCGACTTCACCACGGCCCGGCGCATCGCGGACGCCATCAACACCGTCTATCCGGGCACGGCCGTCGCCGACAATCCGACCATCGTCACCCTCACCGCGCCCGCCGGCCAGAACATGGTCAGCTTCGTCACCTCGGTGGAAAACCTCGAGGTCGAGCCCGACGCCCCGGCCAAGGTGGTGATCGACGAGGTGGCCGGCGTGGTGGTGATGGGCGACACCGTGCGCATCTCCACCGTGGCCATCGCCCAGGGCAATCTGACGATCAGCGTCACCGAGCAACCCAAGGTGAGCCAGCCTGCGCCCTTCAGCCAGGGCCAGACCACCACCGTGCCCCAGTCGGCGGTCAGCGTGAACGAGGAGAAGGGCAAGCGGCTAGTCGTGGTGCACGACGGCGCGTCCCTGGCCAGCCTGGTCGCCGGGCTCAACGCCCTGGGCGTCACGCCGCGCGACATGATCGCCATCCTGCAGACGATCAAGGCCGACGGCGCCCTGCAGGCCGACATCGAGGTGATGTGATGAGCGCGCTCTCCGCCCTCTCCACGCCGGTGGGCCTCCTGCAGTCCGCCGCCGCGCCGCCCACCGCCGCCGAACTGGCCAAGCGCGGCGACATCGCCGACACCGCCAAGTCCTTCGAGGCGTCGTTCCTGTCGCAGATGCTGCAGCCGATGTTCGAGGGGGTCGGGACCGCCCCGCCGTTCGGCGGCGGCGAGGCGGAGGGCATGTGGAAGTCGTTCCTGGCCGACGCCATCGCCAAGCAGGTCACCAAGTCGGGCGGCATCGGCGTGGCCGGCGCCGTCCAGCACGAAATGCTCAGGCTGCAAGGCCTCACGGACGCCGCGAAATGACCGGAACCGCACGAAACCCCGCCCAGGCGCCCACCTTGGACGGCCTCATCGCCCTCACGGAGCGCCTCACAGAGCTTCTGGCCGACCAGGCTCGCGCCTTCGAGCAACACCGCCCTCAGGACGCCGCCGCGACGCTCGAAGAGGTGACGCGGCTGGCCAATCGCTACCGCGCCGACTCCGCGGTCGTGAAGAGCAGCCCCGAGATGTTCAGGGACGCGCCGGCCGCCGCCCGCCAGCGGCTCTTGCGCGCCACCGAGGCTTTCGAATCCGTGCTCGAACGCCAGGGCCGCGCGCTTGCCGCGTCCAAGACCATCACCGAGGGCCTGGTGCGCGCCATCGCCCAGGAGATCGCCTCCAAGCGCGCCGGCGCCAGCTACGGCCCCACCGCCGCCGCCCTCCCAGGCTCCGCCACCGCGATCACCCTGAACCAGCGGGCTTAGCTGCCCTCCCGTGAAGGGGCGGGAGATTCAAACGCTTGTTTGACCCGACGTCATCGTCCTACAGTTGACGAGTCGCCGGGCTGTTCCGGCGGCGCGCGTTCTCAGGGCGGGGTGGAAGTCCCCACCGGCGGTGATTGCGGCTCCGGCGACGGATGATCGCATCAGCCCGCGGGCGCCTGTCGGATCTTGCGTCCGGCAGGGACAGCAGATCCGGTGAGATTCCGGGGCCGACGGTCAGAGTCCGGTTATGAGAACAGTCGTTGAGGCTCGCGCGGCGACGCGCGGGCTTCGTCGGCGAACCCTGAGTCGTGGTTCAACCCCCGATCAGGGAGCCGGCCATGACTGCCGCATACCCACTCTCCACCGACTCGAACTCGCCCACCGGGCGCATCGCCTTCATCCAGGCCTGCTGGCACAAGACCGTCGTCGACCAGTGCCACCTGGGCTTCGCCGAGGAACTCGCCAGGCTCGGCTTCAGCGGCGGCCTCATCGACCGATGGGAGTTGCCCGGCGCCTTCGAGATCCCGCTGCACGCCAAGCGCCTCGCCCGCACCGGCCGCTACGCCGCGGTGGTCGCCGCCGCCCTGGTGGTGGACGGCGGCATCTATCGCCACGAATTCGTGGCCGAGACCGTCGTGCGCGCCCTGATGCAGGTGCAGCTGGAGACCAATGTGCCGGTGTTCTCCGCCGTGCTGACGCCGCACCACTACCATGAGCACGACGTGCACCAGGGCTTCTTCCGGGCGCACTTCGTGGAGAAGGGCGCGGAGGCGGCCAGGGCTTGCGCCCAGACCTTGGAAAGCCTTTCGCGCATCCCGGCGACGGCCTGAGCCGGCGCATGACCGACCTCGCCCTGCCCGAGGTCTTTCTTACGGCGCCGGAGAGGCTCCCACCTCGATCGCCCGCTCCACGCCGATCGCATCCAGGAAATCCTCGTCGTGGCTGGCGACGATCAGCGCCCCGTCGTAGCCGGCCAGCGCGGCCTCCACCGCGGCGATGGAGTCCAGGTCCAGGTGGTTGGTGGGCTCGTCCAGGATGACCAGCTGCGGCGGCTGGGCGGCCATCAGCACGCAGGCCAAAGCGGCGCGCAGGCGCTCGCCGCCGGAGAGCGCGCCGGCCGGCTTCAAGGCGGTCACATTGCGGAACAGGAACCGCGCCAGGGCGGCGTGGGCGCCATTGTCGTCGGCGGCGGGGTTCAGGCGGCGGAAGTTCTCCAGCAGGGTCTCGCCGTCGTCCAGCAGGGCGGCGCGCTGGTCGAGCAGCACGGCGCCTACGCCGCGGGCGATGCGTCCGGAGGTGGGCGCGAGATCGCCGACGGCCAGGCGGATCAGGGTGGTCTTGCCGGCGCCGTTCGGACCGACCAGCGCCACGCGCTCCGGACCGGTGATCCGAAACGACATGTGCTCGATCACCGCCGCCCCGCCTGGCCAGCTGAAGCTGACATTGTCGAAGCGCAGCACCTGCTTGGCCGCGGCGAGAGCCGATGGCGGCAGGTCGAACGCCAGACGGCGCACCCGCTCCACCCGCGCGCGGGCGTCCTCCAGGTCGCGGCGCGCCTCCACCCGCAGGCGCTCGGCGAGCCGCCTCTGGCGGCCGGCTGAGTTCTCCGCCCGCTGGGCCTGGGCGCCCAGCAGGATCTTCGGCGCATCGCCCTTGGCCCTGGCCCGCAGCCCGGCGGCGTCCCGACGGGCCTTGCGCTCGCGGGCGACCTGCACCGCGCGTTCGACCCGCGTGACCTCCCGCTCGGCGGCGTCGAGATCGCGGGCCGCGGCCGCTTCCTCCTCGGCCTTCCGCTCGGCGTAGAGGTCGTAGTTCCCGCCGTAGACCCGGGCCCCCAGGCTGGAGAGTTCGACGACGCGGTCCATGCGACGCAGCAGGGCGCGGTCGTGGCCGATCACCAAGGCGCCGCCGGTCCAGCTCTCCAGCAGCTCAGCCACCGCCGCCCGGGCCTCGGCGTCGAGGTTGTTGGTGGGCTCGTCCAGCAGGATGAAGTCGGGCTCGGCGACCAGCAGGGCCGCGAGGGCCGCGCGGGTGGCCTGGCCGCCGCTGAGCGAAGCCGCCGGGCGGTCGAGGCCCAGGCCGGTCAGCCCCATGCGGGCGAGGGCCGCGTCGATGCGCTGGGGCAAGCTCCAGTCCGCCGCCTCGAGGTCGCCCGGCCCCGCTTCACCCCGCTCGATCCGCGCCAGTCGTTGCAGAGCGTCGGCCGCCCCCAGCAGGTCGGCGACGGCGGCGTCCGGCGGCGGCTGGGCGGCCTGGCGCAGCGCGGCCAGCCGGCCGGTCACCGAGACAGCGCCCGCCGCGGGTTCCAGTTCGCCCAGGATCATGCGCGCCAGCGTGGTCTTGCCCACGCCGTTGCGGCCAACGAGGCCGGTGCGCTCCCGCCCCAGGGCGAGGGTCAGGTTTTCGAAAAGCGTGCGGCCGTCAGGCGATCGATAGGCGACGGCGTCGAGGGTGATCAGGGAGGACATGGGGCGCCAAGGTCTGGTGGGCGAACGGGGCGAAACGCGGATCGTTCGCACGGCGCATGGGTGAGTCCTCCGGAAAGCGAAGCCGGATATAGCGACGGCGGCCGAGTCTGTGGAGTCCCCCGCGGCGGGTCAGCTGCGCAGGTGAGTCCGACTGGCAATAGGCGTCTGCCAGGTTCGGATCGGCTGATGCGGTTCCTGAGGCGAAGAATTTCATGAACCGACAGCCCCACCCCGTAGGTCAACAAAAGCAGAGCTCGCGTTTTGAAAGCCAACCAGGACTTCAGGATATCTCTGTGAACGTAGTCGCGTTTCTTCTGGAACTTCGCAGCTGTCCGACCGTTGATTGGCCATACCTCTGAAACCGGAGACGAAACGTGGCCTATACACTCGAAAATCAGACGACCGGGAGCGAATCCGCGGCGGAAACGAGCGCGCCGATCATGAGCAGTTCAGTCCTCAGCCGCCGGCTCACGCCGAAGCGCGGCGCGAACCTCGGCTGGTACATCGGCGTACCGCTGGCCACCGTCGCCGTGGTGGGCGCGGCGATCTACCTGTCGAACCAGGCGGGCCGCCAGACCGTCGGCGCCGCCACCGTGGCCCAGGCGAGCCCGCCGCCGGCCGCCGCGCCCTTGGCCGCGGCGCCGGTCGCCACGGGGGCGACCACCGCCACCCCGCCCCAGGTCTACAACCC
>JBIOEG010000056.1:0-29520 GCA_044445825.1 Caulobacterales bacterium
CACCATGCCGGCCGCCAGGCAGGGCGGCGGCGCGGGCGCCGGGTCGTCGGACGAGGCCCCATAACAGATGAAGCCGTCGTCGAGGCGAAACAGGGTCTCGGTCGACCAGACCGCCGCGCCGCCTTGCGGATCGGTAATGGCGTCGACCAGCTTGTAGTCCATCGCCGCCAGGCCGGTCGTATTGGGGTAGCCGAGCCAGGTGACCTGCACCGGCGCCGGCTTCAGGGCGAACATGGTCAGGCGGTTGCCCGCGGTGTGGCCGGCCACGTCCACCAGGATGTCGATGCGGTCCGCGCGGATGCGCTCGGCCAGGGCCTGGTCCGACAGGCCCACGCTCGATCGCCAGTGGTCGGCCATACCCTGCAGCTGAGCGGTCCTGCGATCGGGGTTGGCGACCTCGGCGTAGCAGAACACCTCCACGGCGGCGTGATCGTGGGAAGCCAGCAGCGGGCTCAGAAACCACGCCGTCGCATGCTCCTTGAAGTCAGGCGACACATAGCCGACCCGCAGACGCCGTTTCGGGTCCCGGTCGTTGAGGTGGGGGGCGGGCGGCGGCAGCTCCCGCTCATGAATCTCCCCGAACCGTCGGTGCGCGGCGAAGATCTCGTCGGCGGCTGAGCGATCGGTATAGTTCAGGCTCATCAGGAGATTGCTGCGGATCTTCGCGTCGTCCGGCCGGCCGGCGAGCGCCTGCTCGAAGCGAGCCGCGGCGCCTTCGAGTTCCCCCTGCGCCATCAGCGTGGCGCCCAGGTTGTTCAGAATCTCGCCGTCGTCGGGCGCCAGCATCAGAGCGCGCTCGAAACAGGCGGCCGCCTTCGCCAGCCTGCCCTGGACCTTGAACACATTGCCCAGGTTGTTGTGGGCCGCGGCGTAGCCCGGCTTCGCCGCCAGCGCCTGCTCGTAGGACGCGATGGCAGCCTCGAATTGCTCCTGCTGCTGATAGAGCACGCCGAGATTGTAGTGGGCGTCGGCGTAGCTGGGATCCAGGCTGATCGCCTTGCGGTAGCGCGCCACGGCCTCGTCGAGTTTGCCTTGAAGCTTCAGCGCGGCGCCGAGATTGGAGTGGTAGATCGCCGGGGCTGCGTCGATCGAGATTGCCTGGCCGATCAGGTCGACGGCGGACTGGTAGCGGCCGGTCTGGAAGGCGACGACGCCCAGGCCGTGCAAGGCGTCGGCATTGCGGGGATCGGCCGCGAGCACGCGCCGATACAGCGTCTCCGCTTCCGCCTGACGCCCGGCCCGATGATGAGCGACGGCCTGGGCGAACAGTTCCCGCGCGGCTGGCGAGGTCGCGACAGGCGCAGCCCCGCCGCGTTTCCTGGCTAGGCGGCGTTGGGCTCGGTTCATCGACAGGCGACCTCGTCACACCAGCGAAGCCGCATCCAGCGGCAGGCGTGTCAGTTTAGCGCGCGAACGCCACGGCGCCGCAATGCAAGGACGGCGCCGGGTGCTGTCCTAGTTAGGGAGCCAGTGTCCTAAGTCGGATGGCGAAGTGTCCTAGGCTGAGCCCCTAGGAGGCGATGAACCGCCGCAGGAAACGGTCTTCTTCTTCCCGCGTCTGGCAGTGATAGGTCTCGCTAATCATCTGGCGTAGCGTTTCACCATTTGGGCCATCCGCCGCCTCGCCCCCCGCCAGATCAACAGCCTCTAGTTCCTCCACCGAAAATCCACCTTTTGGCATCGGGTTCACGGTCCAAATCTCCGACAGGCTGGCGCGGGTCCCATCCGAGAATTTTATCGCGCTAAGAAGTTCCTGAAGCTTTTTCGCTCCCGCTCCGTACGCGAGGGCCAACCCAAGCTGTTGATCGACCTTAACATCAAGAATCGGCTTCCGCTTGTAAAACGTCACGTCGCATGGTTGACCGGAACTAGACAACTGCACAAGCGAAAAGCCCAACATTCCTTCACGTGAACCGAAATGTGCTTCGATTTTCTTCATCGCTTCTTGTGGAGTCACATTGTCCCCCAATTTCATTCTGGGCGCGGCGACCGCTGAGCAAGCGCAGCCTCGATCTTGATGCCGCCCTCGCCCTTATAGATCAGGTCGAAGATGTTCGCAGCGGTCTGGAGCCACTTCGCGCGGGCCATCACGTCCCAATCCGTCTCGGGCGCAGGAAGCGTTTTCAGCAGCCCTTGGATGAACGGGTGGAATCCGCTCAGGTCGGGGCCGTCTCCACCCCCTCCAGTTCGCTTGCTCAGTTCCTCCGGTCGCTTTTCCATGGCGCCAGGTGTAGCGGCTTCAATCGGCTTTGTGCCGGGGCCACTATCGGCCGTTATCGGCCGGACTAGCCGATCTTCCCCATGCTCAAAGAAACCGGCTTGCCGCGCGGATCGCATAAAGGCTTGCCGCGCCTTGTCGGTCTGCTTGGTAGCGACTCCGACCTCATTCATGAATCGCTCAAGCGCCGCTGGCGGCGGAAGCGTGTAACCCTTGAAGTGCTCAAAAACGCGTTCGTACAGCGGCACGCTCATGAAGGCTTCCACCTTGGCCGCCGGCTCACGCGCTGGCTCGACGATCCGTCGCCCAAGCTCGGTTAGCTTAACCTCGCCTCGCTCATTGTCGGTGAGGTGGAATGCGCCCGCATTTGCCACGCGACCTCGGAACGCGCCGCTCGTCATAGATTGGCGCATGTAGGCCGCCAGCTGGTCTAGCGTACAGCCGGTTCCGGCGTTGGAGTGGATAGCGCGCACGACCTCGATAGCGTCGCCTAGGTCGTTATAGGGAAACTCAATGGTCGAACGCTCGTAAGCACGCGGCATCTTGGTCTGCGCGCTCTGGTCGTTCGTGGCCTGTTCTTCCGTCATCTCGGCACCGCCTTCCGTGGCTACGGCTTCGCATTCCGTCCATACGCCACGGCGCCATTTCGCGCAACAATTAAAATGCGGAATTGCTCATTTTCTCCTTTTTCGTTTGCGGATTTCGGTTATTGTAGTTCCGTTAAGGAGCCATAAAATGACCAGGAGAGTAGCGAGCCCCGGCGTTCAGCCGACCGGCGTGCGGGGCGAGGATGAACTAGGCGAGGCCATCACCCGGCGCCCGGCAAAGGACTAGGTGATGGCCTCTAATCGGCGCGATGGGGGCTCGTCTAACTCGGCAAGACGTCCCGTTTACAGCGGCGGAAATCTCGGTCCGAACCCGAGGCCCCCAACCATCGAACCAGTGGGACCGGCACGGCGGCAACCGCACCGGCCCCGGATCACAGCTCTGGGATTGGACCCCTCGGCAATGACCGCTTTGCTAACGTTAGCAAAATTGGCGACTCGTCGCCAGCGCCGGTCGGTCCATTCCCCCGAACATGGATTGGACCCATGGCCAACATTCTTCCCTTCGACCGGCAAGTCGAAATCATCGCCGCGCTCACCGAGGGCGTCTCTATCCGCGCCGTCGAGCGTCTGACAGGCGTTCACCGTGACACGATCATGCGCCTTGGAGTGCGCGTCGGCTTCGGCTGCAACGCGATCCACGACGCCTTGATGCAGAACCTGGCCGTCGCCCGCGTCGAACTGGACGAAGCCTGGTCGTTCGTCGGCAAGAAGCAAAAGATGCTCACCCCGGCGGACGGGACCGACAAGGGCGACCAGTACGTGTTCATCGCCCTCGCCGGCGCCGCCAAGGCGATCATCAGCTACCGCGTCGGCAAGCGCACGGCGATCAACACGCGGGCCTTCGTCATGGACGTGCGCGACCGCGTGCTGGGGGCACCCGAGATTTCATCGGACGCTTTCAACGCCTACCCCGTAGCCATCGATGAAGCATTCGGGCTGGACTGCACCTACGGCCAGATCGAGAAGCACTACAGCGCGCCACAGGCCGTAGAAGCCGCCCGGCGCTACTCACCGGCAGAGGTAATCTCGATCACCACGCGGGCCGTAGTAGGCCGTCCACGCCAGATCAGCACCAGCTACATCGAGCGCCAGAACCTGACGCTTCGGATGCAGCAGCGCCGGTTCACACGTCTCACCAACGCGTTTTCGAAGAAGCTGGAGAACCATTGTGCGGCGGTCGCCTTGTACGCGGCGCACTACAATTTCTGTCGCGTGCACGAAGCGCTGCGCGTCACCCCAGCCATGCAGCTTGGCGTCACCGATCACATCTGGACGATTGGCGAACTAGTCGATGCGGCGACCTGCGGAACTATCGAAGACCGCCGAACGGCGGCCTAACTCTATGGACTCCTATAGGTTGTCAGTGCGAAGCTTCTGCCATCGGGGCGAGTTTGGAGGAGGCGATGCCTTTTCGTTATGTGCCGATCCTTCGCAGCAAAGCTGGCGAAGCAACGGCCTTACACAATCTCGATGCGGCCGCTAAACAGCGCGTCTTTCCCGTTATACGGCTCACCGCCGCTGTTCCGGCGACGTTCGCTGGACGGATGGCCGGGGCCTGGGTCGGCCGTGATCTTGCGCTGGACGGCTACTATAGCCTGACACAGACGGGATCGACGGTACCGCTGCAGAGTCTGGCGAACACGCTGACAGCGGCCGGAGTGCATGTTCTGCCGTCGATCCGGGTTGGTGCGCCGGCGCCGTACATAGCCGCGATCCAACACATGCGACAACAGAGCCAGGGACGCCTCGTCGTCCTGGCGCGCCTTGGTGACATGGCAACACTCGACGCTTGGCTCATCTCAATAAACGCAACCCCACCGGCGGCGGACCTAGTCATCGTCGCGGGTCATGTCCCTGACTACGGCGCCGGCGCGCTGGACCCGGTTGTGACTCACTCGCTCCAGACGCTTCCGAATCCCGCCAACTGGCGCTCCATCACATTGGCGTCTTCAGCCGCGCCGCGAGACTACGCGCCTTTCCCGCTGGGTTTGAGCTCTGTATCACGGCTCGATTGGGTTCTTTGGCAAGCGGTTCACCCAGCCGTGCAGTTCCAACTCGACTATGGAGACTACGGAATCGCCCACCCAGATATGACCGAGCCGCCTGGCGTCGCGATGGTTCGAGCATCAGTGAGCGCGAAGTACACCCTCGATACGACGTGGCTCATCGCGAAGGGGCAGCAAGTGACCGGGCCGATGGGCGTCCCCATGCCGACGCAATACCTGGGGCACGCCAACGCCTTAGTCGCCCAGCCAGGATTCGGCGGGGTTCCTAATTGCTGGGGCGACACCCGCATTCAGGCGATCACCGCGCACACGGCCAGTCCCGGAAGCCGCGCGACCTGGGTCGAGGTCGGGGTAAACAGACATCTCTCGCTCGTCACCGACAGGTTGCCCTAGCCAGTCGCGACGGCGCTTAAGAACCGTGCGTACCTCACGAGAGAGATCATCAGGCGCCAGGGCTCGCACGAGCTGTCGATGAATCTCGGCGACGGTCTTCGACCGGAACCCCTTGGCGTGTTCGTATTCCTCAAGGACGGAAAGAGCCTCTTCCCTCCATAACAACTGGGCCAAGGACAGGTGTTGAAGCCCTGGGTTTGCCCTCGCCTCGCGCGTTGTCCGAAGCCTCACGCCGTCAGGCCCCATGGTGGCCACGATGACGCCCCACCATCGCGGGATGATGCGCCGCGCCTTTCCTTCGTGCCTCAGGCCGACGACAAGATGCAGCTTGTCAAAGACCTTGCTGTAAAGTTCCGCCTGCGTCGGCAACCGCTCCAAAGTGTCTCGGTCGCTCTTAAGCTCATACCCGGACAGCTCGCCGTTGATGACTGCGACATCGATGCGGACCGATCCCGACCAAATGCCCATTTCCTCGACAACGCGGGTATTGGCGTCATTTGCGTGCTGAATCGCCAAGCCGCCCAGCACGGCCCGCCGGACGTCCGCGTCACGCATAGGCGTAGGCCCCCATAACGCCTTCCTTATACCCGCTTCGCACGAGCTTCGATAACGTCTCGTTAAGCATGGCGGCCAGATTCGGCCAGTGTCCTATTTTCATTTCTCGAGTGTCCGAATTAGGACAGCACCCGGCGCCGTGCTCGCCTAGGCCTAGGCGCGCCGCACCGCGGCTGCCGGCGTTTCTCCAGCCAGACCTTCCGGCGCCGTCCCCGCGGCGCTCGGCCAGAGCGCGGCGAGCGTCGCCGGCAAGTGCTGGGTGAACGCCGCCAGTTCAGCCGGGTCGAAGCGCGAGGCGATCACCTCGAACACCGCGCAAGCCACGTTCATGGGCGCGTGCGACAGGCCCGGCGGAAGCTGTCGGGCGAGCTTGGCCGCGAAAGCCGGCGCGCTGCGTTCGACGTGGCGCGGGCGCCGGGGCGGTCGTGCGTTCAGCAGTTCCGCGCGCAGACCGTCCGGCAGTTGCGCGGTGAGCGTGACGGCGGCCGTGGCGCTGATCCGCTCGCGCAGGGCCTCGAGGGTCGCCCGCAACACCTGCGCTGCCTCCTCGCGACTGCAGGGCGAAAGGCGTTCGGCGACGTCCTGCGCCCAATCGGCGGCGGACTCGACCTGGATGTCACCGGCTTGCGTCGGCGCTGGCATAGCATGGTCCTCGATGATCAAAGTCAGAAGGGTCCGGCCCCCGGGCGCCTAGCGCCCGTCTGCGGGCCTTTGAGCTTGGCGGCCGATCCTCGGCACGCATGGCGGCTCAACACGGCGCAACTGCACGGCAATCCCTCCTGGGGCGAGGCGCCGCTCCCCGGAGCCCCGCGCCTGTGTCACCCGTTCACTCAAACCTGATGCTAGGTCCAAGTCGCGGCGCGGGTCTGTCCGGAATCGGAACTACCGGCGTCGCCGGGGCTGGCAATTCGACATGTCCGGGTGCAGGGCTTGCCCGGCGACGGCGGCGATCGGGGCGCGCGCCGTTGCGCGATCGATGAAGCGGACTATGGAAGCCCACCGATGAGCCCGCAGATTCAGCCAGACTTTCGCGCGGTGTTCGCGGCGACGCCCGGCCTGCACGTGCTGCTCGACCGCGATCTGATGATCGTCGCGGCGACGGACGCCTACCTGGGCGCCACCCGCACCGCACTGGACGCCGTCGTCGGACGAAAGGTGTTCGACGCCTTCCCGAACAATCCGGACGATCCGCATGCCTCGGCGGTCCACGCCGCCACGGCCTCGTTCGACCGGGTGCTGCGCCTGAAGCGCCCGGACGCCATGCCGGTGCAGCGGCACGACGTACGTTCGCCGCAGGATCAGGCCGGGCACGCCGAGCACGACGCCTTCGAGGAACGCTATTGGAAGCCGCTGAATTCGCCGGTGCTGGACCAGGCCGGCGAGGTCCGCTGGATCATTCACAGCCTCGAGGACGTCACCGAGGTGATGTGCCTGAAGCACCGGCGCGGTCACCTGACGCCGCTGGCCAGGGAACGGCGCCTCATCGTCGAGCGGCTGCGGGAGGCGAACGAGCTGCTGAGCAGCCTGCCCGACGCCTTGTTCGACCTGCTCGCCGACCACCTGACGCCCGTCGTGTTGGCGCGCGACACAGTGATCATCGAGCCGTTCGAGCACGTGCAGACCGTCTACTTTCCCCTCGAAGGCCTGAATTCGATGATCCGCCGTCTCGAGGACGGGACCGCGGCCGAGGTGGCGTTGAGCGGTCGCGACGGCATGGTGGGCGTGTCGGTGTTCACCAAGGACGACTGGGAGGAGACCGAGGCCTGGGTCCACGTGGCGGGTTCCGCGCTGAGCATCCGCGCCGGGCTGCTGCGCGACATCTTCGTGGTCAATCCCGCCCTGCGGATGGAGCTGGAGCAATGCGTGCCCATGCTGATGTCGCAGATGGGCGTATCTGTGGTCTGCAACGCGCGCCACAGCGTCGACCAACGGCTGGCGCGATGGCTGCTCACCGCCACCGCCCGCCTTGGCGGACCGGAACTGGGCCTCAGCCAGGAGGCGATCGCCATGCTGCTGGGCATCCGCCGCACCGGGGTCTCCGAAGCCCTGGGACGCATGACCGACGCTGGCCTGATCAGGACCGGGCGCAACCGCATCACCATCGTCGACGAGCCGCGGCTCGAGGCCCGCGCCTGCGAATGTTTTCGCGACGGCGAGGCCGCCCGGGCCAGGCACTCCGTCGCCCTGGTCGCCACCGCCCCGATCGAACCCGCCGATATCCGCGCCCTGCTCGACCGCTACTTCGCGCTGGGCTGACCTAGTTGCCCGAGACGCTGTCCACCTGGCCGAACATCCGCTCCAGCCGGTCCAGCACCTCCCGCGGCAGTGGCGGGGCCAGGATGGAGGCGATGTTGTCCTCCAGGTGGGCGAGATTGCCGGTGCCGGTGAGGATCACCTGCGCGCCCGGCTCGTGCCGGCAGAAGCGGTAGGCGGCCTCCGCCACCGAGCGCACGCCGGGGGTGCGGGCCAGGAAGCCCAGGGGGTCGCCCGCGTCCACCAGGGCCGGATCGACGGCGCCGGACGCGATCAGTTGGGCCACGGTCTGCCGCAGGTGCGCCGGATCGCTGAGCGTGCGGCGAACCGCGAACATGATCAGGGTCCCCACGTCGCGCGCCTGGGTCAGCGGGAACACCCGCTGCCGCGCCGAGGGGTTGACCAGGTTGAAGCCGGCCATGATCACGTCGAAATGGTCGTCCGGCAGGGCGCGGGCCAGCATCCTGTGCCCCGTGTCGCCGCCGAACTGCTCGGTGATCCCGAGAAACCGGAGCTTGCCGGCCGCCTGCTCGCGCTTCAGCCGGGGGACCAGTTCGGCGACGCAATAGTCGTACTGGCCCGGCGTCACGCCATGCAGGTGGAAGACGTCCACATGGTCGGTCCCGAGCCGGCGCAGGCTCAGGTCCAGGCTCTCGGCCAGGGCGTCGGCGCTGAGCATCTCCGCGCCGCGCCCGGCGCTCGACTTGGTGGACAGGAACACCTGGTCCCGCCGGCCCTTCAGCCCTTCGCCCACCGCCTCCTCGGTGCCGTACGCCCGGGCGGTGTCCACGAAGGTGACCCCGAGGTCGACGGCGCGGCGCACGATGGCGGCGGCCTCGGCCTGGCTCGCCCCGCGCGCCATGCCGAGCCGGCTGGCCCCGCCGCAGCCCAGGCCGACCACGCTGACCTCGGCCTCGGTTCTCCCCAGTCTCACGGTCTGCATCTCTGCGCGCCCTCAACGTACCTTGATCATTCGCTTGCCGCGGTTCTCGCCGGCCAGCAGGCCGATGAGTGCGGCGGGCGTATTCTCGATGCCCTCGATGACGTCTTCGCGAACCTTCAGCTTGCCGCTGTCCACCCAGGATTTCAGCTCGGCCAGGGCCTCGTCCCGCCCCGCGTAGAAGTCCATCACCACGAACCCCTGAACGGTGAGCCGCTTGGTGACGATCAGGCCGGGGACGCCGCGCGGGCCGTGCGGCGGGGCGAGGCCGTCGTACTGCGAGACCGCCCCGCAGCAGACGATGCGGCCATGGTTGGCCATGTTGAACAGGCAGGCCTCGAAGATGTCGCCGCCGACGTTGTCGAAATAGACGTCGATGCCGTTCGGGGCGAGGCCGCGCAGGGTGCGGCGCAGGTCGCCGGCCTTGTAGTCCACCGCCTCGTCGAAGCCGAGTTCGTCCTTCAGCCAGGCGCACTTCTCGGCCCCGCCGGCGATGCCGATCACCCGGCAGCCCTTGATCCTGGCGATCTGGCCGACGATGGAGCCCACCGCGCCGGCGGCGGCGCTGACCGCCACCGTCTCGCCGGGCTTGGGCTTTCCGCACTCCAGTAGGCCGAAATAGGCGGTCAGACCGGTGACCCCATAGATGCTGAGCAGATGGCTCTGGGGCCGGTAAGGCGGGGTCTTGAGCAGGGCGCGGGCCGGCAGAGCCGCATAGTCCTGCCAGCCGGTGTCGGCGGTGACGAGGTCGCCGGGCTTGAAGCCGGGGTCGTTGCTTTGCATCACCTCGGCCAGGGAGCCCCCGGCCATCACCTGGCCCGAGGTCAGGGCCGAACGGTAGGTGGCGCCCTGCATCCAGGCGCGGTTGGCGGCGTCCAGTGAGATGTAGCGCGTGCGCACCAGCACCTCGCCTTCGCCGGGCGTTGGAAGGGGGCCCTCGCCGAGCCGGAAGTGCCGCCCCTCCAGGTGGCCCTGGGGGATCTCCTGCAGGATGATCTGGCGATTGGTCTCGGCCATGGCGTTTCCTTCCCGGTTGGCCGGGAACACAAGCCCAGTTGGCCGGCGGGCTCAAGAGGCGCGTGATGGTCTTGCCGACCGAGCCGCACCTGCTTGGCGTAGCCTCAGGCGGCGCGGCTGGGCGGCGCGGCCTTCAGCACCTCGTCGACGATGCGCGCGAACTCCACTGCCGCCGGCCGCAGCACCGAGGCCTGGGCCAGGGCCACGGCGAGGAACCGCGAGCTTTCCCGCGCCAGGCGCTGCAGCTGTTGCGCCGTCTCGTCGGCGTCGGAGGCGATCTGCGCCTGCGAGGGCGACTGGGCCAGCTCCGCCCGGGAGGCGCGCAGCACATAGCGGACCTGGCTGGCGAGCAGGCGCCAGTTGATCGGCTTGACGGTGAAGGAGGTCGCCCCGGCGTGGAACGCCCGCTCGATGCCGCCCAGGTCCTCGCGGCCGGTCATGGCGATCACCGGCAGACGACGCCAGCTTTCGGCGCCGCGCAGGGCCTTGAGCACCTTGAAGCCGTCCATGCTCGGCATTTCGAGGTCCAGGAGCACCACATCCACGCTGGCCTGTTCGATCGCCGTCAGGGCGGCGCCGCCGTCGCCGGCCAACTCGACCTCCCACTGATCGCCGGCCAGGTTCACCGCGGCGAACTCGCGCAGGATCGGATCGTCGTCCACGAACAGGACGCGTGCCTTGTCACGGAGCGCCTGGAGGAAACTTCCGGTGTGATCCGGTTCGACCGTCATGTCGGGCACGCTTTGCGGGAAGTCAGGCAGCGTCATTAAACCGGCAGTCATTAATCCCGGGTAACCCCTAGGAGAGAACCTGACCGGGGTGAGTTCGAGTTGTCCGAAGCATCGCCTATCCGTCCCAAGCCGCAGGGCACCATCCGGCTGTTGCTCGCCCGCCCGATATTGGTGTGCGCCGGCTTGGCCGTGGTGCTGGTCACCTGCCTGCTCGTCTGGCGAGACGGCGGCAGGGCCATGGAGTCGGACCTGCTGCTCGGCCTGATCGGCGGCCTCGCCGGCGGTCTGGGCGGCCTGGCGCTGTCCGGCCGGCTGCAGCAGGGGGTCACGCGCCCCGTGGCCGAACTGACTCGCGCCATGTCCGAGGTCGGCGAGGGCCGCGACGACGGCGCGCCCTTCGTGATCGAGGCCGAGGGCGAGATCCACGAGCTGGTGGCCGCGTTCAACAGCGTGCTGCGCGAGATGCGCTTCCGCGAGAAGGTGCTGGCCGAGCACATGACCGGTCTGCAGAACGCCCTGGCCGACCGCGGCGGGGTTCCGCCGGCGCCCACCGTGGCCTTACAGCCCCAGGCCCCGCCGCCGGCCGCACGGGGCACCGGCGCCGTGCAGCCGTCCACCGCTGCCGAACTGCTCGACCCGCAGGTCACCAGCGAACTCGCCCGCATGGCCGCCAGCGGCAAGGCGGACTTCGTTGAGCGGGTTCGCCGGCTCTACCGGGACAACGCGCCCAACGCCGTGAAGTCGGTGATCGAGGCCTCGACGGCCGGCGATTGCGAGGCGACGGCCCGGGCCGCACATGCCCTGAAGTCGATGAGTCTGAACATGGGCGCCCGCGTCGTGGCCGAGACGGCCGCCCGCATCGAGGCCCAGGCGCGCGACCTGAAGGTGGTCAATGTCGACCAGGCCCAGGTGCTGCACCGCCAGCTGCTGGCCACCCTCGACGTCCTCGACGGCTATCCTCCGTCCGCCGGCATGGCCGCGATGCTGGAGGTGGTCTCGCCGGAGGACCAGGCCCTTGTGGAAGATCTGCGCAAGGCCCTGGGCGGCGATCAGCTGTCGCTGGTCTACCAGCCCCAGTTCGACCGCGACGGCGAGGTGATCACCAGCGTCGAGACCCTGATCCGCTGGAACCATCCGACCCGCGGCTTCGTCAGCCCGGCCATGTTCATTCCCCTGGCCGAGCGCCACGGCCTGATCGGCCCGATCACCCAGTGGGTGCTTGGCCGCGCCATGCGCGAGACCGCCGACCTGGGCAACCTGACCCTCAGCTTCAACGCCTCCGCCGTCGAGTTCGCCGATCCGGCCTTCGTGGACGAGCTGGCCGTGCTCATCGCCCGCCATCGCTTCGACCCGCGACGCCTGGAGATCGAGGTCACCGAGACCGCGGTGCTGGCCGAGGAGGACGAGGTCCGCCGCAACATGGGCCGGCTGCACGAGCTCGGCCTGAAGATCGCCCTGGACGACTTCGGGGTCGGCTATTCCTCGCTCAGCCACCTGCGCCTGTTCCCGTTCGACAAGCTGAAGATCGACCGCGCCTTCGTCACCGGCTGCGCCGAGAGCGTGCAGTCCGCCACGCTGGTGCACGCCGTGGTCTCAATCGGCAGCGCGCTCGGCATGGAGGTGGTGGCCGAGGGCGTCGAGACCGAGGCCCAGCGCCAGTTCCTGAAGGCCGCCGGCGTGCACGCCATGCAGGGCTATCTGCTGGCCCGTCCGGAACCCATCGAAGCCCTCAGGGCCCGCCTCGCCGCCCTGGCCGAGCCGACCGCGCTGTCGGCCTAGAGCGGCGTTCGTCCCACCTCAGGGGCATGGACACCCAGCCCAGGTCCCGCCCTGTATTGACGCCGAGGGTCCGCGGCGCGTTCTAGGTCCATGCGCATCGAGGACATACTCTCCGCCGGGCCGGTCATGCCGGTGGTCACCATCGACGATCCGGCCAGCGCCGCGCCGCTGGCCCGCGCCCTGCTGGCGGGCGGGCTGCGCGCCATCGAGGTCACCTTGCGCACCGACGCCGCGCTGCGCGCCATCGAGGCGATCGCCCGGGAAGTCCCCGACGCCTTGGTCGGCGCGGGCACCGTGCTGACGCCGGACGACCTGCGGGCCGCCATCGCCGCCGGAGCCCGTTTCGCCGTCTCGCCAGGATCCACGGCCGCCCTCCTGGAGGCAGGCCGCCAAGCGTCGATCCCCTATCTGCCGGCCATAGCCACCGCCAGCGAACTGATGCGCGGGCTGGAACACGGCTACGGCGCATTCAAGTTCTTCCCGGCGGCCCAGGCCGGCGGCGTCGAGGCCCTGAGGTCTCTCGCCGGGCCGTTCCCGCGTGTCCGGTTCTGCCCCACGGGCGGCATCGACATGGGTTCGGCGGGCGACTACCTCGCCCTCGCCAATGTGCTCTGCGTCGGCGGCTCCTGGGTGACCCCGAAGTCCGCGCTCGCCTCCGGCGATTTCGCGAAGATCGAAGCCCTGGCGCGCGCCGCCGCCGCGCTTAATTCGGCAACCTCGGCCGCAGGAAGTCAGAGTCCCGGATATGCTGGGCCGCGGGCAGATGCCATTCGCCGTGGTAGTTGAACGACAGGGTTTGGCAAAGGTGCGCGCGGCCGCCGGCGGGCGTGTCGCCGAGCACCCGTACGGTCAGGTCCTGGCCCTCCCTCACCTTGCCGAACGCCATCCAGGCGCGTTTCGAGCCCGGGCAGAACGCGTGGATCAGATCGTCGCCCTCCGCGGTGTCCAGCACCTCGTACAGGTCTCGCTCCCGCGCGGCCGGCACGATCGCCGCGATGCCGCCGTGGCCCAAGGCGCCGTCCTCCACCGGCTTCAGATTGGCCATGGCGTGTCCCTGGGTGGAGAACACGCGGATGATGGTGGTGAACAGCAGCCGCTGTTTGAACTCGAAGGTCAGCGGGCCCGAAGCCCCTTCGGTCCGTTCGTCGGCGGGGTCGTAGGAGAAGATGCGGATATCCGCCCGGGCGGGGTGGGCGACGGCGGCGATGGCGACGACGGCGGCGCCGGCCAGCACTCTGAATTGACGCTTCAACACGCCCTGACCCTACCTCGATAAACGCAACATCGACGGATCGCCGTCGAAACTGACCAGACGCCAGACCCCATCCTCCTGGGCGAAGGTCATCAGGCACGGGCCGGAATGGGACTTCGCCGCGCAGACCCGGTTGTCGGGCAGGCCGCGCAGGGCCTGGGCGATGGTGAACTCGCTGGGGATCGGCATGTCGGGCTTGTAGCCATAGTACTCGGCCACTGAGCGGAACACCTGCGGCTGCAGCAGGGCGTCGCCGGCCAACTGCGACAGCGGTCGGGCCAGCACCGCCGCGAGGGCGCGCGCGGCGACGCGGTGGTCGCTGGTGTCGACGCGGCGCAGGATGCGCGACTCCAGCTGGCGCTCCAGCGCCGGCCTGTCCACATGGGCGTCGAAGGCGGCGCGGTCATCGTCGCGGATGGAGATCAGGAAGGCGCGCACGTCGCCGGCCGCGGAGATCTGCTCGGTGGTGGCGCAGCCCGCGGCCAGGGCGCAGAGCAGGGCGGCGCCCAGGATCTTCAAGCTGGCCATCGGACGTTGCATCTTGCCGCTCTCATGCCCTCGCCGTGTGGCAAGCTCAAGGCCCGTGGACGCGGCGCCGCGCCTCACGCGCCGGTGCGCTCCTTGAAGAAGGCGATCACCCGCTGCTCGGCCCGCTTGGTCGGGCCATCCGGGTCGTCGTCCTTGAGGTGGATGGTCAGCACCGAGTGCGGTTTCATCCGCGGGTCGGGCCGGGCATCCTTGGCGTCGATCTCCCAGGCCTCGAAAGCCTCTCCGAACTCGCGCCTGTAGCTCTCGAAGCGCTCGTCCGGCACGAAGCTGTCGCCGAAGAAGCGCAGGCCGATCATCGAGAGCTTCTCGTCGGAGAAGCGCCGCTTGGCGCAGGCGACCTCGTCGGGCGAGGCGTCCATACCCGCCCGCCGGTCCGGCCGGTTGGGGAACGGCATCGACGGCTGGCTGAGCACCGGCGCGACCACCGAAGGCTCCGTCATCATGGCCAGGGCGAAGCCGCCGGTGAAGCACATCCCCACCGCGCCGACACCCTTGCCGCCGCACTCGCGGTGCGCCTGTTTGGCCAGGGCCCGCAGCCAGTCGACGATGGGGCTCGAGCGCCCGGCGGACCAGACGTTGAACTCCCGGCGCACGCAGATCGTCTTGAGCATGGTCCCCATGGCGTAGAGCCCGGTGGCCTCGCGTCCGGCGTCGCCGAACAGGCTGGGACAGAACACCGTCATGCCCGCCGCCGCCACCCGGTCGGCGAAGCGAATCACCAGCGGATGCAGCCCCGGCATCTCATGGATCACGATCACCGCCGGCCCGGCGCCGCGGCGGTACACCGGCCGGGTCCAGCGCCTCTCAGGGTCGGTGAAGTCGAACTTCTCATACGCCGCGAGCGCGGCTTCGTAGGACATGGCGGGCTTCCCTGGGCCGCCGACCTTAGCCGTGCACGGCTCGCGCGGTCCAGACGCGCGTGAACGCGACCGCTTCACGGCTCCTTTCGCGAGCGGCCTCGTTCATTCGGCTCAGCGCTGCGTCGATGAACGCACGTTCAGCCGCCTTGTCGCCGAAGAATCTCTTCGGGAGGCAATAGCCGATCCCGTTGCCAACGAAGATCCAATGCGTCGGCGAGGGTGCGATCTCAATGATCCCTCTCCACTCGACGCGCGTAGTGGTTGGGCCGGACGCCACGACCAGTGCGGCGTCCTCGACCGTGAACCGGGACTGCGTCGGGTTCTCCACGCCGCGCCTTTCCCAGGCTTTCACGTAACCGACGCGCCACCACCAAACATATAGGCTGTAGGCCACGGCGCACGTGATCGAGATCGCGATCAGGCTGGCCCCGGCGTTTCCGGGGCGATCCGGCGGCACGAGCCAGTTGACGATGCCCATCGCCCCGACGATCGAGACAAAGAGAAATGCCATGAGCGCGACAAGCTGGAATCGGCGCAAACCGAACAGCCTACCCGCCAGAATCCGCATCGCGGATCGTGCCTCTCCGATGTGATAGAGACCGGACGCTTCGGTCATGCAGTAATCTACACCATTGCAACGCCTGGCTGTCAGACAGGCACGCGCTGGGTTCGGGTGTCAATCACGACTGAATTGACGCCGAAGCCGCCGCCGCCTACCCTCACGATCAGACCCACACGCTCGGAAAGGAGGGTTACGCCATGACTGTTCTCGCTCGCGCCGCCCTCCCGGGTGTCGCCGACTAGGGCCTTGCGCGCCCTTCATGTCGGCGGCGCAACGCCATTCCGACCTGAAGGACCACTTCCTTGATCGAGCAATACGGCTGGAGCGACGCGCTCGGCCATGACTTCGCGCCCCATGCGGCGCAGGGCCACGCGCCCGGGCGGGTCACCGTCCAGCAGCGCGGCCTCTATACCCTTGCCACCGACCATGGCGAACTCACCGCCCAGCTCTCCGGCCGCTTCGCCCACGAGGCGGGGGAGGGCGGCTATCCGGTCGTCGGCGACTGGGTCGCCGCGTCGGCGCGGCCCCACGAGGGCGCCGCGACCATCCACGCCGTGCTGCCGCGCCGCTCAGCCTTCGTCAGGAAGGCCGCCTACACCGTGCAGGACATGCAGGTGGTCGCCGCCAACGTCGACGTGGCCTTCCTGGTCGCTTCGATGAACGCCGACCTGAACGGACGGCGGCTCGAGCGCTACCTGGCCAGCGCCTGGCAGAGCGGGGCCAAGCCGGTGGTGGTGCTGACCAAGGCCGACCTCTGCGACGACCCGGTGGCGGCCATGGCCGAGGCGGAGTCGGTCGCCTTCGGGGCGCCGGTGCTGGCGGTCTCGGTGATCACCTGGGCGGGAATGGACGCCCTGGCCGAGCACCTGCACCCGCGCGAGACCTGCGTGCTGGTCGGCTCATCCGGCGTCGGCAAGTCGACCCTGGTCAACGCCCTCGCCGGCCAGGACCTGATGGCCACGGCGGCGATCCGCGAGCAGGACGCCCATGGGCGCCACACGACCACCCACCGCGAGCTGTTCCTGCTGCCCAGCGGGGCCCTGGTGCTGGATACGCCCGGCATGCGCGAACTCGGCCTGATCGACGCCGACGAGGGCCTTGGGACGACGTTTGCCGATGTCGACGCCCTCGCCGAGCAGTGCCGCTTCCGCGATTGCGGCCACACCAACGAACCGGGCTGCGCCGTGCGCGAGGCTCTGCAGTCCGGCGTGCTCGACGAAGGGCGCTGGCGCGGTTTCCGCAAGCTGCAGAAGGAGGTCGCCTTCATGGAGGCCAAGGAACAGCGCGCGGCCCGCAAGGCCCTGCGCGACCGCTCCATCGCCATCTCCAAGGCCAACCGGGCGCGCACCCGGGCGAGGAACCAATGGTGAGCCTGCTCCTCGAGGCGCGAGACGAACATTTCGCCTGGATGCTGGGCGAGCGCGCCGCGCCGGATGGCCTCACGCTTGCGCCCGGCGGCGTCGACCAGCCGTGGGTGTACCGATGGCTGCGGCAAGTGCTGGCGCGTCTCGATGGCCCGGGCTGCTGGCTGATGGTCGACGACGGCGAGGTGGTGGGCACCTGCTGCTTCAAGGGCCCGCCGGAGCCGGACGGAACCGCCAGCCTGGGCTACGCGGTCGCCCTGGAACGCGGCGGGCGAGGCTATGCCACGCGGGCCGTCGGCGAAGCGATCGACGCCGCCTCGCTGGACGAGAGGATTCGCCGGATCGTGGCGACGACGGCGGTGGACAACACGGCTTCGCACCGGGTGCTGGAGCGCAACGGCTTCGAACAGTTCGGCCGCGGCTACGACCCGGATGACGGCGAGGTGCTGCTGTGGCGAATCTCCGTTCCCTTCGTGGGGAGGGAGAGTCTCAAAGCGTCCGGCGGACCTCTTCGAGGCTGAAGCACTCGATCTGGTCGCCGGCCTTGATGTCCTGGAAGCCCTGGAAGGCCATGCCGCATTCCTGGCCGGACTGCACCTCGTTGACCTCGTCCTTGAAGCGCTTGAGGGTCTGCAGCACGCCCAGTTCCAGCACCACCACGTCGGCGCGCACGATGCGCACTCGCGCGCCCTTGCGCACCACGCCCTCGATGACCTTGCAGCCGGCGATCTTGCCGACCTTGGAGATCTCGAACACCTGCAGCACCTCGGCGTTGCCCAGGAAGGTCTCGCGCTGGATCGGCGCCAGCATGCCGGAGAGCACGCCGCGGATGTCGTCGATCAGGTCGTAGATCACCGCATAGTAGCGGATCTCCACGCCCTCCCGCTCGGCAAGCTCCCGGGCCTGCTTGGAGGCGCGGACGTTGAAGCCGAGGATCGGCGCGCCGGCGCCCTTGGCCAGCATCACGTCGCTCTCGTTGATGCCGCCGGCGCCGGACAGGATGATGCGTGCGCGCACCTCCTCGTGGGCCAGCTTGTCCAGCGAGCCGACGATGGCTTCGGCCGAGCCCTGCACGTCCGCCTTGATCAGCAGCGGCAGCTCGGAGACCTTCTTGTCGGCCAGCTTGGCCATCATGTCGGCCAGGGAGCCGCCGGCGCCCACCGGGGCCAGACCCCGCTCGCGCTTCAGCCGGATGCGGTAGTCGGTGAGCTCGCGGGCGCGGGCCTCGGTCTCCACCACCGCGAAGGGCTCGCCGGGATCCGGGGCGCCGTCGAGGCCCAGGATCTCCACCGGCGTGGACGGGTCGGCCTCGGCCACCTGTTCGTCGCGCTCGTTCAGCAGGGCGCGCACACGGCCGAAGTTGGCCCCGGCCACCACGATGTCGCCGCGCTTCAGGGCGCCGCGCTTGACCAGCACCGTGGCCACGGCGCCGCGGCCGCGGTCGAGCTTGGATTCGATGACCACGCCCTCGGCGGTGCGGTCCGGGTTGGCCTTCAGGTCCATGACCTCGGCCTGCAACAGGATGGCTTCGAGCAGGTCGTCGAGGCCCATTTTCTGGGTCGCGGAGACCTGCACCGCCTGGGTGTCGCCGCCGAGGCTCTCCACCACGATCTCATGCTGCAGCAGCTCGTTGATCACCCGGGTGGGGTCGGCGTCCGGCTTGTCGATCTTGTTGATGGCCACGATGATCGGGGCCCCGGCCGCCTTGGCGTGCTGGATAGCCTCCACCGTCTGCGGCATGACCCCGTCGTCGGCCGCCACCACCAGGATGACGATGTCGGTGACGTTGGCGCCGCGGGCGCGCATGGCGCTGAAGGCGGCGTGGCCCGGCGTGTCCAGGAAGGTGATCTTGTGACCGTCTTCCAGGCGCACCTGATAGGCGCCGATGTGCTGGGTGATGCCGCCGTGCTCGCCGGCCGCCACGTCGGTGGAGCGCAGGGCGTCCAGCAAGGAGGTCTTGCCATGGTCGACGTGGCCCATCACGGCCACCACCGGCGGGCGGGGCAGCAGATGATCGTCCACCTCGTCCTCGGTGAGGAAGCCGGTCTCAACGTCGCTTTCCGAGACGCGGCGGACGGTGTGGCCGAACTCGGTCGCCACCAGCTCCGCCGTGTCTGAATCGATCACGTCGTTGATCTTCAGCATCACGCCCTGACGCATCAGGAACTTGATGATCTCCACGCCGCGCGTGGCCATGCGGCCGGCAAGGTCCTGCACGGTGATCACGTCGGGGATCACCACCTCGCGGGCGCCCTTGGCCTGTTCCTGGGCGCCGCCCTTGCGCTTCTCGCGCTCGCGTTCGCGGGCCCGGCGCACAGAGGCCAGGGAGCGCATGCGTTCGACGGCGTCCTCGTCGTCCCCGGCCACGGCCTGGATGGTCAGACGCCCTTCGCGGCGCTTGGGCTCGCCCTTGGTGCGCGAGACGGCCTTGCCGGCCGCCGTGGTCTTGCCCTTGCGGCCCTCGGCCTCCTCGTCGATGTCCGGGCGACGGTCGAGGTTCAGGCTGCCGGGGCGCGGCGCCTGGCGCGTGGCGCGCTGGATCTCGGGGCCGGCCGGCGGCGCAGCCGGCGCGCCACGTCCGGCGCCGGGCGGACGCGGACCGCCGGGACGCGCGCCGTCGCGCGGCGCGGGCCTGGGATTGAGCGCCGAATAGCGGACGGTCTCGCCAGGACGGCCGCCGCCGCGATCCGGGCCGCGGTCCGCGCGAGGTCCGCCGCCTTCGCGGTAGGGGGCGCCGCCTTCGCGGGGCGGGCGCGGGGCGAAGCCTTCGGGCCTGGGGCCGCGCGGCGGTCCTTCGGGCCTTGGGCCACGCTGGTTGTAGGGGGTGTCGGCCGCCCCCCGCTCGGGCCGGTAGGTGGTGGTGCTGACCCGCTCGTCGCGGCGCTCGCGGCCCGGCTCGTAGGTGCGGGTCTGGGCGGGCGCCACGGGCCGCGGCGCTTCGACGCGCGGCTCGGGTCGGGCCTGTTCGGCGACAACCGGTTGCGGCGTGAGGGCCGCGACCGCCGCGGGCGCTTCGGCGCTAGCCGGCTCGGCGGGGCCTTCGACGGCGGCCGCGGTCGTCGCCGCCGGAGCCTCCGCCGCCTCGCGCGCGCGACGCTCCTCGTCGGCGGCGCGGCGCCGTTCAGCGTCCTCGCGCGCCCGCGCTTCCGCGTCTCGCGCGGTGCGTTCGGCGTTCAGCCGCTCCTGGGCCAGACGCGCCTCGATGACCCGCTGGCGCGCGGCGCGCTCTTCCTCGGACAGGGTGCCGGTGGCGCTGGGCTGGCTCGCCTGCGCGGGGCGTTGCGGCGCGGGGCCGCGAACGTCGAAACCGGTAGGCCGCTTCTCGGCGGCGGAGGGCGCGGCGAGGTTGCCCGGCGTCGGCGCGTCGATGCGCCGGCGCTTGGTCTCCACCACCACCGTCTTCGACCGGCCATGGCTGAAGCTCTGCTTCACCGTGCCGGTGCTGATCGACCCTGTCCGCGGCTTCAGCGTCAGGGGGGCCCGTCCCGGCCGGCCGTTGTCGTTCTCGTCCGTCATGCGCTCGCTTGACTACACTCGCCGGTCGCCCGGCCAAATTCAAACCACAAAACCTGCCGAGGCGGCGCGCGTTTCCGCGCCCGCCGGGTCAGGGCTCCTCGCGCCAACTCTCAGGGAAGAGAGGGCGAAAGCCTGCGAGCCGCTCGACATCGGATGTCCAGCGCTCGGCGCCCCGCCCCGCAAGGAAGGCCGTGTGTATCACATTCTGGCCGCCCAAGGCCAAACCCAATTCGGCGGAAGTGAACGCGCCGAGCAGCCGCGGGCCCGGCGGCTTGCGGCGGGCCGCGGCGAGCAGCTTGCGCCGACCGTCCGCCGCCCCGTCGCTGGCCTCGATCAGCCAGGCGGCCTTGCCGGCCTCCACCTGGGCCAGCACCCGCTCGAAGCCGAGGGTAAGCTCCCCGGCCTTGCGCGCAAGTCCCAGGGCCGCCAGCAGCCTTGTCTCGAGCAACGCCTCCACCCGGTCGGCCAGGGCCGGATCCGCCACCAGCTTGGCCTTCGCGGCGCGGGCGAACAGGTTCTTGCGGGCCGCCGTGTCCACCGAGGCGCGGTCCGCCGCCACCCAGAGGCCGCGGCCCGGCAGCTTGCGGGCAAGATCGGGAACCACCGCTCCGTCCGGTCCGGCCACGAAACGGATCAGCCGGACCTCGTCCCGCACCTCGCCCGAGACGATGTCGCGGCGCTCCCGGGAGGCCTGGGCCAGGGTCATGGGCGAGGCCGTTGCTCAGGCCTCCTCCGCCGCCTCGGCCGCCGCTTCCTCCTCGGCGATGGCTTCGTCTTCCTCGTCGAACTCCTGCTCGATCTCGGCCTCGGGCTCGATCCAGCCGGCGGCCACGCGGGCGCGCATGATCAGGCCTTCGGCGTCCTCCGGCGAGAGGGCGAAGTCCTCGAGAACGCCGGGCTCGCGCACGCGCTCGCCGTCCTTCGTCTCGTAGTAGCCGCGGATGTCGTCGGGCACGAGGCCGGCAAGGTCTTCCAGGGTCTTCACCTCATGCTCGCCGAAGGCCACGGCCATCGGCAGGGTCACGCCCTCCACTTCCAGCACCGGGTCCTCGACGCCCAGTTCGCGGCGCCTGGCGTCATATTCGGCGGCTTCCTTGTCGAGGTAGTCGCGGGCCCGAGCCTGGATCTCCTCGGCGGTGTCCTCGTCGAAGCCCTCGATGGCCGCGATCTCCGAGGCGTCCACATAGGCGACGTCCTCCACCGTGGCGAAGCCCTCGGTGACCAGCAGCTGGGCGATCACCTCGTCCACGTCCAGGGCCTCCTGGAACAGCTGGGTGCGCTCGGCGAACTCGCGCTGGCGGCGCTCGGAGTCCTGGCTCTCGGTCATGATGTCGATCTGCCAGCCGGTGAGCTGGGAGGCGAGGCGCACGTTCTGGCCGCGCCGGCCGATGGCCAGCGACAGCTGCTCGTCGGGCACCACCACCTCCACGCGGCCGGCTTCCTCGTCCATCACCACCTTGCTGACCTCGGCCGGGGCCAGGGCGTTGACGAGGAACGTCGCCTCGTCCGGGTTCCACTGGATGATGTCGATCTTCTCGCCCTGCAGCTCGGCCACCACCGCCTGCACCCGCGAGCCGCGCATGCCGACGCAGGCGCCTACCGGGTCGATGGAGCTGTCGTTGGACACCACCGCCATCTTGGCGCGGCTGCCCGGGTCGCGGGCCACGGCGCGGATCTCGATCACCCCGTCGTAGACCTCGGGGACCTCCTGGGCGAACAGCTTGGCCATGAAGCCGCCGTGGGCCCTGGAGAGCATGATCTGCGGGCCCTTGGTCTCCCGGCGAACGTCGTAGATGTAGGACCGCACCCGGTCGCCCACCTGGAAGTTCTCGCGGGGGATCGACTGGTCGCGGCGGATGATGCCTTCGCCGCGCCCGAGGTCGACGATGATGTTGCCGTATTCCACCCGCTTGGCGACGCCGTTGACGATCTCGCCGACCCGGTCCTTGAACTCCTCGAACTGGCGCTCGCGCTCGGCGTCGCGGACCTTTCCGGTGACCACCTGGCGGGCCATCTGGGTCTGCACCCGGCCGAACTCGAAGGGCGGCAGGATCTCTTCGTAGACCTTGCCGACCACGGCGTCCTTGTCGACCTTCATCGCGTCGGAGAGGCGCTGCTGGGCGTATTCGTTGACCTCCTCGGTATCGTCGTCGATCACCGTGACGTAGCGGGTGATGGTGGTCTCGCCGCTCTTCGGGTCGATGTGCACGCGGATGTCGTGCTCGGCGCCGTAGCGGCTGCGGGCGGCCTTCTGGATGGCCTCCTCGATCGCCTCGATGACGATCTCCTTCTCGATCGACTTCTCGCGGGCCACCGCGTCGGCGATCTGCAACAGCTCCTGGCGGTTGGCCGAGATGCCGGTGAGGGTCATGGGTTGGATTCCTCTGAATTCGCAGTGTCTTGTTGGTCTTTGGCGAGGCGGGCGGCCCTGGCCTGCGCGCCGCGCTTCATCAGCTTGTCGGTGATGGCGAGCTTGGCCTCGACGATCCAGGCGAAGGGCACCAGGGTGGTGGCCTGGCTCTCGCCCTCGAGATTGATGGCCACCTGGCCGTCCTCGACGCCGGCCAGCTCGCCCTTGAACCGGCGGCGGCCTTCGGCGAGGCGGTCGAGTTCTAGGCGCGCCTCGTAGCCCTCATAGTCCTCGAAGTCCTTCAGCCGGGTGAGCGGCCGGTCGACGCCGGGGCTGGAGACCTCCAGCAGGTATTCGCCGTGGATCGGATCGGCGGCGTCCATCACCGCTGAGAAGGCGCGGCTGAGGCGCACGCAGTCCTCGACCTCCATGGTCCCGTCCGCGGGGCGTTCGGCCATGATCTGCAGGCGCCGGGCGTGATCGCCGCCCATCAGGCGCAGCCGCACGATGTCATAGCCGGCGGCCTCGGCCACCGGGTCGAGCAGGTCTAGAAGCTTCTTGTCCTCGGCGGTCTTGCCGCGCAAGCTTGGCCTCGTTCAGCAAAGAAAAAAGCGGCCGGCCTTTTGGGCCGCCGCTCGTAGGCGCCATACAGCGCAAACGGACGATGTGAGGGGCAATATAGGGGGTCGATGGGCGATTGTCACGGGGAAGTCGCCGACCGGGCCCGACCAGCCGTCACGCCAGCCAGACCATCATCCGCGTGGGCGCGTCCTCGCCGCGCGCGAGGCTATGCCGCTGCTCGACCTGTCCGGTGTACAGGAAGCCGGCCTTGCACAGCACGCGCCCGGAGGTTGGGTTGTCGGCGAAGTGGCCGCTCATCACGAAGCGCCGGCCCCAGTCGTCGCGCGCCCAGGCCATCGCCGCCCTGGCCGCTTCCGTCGCGTAGCCGCGTCCCCAATAGGGACGTCCGAGCCAATAGCCGATTTCCGGCGCGGACTCTTCGTCCTGGGGATGGAAGCCGAGCACGCCGATGACGCCGTCGTCCGGTGTCTCCAGCGCGAAAACCGCTTCCTCCGCCGGATCGCGGCAGGCCATGCGCTGCAGGAAGTCCTCCACCTGTTCCAGGGTGAGTGGATGCGGAATGGAGGTGGTCATCCGGGCCACCTCGAAGTCGTTTCCCAGGGCGGCGATGCGCGGCGCATCCGCGGCGGTCGGCGAACGCAGGGTGAGACGGCCGGTGGCGAGCCGCGGAAAGCCGGCGATGGCGCTGCGCATGATCCCTGACCTCCCGGCTCCTCTGGCGGGAGCCTGTTCGATGAAGAGCAAAGCGGGGAGCCCGGCGTCCGGACCCCCCGCTTGGAGTGCTGCTGCGTCCGGATCGCTGATTTCGCGGCGATCCGGATGATGTCGGATCGCCTACTTGGCGGCTTCGGCCTTTTTCGGCTCGACCGCCACATAGGTTCGGTCGTTGCGCTTGGTCACGAACCTCACCGCCCCCGTCTCGAGGGCGAAAAGCGTGTGGTCCTTGCCGATGCCGACATTGTCGCCCGGCCAGTACTTGGTGCCGCGCTGGCGGACCAGGATGTTGCCGGCGAGCACCGCTTCGCCGCCGAACTTCTTCACGCCCAGGCGCTGGCCGGCCGAGTCGCGCCCGTTGCGCGAGGAGCCGCCGGATTTCTTGTGAGCCATTGGGGAACTCTCCTGAACGCTTAGGCTTTGTCTGGCTTGGCGGCCGGCTTCTTCTTCGGCGCGGCCTTGGCGGCGGCTTCAGCCTGGGGCTTCGCGGCGGCTTTGGGCTTCGGCGCCGCCTTGGCCTTCGGGGCGGGTGCGGCTTCTGTCTCGAGCTTGGCCTTCGGCGCGGCCTTCGCCTTGGCCGCGGCCTTCGCCGGAGCCGCGGCGGCGACAGGTTCGGCGTGCTCGACGACGGCGGCGCGGACCTTGGCCTTCTTGGCCGGCGTCTCCACCACCACCTCGACGTCCACGGCGGCGGGCGTCAGCGGCTCGATCTCGCCGTGGCGGCGCGCCAGGTTGCGGGCGCGATGGTTGAGGACGCGCAGGGGGGTGAAGTCCACCTCGCCGTCCCAGGTCTCCTGCTTGCCGCCACCGACCACCTGGGTGACCCGAAGCACGGTCTCGGCCTGCCGATGACCCTGCGTGCGGCGATAGCCCTGGCGGCGGATTTTCTTGAAGATCTTCAGCTTCTCGCCACGCCGCGTCTCGATAAGGGTGGCGTCCACCTTGGCGCCGTCCACGGTGGGCGCACCGAGGGTGACCGTCTCGCCTTCGCCGATCATCAGCACCTGGTCGAAGGCGATCTTGGCGCCCGGCGCACCGTCCAGCTTTTCGACCACCAGCAGGTCGCCGGCTTTCACCCGGTACTGCTTGCCGCCGGTCTTGATCACCGCGTACATCGCTTTGCGCCCATGGCAATAAGGAATGCGCCCGCGAGCGGACCCGCGGGCGAGGAGCGGGCTTTATAGCGACGGACCTTCTCAAGTCAACGTCGTACGCGCCGCGCCCTGCCGCAAATGCGCCTCCACCAGCGGCGCCAGCTCCGCCGCGTGGGTCTGGGCCAGGTCGTGGTCGGCGCCCGCCAGGACATGCAGTCGCGCGTTCGGCAGGAGCTCCAGCAAACGCTCGCCCACCGCCGCCGGGCTGATCGGATCGGCGTCGCCCCAGATGAGCATCGTCGGGCACGAAATGTGGGCGATCTGAGCGGTCAGGTCGATCCGCTCGGTGGTAATCCACGCCCCGGCGCGCGGATAGCTCCGCCGATAGTTGGCGCGCCAGTCGAACTGGGTGAGGTCGGCGAAGTCCACGCCGCCGGACGTGGCGGTGAGCACCAGGCGGCGCACCCTGTCCGGATGGCGGAGCGCCAGGCTCAGCGCCACGACGCCGCCCATCGACTGCGCCAGCAGGTCGACCGGCCCCGCCCCGATCTGAGCTTCCGCCCTGGCGATCAGGTCGCCCAGCGATTTGACCGCCGGGTCGGGCGGCTGGTCGCCCAGGCCCGGCCAGCCCAGGTACCGCTTGTCCCAGGATGCGGGCAGGCGGTCGCCCAACGGCCGCCAGAATGCTGGATCCGCACCGGCGCCCGGGAGAAACAGCAGGCGCCGCAGCGACTTGCGCATGTGGACAGTGATCCCGCGTTCGTTGGAATCCTGGCGGTCGATCTCGTATCCGAGCCGCTGGTAGAGGGCGATGTTCGCCGCCATGGCGCCATTGGTGTAGAGCCGCAGCTCGTCCAGGCCGGCCGCGCGCGCCAGATCCTCGGCGTGGCCCAGCAGCCGGCGGCCAAGGCCCCGACCCTGCCAGGCGGGCGCTGTCGCCACATTGACCACAAGCAGATGATCCGGCCGTGCGTCCGTTTCGATCAAGGCGACGAGTTCGCCGTCCACGAACGCCAGGTCGAAGCGATGCTCCCGCAGCGCCGCGTCATAGTCCGCGGCCATGGGCTTGGGCTCGCGTCCGACAACTTCGATCCAGCGCGCATAGGCGGCCCGGGTGAGGTCGCGGATGGCGGACGAGTCGGCGGCTTGGCCCAGCCGGAGCTGGACGGCGAAAGGTTTCGAGAGGGTCATGGGCGCTCGCAATCCGCGCGGCGACGCGTTCTGGCGCAGCGAGCTGGGTTCAGTCAGGAGGCGGGGGGACCAAGGCCGGAGTCGGCCGGTCGCGGGTCAGCTTCGTCGCAGGTCCGGTCGCGCATCGCCGATCGCCGGCCTCAAGCGTCGGCGTCGAGCGTGCAGCGTGGTGGTCAAGGCGTGCGCCATGAGCGCATCATTCCGCCCCGACCGCCACGGGTCAAGTCGGCGCCTCTTGGAACCTCGGCGGCCGATCCCCTAATAACGCCCCATGGCCCAGACTCCCGTCACCGTGATTACCGGCTATCTCGGCGCCGGCAAGACCACCCTCCTGAACCGCATCCTCACCGAGGACCACGGCAAGCGCTATGCCGTGATCGTCAACGAGTTCGGCGAGATCGGCATCGACAACGACCTCATCGTGGGCGCCGACGAGGAGGTGTTCGAGATGAACAACGGCTGCGTCTGCTGCACGGTGCGCGGCGACCTGATCCGGGTGGTCCAGGGCCTGATGAAGCGCCAGTCGGTGTCGGGCCGCGGGTTTGACGCGATCATCGTGGAGACCACCGGCCTCGCCGATCCCGGGCCGGTGGCCCAGACCTTCTTCGTCGACGACGAGGTGCGCGCCAAGGCCAAGCTGGATTCCGTGACCACCCTGGTGGACGCCAAGCACATCCATCTGCGCCTGGACGACAGCCGCGAGGCGCGCGAGCAGATCGCCTTCGCCGACCAGATCGTGCTCAACAAGACCGACCTGGTCTCCGAGGCGGAGCTGAAGTCAGTGGAGGCGCGCCTGCGCCGGCTCAACCCGCTGGCGCCGATCCACAGGGCCGAGCGCGCCGGCGTGCCGCTGGACGCCATCCTCGGCCGCGGCGGGTTCGACCTCGACCGCATCCTCGACCTGGAGCCGCAGTTCCTGAACCCCGCGCACGGCGAAGCAGGCCATGTGCACGACGAAGACTGCGATCACGACGACCACGATCATGACCATGACCACCACGGTCACGGCGGCCATGAGCACGAGGACGACATCAAGGGCGTCTCGCTGCGCCTGAACGGCCCGGTGGACGCCAACCGGATCACCCGCTGGCTGAACGACCTTCTCGCGCTTCAGGGCCCGAACATCCTGAGGGCGAAGGGCATCTTGCATGTCGCCGGTGACGACCGGCGGCTGGTGTTCCAGGCGGTGCACATGATCCTGGAGGGCGACTTCCAGGGGGTCTGGCGCGAGGGCGACGACCGCTCGAGCCGAATGGTGTTCATCGGCCGCGACCTGAACGAGGCCCAGCTGCGCGCCGGCTTCGAGTCCTGCGCGGCGTAGCGCTGTCGCGCAGCGCCGACGCAAAAGGCCCGCCGCGATGCGACGGGCCTCTTGGGAACGATCTGGCGGGGCCGGCTACATCTCTTCGGAGATCAGCCCGATCTTGAAGTAGCCGTCGTCCTGCAGCTTGTTGATGACGTCCATGAACTGGCGGTAGCGCACATGCCGGTCGGCGCGGATGAAGATCCGCTGGCCGGTCGGATTGGGGACGGCAAGCGACACTGGAAGGTCTGCGGCAAGGGCTTCGAGGCTCGACGGCTTCAGTTCGGTCTTGCCCATCGACACGAAGATCTGGCCGCTGTCGGAGATCGAGATGTAGGTCGGCGGCTTGTCCTTGTCGCTGGGCGGCGGCGTCTTCGCCGGCGGCAGGTCGATCTTGATCGACACGGTGGCGAGCGGCGCGGTGACCATGAAGATGATCAGCAGCACCAGCATCACGTCGACGAACGGCGTGACGTTGATGTCGGAGTTCTGACCGAGGTCGAACTTCGGCTTCTTCCCGCTTGCCATCTTTACGGCCATGGATTGCTCCCTAAGTCGGCTCGCCATCGAAGGGGCCGTATCGGGCCACACCCATTGCCGAGATGATCGCGGATGTAAAGTGGGCCGATCGGAATTGACCGGCCGGCGCCGCCGCTTCGCCGCTGGCGAAGGACCCGGGCATTCGGCTATGGGCGATGCATGATCCGCGACCTCGGGGCCTTCGTCACCACCGCGCTGTTCGACCGCGAAGGCCGAGCGGCCTTCGCCCTTGGCGACGGAACCGTGGCTTTCGAGGGCGGCGAGCGGACCGCGGCGCACAACGGCGCCATCCTCGGCGCCTGCGTCCATCCGTCCGGGGTCGGGGTGGTCAGCGGCGGCGACGACGGCGCCCTGGTCTGGTCGCGGGCGGACGCGGCCGATCGCGTCGCCGAGGTGAAGGGGCGCTGGATCGACTCGGTGGACGCCTCCGCGGACAGCGGTCTCCTCGCCTTCTCCGCCGGCCGGGAGGTGCGCGTACTCGATGTGGCCGACCCGGCGTTCGAGCGGGTTTTCCAGCATGAGCGGTCGGTGGCCGACGTCGCGTTCGATCCCCGGGGGCGGCGGATAGCCGCGGCCACCTACGGCGGGGCGATGCTCTGGTACGCGCGGATCGCCGACCAGAAGCCAGTCATGCTGCGCTGGGCCGGGTCGCACATCGGCCTGGCCTTCAGCCCCGACGGCCGGTTCCTGATATCGGCGATGCAGGAGAACGCCCTGCACGGCTGGCGGCTCAGCGACGCCAAGGACATGCGCATGGGCGGCTATCCGGCGAAGATCCGGGGCCTGGTTTTCTTCGAGGACGGCCAGTTCCTGGCCACGTCCGGCGCCAACGGGGCGGTGGTCTGGCCCTTCGCCGGCGCCAACGGGCCGATGGGCAAACAGGCCATCGAGGTCGGTTTCGACCAGAGCGCATTGGTGTTGCGCGTGGCCGCCGCGCCCAAGCGCTCGCTGATCGCCGCGGGTCTGGATGACGGGCGGGTTTGGGTCTGCGACTTCAAGCTGCAGAAGACCGAGACGATCAAGGCCGAGAAGGGCCCGCCGATCAGCGCCCTGGCCATGTCGCCCACCGGCCGCATCGCCTGGGGCGAGATGCGTGGATTTGCCGATTAAACCCTAACCCCCCAGCCCCGGCGGCATATCCAC
>JBIOEG010000057.1:0-29351 GCA_044445825.1 Caulobacterales bacterium
TCAAAGCGGGGACCCAGGCTTTTTTGCAATCGGTGGGGGCCGCGCGGGTGTGGACGGAAGGAACAAACAAAAAACGCCTGGGTCCCCGCTTGCGCGGGGAATTTCGGGTGTTGGTGTTTGGGGGCGTGCGGGCAAGCGTCCCCCGCCACCTGTTGCGCACCTGTTATGCATCGATAACAGGCCTGTTTGGCGCCTGTTATGACCTGTTATCACCTGTTCCTGGCGGATATCAGGTGGCCGCAAGCCATTGAACAATCACGGCTTCCAGACCGTAACAGGTGGAAAAAACCGTGAAATAACAGGTGGAACAGGTGAATAACAGGTGAGAACACGTGGGTGCGGGCGGCGCGGTTGCGCCTGCCGTCCCAGCGTTCCCGGCGCGCGCCGGCTTACCCCGAATTAATTGGTCCGCCCCGCCGGGCGCTCCTATGCCTGCGCCCCAGAGGGATGGGTTGCATGTCGCTGGCTCTGGCCACGGTGATCTACGAATGGCGACGCTACCTGGCCGCCGTCATCGCGCTGGCGTTCTCCGGCCTGCTGGTGCTGGCGCAGATGGGCCTGCTGGGCGGCATCGTCCATGCCGCTACGGCAACCATCGAGCGCTCCCGCGCCGACCTGATGATCCTGGCGCCGAAGACCGACAGCCTGGTCAATTCCAACAACGGCATCCCGGCCCGCGTCAAGCCGCTGATCTACCTGAACCCGGAGGTGGTCGAGGCGGCCAGCCTCACCGGCGATGGCGGCCAGTGGACCAGCATCCCCAAGCCCGGCGAGACGCGCAAACAGCTGTTCGTGCAGATCCGCGGCGTGGACACCGAGCCCAACGCGGTGGCCCTGCCGACGGACTATCCGGAATCCGTGCGGCTGGCGCTGCTCGAGCCGCGCGCGGTGGCGGTGGACAAGAGCGCGCTGGGCCAGCTGGGCGTCAAGCTGGGCGACAAGGCGGTGCTCAACGGCCACACCGTCGTGCTGCGCGCCGTGCTGCAGAACTACCCGAACATCAACAACGTCGACGTGATCATGTCGCGCGCCTCGCTGCGGGCGCTGGGCATGGGCGAATCCGGTCCTCAGATCGGACCGCTGCTGGTGCGCATCCGCGACCCCGCCCGGGCTGAGGCGGTGGTGAACGACCTCAACGCCAGGTCCAACGGCGCCTACCGCGCCTGGACCAAGCCCGCGCTCAGCCGCGCCAACGAGGACTCGCTGATGAAGGAGCAGATCGTCGGCGTGCTCCTCGGCTTCTCGGTGGTGCTCGGCATCGGCATCGGCATCGGCATCACCTCCCAGACCCTGCGCGGGGCGATCCTGGCCAACATCAAGGAGTTCGCTTCCCTGCGCGCGCTGGGCGTCTCGGTGGGCTCGCTGCGCCTGGTGGTGCTGGAGCTGTCGGCCTGGGTGGGCGTGGCCGGGCTGGCGACGACCGCGCTGTTCACCTTCCTGATCACCTTCGCGGCCAACGCCGTGGGCCTGCCGATGGCGTTCCAGCCCCCGTCGGTGATCGAGGTGGCGATCATGCTGGTCGTCATCGCCATGCTGTCGGGCGCCATGTCGCTGGGCATCTTGAAGCGCAGCCAGCCCGCGGACCTGCTGCGATGAGCGACGCGGTGGGCAAGGGCGAGACGGCCATCTTCGCGCGGGGCCTGGTGAAGCGGTTCAAGACCGGGCGCACCTTCGTGCAGGTGCTCAGGGGCGTGGACTTCGAGGCGCGCGCCGGCGACGTGACCATGGTCATGGGCCCGTCCGGGTCGGGCAAGTCCACCCTGATCGCGGCCTTGTCGGGCCTGCTGAAGCCGGACGCCGGCGATGTGACCGCCCTGGGCGAGTCCCTGTGGAGCCTGAAGCCGGGCAAGATCGACCGCTTCCGCCTGGACCACTGCGGCTTCATCTTCCAGGGTTTCAACCTGTTCGGGGCGCTCACGGCCCTGCAGCAGGTGACCATCGTCCTGAAATACCAGGGCGTGGGCCGGGCGGACGCGCGGCGCATCGCGGTGGAGACGCTGGACGAGGTGGGCCTGGGCCCGCGCATGAACCAGCGTCCGTCCGAACTGTCCGGCGGCGAGAAGCAGCGCGTGGCCATCGCCAGGGCGCTCGCCAAACGCCCGAGGCTGATCTTCGCCGACGAGCCCACCTCGGCCCTGGACGGCGAGAACGGCCAGGTGGTGATCCGCCTGCTGCGCCGCGCGGCCACCGAGCACGGGGCGGCGGTGGTCTGCGTCACCCATGACCCGCGCCTCGAGGCCTTCGCCGACCGCGTGGTGCGCCTCGAGGACGGCCGCATCCTCGCCGACGACGACGCGGCCGCGCCGGTCCCCGTTCGCCATTTTCAACTGCAACCGGCCCACCCCTGAAAGTCGCCGTCATGTTCCCCGCCCGCACCACCCTCCCCGCCCTTCTGACGATCGCCCTGGCCCTGGGCGGGTGCGCGAAGCTCGGCGTCGGGGCGGCGGCCAAGGCCTCGGCCGCGCCCCCGGCGGCCAGTCCCTTCCTGGCCGTGGCCGAGGGCAAGGCCGACGTGGAGGGCGGCGTGATCCAGGTGGCGGCGCGCACCGCGGGCATCGTCAAGGACGTCTATGTGCAGGAAGGCGACACGGTGAAGAAGGGCCAGGTCCTTGCCCGCCAGGAGGACGACGCCCAGCGGCTGGCGGTGCGCACGGCGCAGGCCGACCTGGACCAGGCCCGCGCGGCCACCGACACCACCGATGTGCAGTTGGCCACCGCCAAGCGAGAGCTGGCCCGGCTGCAGCCCCTCGACGCCGAGCGCTTCGTGGCCCGCCAGGCGCTGGACAACGCCGCCGACGCGGTGAAGGCCGCCGAGGCCACGCTCGCCTCTCAGCACGCCGCCGTGGGCACGGCGCAGGCGCGGCTGGCCGAGGCGCGCTACGCCCTGGACCTGACTGTGATCCGGGCGCCGGCCGACGGCCGCATCGTGCGCCGCTACGCCAATCCCGGCGCCGGCGCCTCGACGCTGAACGTCTCCAACATGTTCGACCTGGAGCCGGCCGGCCAGCGGATCGTGCGGGCCGAGGTGTCCGAGGGGGCCGAGCCCTTCGTGTTCAACGGCGAGGCGGTGCAACTGGTTCCGGAGGCGGAGCAGAGCAAGGCCTATTCCGGACGGGTGCTGCGCCGCGCCCCGGTGTTCGGCGCCCGCAAGCTGCAGTCGGACGACCCGGGCGAGCGCAGCGACGAGCGGGTGGTGGAGGTGGTGGTCACCGCCGACGGCGCGCCCTTCCTGATCGGCCAGCGGGTGCTGGTGAAGTTCCTCAAGGGCGCCGCGTCACAGGGCTGATCGGCTTGACGCCTCCCGGCGCGGGCCGCACAAGGCCGCGACTTTTCTCGGGAGATGGCGATGGCGGACATCCGCTTTGACGGCAAGGTGGCGATCGTGACGGGCGCCGGCGGCGGTCTGGGGCGCCAGCACGCCCTGGAACTGGCCCGGCGCGGCGCCAAGCTCGTGGTCAATGACCTGGGCGGATCGATGGACGGCTCGGGCGGATCGTCCGACGCGGCGACGAAGGTCGTGGAGGAGATCAAGGCGCTGGGCGGGGAGGCGATCGCCAACGGCTCCTCGGTCACCGACGATGCGGGCGTGGCCCTGATGGTCAAGCACGCCATGGACGCCTGGGGCCGCATCGACATCCTGATCGCCAACGCCGGGGTGCTGCGCGACAAGTCGTTCTCCAAGATGGAGATCGCCGACTTCGAGTTCGTGGTGAGCGTCCACCTGATGGGCACCGTGAAGCCCACCAAGGCGGTCTGGGAGATCATGAAGGAGCAGAACTACGGGCGGATCGTGGTCACCACCTCCTCCACCGGGCTCTACGGCAACTTCGGCCAGACCAACTACGGCGCCGCCAAGCTGGCCATCATCGGCTTCATGAACTCCCTGAAGCTGGAGGGGCAGAAGAACAACATCCACGTCAACGCCATCAGCCCGGTGGCCGGAACGCGGATGACCGAGAACCTGATGCCGCCGGAGATCCTCAAACGCCTCGCCCCCGAGTACGTCACGCCAGGCGTGGTGTTCCTGGCCTCCGAGGAAGCCCCCACGGGCGCGATCCTCACCGCGGGCGCCGGCGCCTTCGCCATGGCCCGCATCTTCGAGACCGAGGGCGTCTACCTGGGCGAGGGCGGCATCTCGGTGGAGGAGGTGCGCGACAACTGGGGCAAGATCAGCGACGAGGCCGGCCAGAAGGCCTATGTCGCCGGCGGCGAACAGAGCCAGAAGTTCTTCCGCAAGATGTCGGGCGGCTGAGCCGGTCCCCGCGACCGCGGCGATTGTCATTTCGCCGCACAGCGGACACGATGGCGGCGATTGGCGAGGGCCAGTCCAAGCCGGAGGTGCGCCGTGAAGGTCGGAGTGTCGCTGTTCGCCCAGAACTACGTCGACTGGGACAGGTTCGAGGCCGCCGAGGCCCGGGCGCCCGGCGGCGAGGCGCCCCAGCTGGTCCCTGACGCCCAGATCTACCGGGAGCAGTTCCACCTTGGCCGGCTGATCGAGCCACTGGGTTTCGACTCCCTGTGGACCGTTGAGCACCACTTCACGCCCTACACCATGATCAACACGCCCACGCAGTTCCTGGCCTACTTCGCCGGGTGCACGCAGCGCATCGACATGGGGACCATGGTGGTGGTGCTGCCCTGGCACGACCCGGTGCAGGTGGCCGAAGGCTTCGTGGCGCTGGACCACATGCTGGACGGGCGCCGGCTCAAGGTCGGCATGGGACGCGGCCTCGGCATCCGCGAGTACGACGGTCTTCGCGTGCCGATGGACCAGTCCCGCGAGCGCTTCAAGGAGTCGCTGGACGTGCTGCGCGCGAGCCTGTCCCAGGAGTGGTTCTCCTACGAAGGCCAGTATCACCAGATCGGCCGCACCTCGCTGCGCCCGCGCCCGCGTCCGGGCAACACCCTGCTGGAGGACCTCTACATCGCCTGGGGCAGCCCGTCGTCGATGCCGGTGGCCGCCCACGAGAACTGCAAGCCGCTGTTCATCCCGCAGCGGCTCTGGGAGGAGCACAAGCAGGAGCTCGGCGAATACAACCGCATACGGGTGGAGGAGCACGGCTGGAAGGCCGAGCGACCCACGGTCGTCTGCTGGGTCTACTGCGCGGAGACCGACGCCGAAGCCGAGGAAGGCGCGCGCCAGTACCTGCCGGAGTACGGCGACAGCGCCTTGCGGCACTATCAGTTTCTCGGCGAGCACCTGCAGGGGCTGAAGGGCTACGAGTACTACGCCCAGATGGCCAAGATGCGGGCCTCGCTGCCGCCGGAGTTCGACACCGCCTCGATCTACCTACAGAACAACATCTGGGGCAGCCCGAAGACCTGCATCGAGAAGCTGGAGCGCATCAACACCATGATGGGCGCCGACGAGTTCGTGGCGGTGTTTTCCTACGGCTCGATGTCCGTGGAGAAGGCCGAGGCCAACATGCGGCTGTTCGCGCAAAAGGTGCTGCCGGCCACCCAGGGCTTTGCGCCGGCCGAGGCGCCGTGCCTGGTGTCGTGAGGGCGGGCTAGGCCCCGCTGTCCAGCCTGGCGAATGTCTCGCGCACCGTCCGCATGGCCGCGACCGCGCGCGGGATGCCGGCGTAGAGCGTAAGGTGGCTGACCACCTCCTCGATCTCGACGCGCGTCAGCCCATGCCGCAGCCCTGCCTGCACGTGCAGCGTCAGCTCGGTCGTGGCGCCCAGCCAGACGAGGATGGTGAGCACCACGATCGACCGGTCGCGGCGCGAAAGCTGCGGCCGGCTCCAGACCTCGCCGAACACCCAGCGCTGGGCGATGACGCCCCCCTCGCCCAGCATCGCCTCCAATCGCGCCAGATTGGCGGCGGGGTCGAGCGGGCTCGCCGCGCCGGTGATCGTTGCCATCACCTCCGCGCCGTCCCGGTCGCGCTCTTCGTCCGACTTCGCCGCCGCCGGCGCTCGCTCGGAGAGCTTCTCGCTCCCCTCGGCCGCCAGCAGCGCCTTGTCCACACGCCGACTGGCCGCCATCGCCGCGGGAAAGCCCGCGTATGCGGCCACGTGCAGCAGGATCTCCTCGATTTCCTCGCGCGTCAGGCCGTTGCGCAGGCCGTTGCCGGTGTGCGCCTCCAGTTCCTCGTCACGCGTCTGCGCCGCCAGCACCGAGATCACCAGCAGCGAGCGGTCCCGGCGGCTGAGCTGCGGGCGCGACCACATGGCGCCGACAACATCGAACGCCATGCTGCCCAGCGCCCCCTGGCGGCGGGCGAAGCTCGCGGCGATGCGCTCGGGCTCCACGTCCGGCGCGAACGATTTGAACGACTCTGCCGCGCTCGCATGCCGCTCCGCATAGCTCTGTGACTGCGCCATCGCCCGCTTTCTCCACCTTCAACCTCGAGTGGACACTATGGCGCAGTCCGCTGCGATGCCAAGGTGAGCCCACTGGGGCGCATTCGCCCTTCGGAGATGCGAAGATGTCGGTTCGGCTCGTTGTCACCATCGCCGCGGCCCCTGGAATGGGCGCCGAGTTCGCCCAGGCGCTCCGCGCGCGGTGCGCCGAGGTCGCACAGGAGCCTGGCTGCGAGCAGTTCGAGGTGTTCCAGAGCGCGCTGAACCCGGACAAGCTGGTGTTGCTGGAACTGTGGAGCGACCAAGCCGCGCTCGATGCGCACGCCAAGCTGAACGCCACGCGGGCGCCGCTGCCGAGCGGCCTGAGGTCCGGGACCGCCGGCGAGCGCGAGGACTATCAGTACAACCGCACCCGCTAGCCGCCCGGCGCAAAACCCCTTGCGCGCTGGGCGCCGGCAAGGTTCCTTGTGCGCAAGCGTCCGGCAGTGGCGTTCAGCGTCAACCAGGGAGCCTCAGTGACCGCCGCCTCGCCCGCCACTCCCGCCGCCCAACGCCTGTCCTTCCTGGGCGTCCTCGCCTTCTGCTCGCCCGGCCTGGCGCTCGGCAGCTACGCCGTGGCGTTCACCGTGTTCCTGCCTCAGTACTACGCCAGCCACATCGGCATCTCGACGGCGATGGTGGGCAACGCCTTCGCCATCGTGCGGCTGATCGACATCTGGCTGGATCCCTTCATCGGCCTGGGCATGGACCGCACACGCACGCGGCTCGGGCGTTACCGCCCCTGGCTGCTGGTGGGCGGCCCGCTGTTCGCGCTCGCCGCCTACATGGTGTTCATGGCCAAGCCGGGCATAACCCTGCCCTACCTGATCGGCTGGATGCTGCTGTTCTACATAGGCACCTCGATCATGGGCCTGGCCCAAACGTCCTGGGCCGCGGGCATCGCGCCCACCTATGACGCGCGCTCACGGCTGTTCGGGGCGCTCTCGTCGATCGGCGTGCTGGGCGCGGCGATCCTCCTGCTGCTGCCGACGTTCCTGAACATTCCGAAGGCCAGCGACCCGCATCTGATCCAGACCATGGGCTGGTTCATGATCATCGGCGCGCCGGCGGGCGCGCTGATCGCCGGGGTGTTCACCCGCGAGCGCGTGGCGACGACCACCCACGCGGAGCGCGTGCGGCTGGCGGAGTATTGGCAGCTGTTCAAGCGCCCGGAGGTGCTGCGCATCCTGGCCGCGGACTTCTGCCTGGCGCTGGGTCCCGGCTGGATGGCCGCAATCTACCTCTACTTCTTCAGGGATTCCCGCCACTTCAGCGCGAAGGAATCGGCCCTGCTGCTGTTCATCTACACCATCGCCGGCCTGGTGGGCGCGATCGCCATGGGTCGGCTGGCGGTGCGCTTCGGCAAGCACCGCACGCTGATCGCCGCGAGCACCGGCTACTCGCTGGGCCTGGCCCTGCTCTTCGTGATGCCCAAGGGCCGGTTCTTCATCGACGCGCCCTTCATGTTCGTCATGGGGTTCCTGGCGACCGGCTTCACCCTGCTGGTCCGCGCCATGGTGGCGGACGTGGGCGACCAGGTCCGCCTGGAGACAGGCCGCAACCGTGTCGGCCTGCTCTACGCCCTGGTGACCGGAACCCAGAAGGCGGCCGGCGCCCTGTCGATCTTCTTCACCTTCAACGCCCTGGCGCTGGTCGGCTACCGGACGCTGGAGAGCCAGCACAACACGCCGGCGGCGATACATGGCCTGGAACTGATCTATCTGATCGGCCCCATCATGTTCGTCATGCTCGGCGGCGCCTGCTTCCTCGGCTACGGCCTCGACTCGCGGCGTCACGCCAACATTCGCGCGGCGCTGGAGCAGCGCGACGCCATGATCCCCGAGGCGGCCGTGCTCGAGGGCCTCACCGGCGATGTCGCCCTGCCTCCCACCGCCACCCCCGCGGAGTGACGTATCGCCACGGCGTAGATTGGCGCGTGCGCGTTCGGTCGAGGCGTGATTGAATTCGAACGCATTAGGACGCCGCAAGAGCGCCCGCCAGCGATTTGGGAGAAGCGCCAGTGTCATCCAGCCCCGCCCCGGCGGCCGCGCCGCGAGTTCCGCTAACCACGATTTTCGCGTTCGGGTCCATAGGGTTGCCGCTTGCCGGCGTCGCGGTGATCTACGGCGTGTATCTGCCGCGGTACTATGTGGGGCTCGGGTTGAGCTTCATCGCAGTCGGCGCGGCGATTTCCGCAGTGCGCTTCATCGACCTTTGGTTCGACCCCCTCATCGCCCTGGCCATGGATCGCACCAAGACGGTTATCGGCCGGTACCGGCCCTGGCTGTTGCTCGCCGCGCCGTTCGCCATTCTGGGCATTTACCGAATGCTGATGCCGCCGAAGCATGTGGACGCGCCGTACATGATCCTTTGGCTGGTGGTGACCTTCGTCGGCTTGTCGATGCTGAATCTCGGGCTCGCCGCGTGGAGCGCGGTGCTGGCGAAGGATTATCACGAGCGCTCGCGCCTCTATGGCTGGACTCAGGCCTTGGCCGTGCTCGGGTCGATCGCGATCCTGCTGCTGCCGCTCGTCACCCATGGAAAAGTCGTTCCCGGCAAGGCGGCCAGCATGCCGACCATCGCCACGATCCTGTTGATCGCCCTTCCGCTGACCATCGCCATCTGCGCCACCTTCACGCCAGAGAGGCTCGCGGCGGCGCCGCCACGGCCCCGGTTCGCCGTCGGCGACTACCTGGGCGCGATCGCCAGGCCGTCGATGTTGCGGGTCATTGTCGCCGATCTGATGCTGACGCTGGGTCCAGGCACGACCGGCCCGCTCTATGTGTTCTTCTTTCACGACGCCAAGGGCTTCGACATCGCCGCGGTCGGCCTGCTGCTGATCTTCTACATCGGCGCGGGGATCGTCGGCGCGCCGTTCTGGGCGCGGGTCGCGAAGCGTCTGGGCAAACACCGCACGGTGCAAATCGCCTGCGTTTGCTACGCCATCTCCCAGACCACACTGATGGCGCTGCCGAGGGTCTGGCCCCACTACACGCTGATCGACGCCATCCCCACCGTAGTCGGCATGTTCACGGTGGGCTTCACGGCCAGCGCCTTCCTGCTGCTGATCCGCGCCATGGTCGCCGACATCGTCGACGAGGTGAAGCTGGAGAAGAAGCAGGACCTGACCAGCCTGCTGTTTTCCATGGTCACCACCACCACGAAGATCGGTGGGACGATCACCGTGCTGATCGTGTTCCCGATCCTGCAATTGGTCGGCTACAACGGCAAGGAAGGGGCGATCAACACGCCTCACGCCATCTTCGGCTTGGAGATGTGCTACCTGTTCGCACCGATCATTCTGGTGTTCGGGGGCGGGGCCGCGCTGATCGGCTACAAGCTCGACTCCAAACGCCACGATGAGATTCGCGCTGCGCTGGAACAGGAGGCGGAATCCGCACATCTGGCGGCGGCGGAAGAGGCGCTGGTGGGTCCCGCCGCGGGCGCGGCGCCGGCGGAGTAGGGCTCAGCCCCGCAGCGCCCGCGCGGCGGCCATGAACGCCTGAGCCACGCCGCTCTCCGGCGCCGTCACCACCAGCGGCGCGCCGTCGTCGCCGCCCTGGCGCAGGGCGATGTCGATGGGGATCTCCGCCAGCAGCGGCACGCCCAGCTTCACCGCCTCGGCCTTGGCCCCGCCGGTTCCGAAGATCGGGATCGGCGCCCCGGTGGCCGGGTCGGGGAAGAAGGCCATGTTCTCGATCACGCCCAGGATCGGCGTGTCGGTCTTCTTGAACATCGCCGCGGCGCGGCGGGCGTCGATCAGGGCGATCTCCTGGGGCGTCGAAACGATCACCACCCCGTCGATGGCCAGCTTCTGGATCAGGGTCAACTGGATGTCGCCGGTGCCAGGCGGCAGGTCCACCACCATCACGTCGAGGGGTTCGGCCTCGGTTCCCCAGCGCACGTCGACGATCATCTGGCGCACCGCCGACGAGGCCATGGGCCCCCGCCAGATCATCGGCGCGCCTTCGTCCACCAGGAAGCCGATGGACATCACCTTAAGCCCGTGCGCCTCCAGCGGATTGAGCAGGCCATCCACGAAAGCCGGCTGTTCGTCCACGCCCAGCATGCGCGGCGCCGACGGACCATAGACGTCGGCGTCCAGCACCCCGACCCGCAAGCCGAGCTTGGCGAAGGCGCAGGCGAGGTTCACCGCGATCGTGGACTTGCCCACGCCGCCCTTGCCGCTGGCCACGGCGATGACGCGCTTCACGTGCGGCGGCTTCTGGGCGTCGTGCGGCGAGACCTGGGCATGCGGGTCGGCGGCCACCTGCGCGCCCTTGCGCACCCGCGTGGTCCCCGGCGCCGGCGCGCGGGCGGCGGCTGTGAGCACCACCTGCGCCTTGACCACCCCCGGCACGGCGGCCAGAGCCTTCTCCGCCTGTTCGCGCACATAGGCGTAGAGCGCGGCTTCCTCGGACGGCACCTCCATGATGAAGCCGGCGCGCCCGTCGCGGACCGAAAGCCCCTGCACCAGACCCGCGGCGGCGAGGCCACGACCGGTCTTGGGGTCCTTCACCCGGTCGAGTGCGGCGAGCAGACGATCCTTGTCGGGCTGGGCAGGCAGGTTCATCGGTTCGTTGCGCCTTGCAGGTGGGCCTCATATCCTCACCCGCGCCCAGGTTTACAAGCACCGCGCGGCGACCGATCGGGGACAGGACATGTACCACCAGGGTCAGCGTGAACTTCAGGACCGCTTCGGCAGCAGGGCGCTGGCCGACCGGCTGGAAGAGAAGCTCCGTCGGGACCGGTTCAACGAGGCTGACAAGGCCTTCGTCGAGGAGAGCCCCTTCTTCTTCCTGGCCACCGCCGATGCGCAGGGCCGGCCGGACTGCTCGTTCAAGGGCGGGCTGCCCGGCTTCGTGCGCATCGCGGCGCCGGACCTGCTGATCTGGCCCGATTACGACGGCAACGGAATGTTCCGCAGCCTGGGCAATATCCGTGTCAACCCCAATGTCGGCCTGCTGTTCATGCGCATCGGCGACAAACCAGGCCGCCTACGGATCAATGGTGTGGCGCAGATCGCCTTCGAGGAAGAACAGCTGGAGGGCTTCGCCGGCGGCCAGATGCTGGTGAAGGTGACGCCCACCGACATCTTCCCCAACTGCCCCCGCTACATCCCGCAATTGCAGCTCGTCGAGCCGTCCGTTTACGCGCCGCGGGTGGACGCCGAGCCGGTGGAGCCGGCCTGGAAGGCCTTCGACATGTTCAAGGACGTGGTCCCGCCGCGGCGGCGATAGCCGCCAGGCTTCCACCGGGGAGTGTCGCAGTCAGAGCGGGGCGCGCATCGCCCGCTCGATGATGTCTCGGACGTGGTGCAGGCTCTGCGCCACCGCCACGCACTTCTCGTGCATCTCGTCGGTGGGCTGGAGCAGGTCGGGGACCATGATCGTCATCATGCCGGCGGCGTGGGCCGCGCGCACGCCGTTGTGGGAGTCCTCCAGGGCCAGGCAGTCCGTCGGATCGACCACAAGCAACGCGGCCGCGCGCAGGAAGGGATCGGGCGCGGGCTTGCCGGTGGCGTAGTCGCCTCGCGCCACCACGGCCTGAAAGCGATGCAACAGTCCCACCGGCCCCAGGTGCGCCTGGACGGACTCATGCGGCGACGAGGTGGCGACCGCCCTGGGGATGCCCGCCTCGTCCAGGAAATCCAGCAGCTCGCGCACGCCGACCTTCACCAGGGTCTCGAAATCGACCTCCTCCTGGAACCGCTTCCCCGCGCCGGCTAACAGCGCGTCGATGTCGAAGTCGGGCCCGAAATGCTCGGCCAGCTGCTCGCGGTTGCGGGCGATCGGGACGCCGATCATGCGGTGAAAAAGCGGCAAGGGCAGCTCTGCGCCCATCGCCCGGGCCGCTCCCATGATGGCGTCGCGGTAGAGGGTCTCGGTGTCGATGAGCAGGCCGTCCATGTCGAACACGACGGCGAGAATCGGGCGCGGCAGGACCATGCCGACGCCTACAACCGATCACCCGGCGCGGACAGTCATGTTTGGTCACAGCACGTAACGAAGCTGTCCTAGGCCGTGACGAAGGCGTCGGCGCCGTAGCCCTGAAAGTAGAGCAGCGCCGTCAGGTCCGCGTGGTCGACCCGCGCGTCGGCCTGGCCCGCGACGATCGGCTTGGCCCGGTACGCGACGCCGAGCCCGGCCGCCTGGATCATGCCGAGGTCGTTGGCGCCGTCCCCCAGCGCCAGGGTGTCCACCATCTGCAGTCCGGCGGCAGCCGCTTCGGCGTGCAACGCGTTCAGCTTCGCCGCCCGCCCCAGGATCGGCTCGCCCACCTGTCCGGTCAGCACCCGGCCGTCATCGACCAGCTTGTTGCCCCAGTGCGCCTGAAAGCCGGCGGCGGCGGCCACGCGGGCGGTGAAGAACTCGAACCCGCCGGAAACCAGCACGCAGCGCGCGCCGTGGGCCGCCATGGTGGCCACCAGGGTCCGGGCGCCGGGATTGAGCCGCACGCGCTCTTCGTAGCAGCGCCGCATGTCATCCAGCGGCAGGCCGGCGATCATCGCCACCCGCTCGCGCAGGGCGTCCTCGAACTCCAGCTCGCCGCGCATGGCGCGCTCGGTGATCGCCGCGACCTTGTGCTTCACCCCGGCGAAGTCGGCCAGTTCGTCGAGGCACTCGCAGCCGATGATGGTGGAATCCATGTCGGCGACCAACAGCCGTTTGCGGCGGTTGGCGACCAGCTGGGCGCAGATGTCCACCGGCCGGCGCTCGAGCACGCTCTCCAGGGCGGCCCGCAGGATGGTGGGGTCGTCGTGGTCCACGAACAGGTCCGCGGCCCCATCTCCCAGGATTTCCGTGTCCTTGACGGCGCAACCGGCCCCTGCGACCGCTTCGAGGGCGTTGGGCAGGGCGTCCTGCAGGCCATCGAGATCCGGCGCGACGAGGGTTAGGACGATCTGCATGGCGTCTCGGCAAGCTGAGCTCCGCATCTGGCTGATCGCCGGTCCCACGGCAAGCGGCAAGTCCGCCCTGGCCCTGCGGCTCGCCCAGGCGGTGGGCGGGGAGATCGTCAACGCGGACGCCATGCAGCTCTACCGCGACCTCGCCGTGCTCACCGCCCGCCCGACCCGCGAGGAGACGCTGCTGGTTCCCCATCACCTGTTCGGCGTCGCCGACGCCGCGGACGGCTGGTCGGTGGGGCGTTGGCTCGATGCGGCGCGCGCGGTGCTGGCGGACATCGCCCGCTGGCGGCGCACCGCTGTCGTCGTGGGCGGAACCGGCCTCTATTTCCGCGCCCTGACCCGCGGTCTGGCAGACATCCCCGCCGTGCCGCGCGCCTTTGCCGAAGCCCTGGCCAGCCAGACCGCGGCGGCCGGCGAGATGGGGTTGCGCGACCGCCTGGCAAAAGTCGACCGCGAGGCCGAGCAGCGCATCGAACGCGGCGATCGCCAGCGGCTGCTGCGCGCCCTTTCCGTGGCCGAGTTCACCGGCCGCGCCCTTACCGCCTGGCAGCTCGACACCGCGCCGACGCTGCGGCCCGAAGACTGGCGGGGCGTGGTGTTGGACCCGCCGCGCAACGAACTCTACGCCCGTTGCGACGCGCGGCTGCAGGCGATGTTCTACGGCGGGGCGATCGAGGAGGTGCGGGCTTTGCGGGCGCGGCGGCTCGACCCTTCCTTGCCCGCCATGAAGGCGGTAGGCGTGCGCGAGATCGTCGAATTCCTCGAAGGCCGCGCCAGTATTGGCGAGGCGCTCGCCCGCGCGCAGCGGGAAACCCGCCGCTACGCCAAGCGCCAGTTGACCTGGCTGCGCAACCAGACTCCGGACTGGCCGAGGATCGAATGCCTGGCGGCGGAAGACCAATGGCGTGAATTACAAGCGCTCTCGGTCTTCCCGTGAGCGGCTGGCCCCGCGACCGGTCCGGCGTCAGGGACCGCCTGGACTCTACCTATGGGCGTTTAGTAGGCTCGCCGCCATCAGCGACGCAGGTCGAGCTGGACGCGCGGGGAACATAATCCATGGGCTTGCTCGATCGTCTGCTCGGCCGGAAGGCCCAAGGTAGTCCCGGCAGGCGTGACACGGTGGTCGGAACAAAGGTGCTTGTCGCGAGCATCGACGATCGATTTGCAGAACTGGCTGGCGAAGACGCAGCAGCCTACAGGCGGTTCTATCCGGCGACGACCCTTGAATCCTTTGGTGAAGCGGAGGCATTCCTGCGCGCCTTGGATAGAAACTATGACGTCGTGCACCTGTTTTGCGACGCCGGTCCGGCAGGCGAAATTGGAAAGTCATCGCTCACCGGGACCAATCTGATCGTCAGATGCTTCCGTTCGGGCGTCAAGTTGCTGTGGATCGCCGCCGACAACGATCCGCAGAGCTACATCAGAGGCTTCAATCCAGCCGGAAATCGCATCAACCTCGTCATGACGATCTCGCGGAACGGCCGCAGTTTCCGCGATTTTCACGAGCGACTGCTTTCGAGGATGTCTGCCGGCGAGACGATGCCCGTGGCCTGGAACGAACTGTGTCCCCAGATTCCAGGCAAGAATCATCAAAACGTCCCGAGAACCATCTTCGCCGCCGGCCGAGGCGGCGTGAGGCTGACCTAGCAGCGGCTCCACGGCAGCCGACATGCCTGGGCCGCCGCTCAACCCTTCCTTGACGCCTCGCGCCGAGAATGGCATCCAATCGTCCGACGTTTCGGAGCAAGACTGATGCGCGCCGCGCAACTGGTACTTAGAAAGCGACCGATCTCGGTAGGGGTATAACGCCCCCTCCCGACCCTCGGTCGCGCGCCCAAGGCCCCTTTGAGGGCCTTTTTTCTTGCCGAAATTGCAACCCAAGCCGAAACAGATCAGCCCATGACCGCCCACCCCACCATCGAAGCCGAAACCATCGCCGAGATCATGACCGGCGCGGAAATCGTGGTCCGCGCCCTGGTGGACCAGGGCGTGACCGACCTGTTCGGCTATCCCGGCGGCGCGGTGCTGCCGATCTATGACGCCCTGTTCCACGAGCCGCGCCTGCGCCACATCCTGGTGCGGCACGAGCAGGGCGCCACGCACGCCGCCGAGGGCTATGCCCGGTCCACGGGCCGGCCCGGCGTGGTTCTGGTGACCTCCGGCCCTGGCGCCACCAACGCCGTCACCGGCATCACCGACGCCCTGATGGACTCCATCCCGCTGGTGGTGATCACCGGCCAGGTCCCGACGCACCTGATCGGCACGGACGCCTTTCAGGAGTGCGACACCGTGGGGATCACCCGGCCCTGCACCAAGCACAACTACCTTGTGAAAAACGTCGCCGACCTTCCGCACGTGATCCACGAGGCGTTCAAGATCGCCACCAGCGGCCGGCCCGGCCCGGTGGTCATCGACATCCCCAAGGACGTGCAGTTCGCCAGCGGGAGCTATGTCGGGCCGGATCGGGCCCGGGCCAGCCACAACTACCACCCTCGGGTGGAGGGCGACGCGGGCCGGGTCGCCGAGGCGGCCGCCTTGATCGCTTCGGCCAGGCGGCCGATCATCTACAGCGGCGGGGGGGTGATCAACGCGGGGCCTAGGGCCAGCGCGGCCCTGCGCGAATTCGCCAGGCTCACCGGCGCCCCGGTGACCTCCACGCTCATGGGCCTCGGCGCGTTCCCGGCCAGCGACCCGGCCTGGCTCGGCATGGTGGGCATGCATGGCGCCTGGGAAGCCAATCACGCCATGCACGATTGCGACGTGATGATCGCCGTGGGCGCGCGCTTCGACGACCGGGTGACCGGCCGCCTCGACGCCTTCTCGCCGGGCTCGAAACGGATCCACATCGACATCGACCCCTCGTCCATCGGCAAGGTGGTGCGCACCGACGTCGGCATACTGGGCGATGCGGGACATGTGCTGGAGCAGTTGATCGGCGCCTGGAAGCGCATGCGCCTCGGCCCCGACCAGTCTGCGCTCAAGACCTGGTGGGCGCAGATCGACCGCTGGCGGGCCCGCAAGGGCTTCGCCTACCGACCCTCGCGCGAGCTGATCAAGCCGCAGTACGCCGTGCAGCGCCTGTTCGAGCTTACCCGCGGGCGCGACGTCTACATCACCACCGAGGTGGGCCAGCACCAGATGTGGGCCGCGCAGTTCTTCGAGTTCGAGGAGCCGAACCGCTGGATGACCTCCGGCGGGCTCGGCACGATGGGCTACGGCCTGCCCGCCGCTGTGGGCGTGCAGGTCGCGCACCCGAAGAGCCTGGTCATCGACATCGCCGGCGACGCCAGCGTGCAGATGACCATGCAGGAGATGTCCACCGCCATCCAATACGACCTGCCGATCAAGATCTTCATTCTCAACAACGAATGGATGGGCATGGTGCGCCAATGGCAGCAGCTGCTGCATGGGGAGCGCTACAGCCATTCCTATTCGGCGAGCCTGCCGGACTTCGTGAAGATGGCCGAGGCCTTCGGCGCGGTGGGCCTCAGGGCCGACCACCCGGACGAACTGGACGGGCTGATCGAGACCATGATCGACACGCCCCGGCCGGTGATCTTCGACTGCAGGGTGGAACGCGCCGAGAACTGTTTCCCGATGATCCCCTCGGGCAAGGCGCACAACGAGATGATCCTCGGCGAGGATGTCGAGGACATCGGCGACGTGATCGACTCGGCCGGGCGCAAGCTGGTCTAGGGGTACGGTTTCAACACACGCTGTCATCCCGGACGGCCGCAGGGCCGATCCGGGACCTCCGGAAGCGCTGCTGCTTTGGCGAATTCCAACATTGGCGCGCGCGACGGTCCCGGATAACGGCTGCGCCGTTTCCGGGATGACAATGTTGGGGGGATGACAGCTTAGGGGGAGGATGGGCTATTGAAGCACCATGACCACCGAACCCCCCGCCTCGGCCTATGACATGGCGCACGACGTCCAGGCCGAGAACCTCGCCACCTTCGCCGTGCTGGTGGACAACGAACCCGGTGTCCTGCACCGGGTGGTGGGGCTGTTCGCCGCGCGGGGATACAACATCGAGAGCTTGACGGTGGCCGAGACCGACCGCAGCGCCCACACCAGCCGCATCACCATCGTCACCCGCGGCACGCCGCAGGTGCTGGCCCAGATCGAGGCCCAGCTACAGAAGATGGTGTCCACGCGCCACGTGCAGAACGTCACCAAGGACCCCAACGGCGTCGAACGCGAGCTGGCCCTGGTGAAGGTGCGCGGCGTGGGCGCCGAGCGCGCCGAGGCCTTGCGCCTTGCCGACATCTTCCGCGCCAGGGTGATCGACACCACCACCCAGAGCTTCATCTTCGAGATCACCGGCGCGCCCTCCAAGATCGACAAGTTCACCGACCTGATGCACCCGCTGGGCCTGGTCGAGGTCTCGAGAACCGGCGTGCTCTCCATAGAGCGCGGCGAGGAGACGCTGTAGGGCGAGCCTCGGACGCGGCGCGCCCTGCAGGCGCGATGTCAGGCCTGCGCGCCAACTCTCAGCGGCACAGCCGCCTGCCGTCGGCGTACGCCGATGATCCTCATGCTGGCGTACTGAATGAGGAACAGGCCGATCGTGCTGCCCGTGTGATAGATGGACATCGCCGTCGCCCACGCCACGGGGCTCAAGGTCAAGGCCAGAACAATGTTCAGCACGGCCGAAACGAACATGTTGGCCGCCCAGACGTAGCCGAAGAACACCGCCAGGTCGGGCACCACTTCCAACGCAATCGCCGGTAGGTAGCGATCCATCCAGCCGCGCTTGAGCATCACCAAGCCGACGACCACCGAGATCACGCTGGGCTTGAGCATGACGAAGCGCGGATCGTTGGTGAGGAAGGTCGCCGCGCCCGAGGCCGACACCAGCACCAGGCTGAGCCAGAGCATGGTGTGCACCGGCTGGCGCCGCACCAGGTAGTAGCCGACCTGCCCGAAGGCGATGGCGATCCCGATGCCGACGCCGAGCATGATGTTGTGGGTGAGTTGCAGGACGACCAGCAGGACGATCGTCGAGGCCATGTCGAGGGCCAGGAACTTCCCCGCGTTCAGAAAGCTTTTCATCGAAAGCGCCCCTCCTTGAACGGGCGCCCAGAAGCTAGGTGCGGGCGGTGCGCGGCCCAAGTCTGCTGACGAACAGCGGCTGTCCGTTCACGAAGTCGCCCTTGCCGCTTGCGCTTCGTGAACCGCGCTTCAGCCTAGGCCCCGGCGAACGTTCTTCAAAATGAAAGCTCGGCAACCTATATTGGGCGGGTTCGGATCACTCCGGACTATGGAGATAAACGCGCGCGCAATAAGCGGACTGGACCCGGGTGCGATTCCCGGCGGCTCCACCAACATCTACTCCTCGCGTTATCGGCGAGCGTGCATGGGGCCGATCAGCATCGACAGACGTCTAAAGGCGTTGCTTTCTCTCGGCGTGGCTCACCGTTTCGGGCCATTGACTAAATGCGAACGATAACTTCGCTCAAGAATACGCCCTGGCCGCGTAAGCGGTTCGGACGAATTCGATCTAAAGTCCTAGCGTCTTAGCAGCGCTAGGCGGGGCCCGGGGGGCGCCTGGCAACAGAAGCCCCCCACTTTCCCCCGATCTCAGCGGCGCCCCCCTTCCTGGCGAAAAGGCTTGCGGGCGCCTGGCAACAGAAGCCCCCCACTTTCCCCCGATCTCAGCGGCGCCCCGGCGAAGCCGGCGCAACCCCTCATCGGTCCGCTTCGCGGCCACCTTCTCCCGCAGGGGGAGAAGGACCGGACGTGCGTTTGCAAACACGCCGAACCCGCACGCCCGCCCTTGCGCTTGCGCTTGCCCGCGCTAGGTTCACGCCATGGCCAAGGACGAGAAGCCTCAGGACCTGATGCGCTACGATGCGCTGGAGCAGGAGGCCAAGCGCAGCGTCGTGCGCGCCGCCCTGAAGCGGGCGGCCTCGCCTCAGGGGTTGCCCGGCGATCACCACTTCTACATCAGCTTCAAGACCGACGCGCCGGGGGTGTCCGGACCCGCCGACCTGCTCGACAAATATCCGGACGAGATGACCATCGTCCTGCAGCACCAGTACTGGGACCTGGCCCCGGGAGAGACCTTCTTCGCGGTGACCCTGAAGTTCGGCGGCCAGCCCAAGACCCTGTCGGTGCCCTATGCGGCGGTGACCCGGTTCTTCGATCCCAGCGTGCAGTATCTGCTGCAATTCACGCCGGTCGATTTCACGCCGGCGGAAGCCGTCCCAGGCCCGACGAAGCCGGACAGGGCCACCCCGGCAAAGCCGCAGGCGGTCAAGTCGGCCGCGGACAAGTCCGGCGCCAAGGCCGTTGATGAGCCGAAGGTCGTATCCCTCGATCAATTCAGGAAAAAGTAGAGCCCTTGACCGACGTAGCCCCCGATGCGCCGCCGGCGCCAACCGACGACGACATCCTGCAGCGCTTCCTGCGCACCAAGAACCAACCCACCGGCTCGCAGACCCTCGGCTTTCGTATGCTCAGCGTCAGCCAGGAGAAGATGCAGGTGGAGGTGGCGTTCGACGCCAGGGCCGAGCTGCTGGCCAATCCCATGAAGCAGGTCCAAGGCGGCTATCTGTGCGCCATGCTGGACGAGTGCATGTCGGTGGCCTGCATGGTGGCGTCGAAGATGACCGCCGTCGCGCCCACCGCCGAGATGAAGACCACATTCTTGCGGCCGGCCATGCCGGGGTCGCTGCGGGGCGTCGGCCGGGTGATCCGTTGGGGCAAGTCCATCGCCTTCACCGAGGGCGAACTCTATGACGCCGAAGGCCGGCTGGTGGCCAAGGCGACGGGCACGGCGGTGCCGACGCCATTCAAGAACTACAAGTAGCGCCGATGCGCCGCTGGCCGGTTCTCCTCGCGATCCTGATGTCGTCCAGCCTCGCGGCTGCGTCCGGCGCCTGGGCGGCCAGTCCGTTCTCCGACTGGGCGGCCGTGGTCGTGGCCGGCGATTTTCACGCCGCGCACACCGGCGTGGAGACCGAGACATTCGACAACGCCCGCCGCGACGTCGCCGCGGAACTGGTGCGCAAGGGCTTCCTGCCGGCCAACATCCGCCAGTTCTCCGTGCGGCCGGAGCGCTATCCCGACACCAAGCCCGGCAAGTCGGACCTGCGGCCGATCTACGATTCCCTGAAACAGCTCACCGAGCAGGCCAAGGGCGGGTGCCTGATCTACTTCACCTCACACGGCGCGCCGGAGGGCGTGATGGTGAACGACCAGCTGCTGCCGCCCGGCGTCATGGACGAACTGATCGGCCAGACCTGCGGGGATCGGCCGACGGTGGTGGTGATCTCGGCCTGCTTCTCGGGGGTGTTCGTGCCGGTGCTCGCCGAACCGAACCGGGAGATCCTCACCGCGGCGAGGCCCGACAGGTCGAGCTTCGGCTGCAGCGAAGCCGACAAGTACCCCTACTTCGACGCCTGCATGCTCCAGGTGCTGCCTTCCGCCCACGATTTCGTGGCGCTCGGCCCCGAGGTGAAGGCCTGCGTCGCCCGCAGGGAAACCGAAACCGGCATGCAGCCGGCCTCGGAGCCGCAGTTCTGGGTCGGCCCGGCCATACGCCCCACACTGCCTCTGATGGCCCTGCCGCCGGGGTGACCCCCTACTCGCGCCGAGCAACGCGCACCGTGATCCTTTCGCGCTCGCCCTGCCGGCGCTCCACCAGCAAGCGGCCGACCTGGGCGTCGTCGTGGAAGGCGAAGCCCTTGATGGCGTCGAGGATCGCCTTGGCCAGGTTGTCCAGGTCGAGCCATGGCGGCTCACCCTGGTATTCCATCAGGATCTCCACCTGGAATTCGCCCCAGGCTGGGCGTCCGCCGCGCCAGTCCTTGCGGAAGAACTCATAGATCAAAGGCTTGTAGTAGCGACCCTGGGTGGTCAGCCCCTCGACCACGATCTCGAGGGCGCCGGCGACCTCGCGCGCCCGCACCTTGCCGCGGGCGGTCCAGCCGTCGATCTCGGGCTCGCTCATGCGCCGAACCTATAGGCGAGGCCGCGGCGAACGCGATAGTCTGGGACGAAGTGCACGGAGGACGCCATGGATATCGATCGGCGGCGGTTCATCAGCTGGAGCGCGGGTGGCGCACTGCTGCTGGGACTGGGCGACCCAGGCGCCGTCGCGGCGACGGAGGCGGCGCCGCTGAGCCCCTGGCTGCGCATCGGCGCCGACGGCAAGGTCACGCTGTTCTCCACGGTGAGCGAGATGGGCCAGGGCGCACGCACCGGCCAGGCGCAGGTGCTGGCGGATGAGCTGGACGTATCGTGGGACGCGATCAGCGTGGAGATGGTTCCTGACGTACCGCCGTTCAGCCTGGGCTTCGGCATCGGCACCGGCGGAAGTTCCTCGATTCGCGCGCACTGGACCGCGATGCGCAAGGCCGCCGCCACCGCCCGGGCCCAGTTGGTCATCGCCGCGACCCACCGCTGGAACTGCGACGCGGCGGATTGCCAAACCGCACTCGGCCAGGTGAAGAACCTGAAAACCAGCGCAAGCCTCGCCTACGGCGAGCTCGCCGCCGACGCCGCCTCCTGCGCCGCGCCCGCCGATCCGCCGCTGAAGCCGGCCGCCGAGCGCCGCTACATCGGCAAGCCCGTGGCCACGCTGGAGAACGTCGACAAGTCCACGGGCCGGGCGATCTACGGCATCGACGTGCGGCTGGACGGCATGCTGCACGCCTCGATCCGCCAGGCGCCGGTCTATGGGGCCAAGTTGGCGTCGGTGGACGATGCGCCGGCGATGGCGGTTGCCGGCGTGCGCAAGGTGGTGACGCTCGATGCGGCCGTGGCCGTGGTGGCCGACAGCACCTGGGCGGCGTTCAAGGGCGTCCGGGCCTTGCAGCCGCAATGGTCGACGCCCAACCAGGTTTCCACCTCCGGCGACATCGAAAAGCGGCTCGCGGCGGCGATGGGAGGGCAGAACGCCTCGGTGAGCGACGCCGCCGTCCGCGACGGCCTGCGCGCCGACTTCGCGAAGGCGGCGGTCAAGGTGGAGGCGACCTACCAGACCGCCTACCTCGCCCACGCCGCCCTGGAGCCGATGAACACCACCGCCCAGGTCACCGACGGCAAGGTGGAGATCTGGTCGCCGACCCAGGTCCCGACACGTCTGCGCCGATCCGTGGCCCTGGCCCTGAGCCGTCCACCCGAACAGGTGGTGGTGCACAACACCTTGCTGGGCGGCGCCTACGGCCGCCGTCTGCAGGTGGACTACGCCGTGCAGGCGGCGCTGATCGCCCGCGAAGCCGGCGGCGCGCCGGTGCAGCTGACCTGGACGCGCGAGGAAGACACCGGCCACGACTTCTACCGCAAGGCCGTGCGCACCACCTACCGCGCGGCGCTCGGCGCCGATGGAACGATCGACGGCTACGAGGCCGTGGGCGCCTCGACGGACGCCACGACCGGCGGCGCCGAGCCCAAGCCCTATGGTCTGAAGCGGTTCGCGAGCACCCAGTCCAGCGTCAAGACCGGCATCCCGCAGGGACCCTGGCGGTCGGTGGACGAGGGCCTCTCCGCGTTCGGCCGCGAGAGCTTCATCGACGAGTGCGCCTACGCCGCGAAGACCGATCCACTGGCCTATCGGCGGCGCCTGCTCGGCGACAACGCCCGGGCGCTGCGGGTGCTCGACGCCGCCGCCAAGGGCATTGGCTGGGGCTCGCCCAAGCCGCGGGGAACCGGCCGGGGTCTGGCCATCGTCGAGGCCTTCGGGTCCCTGGTGGCGACCGGCCTGGAGGTGCGGGTCGCCGGCAAGGCGATCAAGGTGACCCGCATCGTGGTCGCCGGTGATCTCGGCACGGCGGTCAATCCGCAGCAGGTGCGCGCCCAGTTCGAGGGCGGCGCGACCATGGGACTGTCCGCGGCGCTGGGCGAGGCCATGACCTTCACCGCCGGCAAGCCCGACCAGTCGAGTTTCGACACCTACCAGCTGCTGCGCATGCGCCAGGCCCCGCCCGTGCAGGTGCTCCTGTTCGACAGCCCCGACGCCGCCGTGGGCGGCGCCGGCGAGCCGGGGGTGCCCGGCGTGGCGCCCGCGCTGGCCAACGCGGTGTTCGACGCCATCGGCAAGCGCGTGCGCACGCTGCCGTTTTCGAGCCAGGGGTTCACGGTCTGAGACCCCGCTGCGACCCCAGTTCCGGCAGAACACCCTAGCTTACTCGTCGAAGCCGACGAACACGGTGGCGTCATCGACGGACTTGCGGCGTGAGACGACCGCATTGGCCGGGAAGCTGTCGTCGGGATAGCCCATGGCGACGCAGATCATGATGACCTGGTCATCAGAGATTCCAGCATGCTCGCGGACGACGGGCGACTGCATGATCCCCTGACTGTTGATCACGCAGCCCAGACCTCGCGACCAGGCGGCGTTGACCAGAGCGTTGGTGACGGCGCCGCAGTCGAACGGCGCGATGTCGCCGCCGTGGATCGATCGGTCATAGGTCACCACGATCGAGACCGGCGCGTCGAACTGGCGAAAGCCGCGGAGCACCCAGTCCCTGCGCCCCTCCTGGTCGTGCCGCTCGATGCCCATGGCCCCGAACAGCTGCTTGGCGATCTCGATCTGCCGCTCCCGGTGCGCTCCAACATACTCCCCATGGCCGCGGAACTCGCGCGACGATGGAACGCCCGCCAGGTTGCGCTCGGTATTGCCGGCCCGGATGCGGTCGAGCGGCGCCCCGGCGACCACATAGAAGTTCCAGGGCTGCGTGTTCAGCGACGATGGCGCTCGCATCGCCATCTCGATGACCTCCCTGATCAGCGCCTTGGGCACGGGATCGCGCTTGTAGCCGCGGGCGCTGCGGCGCCCCAGGACGACGTCGTCGAAGGTCAAAGCTGAACCTGATTTCATTCGTTCGTTCCCACGCATGCCTTGGCGTCGCCGCCGGGTTCGCCGGAAGACGGCGCGCGTGGGCTGGGTACAGCATAAGCCGCTCGAGCGTAAACCGCCGGGCTATCTTCGCGGCTTTCGCCTGAGAGCCTAGAGAATGTAGCCGTCGCCGGAGGCGCGGATGGTGATGTCGCCCAGGGAGACTCCCCAGGGCTGGTTGATCGCGTGAATGACCTGATCGGCGATGAAGTCGGGACCGAGGGCGGCATAGGCGATGTTGTCGGGGTCGGCCTGACCGGCGCTGAGGCCGCCCGAGGCCATGGCCCCCATGGTGGCCAGGTAGGACGGCGCGTTCTGGCCCAGAATGCCGACGATGGCGGCGGGATTGACGATGCCGCCGCCGAGCCCGGTCCCCGGGACGCCGGTCGGCTTGACCACCGTGACTTTGATCTTGCCCTGGGACTCCACGCGCAGGGACTCCGAGAGGAAGTTCACGGCCGCCTTGGTCGCCCCGTAGACCCCCGCGCCGGCGACCGGGAAGTTGCCGTAAATCGACGAGATGTTGACGATGTGCCCCTGGCCCTGGGCGATCATCTGGTCGTGAACGGCCATGATGCCGTTCAGCACGCCCTTGATGTTGATGTCGATGCAGCGATGCCAGAGCGCCGCCGCCGCCGAATGATCGGCGTAGAAGGCCAAAGGCATGACCCCGGCGTTGTTGATCATGACGTCGATCCGGCCAAACCGTTCGACGGCCGCCCGCGCCAGAGCCGCCATCTGGGCGGCGTCGGTCACGTCGGTCTGCCGGCCGATGGCCTGCCCCTGGGAGTCTTCGATTGCCTGAACCGTGGCGGCTAGGCCCGCGGCGTTGATGTCCGCGCAGACCAGCCGCGCGCCGAGGGCCGCGGCTTTGAGACTGATCAGGCGGCCAAAGCCGCCGCCCGCCCCGGTCACCACGATGACCTTGTCCCCGATGTGGTCGCTCATGAGAGGCTCCGGCTTGCTGATCTGGCCCTAAAGGCTTTGACACCTTAGCCGCCGGGGCGGCGGAAGACCCAGGCCTTGTCGCCGCCCCGCGCGGACGGCTAAACCCGGGCGCCGCCTTGCTGGGAGCCGCCATGTCCGCCACGCGCACCGAGACCGACACCTTCGGCCCCATCGAGGTTCCCGCCGACCGCTACTGGGGCGCCCAGACCCAGCGTTCCTTGCAGAACTTCAAGATCGGCTGGGAGAAGCAGCCGCTATCGGTGGTCCGGGCGCTCGGCGTGGTCAAGCGCGCCGCGGCCGAGGCGAACATGGCGCTGGGCAAGCTCGACAACAATTTCGGCGACGTCATCGTAGCGGCGGCCCAGGAGGTGATCGACGGCAAACTCGACGACCACTTCCCCCTGGCGGTTTGGCAGACCGGGTCGGGCACCCAGTCGAACATGAACGCCAACGAGGTCATCTCCAACCGGGCCATCGAGATGATGGGCGGCGTGATGGGGTCGAAGTCGCCGATCCACCCGAACGACCATGTCAACATGAGCCAGTCGTCCAACGACTGCTATCCCACCGCCATGTACATCGCCTGCGCCGAGGAGGTGTCGCGCGCGCTGATGCCGGCGCTGGAGCACCTGCACGCGGCGCTGAAGGTCAAGACCCAGGCCTTCGCCCACATCATCAAGATCGGCCGCACCCACACCCAGGACGCCACGCCACTCACCCTCGGGCAGGAGTTCGGCGGCTACTCCGCCCAGGTCGCCGCGGCCGTGCGGCGCATCAAGGAGAGCCTCTACGGCCTCTACGAGCTCGCCCAGGGCGGCACAGCGGTAGGCACCGGGCTGAACGCCCCGGTGGGCTTCGCAGAGAAGGTGGCCGCGCGCATCGCCGCCATCACCCGCCTGCCGTTCGTCACCGCGCCCAACAAGTTCGAGGCCCTCGCCGCCCACGACGCCATGGTCTACGCCCACGGCGCGATCAACAGCGCCGCCGCGGCGCTGTTCAAGATCGCCAATGACATCCGGCTATTGGGCAGCGGACCGCGATCGGGCCTGGGCGAGCTTTCCCTGCCGGAGAACGAGCCCGGCTCCTCGATCATGCCCGGCAAGGTCAACCCGACCCAGTGCGAGGCTCTGACCATGGTGTGCGTGCACATCATGGGAAACCAGTCGGCGATCAGCTTCGCCGGGGCTTCGGGCCACTTCGAGCTGAATGTCTTCAACCCGGTGATGGCCTACAATTTCCTGCAGTCCTGCCGCCTGCTCGGGGACGCCGCCATCAGCTTCACCGACAACTGCGTGGTGGGCATCGAGGCGCGTGAGGACAACATCAAGGCCGCGCTGGACCGATCGCTTATGCTGGTCACCGCGTTGACCCCGAAGATCGGCTACGACGCCGCCGCCAAGATCGCCAAGACCGCCCACAAAAACGGCACGACCCTGCGCGAAGAGGCGGTCGGCGGCGGCTATGTCACCGAAGCCGAGTTCGATGAGATCGTCCGCCCGGAGAAGATGATCGGGCCAGGGTGAGGAGCGGCCGCGAGGGCCGTCAGGCCCTGCGGCTCACCGCGAAGTCGGCCAGGGATTCCAGCGCCTCGCGCCAGTCGTTGCGCGCGAACGGGGCGAGAGCCGCCTTCGCCGTCTCCGCATAGTCGGCGGCCAGGTCGAGGGTGGCCTCCAGGGCGCCGGAGCCCACAACCAGTTCCCGGGCGCGGCGGAAATCCGCGTCGGTCTGGTCCTTGCGGCCGATGGCGCGCTCCCAGAATGCGGCCTCGCGCGGACCGGAGCGGGCGATGGCCAGCAGCAGGGGCAAGGTCGCCTTGCCTTCCCGGAAGTCGTCGCCGGTATTCTTGCCGAGGGTCTCGGTGATCCCGGAATAGTCGAGCGCGTCGTCCGCCAGCTGGAAGGCCAGGCCGAGGTTCTGGCCGTAGCACCTCAGCGCAGCCGAGCGCCGCGTGTCGGTCCCGGCGGAGACCGCGCCGGCCTCGGCCGCGGCGGCGAACAGTTCCGCGGTCTTGGCGCTGATGATCTCCAGGTACATGGCCTGGGAGAGCGCCAGGTCGTGGGCCCGGGTCAGCTGCAGCACCTCGCCCTCGGCGATCACCCGCGAGGCGCGCGCCAGGATGTCCAGGGCCTCCAGCGAGCCGGTCTCCACCATCAGCTCGAAAGCCCGGGCGAACAGGAAATCGCCCACCAGCACGCTGGACGGCGCCCCCCAGATCAGGTGCGCGGCGACCCTGCCGCGGCGCAGGTGCGAGCCGTCCACCACGTCGTCGTGCAGCAGGGTGGCGGTGTGGATGAACTCCACGGCGGCGGCGAGCTTCAGGGCGGTGTCGCCTTCGCCGCCGGCCAGGCGCGAGGCGGCGACCGTGAGCAGCGGGCGCAGCCGCTTGCCGCCGGCGGCGATCAGATGCCTGGCCAGCTCCGGGATGACGCTCACCGGGCTCTGCATGCGCGCCAGGATCAGCGCGTCGACGCCGTCCATGTCAGCGCAAGCCAGGCGGATCAAACGCTCCACCGAGCCGGCCGGTCGAACGATGGCCGCTTTGGCTGCGTCCAAGACAAGCTCCTAGCCGCCCGCTCGAGCGGTCAACGCCGTTGCGCGGGACAATGGTGGGGGGATAGGTGAGCGTCAAGGCAATCACAAGGGGCGGCGCGCAAGGGCATGGCGGAAACCGCCTCGCCGATCACCGAGGACCGCATCCTGGGCGGCCGCGTGCTGCTTCGTCAGGCGGCGGAGGGCTATCGCGCCGGTCTGGACGCCGCCCTGCTGGCCGCCGCCTGCGATGCCGACGAGGGCGCGCGCGTGCTGGAGGCCGGGTGCGGCGTCGGGGCCGTGCTGCTGGCCGCGTCGGCGCGCAGGCCGGGCGCGCGGTTCGTCGGGATCGAGCGCGACGCGGCTGCGCTCGCCCTGGCGGATCACAACATCGCCGCCAACGGGCTTGGCGAGCGCATCGCGGCGCTGCGCGGCGACATCGGCGAGCCCTTCTCCCGCCTGGGTCTGAAACCCTTCGACGCCGTCCTCGCCAATCCGCCGTTCTTCGACGATCCCGCGGAGCTGCGCGCCCCTCACCCGGCCAAGGCCGGCGCCTGGATGGCCGACGCCGGGCTGGAGGCCTGGGTCGGGTTCCTGCTGAAAGCCGTGCGCGAGGGTGGCGCGATCACCCTGATCCACCGGGCGGACCGGCTGGGCGACATCCTCGCCGCCCTCGCCCCCAAGGCCGGCTCGGTCCAGGTCCGCGCGATCTACCCCTTCGCCGACCAGCCGGCCAAGCGGGTGCTGGTCCGGGCGGTGAAATCCGGCAAGGCTCCGCTGCGGCTGCTTCCGCCCCTGGTGCTGCACGAGCGCGGCGGCGCGAAACACACGCCCGAGGCCGAGGCGATCCTTCGCGGCGAGGCGGCGCTGGCATGGCGGTAGGGCCGCATGTGGCGCTGCTGCGCAGCGTCAACGTCGGCGGGCGCAACGCCATCGCCATGTCGCAGCTGCGCAGCCTGGCGGAGGGTCTGGGCTACGCTCGGGTGCGCACCCTGCTGCAGAGCGGCAACCTGCTGTTCGACGCCGAAAGTGGCGCGGTCGATCTGGAGCAGGCGCTGGAGCGCGAACTGGACCGGCGCCTGGGCCTGGCGACCGAGGTCCTGGTGCGCGCGGCCGGCGAATGGGACGCCGTGGTGGCCGCCAACCCCTTCCCGGACGCCGCCGAGCGCGACCCCAGCCACCTGGTGCTGCTGGCGCTGAAGGGTGAGGCGGACGAGGCGCGGGTGGCGGCGCTGCAGGCGGCGGTGCGTGATCGCGAGCAGGTGCGCGGCGCCGGCCGGCAGGTCTATGCCTACTACCCCGACGGGATCGGCCGCTCGCGGCTGACCATGGGGGTGATCGAGCGGGCGCTCGGCGCGCGGGCCACGGGGCGCAACTGGAACACTGTCCTCAAGCTGGCCCAGGCGCTGCGCGACGAAGCCTGAAGGAGACCCGCTTGCGTAGGCGCGACCTGAAGACGCGCCGCCGCAGGCGCCCGCCTGTTCCACCTGTTCCGACCTGTTATTGGCCTGTTCCACCTGTTATTTCACGGTTTTTTCCACCTGTTACGGTCTGGAAACCGTGTTTGTTCAATGGCTTGCGGTCACCTGATATCCGCCAGGAACAGGTGATAACAGGCGCCAAACAGGCCTGTTATCGATGCATAACAGGTGCGGAACAGGTGGCGGCGGACGCCAGCGCACCCCAACCCCCACTCCGAAATTCCCCGCGCAAGCGGGGACCCAGGCTTTTTTTGTTTGTTCCTTCCGTCCACACCCGCGCGGCCCCGGGA
>JBIOEG010000058.1:0-29272 GCA_044445825.1 Caulobacterales bacterium
CCTGTTATCACCTGTTATCACCTGTTCCTGGCGGATATCAGGTGGCGGCAAGCCATTGAACGATCAGGGTTTCCAGACCGTAACAGGTGGAAAAAACCGTGAAATAACAGGTGGAACAGGTGAATAACAGGTCGGAACAGGCGGCTACCTCGCCAGGCCGTACCTGATGCGCCCGAGCGCCGTGGCGATGGAGGCGGCCGCGTCGGCGACCTTCACGCGGGCCTTGAAGCGTTCGTAGGCCATCACCGCCTCGATGCGGCGATCGACGTGCGCCATGGCCGCGCCCTGGCCCTCGGCCAGCCGGATGGCCAGGGACGAGGCGAGAATCTCTGCGAGGATCAGGCGCTTGGTGTAGTGGTTCTCGTCGGTGGCCGTGTCGCCCGCCCAGCGCCACAGGGCGTCGGCGCTCTCCCAGAGCAGGCGCAGGGCGAGCGGCAGCCTGGTGGGCAGGGCGAGGAACCCGACCCAGCGGTACAGCGCCGCCTCGTCCCGCCCAGCGGCCTGCAACCGCGCCTCCACCGCCCGGCGGATCCGCTCGCGGACCTTCAGGGCGGCGGGGTCGACGCCGGCCAGCATCGCCAGCGCCGCCTGGTCGTGCCGGCGCGACAGCAGGGCGGCCAGGTCGCGCGGGCCGTGGGGCAGCAGGAGCTCGACCTCGCCGCGCGACAGCCCGGCCGTCCGGCCGGCGGCGTAGGCGGTCGGCCAGGTCCAGCCGCGTTGCGGGACGAGCTTCAGCGCCTCGTCCAAAACTGCCTGTTCGCTCTCGCCGGCCCAGTCGCGCGCCTCGCTCATGACCGCCTTCTAGACCCCCCGCGCGTCCAAGTCTCGCCATGGACAAGATACAGGCTCTCTGATATCAGCCGCGGCCTCATCCGAGGGCCCGCAAGGACCCCCGGGGCCGAAGCTTATGTTCGCCCGCGAGCCACGCGGAAGGCCGGGCGCGCTCAGGAGGACGGGTCATCGTTCAGATTTTCGTACGCGACAACAATGTCGACCAGGCGCTCAAGGCGCTGAAGAAGAAGATGCAGCGCGAAGGCTCGTTCCGCGAGATGAAGCGCCACGTGCACTACGAAAAGCCGTCGGAAAAGCGCGCGCGCCAGAAGGCCGAGGCCGTGCGCCGGGCCCGCAAGCTGGCCCGCAAGCGCGCCCAGCGCGAAGGCCTGATCGCCGCGCCGAAGAAGCCCGCGCGGCCGTAAGACCAGGTCCCTCGCCGGGACCTCGAGAGATCGATCCGAGGAGGCCGTGCGGTCCGCCGCGCGGCCTTCGACGTTTCAGGCCTCGCCTTTGCCCGCCAGGCTGGCGAGCAGCAGCCGCACGTCGAAGCGGCCGCTGGACAGGGCGCCGGTGCGAAACGCGCGCCCGGCGACCCACATCTCCAGGCCGGTGACCGCGAACATCAGCGCCGCCGTGCCCGCCACCTGCCACAGCGGCGGTCCGCTGGCGGCCCTGGCGGCCATCAGGAACGGGGTGAACGGCGGCACCCAGGACAGGGTCTGCAGCAACGGCGAATCCGGGTGGGTGATCGCCTGGCCCATGATCACCACCGGGATGGAGAGCAGGATCATCAGCGGGCCAAGCAGGGTCTGGGCCTCGCGCGCGGTCTCGCAGAAGGCGCCGATGGTGGTGAACAGGGTGGCGTACATCAGATAGCCGCCCAGGAAGTAGAGGGCGAAGTAGGCGAGCAGCCCGTGGCTGAGCAGCACGTCGAAGACGTCGGCGGCGATCGCCGGCTGGCTGTTGAACAGGGTGACGCCGCCCACCGTCAGCCAGACCGCCAGGGCCGAGGCGGTGACGCCGGCCGCGCCGAGGATCTTGCCGCCCATGATCTCGGGCGCCGAGGCCGAGGTAAGCAGCACCTCCAGGATACGCGTGGATTTCTCCTCGATCACGCTGTTCAGCAGGATGCCGGCGCCGGTGAGGATCACCGACCAGAGCATGATCCCCATGCCGAAGCCGACGATTCCGGGCAGACGGTCGCGCAGGGAAACCCGCCCCGCCTGGCTGCGCGGCGAGAAGGTGGCCACCTGCGGCGGTGGAGCGTCCAGGGCCGCGATGGCGCCGGCGGAGAGCCCGGCGTGCTCCAGCCGCACGTGCCGCTCCGCCTCGGCCAGGCCGGCGCGCAGGCGCGCCTCCAGCACCGATTCGGCGATGTTGCGGGTCCACAGGTCGAGCAGGGGGCTGTCCCGGGTCCCGTGCACGATGGCGACCGCGTCGAGCCGCTGGCCGGACGGCGTGCGCAGGTCGCCAGCGAGATAGGGCTTCAGCCGGCGCGTAGCGTCCGCGAGGTCGCTGAACGGCGCGCCCGGCGGCGCGACGATGACCGCGCCGGGCGGGCCGGCCGATGGATGGGCCGCGGCGGCGGACTGCAGGGCCTGCGTATAGTCGCCGCCGGACAGGTCGACCACGGCCAGGTGCGGCGGCGGCGTCGAGCGCGCGGCGGCCGTGGTCAGAAAGATCAGCGTCGCGAAGCCCAGGGGCATGACGCACATGGAGAGCCAAAAGCCCACGGTGCGGACGAAGGCCAGGTATTCGCGCAGCGCGATCTTCAGAAGTCGGCTCATATCCCCTCCGACCGGCCGGTGAGCACGATGAACGCGTCGTGCAGGTGCGGCTCCCTTAGCTCCATGCGGGCGATGTCGAGGTTACGCGCGAAGGCGTCCTTCAGGGCGTCCTGCACCGGCGCGCCGGCGGCCAGCGCCGCGGTCAGGCGCGAGCGGCCCTCGTCCAGCGCCTCGCAGGTCACCTGGGTCACGCCGGCGGCGCCCGACAGGGCGTCCGGCGCCAGGCGACCCTCCAGCACCAGGGTGCGCGGCGCGGCGGCGCAGGCGGCGTCGACGGCGCCGTCGAACACCTTGCGGCCCTTGGCGATGAGCACGACCTGGTCGCACAGGCGCTCGGCGTGCTGCATCACGTGGGTGGAAAACACCACGGTGGCGCCGCGGCGGGCGAGGTCGCGGATGATGTTTTCCAGCGATTGCTGATTGACCGGGTCGAGGCCGGAAAACGGCTCGTCGAGGATCACCAGATCCGGCTCGTGGGCGAGCGCAGACAGCAGCTGGACCTTCTGGGCCATGCCCTTCGACAGGTTGCGGATCTGGCGGTTCATCGCCTCGCCCAGGCCGTTGGCCTCCAGCATCTGCCGGGCGCGGCGGCGCGCTTCGCCGGTGGGGACGCCCTTGAGCGAGGCCAGGAAGGCGATGACGCCCACCGGGGTCATGCGCCGGTAAAGGCCGCGCTCCTCCGGCAGGAAGCCGATGCGCGAGCGAACCTTGCGCGCGTCCGGCTCGCCCAGCACCCGGATGCGCCCGGAGGTGGGCGTCACCAGGCCAAGGATCATCCGAAGCGTGGTGGTCTTGCCCGCGCCGTTTGGCCCGAGGAAGCCCAGGATGCGTCCAGGCATCGCCGAGAAGCTCAGCTCGCTGACGGCGGTGAAGGCGCCGTACCGCTTGGTGACGGCGTCGAGACTGAGGGCCGCGGGCGCCAGGGTCAGCCGACCGCGCTGGCGTTCAGCGCCGCGGCGCGGACGCGAAGGATCGCCGAGACGATGCGGTCGGCGTAGCGCGGTCCGAGCAGGCTGGCGTGGTTGGCCCCCGGCACATACTCCACGAAGCCCTGGCGGGAGACCACGGCGGGGACGTTCTGGTGCGTGCGCCGCCCGCCGGGTTGCGGCCCCGGGCCCGGCCGAACCACGGCCACCGGCCAGGCCGGATCGAACTCGCCGGCCTCCTCGGCCTGGCGCGCATCGTTGAACCATTCCGCCGCCTCGGCGGCGCTCCATCGGTTGTGCCCGGGCGAGGCGAACGCCCGGCGCTTCTCCTCCGCCGGCTCGCCCTCGAGGCCGATGGCGTCGGCGAAGCGCACGCCGGCCAGCGGGCGCAGCAGGCCCACCTTCGCGCCCCAGGCGGCGAACCGCGAGAGATCGAGGAAGCGCAGGATGAAATTGCGCGCCGTGGGCTCGTCGGCCTCCTCCGGAGTCGTGGCGTCCACCAGCACCACGCCGGCGACCTGCCGCGGGTTGCGGGCGGCGAACAGGCGCACGTGCAGGCCCGCCATGGAATGTCCGACCAGGATGAACGGCCCGCGCTCCTGGGCGGCGCTGAGCAGGTTCTCCAGGTCCTTGGCGATGGCGAGGCCGTCGCGTGGCTGCGGCCCCGGGTCGGAGGCCCCGAGACCGGCGCGGTCATAGGCGCAGGAGCGTATCCCCTTGCGCGCCAGCTGGTCCTGGACCTCGGCCCAGTCGGCGGAGAAGCCGAACGAGCCGGCCTCGAACAGCACGGTGGGGCCGTCACCGCGCGCGGGGCCCTCGCACACGCGGTGCATCCGCCGGCCGGCGCCGACATCCACCATCTCGCCGCGCAGCGGCGCGTCCATCACCAAACTCATGGCGCTTCCCGTAGAGGCCAGGGTCAGGACCAGAGCCCCGATCCCCGCCGCCATCTTTGACACCGGCCCCATGAACGGAGGATTTAAGCAGCGGCGGGCGCCAGTGAAAGGACTTGAGCCGGAACAATCGCCGGCTTCGCCTCGCCGCTGCATTCTCGACCAATTCGCCTGGAGGGCCGTCGCCTGCGCGAACAGCCCGGACCGCGTCCGCCCGCTATCGGTCCCGGCGATAGACGCCCAGGAAGCTGACGTTGAGCCCGCCGCACGCGCCGTCATCGGCGGCGACGAGCCAATCGCCCACCAACACCATGCCGATCTTGCACGCGTAGTCGTAGTCCTTGCCAAGAAACGACTGCCGCTGACCGGCGGCGTCGGAGAGCATCAGACCCGCGGCGCGACCGCGAACCTCAAGCGCCTGATCCACCTCGCCGGTGTTGACGGCGCCTCGAGCGATGTCTTCGCGGCTGTGGGCGAACAGCGAGGCGCCCGTCACTTTGAGGCGTCCGTTCCGTAGCGGCCGCAGGGTCAGACTTGTCGGGAGACCCAATTCGCGGTCGCGGACCCAGTCGCCGGCCCACGCCGACATGGGAGGCGAAGCTGGCGTCGGCACGGCTGTCAGTGCGCCTGCGCGGAGCCAGCCGAGCGTTCCGAAGTGGTCTTGTCGGCCCCTCGGCTTGAACCAGGCGCAGACATAGTCTCCGAGCGTCAGGCCGGTCAGCAACTCATCGCCCTGCACCACGTAGCTCGCGCCCTGGCAAGTCGGCGCGTCGCAGGGCAGGCCGCTCGGACCAGAACTGAAGTGCAGGCGGCCATCGGTATCGGCGTGCGCGACGCGGGCCGCTTCCACGATGTCGGCGTTGTGCGTGAAGCTACTGGGGTCGCACGAAGGCTCATCGCTCGCGGCTGCCGGTTGTGGAATGGCCGAGGCGAGGGCCAGCAGCAGAATGAGGCGGCGCATTGGTTCACCCGAAGTTCCAGGCCACGCTAGGCGCGGCCGGCGCCCCCGTGAAGGGCTGGCGTCGCCGAGAGGAACTGGCTCGCCGCGCTTCAAAGCGACTTGACGATGCCCTCGACCATCTTCTTGGCGTCGGAGAAGAGCATCATGGTGTTGTCGCGGAAGAAGAGTTCGTTCTCGACGCCGGCGTAGCCCGAGCCCATGCCGCGTTTGACGAACAGCACCGTGCCGGCCTTGTCGACGTCGAGGATCGGCATGCCGTAGATCGGGCTCTGCGGGTCGGTCTTGGCGGCGGGGTTGGTGACGTCGTTGGCGCCGATGACGAACGCGACGTCGGCGCTGGGGAATTCGGCGTTGATGTCTTCCAGCTCGAAGACCTCGTCGTAGGGGACATTGGCCTCGGCAAGCAGGACGTTCATGTGGCCTGGCATGCGTCCGGCCACCGGGTGGATGGCGTATTTCACCTCCACCCCCTCCTCCTTCAGCTTGTCGGCCATCTCGCGCAGGGCGTGCTGCGCCTGGGCCACGGCCATGCCGTAGCCGGGGACGATGATCACCTTGGAGGCGTTCTTCATGATGAAAGCGGCGTCCTCGGCCGAGCCCTGCTTGACCGGCCGGGTCTCCACCTTGCCGCCGGCGCCGGCGGCCACTTCACCGCCGAAGCCGCCCAGGATCACCGAGATGAAGGACCGGTTCATCCCCTTGCACATGATGTAGCTGAGGATGGCGCCGGACGAGCCCACCAGGGCGCCGGTGATAATCAGGGTGGTGTTGGCCAGGGTGAACCCGAGCGCGGCCGCCGCCCAGCCGGAGTAGCTGTTCAGCATCGACACCACGACTGGCATGTCGGCGCCGCCGATGGGGATGATCAGGGTGACCCCGGCCAGCAGCGCCAGGGCGAAGATCCCCCAGAACGCCCACTTGTCCGCGCCGCCGCCGATCACCAGCACCACGATGAGGGTCACGACGGCCAGGGCGATGGCGATGTTCAGCACGTGCCGACCGGGCAGAATGATCGGCGCGCCGGACATGTTGCCGTTCAGCTTGGCGAAGGCGATCAGCGAGCCGGTGAAGGTCACCGCCCCGATGGCCACGCCGATGGACAGCTCGATGAGGCTCTCGAGCTTCACGCCGCCGGGCGTGGCGATGCCGTAGGCGGACGGCGTGTAGAGCGCAGCGGCCGCGACGAGGCAGGCGGCGAGGCCCACCAGGGAGTGGAATGCCGCCACCAGTTGCGGCATGGCCGTCATGTGCACCCGGCGGGCGATGAAGGCGCCCACGCTGCCGCCCACCGCGACGCCGCCGAGGATCAGGCCGACGGTGATCTGGTCGAGCGCTCCCTCACCCCACAGGGTGCCGAGGGTCACCGCCACCGCCAGGGCCATGCCGATCATGCCCAGGGTGTTGCCGCGCCGGCTGGTCTCCGGGCTGGAGAGTCCGCGCAGCGCCAGGATGAACAGCACCCCGGACACCAGGTACGCCAGGGCGGCGACGTTGGCGTTCATTGCGGAACGTCTCCGAGCACCGTCAGCGGCGAATCACAGATCCTCTGGAACGCCATGCTCACGTGGCCGCAGGCTCCCCCGATCGCCGGTCGACGCCGTCCCAGGCCTTGCGGTTGCGCACGATGGCGAGGGTCTGGGCGAACACGGCCAGGCACAGGGCCACGATGGCGAGGTTGGCGTTGAGCCAGGCGTGCGACGGGCTGGCGAGGCGAACCACGAACGCCGTCTGGATCAGGCCAAGTCCGGTGAGGAACAGGCCGGCCCCGTTCACCAGACGCGAGGCCTGAGGGCCGAAAGTCAGCACCGAGAAATAGGCGACAATGCCGCCGAAGCCGAAAACCATACCCAACCAGAACAGAACTTGGCCGCTCATTTCGGGCGCTCCTTCTTCCGGTACATGGCCAGCATGCGCTGGGTGACCAGGAAGCCGCCGAAGATGTTGACCGAGGCCAGACCCGCGGCGACTCCCCCAGCGCCCTTGGATATCCACACCTGGTGGTCGCCGCTCACGCCGTGCGCGGCCGCGGCGAGCAGGGCGCCCACCACGATCACCGAGGAGATGGCGTTGGTCACCGCCATCAGCGGGGTGTGCAGGGCCGGCGTGACGCTCCAGACCACGTAGTAGCCGACGAATATGGCCAGGACGAAGATCGCCAGGCGAAACACGGTCGGATCGACGGCTTCCATGGCGCGGCTCCCTCAGGCGGTCTTCAGGGCGGGATGAACGACGCAACCGCCCTGGGCGACGAGGGAGTCCCGCAGGATCTCGTCGTCCAGGTCGGGGGCGACCACGCCGTCCTTGATCAGCAGGCCGGCGAAGGCGGTGACGTTGCGGGCATAGAGCGCGGAGGCGTCCGCGGCGATGCGGCCCGGCATGTTGGCGATGCCCACGATCCTGGCGCCGCCGGCCTGAACTATCTCACCCAGCTTCGCGCCGGCAACGTTGCCGCCCTGCTCCACCGCCAAGTCCACCAGCACGGAACCCGGCTTCATCGAGGCCAGCTGCACGGCGCTCACCAGCTTCGGCGCCGGTCGGCCGGGGATCAGGGCGGTGGTGATCACCACGTCCTGCTTGGCGATGTGGGTCGAGACGAGGGCGGCCTGCTTGGCCTGGTACTCCGCGCTCATCTCCTTGGCGTAGCCCTCGGCGGTCTCGGCCTGCTTGAACTCCTCGTCCTCCACGGCGACGAATTTGGCGCCGAGGCTTTCCACCTGCTCCTTGGCGGCGGGACGCACGTCCGTTGCGGTGACCACGGCGCCTAGGCGGCGGGCGGTGGCGATGGCCTGCAGCCCGGCGACTCCCGCGCCCATCACGAACACCTTGGCCGCGGCGATGGTGCCCGCAGCAGTCATCATCATGGGAAACGCCCGGCCATAGACCTGCGCCGCCTCGATCACTGCGCGGTAGCCGGCGAGATTGGCCTGGCTGGACAGGGCGTCCATCACCTGGGCGCGGGTGATGCGCGGGATGAACTCCATGGCGAACACCGTCGCCTTGGCGGCGGCGAGCTTGTCGATGAGCGGCCGGCTCTGGTGCGGGTTGAACAGCCCCACAACGATGGCCCCCGGCTTCAGCGCCGCGATCTCCTCGTCCGAGGGCGCGCGGACCTTCAAGACCACGTCGGCGGCCAGCAAGGCGTCCTTTGCGCTCGCCGCAATCCTGGCGCCGGCGGCTTCATAGTCCGCGTCGGGCGCGGCGGCGGACATGCCGGCGCCGCTCTCCACCACCACCTCGTAGCCGAGGGCGACCAGCCGCCTGGCCGCATCGGGCGTGATCGCCACGCGCGTTTCGCCGTCGCTACGCTCCTTGGTGACGGCGAGGACGGGCATAAGAGATCGTTCCTGTGAGCCCCTTGGGGGCGCTAGGTCTTACGGTAGATACGGAGCGACTCGGGACGCTGTCCAGCGCCCCCAGGCCGGCCAGATCAGTGGCCGGCGATCGGCTCTTCCTCACTCGGGCCCGAGCGCAGGAACACGATCCCGGCGGCCAGCACCACGACGCCGCTGATCAGCCCCGCCAGGAACCCGGCGCCGGTGCAGAACCACATGATCAACATCAGCAGCAGCACCGCGAGGGTCAGGCAGCCCCACTTCACCAGGCCGCCGAAGGTATGGAAGGTCGCCACCTGTTCGGAGACGTCCTGCTGGCCGCGGTGATACTCGTGGTCGGCTTCGGCCATGGTCGGAAATTCTCCTTATCTAACGCATGGGAGGCGCGCGCGGGTGCTACACCAGCCTCGCCGCGGGCTCAAGACGGCCAGGCGGCCAGCAAGGCGCGCAACGCCGCTACCAGCGCCAATGGCTGGTCCACCATGATGTGGTGTTCCGACGCAGGTATCACGATCTGCGGCGTGCCGGGCGGGATCAGCTCGAGGCCGTGGCCGGCGTGGCGCCTCATGATGTTGGAGCTGTCGCCGAAAATGTGGGCGAGCGGCGCCGTCTTTGCGGGCGCACCCTCGGTCATGCCGGCCCGGTCGAGCCGGCTCCAGAGGAAGGGGTCGAAGGTCCAGGTCCAGCCCTCGCCGGAACCGTCTTCCATGGGCGCGCGCTTCAGCGAGCGGCGGGCGATGTAGTCGGCGATGTAGAGGTTGCCGGGGACCTGCGGCGGCATGAAGCGGAAACGGGTCAGCGCCGCCTCCAGGGTGGGGTAGACGCGGTTCGGTTTGGTGCGCGAGCCCATACCGCCCATTTGCGGGAGCTTCTCTCCCCGCTTGGCCGCCTCCTCGCGCCACAGCTTCATCTGCTCCTCGGTGGGCGGGCCGCCGAAGCCGGTGTCCACCAGCACGGCCGCGTGCATGCGCTCCGGATAGTGCGAGGCCGAATAGAACACCTGCGAACCGCCGAAGGAGTGGCCGATGTAGATCGGCTTCTGCTTCGCCTCGTAGAGGCCGGCGACCTTGCAGGCTTCCCACATTTCAGCAGCGAAGATCTCGAAGGTGTATTTCTCGCGCCAGTCCGAGGCGCCCATGCCGGAGAAGGAGATCGCCGCGACCCGCCAGTCCTTGGCGAAGAACGGGGCGATAAAACTCCACCAATCGGCGTGGGCGCTGTTGCCGTGCACGAAGATCAGGCCGGGCTTGCCGACCTCGCCCCAGGTGAGCAGCTCGATGTTCGCGCCCTCGACGACGATCATCCGCCGCTCGGGCGCGTCGGCGATGGCGTCCTTGAACCATTGCGGCGACGGTGGCTCCCGGCCTTCGAACGGCGCCAAGGGCGAGGCGATCTCCGGCGGCAGGCTGGGCTCCAGCCGTACGGGTTCGTCGTCGTCCAGCTGTTCGCTGGCGGGTGTCTGCGGATTCACGCTCTGATCGTCGGCCATGGGCCCTGACTAACAAGCGTTTGAAAAATGGCAACCCGTTCTTCCTGCCCGCGACGTCGCAGGTCGACGCCGGCTCGCCTGCTCCGGCAACATTTGGTTGGGCGGGAGGCCGCGCGCCTCTAACGTCCGAAACGAGACCGAGGCCGCGAGGACGGGGCATGGACTGGACGCCGGAGATCGAGCAGCTGCAGCGGCTGCGGCGGTTGCGCAAGCGGATGGGTGGAGCGGAATCTATCGCGCGCCAGCATGCCCAGGGGCGGCTGACCGTCCGCGAACGAGTGGACCTGCTGGTGGACGCCGGCTCCTTCCTGGAGACCTCGACCTCGGCGGGGGCGGCCAAGTGGGACGACGAGGGGCGGCTGGAGAGCTTCCGGCCCGTGGCTTACGTAACCGGCATGGCCAACATCGACGGGCGGCCCGTGATCGTGGAGGGCGGCGACTTCACCATCCGCGGCGGCGCTTCGGACTCAGGGACCCCCTACCCACGGGTGGAGGTGGCCCGGCTGGCCAGCGAACTGCGGGTTCCATTCATCCGACTGCTGGACGGGGCCGGCGGCAGCGTGCGGAACTACGATCCCGAGGCGAGGAGGGCGGGCGGCGATCCGACCATGCCGCCTGGCCACACGGCGGCGGACGAGGGGCCGCTGGTGGACGTGAAGCCGACCGGGACGCCCGGCAGCTTCGACCTGCCCAGGCGGCACGATTTCTCGGCGGTGACGCCCGCCGTGGAGAACCACCTGGCGACCGAGATGGCCAAGGGCAACCTGCTGGCTCAGGCGCCGGTGGTGGCCGCGGTGCTGGGTTCGGTGGCGGGGTTGCCGGCGGTCTATGTGGGCGACTGCCACTTTTCGGTCATGACCAAGACGGCCGAGACCTTCGTGGGCGGCCCTCCGATGGTGGCGCAGGCGCTGGGCCTGCAGGTGACCAAGCAGCAGCTGGGCGACTGGACGGTGCAGGCCAAGACCGCCGGGGTGGTGAACAATGTCGCCGAGGACGAGGCCGACGCTCTTGCCCAAATCAAGCGGTTCCTCTCCTACCTGCCCTCGAACGTATGGCAACTGCCGCCATGGGCCGAACCGAAGGACGATCCCAATCGCCGCGATGAGGGTCTGATCTCGGCCATCCCGAAGCGGCGGACGGCGGCCTACGAGGTGCGCAAGATCATCCAGGCGGTCGTGGACCTGGACTCGATGTTCGAGATCTCTGCCCTCTATGGCCGGGCGATGGTGACGATGCTGGCGCGGATCGACGGGTTCCCGGTGGCCGTGCTGGCCAACGACTGCCGCCGCGACGGGGGCGCGATGACGCCGGCGGCCTGCATCAAGACCGAGCGGTTCGTGGACGTCGCCGACACCTTTCACCTGCCGATTGTCTATTTCGCCGACGTGCCCGGGTTCATGGTGGGGCCGGAGTCGGAGGCCGCGGGGATCATCCGCTTCGCCAACCGGGCGTCCTACGCGGTGCAAGAGGCGAGCGTGCCCTACATCTCGATCGTGACGCGGCGCATGTACGGGGTGGCGAGCGTGATCGCCAAGACCGGAGGCATGTCGCTGCGCTACGCCTGGCCCTCGGCGGAGTCCGGATCGCTGGTGGCGCAGGGCGGCGTCATGGCGGCCTATCGCCGCGAGATCGAAGCCGCGGCCGATCCCGTGGCCAGGCGGCTGGAGATCGAGGACCGGTTCCAGCGGATGGCGTCGGTGCTGCGCCAGCCGGGGCTGGCCCGGCCGCTGGAGATCATCGACCCGCGAGACACAAGGCCGGCCATCGTCGACTATATCCGCAAGACCCACGCGGTGAACGCGACCCGGCTGGGGCCGAAGCTGCGCGTGGGCATGCGGCCGTGAGGGAGGGGAGCCCATGGATGTGACATCCGAGATCGACGCCACCGTCTTGAAGATCGGCGTGGCGGTGGGGGCCGAGGTGGCCGCCGACGACGTGCTGATGATCCTGGAATCCATGAAGATGGAGATCGAGGTGACAGCCCCGGTCGCCGGCCGCGTGCGTTCGATCTCGGTCGCCGAGGGATCGAGCGTTCTGGAAGGCGACGTATTGGTGGCGCTCGACTAGGCTGCCGCCGACATCGCAAAGGAGCGTGCTGACATGGCGCCACCCCCTCAGATCCTGCTCGGCGGGCTCGCCTTCCCGGAAGGCCCGCGCTGGCGCGACGGCGAACTCTATTTCTCGGACATGCACGGCCACGAGGTGGTGGCGATGAAGCCGGACGGGAGCCGGCGGACCGTCTACCGGCACGCCGGGGCGGTCTCGGGCCTGGGCTGGCTGCCGGACGGGCGCATGCTTGTGGTCTCCATGGGCGATCGGCGGCTGATCCGGCTCGAGGCGGACGGACGGGCCGTGGAGCACGCGGACCTGTCGAGCATCGCTGCGCACAACGCCAACGACATGGTGGTGGACGCCAAGGGCCGGGCCTATGTCGGCAACTTCGGCTTCGAGTTCCCCGGCGGACAGCCGAAGGCGGCGCGCCTCGCCAGGGCGGATCCAGACGGCTCCGTGCACGGGGCCGCCGATGAGATGATGTTCGCCAACGGCAGCGTGATCACGCCCGACGGGTCCACCCTGATCGTCGGCGAGAGCTTCGCCGGACGGCTGACGGCGTTCGACGTGGCCGATGACGGCTCGCTTTCCAACCGGCGGGTCTGGGCGCAGCTGGACGGAGGGGCCGTGCCGGACGGCATCTGCCTGGATGCGGAAGGCGCCATCTGGGTCGCCTCCCCCACCACCAACGAGGCGCTGAGGGTGCGCGAGGGCGGCGAGGTGACGGACCGGGTGAAAGCCGACCGCGGCGTCTTCGCCTGCATGCTGGGAGGGTCCGACCGCCGCACCCTCTATCTGCTCACCGCGGAAGGTTCGGATCCCGAGAAATGCGCGGCGCTCAGAAACGGACGGATCGAGGCCTTGACCGTGGAGGTTCCGGGCGCCGGCTTGCCTTAGACCTCAGGCGGCGAGACCGACGGCGGCCAACGCCGCCGCCTGACGCGCCGCCACCTGGTCAACGTCGAAGCCGTCCAGGGAAGCCTCGAACATGCGCCGCCAGTTCTGCTCGGCCCCGAGGCGCAGGAAGGCCGCGCCGAGGCCGATGGCGGCGCGATCCATGAACACGAACTCGCGCGGGATGGTGACGGGACCCTTCTGCTCCAGCGCCTGCTTCACCTGGAACGCCTCGCGACGACCATAGGCGCCGGGGCTGACGCCATCCGCCACCGTGCGCACCCGGTCGTCGAGGAACGGGCCGTAGATGAACCGCGCCCAGATGTTGAGCACGTCGATCAGGTCGTTGGTGAGACCCTTGAAGCCCCAGATTCGGTAGGCCTCGGCCTGGGCGTCGCGGTCGTCTTCGATCAGGGCGTGATACAGCCTGGCCACGCCGCCCACGAAGCTGGGCGGGAAGATGCGGATGCAGCCGAAGTCCAGCAGGTTCAGGCCGTCCGCCTCGCCGGAGAAGCTGTAATTGCCCAGGTGCGGGTCGCCGTGGATCACGCCGATGCGGATCATCGGCGACCACCAGGCCTCGAACAGCAGGGCGGCGATGCGGTTGCGCAGGTCCTGCTGGGCGCCCTCGAAGGCCATCAGCCCGCGGCCCTCCAGCCACTCCATGGTGATCAGGCGGCCAGTGGACAGCGCGGGGATCGGTTCGGGCGCGCGGATGTCCGCCCGACCGGCGAAGAAGTTGCGGTAGAGCACCATGGCCTTGGCCTCGCGCTCGTAGTCCAGTTCCTCGCGGATGCGCGCGCTGATCTCGGTGACGATCTCGCGGGTGTCGATGGCTCCGAACATCTGGCGCCCCACCGCCATGAGGGTGCGCAGCTGGGAGAGGTCGCTCTCCACGGCGCTCTGCATGTCGGGATACTGCAGCTTCACGGCCAACGCCCGTCCTTCGAGCGAGGTCGCCCGATGCACCTGGCCCAAGGACGCCGCGGCGGCCGGTGTCAGGTCGAAGGCGGCAAAACGCTCCGTCCACCGAGGGCCGAGTTCGGCGGCCATCCGTCGTCTGACAAAGGCGGGGCCCATGTCGGGCGCATTGGTCTGCAGCTCGGCCAGCTCCTCGGCGAACTCGGGCGGCAGCAGGTCGGGAATCGTGGCCACCATCTGCGCCACCTTCATCAGCGGACCCTTCAGCCTGCCCAGCGCCTCCTTGAGCGCCCGGGCGTTGCGGGCATGGGAGTCGCCCGCGCCGAACAGGGCGTTGGAGCCGAACGTCGCCGCCGCGCCCGACAGGCCCGCACCCACGCGGGCGAACCGGGCGACCCGCCCGCTCAGGCGGTCACGTTCTGGATCGCGGGCCATGGACTGCGCTCGACCTCACACAAGCTGCTCGAACTCGTCCACCAGGCGCTCCAGGCGCCGGCAGCCAGCCGCCCAGAAGGCCTTCTGGCGCGGGTCGAGGCCGAAGGGTTTCAGCGCCTCCACATAGGTCCGCGCCCCGCCCGCCGCGAGCAGCTCCTCATAGAGCGGCGCAAAGCCCTTGGGATCCTGGCGCCGGGCCTCGGCCAGCGCCTCCACCAGCAGGTTGCCGAAGGCGTAGGCATAGACATAGAAAGGCGCGTGCACGAAGTGGCTGACGTAGGCCCAATAGGTCTCGTAGCCGGCGTTCAGCCGGATGGCCGGCCCCAGGCTCTCGCCCATCACCTCCAGCCAGACCTCGCCGATCTGGTCGCCGGACAGCTCGCCGTGCGCCCGCGCCGCGTGGAAGTGGGTCTCGAAGCGATGGAAGGCGATCTGGCGCACGACGGTGTTGAGCGAGTCCTCGATCTTGCCGGCCAGCAGGTCGCGGCGCTCGGCGCGGCTGGCCTCGCCGAGCAGGCGGTCGAACACCAGGCCCTCGCCGAAGATGGAGGCGGTCTCGGCCAGGGTCAGCGGCGTGTCGGCCAGCAGGGTGCCCTGCGGCGCGGCCAGGGTCTGGTGCACGGCGTGGCCCAACTCGTGCGCCAGGGTCAGCACGTCGCGCCGTTCGCCCATGTAGTTGAGGAACACAAAGGGATGATGCCGGGAGGTCACCGGATGTGAATAGGCGCCGGACTGCTTGCCCGGACGCGGCCGCGCATCGATCCACGGCCGGCCGAAGAAGTCGCGGGCGGTGTCGGCGAACTTCGGCGCCAGGTCGCTGAACGCCTCCAGCACCATGCCGCGAGCCTGGTCCCAGGCGTAGCGGCGGGGCTGGGCGCAGGTGAGCGGCGCGTTGCGATCCCAGTGGTCCAGCACCCGCCGTCCCATCACTCGAGCCTTCAGCGCGTAGTATCGGTGGCTCAGCCGCGGGTAGCTTTCGACAACCGCCTGCTCCAGCGCGTCCACCGCCTCGGCGTCGACTTCATTGGCGATGTGCCGCGCGTGCGCCGGGCTCGCGTAGCGTCGCCAGCGGTCTTCCACCTGCTTTTCGAAAGCGACCGTGTTGAGGCTGAGCGCCAGGGTCGGTATCCGCGCCCGCAGCGCCCTGGCGAGGCCCTGCGCCGCCGCCCGTCGTCGCGCGGCGTCGGGATCGGAGAGCCGGTTGAGGGTCTCCGGCAGGGCCAGGCTCTCGTGTCCAACCCGTGCGGTGAGCCTGGCGAGAGTCTCGTCGAACAGGCGAACCCAGTTGGCCACCGCCGGCGCGCGGTCCACCAGCATCCGTTCCAGGTCCGCCGACAGCTCATGCGGCCGCGATAGGCGCACCCGGCGCAGCCAGGGCCGCCAGCGCGCGGCGGGCGAATGCGCGGCCAGCGCCGCCTCGATCTCGGCGTCCTCCAGCTGGTTCAGTTCGAGGGTGAAGAAGAGGCTCTCCGCGGCGATCTGCGAGGCGCGGGCGCGCAGGTCGGCTTCGAACTTGCCCCAGGCCGGATCGTCCCGGGCGGTGGAGGCGGCCAGCGAGGCGAAGGCGCCGGCGCCCCACAGCTTCTCCGTCGCGGCCTCGTACAGCCGCACGCCGCGGTCGATGAGTTCGCCGAGGGCCGCCGGCGCCGCTCGGCTCGCCACGAACTGGCCCTTGAGGGCCACCAGCTCGCCGTTGGCGCGCGCCGCCTCGGCCAGGTCGGCTTCCAGCCTCGGATCCTCGCGGCCGGCGTAGAGGTCGTCGAGCCGCCATTCCGGCAGGGACTCGGCGACCAGGGGAGGCTTCACGGGAGCGTTCATGCGCGGGCCTTTAGACCCTCCGGAGCCCGGCGGGAACTGGTCCGGCGTTAACCTGCGACTCAGGTATCCGAAACCCCGCCTTTACCCGCGACCTGTACCAAGAAGGCACAACGAGAGCCCGTCCACGCGGCGGGCGTCCAATTCCGGTGTGGGTGTGTTCGTATGAATAAAACGGTCCTGGTCGTCGATGACGACCCGACGCAACGTCGCTTGATCCAGGCGGTGCTGGAGCGAGAGGGGTTCTCGGTCGCCCACGCCGACGGCGGCCGCTCGGCGCTCGACCACCTGGCCTCCGGCGCGCCCTGCGACGTGGTCCTGCTGGACCTAGTGATGCCACAGATGAGCGGCCAGGAGACACTGGCCGAGATGCGCGCCCGGGGCTTCGTCCAGCCGGTGATCGTGGTCACCGCCACCGGCGGCATCGACACAGTGGTGCGGGCCATGCAAGCCGGCGCCTGCGACTTCTTCGTGAAGCCGGCGAGTCCGGAACGCATCATCATTTCCATCGGCAACGCCCTCTCCATGGGCGCACTGCGGGTGGAGGTCGACCGGCTGAAGAAACACGCCGGCGGGCGCACCACCTTCGCCGACATGATCGGTTCGGGGCCGTCCATGCAGATGGTCAAGCGCCTTGGCGAGCGCGCGGCGAAGTCGTCGATTCCGATCCTGATCTCCGGCGAGAGCGGCGTCGGCAAGGAAGTGGTCGCGCGCGCCGTGCACGGTTCCTCGTCGCGCGCCGGCCGGCCGTTCGTGGCCGTGAACTGCGGCGCCATCCCTGAGAACCTAGTGGAGTCCATCCTGTTCGGCCACGAAAAGGGCAGCTTCACCGGCGCGCACGAAAAGCACCTGGGCAAGTTCCAGGAGGCCTCCGGCGGCACGCTGTTCCTGGACGAGGTGGGCGAACTTCCGCTGGAGATGCAGGTCAAGCTGCTGCGCGCCCTGCAGGAGAGCGAGATCGACCCGGTCGGCTCCAAGCGGCCGGTGAAGGTCGACGCGCGGATCATATCCGCCACCAACGCCGACCTCGCCAAGCAGGTCGCTGAGGGGCGGTTCCGCGAGGACCTCTACTATCGTCTGAACGTCTACCCCATCGAGGCGCCGGCCCTGCGCGACCGCCGCGAAGACATTCCGGCGCTGGTGGAGGCCTTCGTGCGCCGCTTCAATCTCGAAGAAGGCAAGCGCGTCGTGGGGGCGAGCGCCGAGACCCTTGCCTGCCTGACCGGTTTCGACTGGCCGGGCAATGTCCGCCAGCTGGAGAACGCGGTCTATCGCGCGATCATCCTCGCCGACGCGCCCTATCTGCAGCCGCACGACTTCCCGACGATCTCAGGGGTGAAGATGCCGCCGATGGCGCCCCCGGCCAACACCGCGCCGGCGCTTTCCTCCGCGAATCTCGCGCCGACGGCCGCCGAACTCGCCGCCGACATGCCCAAGGACGCGCCGGTGCGCATCCTGGACGAGCGCGGCCACCTGCGCACCCTGGAAGACATCGAGCACGACCTGATCCAGCTGGCTATCGAGATCTATGCCGGTCACATGACCGAGGTCGCGCGCCGCCTCGGCATCGGCCGCTCCACCCTCTACCGCAAGGTCCGCGAACAGGGGCTGGAGGAAGGCGTCAAGGAGGCGCTGTAGCCTTCAGCGCGGCGTCCTCGGCGCGGACGCGCACGATCAGCATTCCGAGATTGAGCACGGAAAACACCGCGCCGTAGCCCGCCAGCGCGAACGCCAGCGGCAGGACCATCACCTCGCCCGCGACCACCATGTAGTTGGGGTGGCGCAGGAACCTGTACGGGCCTCGTCGCACCAGGGGCTCGCCCGGCACGACGATGATGCGCGTGGTCCAGCGCTCGCCGAGGGTGGCGACGATCCACAACCGCGCGGCCTGCAGAACCGCGAACACCGCCAGCCAGGCCAGGTTCACAGGCCGGTTCCAGCCCAGCAGCCAGAGGCCGATCAGCCAGGACACGTGGACGGCGATGAGCAGCGGGTAGTGCCGCGCGCCGACCTCGTAGCCGCCGCGCCGCTTGAGCCGGCCGGTGTTGCGGTTGGACAGGATGAGCTCGCCCAGCCGCTGGGCGGTGGTGAAGGCGAGGACCGCGATGGACAGGATCATCGATGACGGATCACGCCATCCGGCGGGCCTGAGGGATCAGGCCGCCAGGGAAACGCACGAGGCGGTGAAGCCGGGACCGAGCGCGGTGAGCACCATACGCTTCGGCGGCGCATGGCGCAGCACCCGCTCCAGCACGAAGATCGCCGTGGGCGCCGACATATTGCCGTGATCGGCCAGCACCTCGCGCTCGTGGGTCAGCGCGCCCTGGCCGAGGTCGAGAGCGCCTTCCAGGGCGTCGATCACCTTGGCGCCGCCCGGATGGCAGACGAAGCGATCGACATCGGACATGGCCAAGCCCATGCGGTCCAAAATTCCCTCCACGGCCGGGCGCAGATTGGCCTCGGCGAAGGGCGGGATCGAACGGGCGAAGATCACGCCAAAGCCGTTCGGGTCGACGTTCCAGCCCATGATGTCCAGAGTGTCCGGCCAGGTGTGCTCGCCGGCGCCCTCGATGCGGGCCAGTCCCGTCTGGCTGGTGGTGACCAGGCACGCCGCCGCGCCGTCGCCGAACAGGGCGGTCGCCACCATGTTGGCGCTGGTCAGCTCGTCCAGGCGGAACGACAGGGTGCACAGCTCCACCGCCACGAACAGCACCAGCGATCCCGGCCGGGCCTCGGCCAGACGCGCGGCGATGGAGAGACCGGACACGCCGCCGGCGCAGCCCAGTCCGAACACCGGCACGCGCGAGACGTCCTCGCGGAAGCCCATGCGCTTCATGGCGCGAGCTTCGAGGCTTGGGGTGGCGATGCCCGTGGAGGAGACGGTGACCACAGTGTCCACCTCGCCCGCGCCGACACCGGCGCGCTCCAGCGCCTTTCCGGCCGCATCGCAGAACAGGTCCACCGCGCCCTGGAGGTAGGCCGACGTGCGCTCCGGCCAGCCCTTGGGGTCGAGGTACCAGTCCATCGGCCGCACGGCCTGGCGACGCACGATGCCGGTGTTCTGGAAGATCGGGAACAGGCGGTCGAAATCGCGATAGCGGTGAGCGAACATGCTCCGCGCGGCGGCGCTCACATCGTCCTGCGAAAAATCATACGGCGGCGACGCGCTGGCGAGCGAGAGTAGAACGCTGGAAGATGTCAACGGATCGACCTGTAGTTGGCGGGCCTGCAACCCTGGGTGCGCCCGCACGTCCCTCACACGCTGCCTTAAGCCTTATCGCGGCGTTCCCCAAGGCCTGGTTTGGCCCGCCCGCGCCGAAATCCGGGGGGCTTGCGCGTATCCCTGCCGGAAGCCTTCGCCGCGATCTCCTTCAGCTTGACGCCCTGCAGGGTGGACAGCGCCTGACCGGGCGCGCCTTTCTCGGGATCGCCGAAGGCCCGGCCGAAGGTCTCGACGCGGTCGGCCACCGAGCCCAGGAACTCGCCCTCCCAGTCCGAGAGCTTCACGCCCGCGCGATCTGCGGCGCGCCTGGCCTTGCGCAGGGCGTTGAGCGCGGCGCGCTTGGCCTGCGCCCGCGGGTCTGGCGGCTTGCGCTTCACAAGCCTCCGATGGCCGAGACATAGAGGTCGATCAGCGCCTCTTCCTCCTGACGCTTGGCCCCGTCCTGTTTGCGCAGACGGATCACCTTGCGCAGGATCTTAACGTCGAAGCCCTCGCCCTTGGCCTCGGCATAGACCTCCTTGAGGTCGCTCATCACCCCGGCCCGGTCCTCTTCCAGCCGCTCGATGCGCTCCACCAGGCTCCTCAGCTTGCCCTGGGCGGAGGTGTTGAGAACGTCGAGGCTGGAGGAATCGTCGGCCATGGGCGGGTGAACTCTGTGACTGAAGGGGTGAGGTTGGACGCGGACCCTAGCCGCCGCCTCGGGGGCCCACAACAGCCCTCTGGCCTCGAGGGCCGGACGCAGCGCCGCGGGGTCTTCAAAGTGATGTGTATCGAAGCCCAGCGCCTTCGCCGCGGCGACGTTGGCGCGGCTGTCGTCGATGAACAGCAGCTCGCTCGGCGTCATGCCGGCGCGCCGGCAGAGCACCTCGAAGATGCGTGGATCGGGCTTGGTGATCCGCTCCTGGGCGGACACCACGATGTCGCGCATGTGGCCCAGGGCGGGACTGATCGCGAAGGTCTCGGCTTCGACGCCGGTGGGCATGTTGGTGAGGGCGAACAGCGGCGCGCCGCGTGCCGCCAAGGCCTCGATCGCCGCCTCGGTCTCCGCGACGGCGCCGGAGAACATCTCCAGCCAGCGCAGCTCCCAGGCCAATATGGCCTCGGCGTGTTCAGGGTGACGCCGCAGCAGCGGCGCGCGGTTCTCGGCGAAACTCACGCCGGCGTCGTGCGCGGCGTGCCAGGACATGGTGCAGACTTTGGCGAGGAACCAGTCGCACTGCGCCGGATCGGGGAATATCCGCGCATAGAGCGTGCGCGGGTTCCACCGCAGCACCACGTTGCCGATGTCGAAGACGACGCCCTTGACGGTGGGCGCGGCGGCCAAGCGGCCCTAGCCCTGCCTGGCCTTGTAGCGCGGGTCGGTCTTGTTGATCACATAGATGCGGCCCTTGCGACGCACGAGCTTGCAGTCGCGATGGCGCGTCTTCAGCGACTTGAGCGAGCTTCTGACCTTCATGGTTCTGGCGTCTTCAACAGGGCGGTTTGACCGGAGCGCGCGGGTATAAGGAGACAGGCCCGCGAAGTCAACGCGTTGCGGCCATTGCAGCCGCGGCCGAGCATCGCGAGCTTTTGATTGAGAAGCGGTCCGCCGGCCCGGTACCTTCACCTCATGCAACGCCGAGTCTTCCTCGCCCTCGCCCTGGCCGGCTGCGCCGGGGTCGTCCGCGCCGACGTGGCCCCGCCCGCCGCCGCCGGCCCCACGCCGGCCGATCTGCTGGGCGCCAGCGGCGATCCGAACTTCATCGCCTGGCTCAACGACTACTATGCCCGCGCGCTGGCGGCCGGCGCGCCGCGGGCGATCCTCGACCGCGAGCTGTCCGGCCTGTCGCCCGATCCGCGCATCGGCGCCCACGACGCCACCCAGCCGGAGTTCGCCCGTCCGGTCAGCGACTACATCGCCGCTCAGGTGACCCCCGGGGTGATCTCGCTGGGGCGCGCCAAGCGCTCGGCCATCCCGCAGATGGACAAGATCGAGGATACGTACGGCGTTCCGCGCGACATCCTGATCGGCGTGTGGGCCATGGAGTCGGGCTTCGGCGCAAGCCAGGGCAATTTCGACGTGATCCGCTCGCTGGCCACGCTTGCCGCTAACGGCCGCCGGCGCGCCTGGGCGGAGAATGAGCTGACCTCCTGCCTGAAGATCATCGAGTCCGGCGAGGCGACGCGGGCGCAGCTGAAGGGTTCCTGGGCCGGCGCCATGGGCCAGACCCAGTTCCTGCCCTCGGCGTTCCTCTCGACGGCGGTGGATGGCGACGGCGACGGCAAGCGCGACATCTGGGGCTCCGCCGCCGACGCCCTGGCCTCCGCGGCGAACCTGCTCGCCAAGGGCGGCTGGCGGCGCGGCGAGGGTTGGGCGAGGGAGGTAGTGCTGCCGGCGAAGTTCGATTTCAGCCTGTGCGAAGGGCCTAGGGAGGTGCCGTCCTGGTGGGCGGACAAGGGCGCGCATCGGCCGAGCGGCGCGGCATGGTCCGAGGCCGACGCCGACGCCCCGGCGCAGCTGATCGTGCCGTGCGGCGCCGGCGGGCCTGCGTTCCTGGCCTTTCCCAACCACTTCGCCATCCGCACCTACAACAACTCGCTGGCCTATGCGCTGGCGGTGGGCCTGCTGGCCGACCGTTTCGCCGGAGGCGGGCCGCCGATCGCGCCATGGCCCAAGGAGACGCCGCTCTCCCTTACCGACAGGCTCGACGCCCAACAGGCCCTGGCCAGGCTCGGCTTCAACCCCGGGACGCCGGACGGCGTGGTGGGACTGGGCACCCGCCAGGCCCTGCGCGCCTGGCAGAAGGCGCGAGGACTCACCGCCGACGGCTATCTGTCGCCGGCGATGGTGGCCAAGCTGCGGGCCGAAGCCGCGGGGACCGCGCACGCCTAGACGCCGGCCCCTTCGTCGCTGCGCTCCAGGGTGGTGGTCACGGCGATGTCGCCCCGATCGTCGAGGGCAGGCATCTCGGTGTGACCGGCGTCGACATTCCGCAGGATGCCGTTGGAGAAGGCGTAGGCCACCAGGCCCAGCAGGATCGCCGCATTCAGCAGGAACGGCCCGGGCCCGTTGAGGTGGTAGAAGGTCACCGCCAGCGGGGCGAGGATCACGTTGACGCCGTTCACCGCCGCGATCGCCCCGGCCGCCCGCGCCTGGTCGGCCATGCCCACCGACAGCGACGCGCCGGCGGTGAAGCCCGGCCGGGCGAAGGAAAAACCCAGACTCGAGAGCGCATAGCCCACGGTGGCCGTGGCGAAGTCCGGGCTCACCGCCACCACCAGATTGCCCAGCGCCGCCAGGCCGGCGCCCCAGCGCAGCAGGCTGCTCGGCGTCATGCGGAACATGCGGATCAGACCCCACAGGGCGAGCAACCCGGCGATGGCGCCGGCCACCATGGCCACTTCGATGTAGCCCTGGCTGATCTTCAGCAGGGTCTTCTGCGGCAGCTCGGGGAAGGAGTGGTGGACCTTGTCGATGATCAGGAAGCCCAGGGTCTGGCCCTGGGCGCTCTGGCAGGTTGAGACCAGAAAGCCGTAGATCAGGAACGGCCAGAGCCGGCGATCGCGCAGCAGGGATGTGGGTTTTTCGCCGGACGCGGGCAGTTTTGGCATCCGGCGGCTGAACGCGACGAAGCGCGAGCGGTCCTCCGGCAGATATCGGATCACCACCACCAGCATGCCGATGGCGAACAGGGCGAAGGCGTAGAGCGGGCCTGCATATTCGAAGACCCCGATGATGAAGATCGGCGCGGCCACCGGTCCGATCACCGTGCCCAGGCTGAAGGCTCCGGCCAGGGTGGACATGCTGTTGGTGCGCTCTTCGCGGCTGGTGCGCTCGGCTACATAGGCCTGGGTCGCCGGGTTCGAGGCCGAACCGAACAGGCCGAACAGGGCGCGGCACACCAGGAAGAAGCCGAAGATCACCATCGGCGCGGCCAGATGCGCCAGGCCGACGCTGACCACCACGCCGCACAGCGTCATGGAGATGGCGAATCCAGCCAGGCCGATGATGATCAGCGGCTTGCGCCCCCTGATATCCGACTGCCTGGCCCAGAACGGCGACACGAACGCCCAGAGCAGCGCGGACAGCGAGAAGATCGCCGCCACGAAGGCGTCAGGGATGCCCACCGATCGCCCGATCGCCGGCAGCACCGACTGCAGTCCGGTGTTGCCCATGGCGGTCGCCATGGAGACGCCGAAGATGATCGCGAAGGCTCGGCGGGGCAGATGCGGGGGCTGGCTGGCGTCTTGCGACATGCCGCCCGGCTGTTAGACCGTCGCGGGGGAGCGGCGCAACTCAAGCTCTCTCCCCTCCATGGGGAGGGAAGATCGATGCGAGGCATCGATCGGGTGGGGGAGTCCGGCCTGTCAACGATCGCCCGGCGCCTTCGGACGTCACCAAGACTTCCCCACCCGACTCGCTTCGCGAGCCACCCTCCCCGTGAAGGGGAGGGAGCGCGGCGATCTGGCGCTCCGAAACCAGTCCCGCGCTCACCAGGGATTAAGCATTAACGGCGAAGTTGGCGGCAGTTCTCGGCTCGGGGCCCCTTGCGCGCGCATGTTCCAGATCATCGGCATCGTCCTGCTGTTCGCGCTGGTGTTCGGGAGCTTCCTGATCTCCGGCGGCAACATGGCCGTCATCATGGAGGCCCTGCCCCACGAGATGATGTGCATCGCCGGCGCGGCCATAGCGGCGTTCCTGATCTCCAACTCGATGACCGTGGTCAAAGGCGCCGGGAGCGGGATGGCCAAGGTGTTCGCCGGGCCGAAGTGGAAGGCCAGCGACTACCAGGACCTGCTGTCGCTGCTGTTCCTGCTCACCAAGACCATGAAGTCCAAGGGCGTGATCGCCCTGGAGAGCCACATAGAAAAGCCGGCGGACAGCACCATCTTTTCGCGCTTCCCCAATGTGATGAAGGACCACTTCGCGGTCGACTTCATCTGCGACACCCTGCGCATGATGACCATGAACCTGGAGGATCCGCACCAGGTCGAGGACGCCATGGAGAAGCAGCTGGAGAAGCACCACCACGAGGCCCTCGCGCCCGCGATGGCGCTGCAGACCACGGCGGACGGCCTGCCGGCGCTGGGTATCGTGGCCGCGGTGCTGGGCGTCATCAAGACCATGGGTTCGATCACCGAGCCGCCGGCCGTGCTGGGCGCCATGATCGGCGGCGCCCTGGTCGGCACCTTCCTGGGCGTGTTCCTGTCCTACGGACTGGTGGGGCCTATGTCCAACCGGCTGAAAGCCGTGGTGGACGAGGAAGGCTCCTTCTACCGGATCATCCAATCGGTGCTGGTGGCGCACCTGCACGGCAATGCGGCGCAGATCTCCGTGGAGATCGGCCGCGGCAGCGTTCCTTCGGGCGCGCAACCCAGCTTCCTGGAGCTGGAAGAGGCGTTGAACACCATCCCCAACCAGGCCTGACCGGCGCGCGCGGCGCGGCGCGGTTGGAAAAAAAGTGATCACGGGCTCGTGAACGTTTCTCTTGCCTTGGATCGCGAACACGGCATATTGCGCCCCAGCGTCCGCGGGCTCGGCGAGGCTTTCCTCCGCGCCTCCCGTACCATGGCGCTGACAACTTCTCCCAAAGGGACCGTGGACATGACCTCCGAAACTCTTCGCAAGTTCCTCATCGTCGGCGCCGCCATCGCGGCCGTCTCCGTTGCGGCTTGCAACAAGCCCGCTGCGAACAATACCGCCGACACGGGCAACACAGCCGCCGCCGACACCAACGCGATGGCCACGACCACCAACACCGCCACCGCCGACACCAATGCGGCGCCTGCGGCCGCCGCCAACTCGGCGGACGCTTCGGCCACGGCTCCGGCCTCGTCGAACGCCATGAGCGGCAGCGCTCCGAAGCAGTAGTCGCTGGCGACAGACAAAGCCTCGCCGCAAGGCGGGGTTCGTGGAAGGGCCGTCCTCGCCGGGCGGCCCTTTTGCTTTGCCGGATTGCGCTATGAGTCGCTCATGAGCGACGGGGACGACGACTGGGTCTCGGTGGCGGACTTCGAGGGCGGCCGCCCGCCGCGCTCGCGGCTGTATGACGACCTCTACTTCTCCGCCGACGACGGGCTGTCCGAGGCGCGCGCGGTGTTTCTGGACGGCAGCGGCCTGCCCCGGGCCTGGGCGAACCGCCGCCGGTTCACGGTGGCGGAACTCGGCTTCGGAACCGGCCTGAACATCGCCGCGCTCGTCGACCTATGGCGGCGGACGCGGCCGCCGGACGCGCGGCTGCGGGTGTTTTCCGTCGAAGCCCATCCGCTTTCGGCCGCGGACGCGGCGCGGGCGCTGATCGCCTGGCCCGAACTGCAACCCGTCGCGGACCTGATGCTGGCGCGCTGGCCGGGACGGCGGCCGGGTTTCCACCGCGTGGATCTGGGCGAGTTCGGCGCGGTTGTGGACGTCGCGGTGATGGAGGCGGCCGACGCCCTGGCCGCCTGGCAGGGCTCGGCCGACGCCTGGTTCCTCGACGGCTTCGCCCCGGCCAGGAACCCGGCAATGTGGCGCCCCGAGGTGCTGCGTCTCGTGGCCGAACGCTCCGCCCCGGGCGCCCACGTCGCCACCTACACCGTCGCGGGCGCGGTCCGGCGGGGCCTGGAGGCCGCCGGGTTCGCCGTGGAGCGACGGCCCGGTTTCGGCCGCAAACGCCAGCGGCTGGAGGCTCGCGCGCCCGGCGAGGTCAGCGAAAAAGCCAGCCCGAGGGTCGCGGTCGTCGGCGCCGGGATCGCCGGCGCGTCGCTGGCGCGGGCCTTCGGCGACCTTGGCGCCCAGGCGCGGGTGTTCGAGGCGGCTTCCGCCGGCTCGGGCGCGTCCGGTGCGCCGGCCGCGCTGGTGACGCCGAGGCTGGACGCCGCCGGCGGCACGATCGCCCGGCTCTACGCCCAGGCCCTGGATCGCGCCGGCCAGCTCTATGCGGCGATCCCCGAGGCGATCGTCGCCCGCGGCGTCCTGCAGCTGGAAGCCGCGCCGCGCGACGCCGCCCGGTTCGCCGCCATCGCCTCGTCGGACGTATTCGAGGCCGGCGCCGTGGCCGCCATGCCCCCGGAACAGGTGGCCGCCCTTCTCGGCGAGGCTGCGCCGAGCGCCCTCGCCATGCACCGCGCCCTGGTGATCGAGCCCGCGGCCGTGCTCGCCGCCTGGCTCGCCGCCGTCGAGGCGGCGGCCGTGGCGGGCATCGAGCGCGACGGGCCGGCCTGGCGCCTGCTGGGCGAAGGCGGCCGCGATCTGGGCCGGTTCGAGATCGTCTGCCTGGCGACCGGCGCCGAACTGGCGCGGCTGTGGCCCGCGGCGCCCATCCAGCCGGTGCGCGGCCAGGTGACCTGGGCGATGACCGGACGCACCTGCCGCGCCGCGGCCTGGGGCGGCTATGTGGCGCCCATGCGCGGTGGAATCCTGTTCGGCGCGACCCATGACCGTGACGACGCCGCCCGTGACCGGCGCCCGGCCGACGACGCGCGCAATCTGGCGACGCTCGCCGCGCGACTTCCGCGCCTCGCCGCCGAAGTCTCTTCGCTGGACCTGCAGGGCCGCGCGGCGGTCCGCGCGACGACGCCGGACCGCCTGCCCCTGGCCGGCGCGGTAGCCGAAGGCCTGTTCGTCCTCGGCGGCATGGGCTCACGGGGCTTCGCGGCGGCGCCGATCCTGGCCGAACACGTGGCGGCCCTGGCCCTCGGCGCCGCATCGCCCCTGCCGGACGCACTGAGCCGGATCGTGCGACCCGCGCGTTTCGCCGAGCGTTTCGCCGCACGACGGGCTTTGCGAACGCCGCCCGGATCGCTATAGCCTTGGCGTTGAGGGATGCGTGCTAGGAGAACAACCATGAAGCGCACTGTCCCAGTGTCACTCCTGATCGCCAGCGTCCTCGCCCTCGGCCTCGGCGGCGCGAGCGGCGTGGGCGGTTCGGCGGCGGATCCGGCGAAGGCCCAGTCGTCGTGCTTCTACAGCCGCAACGTCGACAGCTTCAATGCGCCGGACGACCGGACCGTCTACATCCGCGTGAACATGCGCGACTACTACAAGCTGACGCTGTTCGCGCCCTGCCAGGACGTCGACTGGAACCAGCGCATCGCCCTGGTCTCGCGGGGCAGCTCATGGATCTGCGAAGGCAACGGCCTCGACGCCGAGGTGATCACTCACTCGCCCATCGGCCGCCAGCACTGCCCGGTGACCAGCATCCACAAGCTGACGGCCGAGGAATTCGCCGCCCTGCCCAAGAAATTCAGGCCCTGAGCGCGGTCCGTTCTCATTTGTTAGCGGCGTTCAGTTGTAAGGTTGACTACTCGGGCTGAACGCCGTTCGAATGGCCGTCATTACCAAGAGTGGTCCGCGCGCGCCCGATCGCGCCGTGGCGATCAGGGAGACGGCGGTGAGCGACGGTTCCATCGACATCAAGCACGAAGCCCGCGCCAAGGCCTATGCCGAGCCGCTGGAGAGCCTGAACCCCGCCCAGCCGCTGCTGTTCTCCAGCGACGCCATGTGGCCGATCTTCGAGCGCCTGCGCGCCGAGGATCCCGTGCACTTCACGGCCGACAGCGCCTACGGGCCGTTCTGGTCGGTGACCAAGTACAACGACATCATGTCCGTGGACACCAACCACCAGGCGTTCTCCTCCGCCAAGGGCATCGCCCTGCCGACCCTGGAGGCCGTGGCCGAGAACGCCAAGCGCCCGCAGCGGCAGAGCTTCATCGGCATGGACCCGCCCCGGCACGACGAGCAGCGCAAGGCGGTGAGCCCGGTGGTGGCGCCGGCCAACCTGCAGCGCATGGCGCCGGTCATCCGCGAGCGCGCCGGGCAGATCCTCGACAACCTGCCCATCGGCGAGGAGTTCGACTGGGTCGACCTGGTCTCCAAGGAGCTCACCGCCATGACCCTGGCGACGCTCTTCGACTTCCCCTTCGAGCAGCGCCGCAGGCTGACCCATTGGTCGGACGTGATGACCAACGCGCCCGGCCACGGTCCGGTGACCAGCTGGGAGCAGAAGCGCGACGAGATCGCCGAGTGCTTCGCCGTGTTCACCGAGCTGTGGAACGAGCGGGTCAACGCGGAGCCGAAGTTCGATCTGATCTCCATGCTGGCCCACGCCGAGGCGACCCGGAACATGGATCAGCTGGAGTACTACGGGAACGTCGGCCTGCTGATCATCGGCGGCAACGACACCACGCGCAACACCATCTCCGGCTCGATCTACGCCCTGAACAAGCATCCCGCGCAGTACGACAAGCTGCGCGCCGACCCCTCGCTGATCACCTCCATGGTCTCCGAGACCATCCGCTGGCAGACGCCCCTGGCGCACATGAGCCGCACGGCGACCCAGGACTATGAATTCGGCGGCAAGACCATCCACGAGGGCGACAAGGTGCTGATGTGGTACGTCTCGGGCAATCGGGACGACGAGGTCATCGAGAACCCCGACGCCTACATCATCGACCGCCCGCGGCCGCGCCAGCACCTGTCCTTCGGCTTCGGCGTGCACCGCTGCGTGGGCAACCGCCTGGCCGAGCTGCAGCTGACCATCATCTGGGAAGAGATCCTCAGGCGCTTCCCGTCGGTGGAGCTGGCCGGCGACCCGACCCGCACCCATTCGATCTTCGTCAAGGGCTACGAGACCCTGCCGGTGGTCATCCCCCGCCGCAACTGAGGCGGGCGCCCGCCCACCTGTTCCGACCTGTTATTCACCTGTTCCACCTGTTATTTCACGGTTTTTTCCACCTGTTACGGTCTGGAAGCCGTGATCGTTCAATAGGTTGCGGCCACCTGATATCCGCCAGGAACAGGTGATAACAGG
>JBIOEG010000059.1:0-28671 GCA_044445825.1 Caulobacterales bacterium
GTACGAGGAAGTTCAACCACGGAGGTCACGGAGAACCACGGCGATCACGGAGACTATGGCCTTCATGCGCGGCTCTTGCCGGGCGACGCCCTGAGCATCGGAAGCCCACTCCCCCGTGAACTCCGTGGTTCTCCGTGACCTCCGTGGTGAGTCTTCGCGGCCCCTCATCCGACCCGCTGCGCGGGCCACCTTCCCCCGAGCGGGGAAGGAAACGCGCGGTCGCCCTCCCAAGTGGTTGAGAAACCCGGGAACGGGAGATGTGTGAATCGCCTAGGCTCCCCATGACGGGGGAGGCAGGCTGTCAGTGCTCGACGTTGCGCCAGATGGTCTTGTAGCTGGCGTACATCACGCCGGCGAACAGCAGCAGGTAGATCATCACCGCCAGGCCGGTCTGCTTGCGCTCCTCCATCTTCGGATCGGCGGCCCAGTTGAGGAAGGCGGCGACGTCCTGCGCCTCCTGGTCGGTGGTGGCCTTGACGCCGTCGTCGTAGGTCACCCGGTCGTCGGAAAGCGGCGGCGGCATGGCGATCAATCCGCCGACCGGCACGTGTTTCGCGTCACCCTTCCACTGCGAGGTCAGGTCGCCGGGCAGGTAGGGATTGTAGAACTTGCCCGGAGGCACCGGCAGGGCGTCGGGCGCGGGCGCATAGCCGGTGAGCAGGGAATAGATGTAGGCCGGGCCGCCGTCGCGCGCCTTCACCAGCAGCGACATGTCCGGCGGCAGGGCGCCGCCGTTGCTGCCGCGCGCCGCGACCTCATTGGGGAAGGCCCACGGGAAATAGTCGGCCGAGGTGGCGGGCCGCTGGATCGGATCGCCGGTTTCGGAGTCGATGTCGGGGATCTTGTACTCCGCCGCGATGGACTTCACGTAGGCGTTGTCGTTGGGCGTCTTGTACTTCCGATCCCAGAACGGTCCGCCTGGGTCGCCGAGGTTGCGGAAGGCGATCAGCTTCAGCGAATGGCACGACGCACAGACGTCGTGATAGACCTTGAAGCCGCGCTGCAGCTGTTCCTGGTCGTACTTGCCGAACGGCCCCTGGAACGACCAGTGAACCGGCTTCAACGGCAAGCTCGTGTTCGCCGCCAGCGCCGGGGTGGCGATCAGCAGGCCCGCGAGTGCTGCGAGAACGGTGACTTTGCGCAGCATTGTGGGGTCAGCCCTTCTTTTCTGGCGAAGCGGCGGCCCCGGCCGGGGTCGCCGCCGGGTGCCCGAGCACCGGCGTGGAGATCGAGTCCGGGACGGGCAGCGGCGTCTCGAAGAGCGGCAGCAACCACGGGAGCACCCCCAGATAGATGAAGTAGTACAGCGTGCCGACGCGCGACAACCAAACGAAGCTGTTGATGTTCGCGTCCCCGAGATTGAAGCCGTCGAGACCCGGCACCACCAGCTCGTCCGGCTCGTGCGCGCCGCACCAGCCGAGGATCAGGCACACCACCACGAAGATCAGGAAGTAAAGCTTGGCCTGGGGCCGGTAGCGCATGGACCGCACCTTGGAGGTGTCGAACCATGGAAGCGTGAAGATGAGTCCGATGGAGGCGGCCATGGCAATGAAGCCCATCAGCTTGTCGGGCACCGAGCGCAGGATCGCGTAATAGGGCAGCAGGTACCACTCCGGCACGATGGGCAGGGGCGTGACCAGCGGATTGGCCGGGATCTCGTTCTGCACGTCGCCCAGCGCGCTCGGCATGTAGAAGACGAACAGGGCGAAGAGGATCAGGAACAGCGAAATCGCGAAGCCGTCCTTCACCGTATAGTACGGGTGGAACGGCAGGGTGTCGGACTTGCCCTTCAGATCGATGCCGACGGGATTGTTGTTGCCGGGCACGTGCAGCGCCCAGATGTGCAGGCCGACCACGCCGGCGATGATGAACGGCACCAGATAGTGCAGCGAGTAGAAGCGGTTCAGGGTCGGGCTATCCACCGAGAACCCGCCCCATAGCAGGGTGGTGATGAAATGGCCGATCACCGGGATGGCGCCGAGCAGGTTGGTGATCACCTTGGCGGCCCAGAAGCTCATCTGGCCCCAGACCAGGACATAGCCCATGAACGCCGTGACGATCATCAGGAAGTAAATCACGCAACCCAGCAGCCAGAGCAGCTCGCGCGGGGCCTTGTACGAGCCGTAGTAGAGACCGCGGAACATGTGGATGTAGGCCGCCAGGAAGAACATCGAAGCGCCCACGGCGTGGATGTTGCGGATCATCCAGCCGTGGTTCACGTCGCGCATGATGTGCTCGACGGAGTTGAAGGCGAAGTCGCCGTTGGGGTCGTAGTGCATGGCCAGCACGATGCCGCTGACGATCTGCACGCCGAGGCAGAAGGCGAGGATGGCGCCGAAGGTCCACCAGTAGTTCAGGTTCTTCGGCGTGGGGAAGTCCATGAAATGGTCTTTGGAGAACCGCACGATGGGCATGCGCTGGTCGATCCAGCGCTCGATCGCCGTCTTCGGCTCGTAGGTCGAGTGTCCGCTCATGGTGCTCAGCCGATCTTGACGGTCGTGGCGGTCGGGAAGCTGTAGTCCGGCACGATCAGGTTCTTCGGCGCAGGCCCGGCGCGAATGCGGCCGGAAGTGTCATAGACCGAGCCGTGGCACGGGCAGAACCAGCCGCCATAGGGGCCCTGGCCGAACACCGGCACGCAGCCCAGGTGGGTGCAGCTGGCCAGCAGGATCAGCCATTCGGGGTTCTTCACCCGCGACGCGTCGCTCGCCGGATCCTTCATCGACGCGTGGTCGTCGGCCCGGGCCTTGGCGATCTCCGCCGGCGTGCGGTGCCTGATGAACAGCGGCTGCTTGCGCCAGAGTATGGTCACTTCCTGGCCCAGGGCGACCTTGCTCAGGTCGTACTCCACCGAGGAAAGCGCCAGGGTGTCCGCCGCCGGGTTCAGCTGGTCGATGAACGGCCAGGCCACGGCGGCGACGCCGCCCGCGGCCGCGGCGACCGCGGCGATGTTGATGAAGTCACGCCGGCTGGGATCGTCCCCGGCATGGGTCGGATCGGAAGTCGCGTCCGCTACGCTGTCGGCCACCGTCAGCTCACCCTTGGTCCGGCCGCGCGCCCGCGAGAGAGGTGGGCGCAGCCACTCCGGCGCCCCTCATGACGCCCTGCTCGTATCGACCCGATCCAGTGCTTCGGATATGGGCCGATAGCAACAGCTAGCTGGACAGCGAGGGCGGCTTTCTCGGCGGTCGGGGCGGTAAACCGACCCACGCCACGAAGTTCGCCTGATGCCCCAGCAAACTCTTGTGGCGGTTCCCTAAAATGCGTCTCGCGCTTTTTCAACCGGACATTCCGCAAAACCTCGGCGCCGCGATCCGGCTGGCCGCCTGCCTGGACGTCGATCTGGAGGTGATCGGGCCCTGCGCCTTCCCCCTGGACGACCGCGCCCTGAAGCGCGCGGCCCTTGACTACGGGCCTTTGGCGCGGATTTCGCGGCATGACGGCTGGGGCGCCTTCCTCGCCGATCCGGCGCGCACTGAGGGCCGCCTGGTGCTGCTGACCACCAAGGGCGAGTTGTCGCACCTGGCCTTTACCTTCGAGCCGGGCGACACCCTGCTGCTCGGCCGCGAGAGCGCCGGCGTTCCGGACGAGGTCCACGCGGCGGCCGACGCACGCCTGACCATCCCCCTGGCGCCCGGCGCCCGCTCGCTGAACGTTGTCGTCGCCGCGGCCATGGCCCTCGGCGAGGCGCTGCGCCAGACGAACGGGTTTCCATCTGGCGCCAGGACGGACTAGGGGGTTGACCCATGACCACCCTGCCGCCGCAGATCGAAGAACGCCGCGCCCGGACCAAGGCCTGGTTCGAGGCGCTGCAGCTGCGCATCTTCGCCGAGCTGGAGCGGCTGGAGGAAGAGGCGCCGGCCGAGCTCTATCCAGGCGAGGCGGGGCGTTTCGACCTGAGGCCGTGGAAGCGCGAGACCGGGCTGGGCGGCGGGATCGGCGGATTCCTTTGCGGCCGCCTGATCGAGAAGGCGGGGGTGCACACCTCCGCCGCCGACGGCCGCTTCACCCCGGAGATGGCGCAGACGATGCCCGGCGCCGACAAGGACCCGAACTACGTCTCCGCCAGCATCAGCCTGATCGTCCACCCGGTGTCGCCGCGGGTGCCGGCGGTGCACATGAACACCCGGTTCCTGTCCACCGCCGAGAGCTGGTTCGGCGGCGGAGCGGACCTGACGCCGGTGCTGGACGAGCAGCGCAGCCAGCAGGCCGACGACGCGGTCCTGTTCCACGACGCCCTGCGCCGGGCCTGCGACGCCCATGACCCGACCTGGTACGAGAAGTACAAGGCCTGGTGCGACGAGTACTTCTTCCTGCCGCACCGGGGCGAGCCGCGCGGGGTGGGCGGCATCTTCTACGACCGGCACAATTCCGGCGATTTCGAGAAGGACTTCGCCTTCACCCGCGCCGTGGGTGAGGCCTTCCTCGACGTCTATCCGAAGATCGTCCGCCACCGCATGGACGAGCCCTGGACCGACGCCGACCGCGAGGAGCAGCTGGTCCGCCGCGGCCGCTATGTGGAGTTCAACCTGCTCTACGACCGCGGCACCATGTTCGGCCTGAAGATGGGCGGCAACATCGAGACCATCCTCAGCTCCATGCCGCCGATGGTGCGCTGGCCGTAGCAGCGACGCTCACCATTCGCGCGTTTCATCGGCGCGTTGGCCCGAGTTAGATCGCGCCCTCCCAACTGCGTCACCCCGGACGGCCTGCAAGGCCGATCCGGGGCCGGACGGGCCGGTTCATAGACGACATCCAGCTAGGTAACGGCCCGTCCGGCCCCGGCTCTGCGCCCCCGGATCAAGTCCGGGGGCTCCGGCCGGGGTGACGCTGGAGGGGGAGCGCAGGCGCCGCGGATTCGTCGCCCCGCGCGTCCGTGTCGCGATGGCCAAGCGCCCGGCGAGGGGCCATGATGCGGCCATGCGCAATCTGATCGTCTGTATCGCCGCGGCGGCCGCCCTGGCCGGCTGCGCCACCACCGCCGACCTCGACGCCGGCCTGAGTTCCCTGGTCGGCCAGCCGGTGAAGGTGGCGATGGATCGCCTGGGTCCGCCCACCGGCCAGTCGGAGCAGGACGGCGAGAAGGTGTACTTCTGGGCCAGCAACCAGGATGTCAGCTTCACGACCCCTGCGGGCACGGAAAACACCTACGGCGCGGCGGGCGCCATGCCGGAGCTGACCAAGCAGCCGGAGACCGTCTCCCCACCGGTGAACTTCCGCTGCGAGATCATGATCACCGTCGGCGGCGACGAGAAGATCAAGTCGTACCACTGGTCCGGCAACCTCGACGGCTGCTCCAGCTACGCGGCGCGACTGGGGAAGTGAGGTCGTCGGCGCGCGAATTGTCGACGTTGCACGGCGCGCCGACCTATCCCGCTAGAAACCCCGCGATCCAGTCGGCGACACGGGCGTTGTCGTTGGGGCCGGCGAGGCTGGCGATGGCGCGCTCGGCGTCCTCCTCGGCAAACCGCTCGCGGCGGCGCCCGGAGATCAGGGCGGCGGCGTAGTCGGGGACGAACTCGGGGTGCAGCTGGATCGAGATGGCCGGCTGATCCTGCCAGGCCAGCATGCCGAACGGGCAGAAGTCGCTGCCGGCCAGCACCGTGGTCGCCGGCGGCTGGACCACCACCTGGTCCTGGTGCGAGGCGGGCAGGGCGATGCGGCGCGCGTCGTCCATCCACGGCCGGTGCGCTTCCACTGCGTAAGCGTGCAGGCCGATGCCCCAGCCCTTGGGCGACTTGATCACCTCGCCGCCGAACGCCTGGGCCATGGCCTGGTGGCCGAAACAGACGCCCACCAGCTGGGCCCGCCCCTTGGCCGCCCGCAGGAACTCCAGCAGCGCGGCGATCCAGGGCTTGTCGTCATAGACCCCGTCCGCGGCGCCGGTGACGATATAGGCTCCGCAGTCCTCCGGCGCGTCCGGGAACGCCCCGGCCGGCAGGTCGTAGGTCGCCCAGTCATAGCCGCGGCCGGCGAGCAGGGCCTCGAACATCGCCGGATAGTCGCCGTAGACCGGCGTCAGGGCGCGCGGCGGCGCGCCGGCGGTGAGCAAGCCGATCCTCAATAGGCCATCCCCTGAGCCACGGATTTCAGGCGCTCCACCAAGGAGAGCTTGTCGTCGATGAAGTCGCTCTCGACCCACCAGTCCTCGACCTCGCGCATCACCTGCCCCACCAGCGGCCCCTTGGGCACGCCGGCGGCGATCACCTCCTCGCCGGTGAGCGGGAAGCTCGGCCGCGTCCAGGACTGGGCCAGCGGCAGCAGGGCCCGCCACTGGTTGGTGGCGGCCGGCCGCGGCGAGGCCGCCCAGGCCAGCGTCACCCGGTCGCAGAAGGCGCCGACGCCCTGCCGGTAGACCGCCTGGCGGGCCTGCTTGGGGCTCATCCAGGAGACGATGCGCGGCTGAGGGTTCAGCGCCGCCGCCAGCCGGTCGCGCTGGGCGTTGGAGAGGCGCAGCCGCTCGGCGACCTTCACCGCCGCATCGGGATCGTCGGGCAGCAGGGCGGCCAGGCGCAGCTCGGCGTCCTCGCTGAACAGCATCTCGGTCTCGATGGTCACCAGCTGTTCGAAGCGGGCCAGGCCGACGGCCTCCGGCAGGATCACCGACAGCACGCCGCTCTTGGCCATCAGCCGCATGGCCGGGCGCGGATCGTCGGCCGCGAGCAGCTTCAGCAACTCCTTGGACACCCGCTCGGCGGAGAGATTGCGGGTCAGATCGCGCAGCCCGGCCACCGCCGCCAGGGCCACGGCGTCCGGCTCGCCGCGCCCGTACCAGGCGAGGAACCGGAAGAACCGCAGGATGCGCAGCGCGTCCTCGCGGATGCGGGTCTGCGCGTCGCCGACGAACACGATGCGTCCCGCCCGCGCGTCCTCCAGGCCGCCGCCGGTGGGATCGAAGACGTGGCCGGCCGCGTCGGCGTAGAGGGCGTTCAGGCGGAAGTCGCGCCGGGCCGCGTCCTGCGCCCAGTCATCGGTGAAGGCCACCACGGCGCGCCGCCCGTCGGTCTCCACGTCCCGGCGCAGGGTGGTGATCTCGAAGGGCTTGCCCTCGCTGATCGCGGTAATGGTGCCGTGGTCGACGCCGGTGGGCACGGCCTTCAGCTTCGCCGCGGCCAGCGCCGCGCTCACCTGGTCCGGGGTCAGCCGGGTGGCGATGTCGATGTCCTCCACCTGCTTCTTCAGCACCGCGTTGCGCACGCAGCCGCCGACGAAGCGGGCGCAGTCCGGCCCGCCGGCCGCCTCCAGGGCGGCGAGGACGGCGCGGGTGGCCGGTGCGGTCATCCAGGCGGGCGGGGCGATGGTCTCGCTCAAGGCTCAGGCCACCGAGGCGCCGTAGAGCCGGTCGTAGAGGGCGCGCAGCATGCCCGCCGTCGCCCCCCAGATGAACCGGTCCTCCCAGGTCATGGCGTAGAACTTCCGCCGGTCCCCGGCCGGGGTTTCGCGGTCGTGCTGTTCGTGGTTGGCGGGGTCCATCAGGAAGCCGAACGGCGTCTCGAAGATGTCCGCCACCTCGTGCGGATTGGGCTTCAGCTCGAACGGCGGGGTGATGAAGCCGACCACCGGGGTGATGTAGTAGCCGGTGCGGGTCTGGTAGGGCGTGCACAGGCCGGCGACGGCCACTCGCGCCGGGTCGAGCCCGATCTCCTCCTCGGCCTCGCGCAGAGCGGTCGCCCAGGGGGTTTCGCCCGGATCGCAGCGACCGCCGGGAAGCGCGATCTGGCCGGTGTGCTGGCGCAGGCTGTCGGCGCGGCGGGTCAGCAGCACCGACAGGCCCTCTTCGCGCTCCACCAGGCCCATGAGCACCGCGGCCGGGGTCAGGCTGACCGGCTCGGACGGCGCATGGCTGGGATTGAGGTCGAAGTCCGAGCGGATCTGCATGCCGCCGAGCACCGTGGTCTCCAGCGGGTCCAGATGGCCGGTGATCCAGCGGCGGACCTCGTGCGGCGCGGCCGCAAGGGGATGTGCGGGTGCGTTCAAAGCACGTGCGCCCTGGCCGGTCCCACCGGGAACCAGGCGCCGTTGGAGGCGACGCCGAGGCGCGGACCCTCGTCGGTCTGGCGCTCCTCGGCCATCTCCACCAGCTCGTAGAACACCGGCCGCGCGATCAGCGCCTCCAGGCCCCGGCGCACGTGCAGATAGGGCCGCGGCTCACCGGTGGCCGGGTCCATTTCCACGCGGATGGGATTGTCCGGGCCCGCCTCGACCTCGTCGCCGACGTTGGTGAGGAAGCGCAGCGCGGCGCCGTCGCGGTCGACGCGCACGGCGATGAACGGCGCGTCCTCCACGGTGATGCGCATCTTCTCCACCGGGGTGACCAGGTGGAAGCCGTCGGGATCCTTGCGCAGGACGGTGGAGAACAGCCGCACGAGGGCCTCGCGCCCGATCGGCGTGCCTTCGTGGAACCACAGGCCGTTCCGCTTGATGACGATGTCGATGTCGCCGCAGTGCTCGGGATGCCACAGGTGCACGGGCGGCAGGCCGCGGCCGGGGGCCTGCCTGGCCGCCGCCTTGATCACCTGCTCCAGTCCGCCGGGTCCCGGTTCCGCCATGCACCACAGGTAGGGTGAACCGTCAGGGCGCTCAAGCGCTCAGGGAATTGCGACCGGTCCCGCGAGGCCTGCGTCGGCCCCCGGCTTCAGCGCGCGCACCAGCACCCGCCGCTGATCCACGGGGCCGGGCAGGCGCACGGCCCCGGCGGGGGCGGCGGCGAAACCCAGCGGCCCGAAGTAGGGCTCGTCGCCCACCAGGATGACCAGGTCGTGGCCCGCGGCCGCGGCGACCTCGCAGGCGCCGGTGATCAGCGCGGCGCCTAGGCCCTGGTTGCGGAAGTCGGGATCGACGGCGAAGGGACCCAGCAGGATCGCCGGCCGCTCCCCGATGCTGACCGGCCAGAGGCGTACGCAGCCGACGATCTCGCCGGCCTCGCGCGCCACCAGGCACAGGGGCAGGATCGGGCGATTGCCCTCACGCAGGCGTTCGGCGGTCTTGGCGTACCGGCCCGGCCCGAAGGCGCGCCCGATCAGCCGGTCCACCGCCGGAGCGTCTTGGGGCCGCTCGGAGACGAGCGGCGGCAGGGCGAGAGCGGCGTCGTTCATCGGAAAGGGCGCGGCATTAGGGCCGAAGCGCGCGCCGGTCAACGTCCGCATTGCCGTGCGCCGGGCGCCCAGGCTATCTGCGCGCGATGTCGGAAGTGGCGCAGCCCTCGGCCCGGGCCCTGCTGAGAGAGCGCGACTACATCGCTTTTTGGGCCTCCCGCTGGATGAGCAGCCTGGGCGTTCAGACCCAGAGCGTGGCCATGGGCTGGCAGGTCTACGACCTCTCGCGCCGGGCCCATCTCAGCGTCGGGCAGTCGTCCTTCAACGTCAGCCTGATCGGTCTCGTCACCTTCGCGCCCCTGTTCTTTCTCGCCCTGCCGGCCGGCGAGACCGCGGACCGGCACAACCGGCAGAGGATCATGCTGCTCTGCTATCTGGGAGAGATTCTCGCCGCCACGGTGCTGACCGCGGCGGGCCTCATGCACTTCGCCTCGGTGCCGCTGCTGCTCGGCGTGGCGCTGATCTTCGGCGCCGCGCGGGCCTTCTCGTCGCCGGCCGGCACGGCGCTCGGCCCCATGCTGGTGCCCCGCGACCTGCTGTCCCGCGCCATCGCCTGGAACTCCCTGGCCGGCCAGACCGCCTCGATCCTCGGCCCGACCCTGGCGGGCTTCCTGATCGCCGCCTCGCCGAGCGCGGCCTACATCGGCGCGCTGGCCCTGTACGTGAGCGCCTTCGCGATGCTGCTGCGGGTTCGCCGCGACACCCGGCCGATGACCCAGCCCGGGTCGCGCTGGACCCTGGTCAGGGAGGGACTGGCCTATGTCTGGACCAACAAGGTGGTCTTCGGGGCCATCTCCCTGGATCTCGCCGCGGTGATCCTGGGCGGCGCGACGGCGCTCCTGCCGGCCTTCGCCCGGGACGTGCTGAAAGTGGGTCCCCAGGGCTTCGGGATGCTGCGCGCCGCGCCGTCGTTCGGCGCGGCGGTCATCGCCCTCTACCTCTCGACGCGGCCCCTGCGCGCCCAGGCCGGGCTGAAGATGTTCGCCGGCGTCGCCCTGTACGCCACCGCCACCATCGTCTTCGGCCTGTCGCGGCTCGTGTGGCTATCCGTCGCGGCCCTGGCGGTGCTCGGCGCGGCGGACATGCTGTCGGTGTTCGTGCGCCAGACGCTGGTGCAACTGGTGACCCCAGACCCTATGCGCGGCCGGGTGGCGGCGGTCTCCACCCTGTTCATCTCGGCGTCCAACGAGCTGGGCGAGTTCCGCGGCGGCCTGGCGGCGCGTTTCCTCGGCCCCGTCGGCGCGGTGGTCTATGGCGGCGTCGGCGCATTGATCGTCACCGGCGTCTGGGCCAAGCTGTTTCCAGCCTTGCGCAGGGCCGACCGCCTCGCCTAGGTCGGATACGGCAAAAATCATTTTGAACTCAGGAGATGGAACCATGGGATTGCTCGAGGGAAAGGTTGTTCTGGTCACCGGCGGCGGCAACGGCATCGGCCGCGACTGCGCCCTGATCGCGGCGCGCGAAGGCGCCAAGGTGCTGGTCAACGACCTGGGCGGCAGCCTGTCCGGCGGCGACGAAGGCTCGGCTGGCCCGGCCGAGACGGTGGTCCAGGAGATCCGCGCGGCGGGCGGCAAGGCCGCTTCCAACTCCGAGAGCGTGACCTCGCTGAAGGCGGTGGAGGGCATGGTGCAGCAGGCGCTGGATACGTTCGGCGGCCTGCACGCGGTGATCAATCCGGCCGGAATCCTGCGCGACGGCATGTTCCACAAGATGAGCGAGGAGGACTGGGACCGGGTGATCGAGGTGCACCTGCGCGGCTCGTTTAACGTTTGCCGCGCCACCATCGAGCACTTCCGCGAGCAACAGGACGGCGCCTATGTGCTGTTCACCTCCACCTCCGGCCTGTTCGGCAACATCGGCCAGACCAACTATGGCGCGGCCAAGATGGGCATCGCCGGCCTGTCGCGGATCATCGCCATGGAGGGTGCGTCGAGGAACGTGCGCGCCAACTGCCTGGCGCCCGTGGCCTGGACCCGCATGACCCAGTCGGTGCCGGTGAAGGACGAGGCCGCCGCCGCGCGGCGCCAGCGCATGGCCGAGATGATCCGTCCGGACCAGCCGGCCCGCCTGTCCGTCGCCCTGATCACCGAGGCGGCCAAGGATGTGAGCGGCCAGATCTTCGGGGCCAGCGGCGAGAACCTGATGCTCTACAGCCAGCCCCGTCCCATCGAGACCCTGACCAAGGATGAGGGCTGGACCGTCGAGACCATCGTCCGCGAAGCCCTGCCGAAGATGAGCGCCAAGTTCTTCCCCCTGCAGCGCGCCCTGCCCCAGGCCGCCCCCGCGGCCCAGCCGGCGTCGGCGTAGGGGAGGAAAGCGTTCATCCCATCCACGTGTCATCCCGGCTGGAGCGCGCAGCGCGGAAGGCCGGGACCTCGTGCCGGATTGAGCGCTATCCTGCGGGAGGTCCCGGACAAGCCGCTTGCGCGGCTTTCCGGGATGACGGCTTATTCCAACAATCGTTTGAATTGGGGAAGGCGACATGGGCCGTCTCGAAGGGCGCTCCACGGTGGTCACCGGCGCCGCCAGCGGCATCGGGCGCGCGACCTCGCGGCTGTTCGCCCAGGAAGGCGCCTCCGTGCTCTGCTTCGACCGCGCCGAGGCGGTGAACGAGACAGCCCAGCTGATCAATGACGCGGGCGGCCGGGCCATCGCGGTCACCGGCGACGCGGGCGACGAGGCCGATGTGAAGGCCGCCATCGAGCGCGCCGCCGCCGAGTTCGGCGGCCTGGACGCCGTCTACGCCAACGCCGGGGTCTCCGGCGGCGGGGCGCAGATGCCCGACCTGACCCCCGAGTTCTGGCTGGAGGTGCTGCGCGTCAACCTGGTCGGGCCGTTCCTGGCCATCAAGCACGCCTCGCCGATCATGCGCGCAAAGGGCAAGGGCTCGATCATCTGCACGGCCTCGGTGGCCGGCATCCGCTCGGGCGCCGGCGGCATCCCCTACTCCGCATCCAAGGCCGGGGTGATCAACCTGGTGCAGACCTGCGCCAACCAGCTCTACGGCACGGGCGTCCGGGTGAACGCCATCTGTCCGGGCCTGATCGAGACCGGCATGACCCGGCCGCTCTATGTCATGGCCCGCCAGCGCGGCACGCAGGATCGGATCGGCCAGCTGAACCCGCTGAAGCGTGGTGGCGAGCCGGAGGAGATCGCCGGGGCGGCCCTGTTCCTGGCGTCGGACGACAGCTCATATGTCAACGGCCACGCGCTGGTGGTGGACGGCGGGCTGTCCAGTTCGCATCCGGTGGGCCAGCGCAGGGGCTGAACACAGGCGGGGATGACGAAGCGCACGATATGAGCCGCAGGCTGCAAGCGGCCGAAGACTGGCTCTAGGGATCGGGACGACATGGACGAGACGATATCCATCGGGGCGCGGCTGACGCAGCTGGCCAAGGAGCGGCCGGAACGGCCCGCGGTGAGCGACGAGCGGCGCACCGTCACCTGGCGCGAGCTGGACCTGCGCACCAACCGCATCGCGCGCGGCCTGCAGGCGGCTGGCGTGAAGTTCGGCGACCTGGTGACCATCGGCCTGCCCAACAGCGTCGACTTCATCGAGGCCTGCTTCGCCGTGTGGAAGGCTGGCGCGACCCCTCAGCCCATCTCCTACCGCCTGCCCAAGGCGGAGGCCGACGCGGTGATGGACCTGGCCGAGACCCCCATCCTCATCGCCACCGACAGCATCGAGGGCAACCGGCCCCGCTACGACGTGGACGCGCTGATCGCGCTTTCCGACGACGACGGCCCGCATGAGGACCGCATCGCGCCCTACTACAAGGCGCCCACCTCCGGCGGGTCGACCGGGCGGCCGAAGCTGATCCTGTCCGGCGGACCGGGCGTGGTCGCGCCGGGCGTCCTCGGCGCCTACCGCACGTCCGCCGACGACGTGCTGATCATGCCGGGCCCGCTCTACCACAACGGGCCGTTCACCTCCGGCTTCGGCGGCCTGTTCCAGGGCGCGCACCTGGTGATCATGCCGCGGTTCGATGCGGAGGGGACACTGCAGGCGGTGGACCGCCACAAGGGCACCTGGATGTATCTCGTGCCCACCATGATGAGCCGCATCTGGCGCCTGCCGGAGGACATACGCGCCAAGTACGACGTCAGCTCGCTGAAGACCGTCTGGCACCTGGCCGCGCCCTGCCCGCCCTGGCTCAAGGAGCAGTGGATCCACTGGCTCGGCCCGGAGGTGATCATGGAACTCTACGGCGGCACCGAGGGCCAGGCCGTGACCGTCATCACCGGGGCCGAATGGCTCGAGCACCGCGGATCGGTGGGAAAGGTGATGTTCGGCGAGATGCAGGTGGTGGGCGCGGACGGCGAGGTGCTGGCGGCCGGCGAGGTCGGCGAGGTCTATATGCGCCGGCCGGCGGGCATGCCGCCCTCCTACCACTACCGCGGCGCCACCGCCCGGGTGCTGCCCGGCGGCTGGGAGTCGCTCGGCGACATCGGCCATTTCGACGCGGACGGCTATCTCTACCTCGCCGACCGGCGCACCGACATGATCCTGGTGGGCGGCTCCAACGTCTATCCGGCGGAGATCGAGGCGGCGCTGGACGAGCACCCCCTCGTCCAGTCCAGCGCGGTGATCGGCCTGCCGGACGACGAGATGGGAAACCAGATCCACGCCATCGTCCAGCCGCGTCCCGGCCTCACCGAGGAGGACCTGCGCGCCCACCTGAAGGGCCTGCTGGTCACCTACAAGCAGCCGCGCACCTATGAGTTCGTCAGCGAGAACATCCGCGACGACGCCGGCAAGGTGCGCCGCACGCAACTTCGCGACGAGCGCATCGCCAAGCTGAAGTCGGCGCAAGACGCATGAGCGCGCACCCCCCAACGCTGTCATCCCGGCTGGAGCGCGCAGCGCGGAAGGTCGGGACCTCGCGCCGAGTTGAGCTCAATCCCGCGGGAGGTCCCGGACAAGCCGCGTCGCGGATTTCCGGGATGACAGCGGTAACCCATTGGAACCCAGAATGGATTTGAACGCATGAGCATCAAGGGCAAGGCCTATGTCGTGGGGGCCTATGAGCATCCGCTTCGGGAAATCCCGCACCTGTCCACCGCCCAGGTCCACGCCGAGGTGGCCATCGGCGCCCTGGCCGACGCCGGGCTCTCCAAGGACGACGTGGACGCCTATTTCTGCGCCGGCGACGCGCCGGGCTTCGGGGCCATGTCCATGGCCGACTACATGGGCCTTCGCCTCAAGCACATGGACTCCACCGAGACCGGCGGCTCGTCCTACATCGTCCACGCCGGCCACGCGGCCGAGGCCATCGCCGCCGGCAAGTGCAAGGTGGCTTTAATCACCCTGGCCGGGCGGCCGGTGGGCAGCCGGTTCGGTCTTGGCGACGGACGCCCTGGCGAGCGGTTCCGCATGGGGGCGGCGGGCGGGCCGGGCGGCGGCATCAACGAGGTCCCCGAGGCGGGCTATGAGAACATCTGGGGCGGCACGACCCACAACGTCTACGCCATGTGCGCGATCCGCCACATGTACGAGTTCGGCACCACCTCCGAACAGCTGGCTTGGATCAAGGTCGCCGCCTCGCACCATGCCCAATGGAACGAGCACGCCATGCTGCGCGAGGTGGTGACGGTGGAGGAGGTGCTGGACTCGCCGATGATCGCCGATCCGCTGCACCGCATGGACTGCTGCGTGATTTCCGACGGCGGCGGGGCGGTGATCATGGCCGCGCCGGAGGTGGCCAAGAGCCTGAAGCGCCCCCTGGTCAAGGTGATCGGCCACGGCGAGGCGAACAAGGGGCCGCGCGGTGGCCGCAACCTCGACCTCACCTATTCCGCGGCGGTGTGGTCCGGCCCGCCGGCCTGGGCGGAGGCCCAGGTGACTCCGGCCGACATCAAGTACGCCTCGATCTACGACAGCTTCACCATCACCGTGCTGATGCAGCTGGAAGACCTCGGTTTCTGCAAGAAGGGCGAGGGCGGCAAGTTCGTGGCCGACGGCAACCTGATCTCCGGCGTCGGCAAGCTGCCGTTCAACACCGACGGCGGCGGCCTGTGCAACAACCACCCCACCAACCGCGGCGGCATCACCAAGATCATCGAGGCGGTCCGCCAGCTGCGCGGCGAGGCCCATCCGAAGGTTCAGGTGCCCAGCTGCGACCTGGCCATCGCCCACGGCACCGGCGGCCTGCTTGGCAACCGGCACGGCGCCGGCACCCTCATCATGGAACGGGAGTAGGTCCGATGGCCGACCAAGACACCCAGACGCGCATCCGCCGCATCCCCGCCCCGGCCCAGAACCTGGAGAGCAAGCCTTTCTGGGACGCCGCCGCCCAGGGCCGCTTCCTGCTCAAGCGCTGCACGGCCTGCAATGAGTTGCACTGGTACCCGCGCAACATCTGCCCGTTCTGCTTCTCGGCGAACACCGAGTGGGTGGAGAGCAAGGGCGAAGGCGTGATCTACACCTACAGCGTCATGCGCCGGAATACGCCGGTCCCCTACGCCATCGCCTATGTGACCCTGAACGAAGGCGTTTCGCTGCTGACCAATCTGGTGGATTGCGACTTCGACGCCCTGAAGGTCGGCCAGAAGGTGAAGCTGAAATGGACCCCCACCGAGGGCGGCCCCCCGGTGTTCACCTTCACGGTGGCTTAGGGGGCAGTCCTGGCCCAACCCAGACCCGAAATTCCCCGCGAAAGCGGGGACCCAGGCTTTTTCTGTTCAGGTCTCTTGACGCTCAAGAGTTCGGAAAAAAACCTGGGTCCCCGCTTTCGCGGGGAATTTCGGGGGTTTGGGTGCGTGTGAGCGCTCGCAGTCGCCCTAATCCCCCGCCACCGGCGTAAACGCCACGCCGCCGATGTGGATCGCGCCGTCGCCGCCGGGCAGGCGCTCAGCGATGGCGCGGTCGTAGACGGCGTCGACGTCGTTCACCACCAGCTCCAGGCCGACGACCCCCGTGCCGTCCTCGTCCACCGGCGAGACGAAGCGGATGGCCTCGTTCTCCAGGGCCAATTCGAACACCGCGCCGTCCCGGGTCACCGGGCGTTGCAACAGGTCGGAAAAGCGCCCGGCGGCGGCGGCCGGATCGCGGTGCTGGATGGTCACGCCGGTGATCCCCAGGGTCACCTCGCTCTCGAAGTCGCGCCAGTTCGGCCCGGCGGGCGGCCAGTCGCTGAGCGGCTCGCGCCAGTCCGCGTCGCCGACCACGCTGTCGATGGACAGCAGCACCCCGGCGCAGTCGCCTGGATGGAAGTGGGTGTACTGGTAGCGGTCGTCCCGGCTCTTGGCGATCAGCCGCACGCCCATGGCCTCCAGCCGCGCGCGATGGGCCAGGGCGTCGGCGTCCTGCAGGATCACCATGTAGCCGGCGTCGCCGCCGCGGCGGGCAAGGTAGCGGGCGCCGGACGCGTCCTCGCGGATCGGCTCCAGCACCTCGATGAACTCTCCGCCCGCCGGCATCACCACATTGGCCAGGCCGAAGTAGCCGACCCCCGGATCACGGAAGCCGACCTTCAGCCCGAACACCCGCTCCAGCTGTCCGGCGACGGGGTCGATCTTGTGGGCCATCATGGCCACCTGGCGCAGGCGCATGGGAACGGTTCCTTCTCGGCTGGGGGGCGACGGCGTTTGGCGTGGCGGAGCGATCGACGGCGGGCCAGAGCTCCTCAGCGGCCGGCAGTTCGCACGCCTTGCCGGTCATCCGCTCGATGGCGAGCGCATAGACGGTGATGTTGTCGAGGCGGGGGAAGAAACCTCGGGGCCGGCCGAGTTCGCCAGGCTGGTACTTGCGCATCAGGGCTTCGCAGAACCTCGTCTTCAAGGCGCGGTCGTCCACCACCCGGATGGCGCCGAACACCACGACGCTGCGGTAGGCGATGCCCGTGTCGCACTCGAAGCGCCCGTAGGCGAAGACGTCGCCCGGCTCGGCGACTTCGAAACAGGCTTTCGATGCGGCGTCGACGTTGCCGCGCAGATGGCCGCGCGCGGCGGTGTTGTGCAGCAGGATCTCGCCCTCCAGCACCACATAGAGCAGCGGCGTGACATAGGGCTGGCCGCCGGCGTCCACGGTCGCCAGATGGCCGCAGAAGCCGGCCTCCAGGAACGCGCGGGCCGCGTCGTCCGGCATCTGCCGCTGGGTGCGGCGCAGGGGAGGCGGGCTGGTCGCCATGGCTACTCCGCCGCGTCCTTCTCGGTGATCTCGGCCAGCAGTTCGTCGGTGTGCTCGCCCATGCGCGGCGGGTGGCGGCGGATATTGGCGGGGGTCTTCGCGAAGTTCATCGGCGGGCGCATGGCGAAGTAGCCGCCGGCCTCGGGGTGCTCATAGCGCTCGAACAGGCCGACAGCCTTCAGGTGCGGATCGTCCATCAGCTCGTCGAGGCGGTTGGTGCGAGTGACCGGGATGGAGAGCGGCTTGAGGATGGCCAGCCATTCGTCGGTGGTCTTGGTGACGGTGACCTCCTCCACCAGGGCGTAGAGTTCGCGCACATACTTGAAGCGGGTCTTGTAGTCGCTGAACCGCGGATCCTTGCCGAAGGTGTCGCCCCAGCCGGCGACCTCGAAGAACTGGTCCCACTGCTGGTCGGTGTAGGGCAGCAGGCCGATGTAGCCGTCCTTGGTGGGGTACGGCTTGCGCTGGGGGTTGGCCACGCGGGGATAGCCCCACTGGCCGGTGGGCGGGTCATAGACGTGGCCGTACATGTGCTCTGCCAGGACGAAAGTGGTCATGCACTCCAGCATCGGCACCTCGACGAACTGGCCCTCGCCGGTGCGCTCCTTGTGGAACAGGGCGGCGAGCACCGCCTGGGTCATGAAGTGCCCCGAGACCTTGTCGGCCACCAGGGTGGGCAGCAGGCGCAGTTCCGGGCGTCCGTCCGTGCGGTTGAGCAGGTCGGCCATGCCGGACGCCGACTGGATCAGGTCGTCATAAGCCGGCTCGCCGGCATAGGGGCCGGCCGCGCCGTAGCCGGCGGCGTGGACATAGATGATCTGCGGCTTGAGGGCGGCCACGGCGTCGTAGTCCAGGCCGAGGCGCTTGAGGCCCTCGTAGCGCACCGACGAGGCGAACACGTCGCAGGTCTTGATCAGCCGGCGCAGCGCCCGGGCCGCCTTCTCCTCGCGCACGTCCAGCAGCACCGAGCGCTTGTTGCGGTTGATGGTCATGAAGATCGGCCCGAGATCGGTGGGCGCGCCCTCGGGCGTATGGCCGGCCCAGCGCATGATGTCGCCGCCGTCGCCGCGCCGGCCGGCGGGGAACTCCACCTTGATCACGTCCGCCCCCAGGTCACCCAGCATCTGGGTGGCGTAGGCGCCGAAGACCACGCTGGTCATGTCGAGGATGCGTACGCCCTTCAGCGGCCCGGTGACCTGCTTCGCCAACTCGGCCAACTTCCCGTCTCCCTTTCCCTAGCGGGACGCATGACGCCCGCGCTTTGTCTCCCTACAATGCCCTCAGACGAGCCCAAAAGGCCACCAGCCCGGACGCACCGGGCGTCATGAGACCGATCGGTGGGAGGACCGCGCCTTGGATTTCGAGCTTTCCGAAGAGCACCGGATGCTCAAGGACCTGGTGACGCGGTTCGTCAAGGACGAGCTGATGCCGCTGGAAGCCGGCGTCCTCGCTCGCGAGGCCGAGGGCAAGGGCCTGGGCTTGGCGCCCAATGAGCACAAGCGCCTGGACGAGGTGTCCAAGGCCCTCGGCCTCTGGGGCCTCGACGCGCCGGAGGACATCGGCGGCGCGGATCTGCCGGCGGTGGCCATGGTCGGGGTCGAGGAAGAGCTGGGCAAGACCGTCACGCCCTACACCCTGCCGCCCGACAGCCCGAACCTGCGCATGTTGATGGCCACGGTGAACGAGCGCCAGCGCGCCGCCTATCTCGAACCCTATGTGCGCGGCGAGACCGTCTCGGCGATCGGCATCTCCGAGCCCGGCGCCGGCGGCGATCCGGCGGGGATGATCACCCGGGCCGAGCGCGTGCCCGGCAAGGATGGCGACGACTGGCTGATCAATGGGCGCAAGATCTGGATCAGCCGCGCCGCCGACGCCGACTTCACCATCCTGATGGCCGTCACCAACCGCGACAAGGGCTCGCGCGGCGGCATCTCAGCCTTCCTGGTGGACAAGGGCACGCCGGGCTTCAACGTCCTGCGCCGCATCCCCATGGTGGGCGGAGCGGTGACCTATGAGGTCGCCCTGGAGGACTGCCGGGTCGAGGGCTGGAAGCTGCTGGGGACCGAGGGCAACGGCTTCGCCCCCATGCAGCTGCGGCTGGGCACCCGGCGGGTGCAGATGGCGGCGTGGTCCATCGGCATGGCCCAGCGGGCGCTGGACATGATCTGCGAATATGCGCCGCAGCGGAAAACCTTCGGCGCGCCGCTGTCCGAGAGGCAGGCGATCCAGTGGTGGGTGGCCGACGCCGCCACCCGCATCCACGCCGCGCGGCTGATGACCTACGACTGCGCCTGGAAGCTCGACCAGGGCCGCGAGGTGCGCCTGGAGATCTCCATGATCAAGTCCTACGCCACCGAAATGGCCTGGGAGGTGGTCGACCGGGCCATGCAGACCTTCGGGGCCATGGGCATGACCAAGGAAATGCCCCTGCAGCTGATGGCCGCCAAGCTGCGCACCATGCGCATCTACGACGGCCCCACCGAGGTGCACAAATGGGTGGTGGCGCGGAACCTGTTGGGGACGCGCAAGTGAGCCGGCGCAACCCCTCATCCGTCGGGCTCCGCCCGACACCTTCTCCCGCGAGGGGAGAAGGGACACGAAGCGCGAGGATCCGAGCATGAAAACCCAATACGGCGATATCTCCGCCACCATCGACGGCCATGTGGTGATCCTCGAGATCAGCCGGCCGCCGAACAACCACGTCTCGGTCGAGCTGATGCGCGACCTGGCCGACGCCCTGCACGACATGGACGCCGAAAAGGACCTGCGCGCCTCGGTGCTCTGTTCGGCCGGCAAGCCGTTCTGCGCCGGCGCGGACCTGGTCTCGCCCACCGGCATCGGCGGAACCGGCATGAGGGGGATCAACCCGCTCTACGTCGAGGCGGTGCGGCTGTTCTCGGCCAAGAAGCCGATCGTGGCGGCGATCCAGGGCGCGGCGGTGGGCGCGGGGCTGGGCCTCGCCCTGGTGGCGGACTTCCGCGTCGCCGCGCCCGAGGCGCGCTTCACCTCCAACTTCGTCAAGTTGGGCTTCCATCCCGGCTTCGGCGTCACCCACACCCTGCCCCGGCTGGTCGGCGAGCAGAAGGCCAGCCTGATGTGCCTCACCGGCCGGCGGTTCACCGGCGAGGAGGCCCTGGCCATGGGCCTGGTGGACGAGCTGGTTCCGCTGCCCGAGCTGCGCGCCGCGGCCCTGCGCCTGGCCCGGGAGATCGCCGAGAACGCGCCCCTGGCCGTGCAGTCCACGCGCGCCACCCTGCGCGGCGAGCTGGCCGCGGCGGTGAAGGCCCAGACCGACCACGAGATGAAGGAACAGACCTGGCTGCGCGCCACCGCCGATTTCGCCGAGGGCGTGCGCGCGGTGAACGAGCGGCGCGTCGGAAATTTCGTGGGCGCTTAGACATCCAGACAAGGGAGGGGCGAATGCCCAAGCTGAAGCGGGACGGCGTCGAGATCTACTACGAGGTGCACGGCGAGGGCCCGCCGGTGCTGCTCAGCCACGGCTATTCGGCCACGGCGCAGATGTGGAAGGGCCAGATCGAGGCCCTGTCCAAGCACTACAAGCTGATCGCCTGGGACATGCGCGGCCACGGCCAGAGCGACTACCCGGCGGACCAGGGCGCCTACAGCGAGGAGGCCACGGTCGCCGACATGGCCGCGATCCTCGATGCGGTCGGCGCGAAGAAAGCGGTGATCGGCGGCCTGTCGCTGGGCGGCTACATGTCGCTGGCCTTCCACCTGAAGCACCCGGACCGCACCGCGGCCCTGCTGATCATCGACACCGGTCCCGGCTACAAGAAGGACGAGGCGCGCGAGGGTTGGAACGCCAATTCGCTGCGCACCGCCGAGCGCTACGAGACCGAGGGCCTGGGCCGCCTGGCCGCCGGCAGCCCGGAGATGCGAACCGCCAGCCACCGGGACGCCACGGGCCTGGCCCGCGCCGCCCGCGGCATGCTCACCCAGCGCGACGCCCGGGTGATCAACAGCCTGCCGGAGATCGCCGTGCCCTCCATCGTGGTGGTGGGGGCCAACGACACGCCGTTCCACAACGCGTCGGACTATATGGCGGCCAAGATTCCGGGCGCGAAGAAGGTCGTCATCCCGGACGCCGGCCACGCGGCCAACATCGACCAGCCGGCGGCGTTCAACGACGCCATCCTCGGCTTCCTGGATAGTCTCACGCTGGAGACCGCCTGATGCCCGGCCGTCTTGCGGGCAAGACGGCCGTCGTCGTCGGGGCCGGCCAGACCCCCGGCGAGACCATCGGCAACGGCCGGGCCACGGCGATCCTGTTCGCCCGCGAGGGCGCCAGGGTGCTCTGCGTCGACCGTGACTTCAGCTCCGCCGAGGAGACCGTCGCCATGATCGCCAAGGAGGGCGGCGAGGCTCTGGCCTTTCAAGCGGATGTCACCAAGGAGGCCGACTGCCAGGCCCTGGTGGCCGACGCGGTGGCCAGGCTCGGGCGCATCGACATCCTGCACAACAATGTGGGGGTCGGCCGGGGCGATTCCTCGGTGACCCAGCTCGAGGAGGGCAACTTCGAGCGGATCATCGACGTCAACCTCAAGGGCATGTGGCTGACCATCAAGCACGCCCTGCCGGTGATGCGCGAGCAGGAGGGCGGAGGGGCGATCACCAACATATCGTCCATGGCCGCCGTGGCCGCCTCGAACCTGGTGGCCTACGGCATCTCCAAGGCCGGGGTGAACAAGCTGACCCGCATCACCGCCGCCGCCAACACCCGCTACATGATCCGCTGCAACTGCATCATGCCAGGCCTGATGGACACGCCCATGGCCGTGGGCGGCAACGCCGCGGCGCGTGGCCGGCCCACCCAGGAGATCCGCGCCGCCCGGGACGCCCAGGTGCCCCTCGGTCGCAAGATGGGCACCGCCTGGGACGTGGCCTATGCGGCCCTGTTCCTTGCCTCGGACGAGGCCAAGTTCATCACCGGCGCCATCCTGCCGGTGGACGGAGGCATGTCGGCGGGCGTCGGATGAGCGCATTCGCGGGCGTTCGCGTGGTGGATTGCTCCCAGGGCCTCGCCGGCCCCATGGCCGCCATGCTGCTGGCCGACTTCGGGGCCGAGGTGCTCAAGGTGGAGCAGCCGCAGGGCGATCGGGCCAAGGACCACCCCGGCTACCTCGCCTGGAACCGCAACAAGCACCGCTTGACGCTCGATCTGGCCATCGAGGCGGACCGCGCGCGGCTGGAAGAGCTGCTCGCCGGCGCCGACCTGGCGGTGTTCGACCAGTCGCCCAGGACCATCGCCGCGCTCGGCCTCGATGCGGACCAAGTCACGCAGCGGCATCCGCATCTCGTGCACCTGTGGACCCCGCCCTACGGGACGACCGGCGACTGGAGCGAGTTGCCGGCGGCCCACGCCATGCTCACCGGCTTTTCCGGCTCGGCGTTCCGGCAGGGCAGCTACGCCGACGGGCCTGTGTGGCACGTCACACCCATCATCCACTACGGCCAGGCGACCATGGCGGCGGCCGCCGCCGCGGCGGCGCTGTTCGAACGGATCCGCACGGGGCTCGGCCAGGCCGTGACCGTCAGCGGCCTGCACGGGGCCGCGGAGGCCTCGAGCCCGATCAGCATCATGGGTGCCCCGACGCTGTCCGGCGGCCATCCCCTGGGCGGCTCTGCGGCCTACAGGCTGTATCCCTGCGGCGACGGGCAGTGGCTGTTCCTCGGCACGCTGTTCTCGCACTTCTTCGAGCGGGCCGTGGAGGCCCTGGGCGCCGAGCGGCTCAACGCCACCGGGGCGATGGAACTGGGCGGCGCCATCGAGCGCGTGATGATGAGCGGGCCGCGCGACCAATGGCTGGGCCTGTTCAGGGAGCACGAGGTCCCATCGGCCGCGGTGCTGGATCGGCGGGACTGGCTGGACAGCCAGACCATCGCCGACAACGACATGCGCGCCGAGCTGGAACACCCGACGCTGGGGACGGTGGTCATGCCGGCGGTTCCCGCCAAGCTCGCCGTGACGCCGGGCGCGGCGCGCCATCTGATGGACGAGGCGACGCCGCAGCGCCTGGCGGCCTTCGCCGAGCCGCGCCCCAGGCCGCCGGCGCCGGACGCGCCCCCGGACTTGCCGCTGACCGGGGTGAAGGTGCTGGACCTGGGCACGGTGATCGCCGGCGCCTTCACCGGCGCGATCCTCGCCAACTTCGGGGCCGAGGTTGTGAAGGTGGAGTCCGACCGCGGCGATCCGTTCCGGCCCTACGGCGGCTTCATGAACTACAACCGAGGCAAGCGGGGCCTGGGCCTGAACCTCAAGCACCCGCAGGGCCGCGACGTCTTCATCGACATGGCGCGCAACGCCGACGTGGTGGTGGACAACTACCGCCTGGGCGTGCGCGAGCGGCTGGGCATCCACTACGAGGCCCTGCGCGAGGTGAACCCGCGGATCATCTCCTGCTCGATCAACACCTATGGGTCCAGGGGCGCCGACGCCCATCTGCCGGGCTTCGATCCCCTGCTGCAGGCCAGAAGCGGCATGATGGCCGCCCAGGGCGGTCCGCATGGCGAGCCGATCTACCACACCATTCCGGTGAACGACGTGGCCACCGCGGCCATGGCCAGCTTCGCGGTGATCGCCGCCCTGCACGCCCGCGCCATCACCGGCGAGGGCCAGAACGTGGAGACCAGCCTCGCCGGCCAGAGCGCCATGTTCCAGTCCGGCGAGATCACCACCTATCCCGGCGCGCCGGAGCCGCCGCTGGGCCGCCGCGACAACCTCGGCGTCGCCGCCCTGCAGCGCTACTACCGCTGCGCCGACGGCTGGATCTGCATCGCGGCCACGACGCCGGAGCACTTCGGCGCGCTCGCGGCGTCGCTAGGCCAGCCGGACTGGACCGGGCGCTGGGACGGGGCGGCGGCGCTGGCGGAGCCCCGCGACGGCGAGCTTGCCCATGCGCTGGAAGCCGCCCTGCGCCCGCTGCCGCGCGACGCCATCGCCGCGCGCCTGTTCGACGCCGGCGTCCCGGCCTCTCCGGTGTTCACCGGCGACCAGGCGATGCGGCAGGACTGGCTGTGGGACAACGGCTTCTATGCGATCGCGGCGCACCCGGCCATGGGCGAGGTGGTCAGCACCCGCACCTATGCGGACTTCACCCGCGGCCAAAACGGCTTCAGCCGGCTGCACCCCGAACTCGGCGAACACGGCGTCGAGGTGCTGCGGGACTTCGGCATCGAGCGCGAGCGGATCCTCCAGCTGGCGCGGGACGGGGTGATCTTCAGGGGGTGATGCCTCCTTACGCCCGGACCGTTTCGCGGACGCTCGCGGCGGCGGCCGAGTCGAACAGGGTGCACGCGCCCTGGTCGGCCGGGCCGGCGGCGGCTCTCGCCCAGCCGAAAAGCTCGCGGCCGTAGCCGAAGCCGGGCCCCGGGCGCTGGGCCGGCGTGCGCCGCATGAGTTCTGCCTGGTCGACCTTGATGGTTAGTTCGCCGCGATGGGCGTCGATGCGGATGACGTCGCCGTCGCGGACATGGGCGAGCGGGCCGCCGCAGGCCGCCTCGGGGGTGACATGGATGGCCGCGGGGACCTTGCCGGATGCGCCGGACATCCGCCCGTCGGTGACCAGGGCGACCTTGCGGCCACGGTCGAGCAGCAGGCCGAGCGTGGGCGTCAGGCTGTGCAGCTCCGGCATGCCGTTGGCCCGGGGCCCCTGGAAGCGCACGACGGCGACGAAGTCGCGGTCCAGCTCGCCGCGCTTGAATGCGTCCAGCAGGTCCTGCTGGTCGTCGAAGCAGATCGCCGGGGCCTCCACCACGAGGTTCTCCGGCTTCACCGCCGAGGTCTTGATCACCGCCCGGCCGAGACCGCCGGCGAGCATGCGGATGCCGCCCTCGCTGTCGAAGGGGTCGGAGACGGGCCGCAGGACGTCCGGCGCCAGCGACCTGTCGGTCCCTTCGCGCCAGACCAGGGTTCCGTCCTGCAGGAAGGGCTCCTGCTGATAGCGGCGCAGGCCCTCGCCGGCCACGGTGGTCACGTCGGCGTGGGCCAGGCCCGCATCGAGCAGCTGGCGGACCACGAAGGCCATGCCGCCGGCCGCGTGGAAGGCGTTCACGTCCTCCGAGCCGTTGGGATAGACCCGCGCGATCAGCGGCGTGACCCGCGACAGGTCGTCGAAATCCTCCCAGGTTATGGAAATCCCCGCCGCCCTCGCCATGGCGATCAGGTGCAGGGTGTGGTTGGTCGAGCCGCCGGTGGCCAGCAGGCCGGCGAGGCCATTGACCAGCGCCTTCTCGTCCACCACGGCGGACATGGGCGTGTAGGCGTTGGCGCCCAGGCCGATCTCCACCGCCCGCTTGGGCGCGGCGGCCACCAGGGCGTCGCGCAGCGGCGTGTTGGGGTGCACGAAGGCCGAGCCCGGCAGGTGCAGCCCCATCATCTCCATGATCATCTGGTTGGAATTGGCGGTGCCGTAGAAGGTGCAGGTGCCGGGCCCGTGGTAGGACTTCATCTCCGACTCCAGCAGCTCTTCGCGGCCGATCTTGCCCTCGGCGTAGAGGCCGCGAACCCGCGCCTTCTCGGCGTTGGACAGGCCAGAGGTCATCGGCCCGCCGGGCACGAAGATCACCGGCAGATGGCCGAACAGGGCCGAGCCGATGAACAGGCCGGGCACGATCTTGTCGCAGATGCCCAGCATCAGGGCGCCGTCGAAGGCGTCGTGCGTCAGGGCGATCGCCGTCGCCATGGCGATCACGTCCCGGAGAACAGCGACAGCTCCATGCCCGGCTGCTGCTGGGTGACGCCGTCGCACATGGCGGGAACCCCGCCGGCGAACTGAGCCGTGGCCCCGACCTCGCGCGCCGCCGCCTTGATGATCGGCGGGAACCGCTCCAGAGGCTGGTGAGCGGAGAGCATGTCGTTGTAGGCCGAGACGATGGCGATGTTGGGCGCCGCGGGATTGCGCAGGCGCGACTTGTCGTTGTCCGGCAAGGCCGCGAAGGCATGGGCGAAGTTGGCGCAGGTGAGCTTGGCGCGGCCGGGACTGGCCTGGCGCGCCGCTTCCATGCGCGCCAGATAGTCCGCCCGCCCCTCGCGGCTTCGCTCGACGATGCGTTCGGTGACTTGGGCGGTGACGGGGTGCATGGCGGGCCTTTCGGCGGCTTCAGGGCGACCACATTAGGCGGACCGGGACGCGGGACTGGCGCAGGATCGTGGCGACGGGCGGCGCGAAGTCGGGCTCGGCCATCACCCGCTCCAGCAACGCCCGCTTCGCCTCGCCGCTGGTCATGACGACGATCAGCCTTGCGTCGAGCAGCGCCTTGGCCGTGAGACTTATCCTGGGCTCATGGGGCGCCACGCCGGCGGCCGCCACGCCGACGACGAGCCGGACACCGTCGAGGTCCAGCGCCTCGGCGAGGTTGGGCATGCCCGGAAACAGCGATGCGACGTGACCGTCCTCGCCCATGCCCAGCATCACAGCGTCGAACGGCAGCAGCGAGCGGATGCGGGGCTCGGCCTCGCGCGCGTCGTCCTCCGGCGTTCCGCCTCCAGCCCGAAGGGGCACGAACGTCGCGGCGGACGCCCGGTCCCGCAGCAGCCTCTCGCGCACCAGGAGCTCGTTGCTGTCCGCCGAGGCGGGATCGACGAACCGCTCGTCGCTCAAGGTGACGATGACCCGCGACCAGGCCAACTCGAGGCCGCAGAGGCGATCGTAGATCGGGCCTGCGCTGCGCCCGCCCGTGGCGACCAGGCGATAGAGCCGCTGGCGGCCGAGCTTGCCGGCGATCGCCGTCGCCGCGGCGTCGGCGAGGGCGGCGGCGTCGGCGAAGGTCTCGAGGTTCACCGGCATGTTCGTTGTCACCTACTCATCCAGCCAGGCCCGGCCGGAGCGCTCCAGCAGGGCGAAGGCGCCGGCCGGACCCCAGCTGCCGGCGGCGTAGGGTTTCGGGGCGATGGACAGGTCGCGCCAGGCGCCGCCGACGCCGTCGATCCAGGACCAGGCCAGCTCCACCTCGTCCCGGCGCACGAACAGGCCCTGGTTGCCGGCCAGCACGTCCAGCAGCAGCCGCTCGTAGGCGATACGACGTCTGCCGCCGTCGTTGAGCGACAGGCTGAGCGGCAGGGCTTGCAGCCGCGTCTCCGCCAGGCCGGGACGGCGGTTCATCAGCAGCAGGGAGATGTCCTCGTTCGGCTGCAGGTCGATGACAAGGCGATTGGCGGTGACGTCGTCCTCCGCCCGCTCGCCGAAGATCAGGTGCGGCAGCGGCTTGAACTGGATGACGATCTGGGTGCGCCGCTCGGGCAGGCGCTTGCCGGTGCGCAGGAAGAACGGCACGCCGGCCCAGCGCCAGTTGTCGATGTCGGCGCGCAGGGCGACGAAGGTCTCGGTGTCGGTCTCCCCGCCCCGCTCGTCGGCGTAGGAGACCGCCTGGCGGCCGTCGACCACGCCGGCCTTGTACTGGCCGCGCACGCTCAGCTGCTGGGCCGAGGCGCGGGTGAAGGGCTTCAACGACTTCAGCACCTTGACCTTCTCGTCGCGCACCGAATCCGCCTCGGCGTCCGGCGGCGGCTCCATGGCCACCAGGCAGAGCAGCTGCAGCATGTGGTTCTGAACCATGTCGCGCAGCGCGCCGTACTCGTCGTAGTAGGGCCAGCGCTCGCCCACCCCGTCGGTCTCGGCCACGGTGATCTGCACGTGGTCGATGGCCAGGTTGTTCCACAGCGGCTCGAACAGGGTGTTGGCGAAGCGCAGGGCCAGCAGGTTCTGCACGGTTTCCTTGCCGAGGTAGTGGTCGATGCGGAAGACGCGCTTCTCCTCGAACACCGCGCCGACCTCGGCGTTGATCCGGCGCGAGGAGTCCAGGTCGTGGCCGATGGGCTTTTCCAGCACGATGCGGCAGTCGCCGCAGGCCAGGCCGCTTTCGTCCAGCGCCTTGCACACCGCGCCATAGAGGCTGGGCGAGATGGCCAGGAAGAACACCGTGGAGGCGCTGCCCACCTGTTCGGCCAGGGCCTGCAGGCCTTCGCCGCGGGTCACGTCCGCCCGGCAATAGTCCAGCCGCGCCGCGAAGCGCGCCCAGACGTCCTCGGAGACGCCCTCCGAGCGTTTGTCCATGACGGCGCGCACATGGGCCGCGTAGCGCTCGCGGTCCAGGGGCGAGCGGGCCGAGCCTACGATCTTCATGGCCGGCGGCAGCAGGTTCTCGGCGTCGAGGAAATAGAGCGACGGCAGCAGCATGCGTGCGGCGAGGTCGCCGGTGGCGCCGAAGATCACCAGGCGTTCGATCGGGCGTACGGGTTCGGCCATGCGGCGGCGTGCTTGCTACGGCGCGCGTGGTTCGTCCAGGGGAAAAGCGTACGTGGGGTCAGGGTATGAACGGGCGCCGACTGGCGCGGCGGCCTTGCGCCCCCTCCACCACCCTCCTTCGCCCTGCGGGCTACGGAGCGCGGTCCCCCTCCCCCGCGCCTTCGGCGCATGGGAGGAGCAATGA
>JBIOEG010000060.1:0-28181 GCA_044445825.1 Caulobacterales bacterium
CCCCCCGGCCGTCCCCCTTCCGGACGCCCCAACCTCCGAAGCGATCCGTCTCGATCCGCCCCCGGCGAGCGCCAAGCCCGCCGTCGAGCGGCGCAGGTTCCTGCGCCAATACGAGCTGATCGAACGGGTCAAGGCCTACGATCCCACGGCCGACGAGGCCATGCTCAACCGGGCCTATGTGTTCGGCGCGCGCATGCACGGCTCGCAGACGCGCGCGTCGGGCGATCCCTATTTCGCCCACCCCATCGAGGTGGCCGGCATCCTCACCGAATACCGCATGGACACGGCGACCATCGTCACCGCCCTGCTGCACGACGTGATCGAGGACACCGAGGTCACCCGCGACGAGATCGCCCACCTGTTCGGCGAGGAGGTGGCGGAGCTGGTCGAGGGGGTGACCAAGCTTTCCCGGCTGCAGCTCACCGCCGAGTACAAGCGCCAGGCCGAAAACCTGCGCAAATTCATCCTGGCCATCTCCAAGGACGTCCGGGTGCTGCTGGTCAAGCTGGCCGACCGGCTGCACAACATGCGCACGCTGCACTTCATCAGGAATGCGGCGAAGCGCGAGCGGATCGCGCGCGAAACCCTGGAGATCTACGCCCCGCTCGCCCGCTCCATCGGCTGCCACCGAATCTGCATCGAGCTCGAGGAGCTGGCCTTCTCCCAGCTCAATCCGGTGGCCCGCGACGCCATTGTTCGGCGCTTGCACGACCTGCGCGCCGGCCAGGGCGAGGCGGTGGCCCTGGTCAGCCAGGAGATCTCGCAGAAGCTCGAGGTGGAGGGGATCGCCGCCCGGGTGTTCGGCCGGGAGAAGCATCCCTATTCGATCTGGCGCAAGCTGCAGCGCAAATCCATCGGCTTCTCCCAGCTCTCCGACATCTACGCTTTTCGGGTGATCGTCGACGGCGAGGAGGACTGCTACCGGGCCCTCGGCGTGATCCACCGGGCCTGGTCCTGCGTGCCGGAGCGCTTCAAGGACTTCATCTCAACGCCGAAGCGCAACAACTACCGCTCCATCCACACCACCGTCGTCGGCCCGCGCGGCATGCGGATCGAAATGCAGATCCGCACGGAGGGCATGGACCGGGTGGCGGAGGAGGGGGTAGCCGCCCACTGGCGCTACAAGGACCAGTGGTACGGTTTCGACGAGGAAGCCGCGACGGCGGACGGCGGGCGCGATCCCCTGGCCAACCTGCGCCAACTGGTCCAGGTGCTGGAACACGGCGGCGACTCCGAGGAGCTGGTGGAACACGCCAAGCTGGAGATGTTCCTCGACCAGTCGTTCGTCTTCACCCCCAAGGGCCGGCTGATCAGCCTGCCGCGCGGGGCCATGCCGCTGGACTTCGCCTACGCGGTGCACACCGATGTCGGCGACACCTGCGTCGGGGTGAAGATCAACGGCGAACTGCGCCCGCTGCGCACCGTTCTGCAGAACGGCGATGTCGTCGAAGTAGTGCGCGGCGGCAAGGCCCAGGTTCCGCCCGACTGGCGCTCGCTGACCATCACCGGTCGCGCCCGCTCAGCGATCCGCCGCCACATCCGTCAGACCGAAAAGGAAGAGTTCCTGCGCCTCGGAAAGGCGTCGCTGGAACAGACCTTCGAGCGGGCGGGCAAGGCCAAGGCCGACGTTTCCCTGCGGCCGGCGTTCGAGAAGTTCGCGACAGCCACCGAGGCCGACCTCTATGAAGCCGTCGGCCGCGGCCGCGTGACGCCCATGCAGGTGCTGGAGACGGTGTTTCCCGCCCTGAAGGAGACGGAGCGGGCGGCCGCTTCCGCGCGGCGCAAGATCGAGGGGGGCAAGGCGGCCAGGTTCTATGTGCGCGGCGGCGGCCTGACGCCGGGCATTTCGTTGCACTTCGCGCCGTGCTGCAAGCCGGTTCCCGGCGACCGCATCGTTGGCATCATCGAGCCGGACAAGGGGCTCGCGGTCCACACCATCGACTGCTCGGAGCTGGCCAAGTTCGAAGACCAGGAGGATTTGTGGCGCGACCTGCAGTGGACCCCGGAGGCCGAGCGCAACACGCTGTCGCAGTCCAAGCTGCGCGCCACGGTGCATGACGCGCCGGGCGTGCTCGGCCAAGTCTGCACGATCATCGGCGAGGCGGGCGGCAACATCGTCGGCCTGAACATGAATCACCGCCACTCGGACTTCTTCGACGTGGACGTGGACATCGAGGTGAAGGACGCCCGCCACCTCACCAACATCGCCGCCGCCCTGCGCGCCAACCCGTCGGTGGAGACGGTGGAGCGGGCGAAGGGCGGGTAGGGCGCGCTGCGCCCGTCCAACCGGTCGCTCGGCGTCTCGAACGGCTTGGTGCTCACACCTTCCCGCGCTATATGTGACCAGTTATCTGGTCAGGAGATGCCGATGGCCGATGTGACGCTCGCTGACGCTAAGGCGCGCCTGAGCGAACTCGTGGCGCGAGCGGCCCAAGGTGACTCCGTGCGCATCACACGGCGAGGCAAGCCGGTCGCCCAACTGGGTCCGCTGCCTTCGGCGCGCAAACCTGTCGAGCTCGCAGCTTTGCAAGCCGTGACCGACGCCATGCCACTGCAGACAGAGACGGCGGCCGAGACCGTGCGGCGCATGCGTGACGAAGCGCGCTATTGAGCCTTTACCTCGACACCTCGCTTGTTGTCGCCGCGCTCACGCGGGAGGCCGCAACACCGCGAATTCAGGCCTGGCTCGCCGCGCGCGATCCACAGGAGCTTGCCGTCAGCGACTGGGTGATCACCGAGGTATCGTCAGCGCTGTCAATCAAGTTGCGTACGGGCCAGCTCGGACCGGATCACCGTGCGGCCGCGCTCGCTCAGTTCCAGCACCTTCTCCTCGAAAGCTTTGAGATCCTCTCGGTCAGCAGCCTGAATTTTCGCACTGCTGCGCGGTATGCCGATCGTCAGGAACTCGGGCTGAGGGCAGGCGACGCCCTGCACCTGGCGATCAGCGCCGATCAAGGCGCCCGGCTTTGCACCCTCGACGCAAAGCTGGCCGCCGCTGGTCCGATGCTTGGGGTCTCAACTGAACTCGTCGTCGGCGCGTAGGCGGTTATCGACGTCTGCGCGGTCTAGTCGATAGCGACGGTGATCCAGCATCTCACCTCGCGGGTTTGACCACATCAACTGATTGCCGATGTGGTGAAACCCCAGCTTCTCCAGGATCCGCGCCGACGCGGGATTGTCATGGGCGCAGCCGGAGTTCAGCGCGGCCAGGCCGACCGGTCCGAAGGCGAAGTCCAACACCGCGCGCGCAGCTTCGGTAGCGTAACCTCGGCCCCAGGCGGCCTCGTCGAGCCAGTAGCCGAAGTCGCCGACGCCGGCTTCGATGCAGTCGGTATCGCAACAGCCTATCAGCCGCCCGTCCGTCCAGATCGCAAAGCGGTAGGCGGTCCCGGCGCGCCAGTCTGGCTCGTGGTTCGCGAGCCATGACTGGACGGAGTGCGCCGTGGCGGGGAACTCGGCTTCGCGCTGCATGCGCATGACGTTCCAGTTGGAATCGATCTCGAGCACGCGCGGGGCGTCGCCGGCGGTGAACGGCCGCAAAGTAAGGCGCTCGGTGGAAAGAATGATCGGATAGGCGACCGTCACGATCCGGCAGCTCCCAGGCGACAAACTCCGCCGGCTCAGTGTATGGGAGCGGCATGACCAATGACGACGTCATAGCCGAGTTCCGCGACTCCGGCGCGCTGCGCGAGGGGCACTTCATCCTCTCGTCGGGCCTGCACAGCGGCGTCTTCCTGCAGAAGAACCTGGTGTTCATGCATCCTGACCGCTGCGAGCGGCTGTGCCGGGCTCTGGCCGCGGCGATCCGCGCGCGCGTCGGACCAGTGGACGTGGTCGTCTCACCGGCCGTGGGCGGCATCATCCCGGGCTATGAGACAGCGCGGCACCTCGGCGTGCCGTCGATCTACATGGAGCGGGAAGGCGGGGTGCTGAAGTTCCGCCGGGCCTTTTCCATCAAGCCGGGCGCGCGAATCGCCATGGTCGAGGACATCGTCTCCACCGGCCTGTCGTCGCGCGAGTGCGTCGAGGCGATCCGGGCGGCGGGCGGCAATGTGGTCTGCGCCGCCTGCATCGTCGACCGGTCCGGCGGAAAGGCCGACTCCGGCGTGCCGATGATCGCGCTGGCGACCCTCGACGTGCCCGCCTATCCCGCCGACGCCCTGCCGCCCGAGCTGGCGGCGCTTCCGGCTGAGGATCCTGGCAGTCGGAGGCTTTCGGCGTGAGCGGGCGGCTGCGTCTCGGCGTCAACATCGACCACGTTGCGACCATCCGCAACGCGCGAGGCGAGGGCTATCCGGATCCGGCCCGCGCGGCGGAGCTGGCCATGGCCGCCGGCGCCGACGGGATCACGGCGCACCTGCGCGAGGATCGCCGGCACATTTCCGACGCCGACATCGAAAGCCTGGCGCGGCTCACGCGCCAGCGCGGCAAGCCGCTGAACTTCGAGATGGCGGTCACCGAGGAGATGCAGCAGATCGCCCTGCGCCATCGCCCCCACGCCGCCTGCCTTGTCCCCGAGCGCCGCGAGGAGGTGACCACGGAAGGTGGGCTGGACGTGGCCGGCCAGCACAACCGCGTCACGCCGGTCGTGGCGACGCTGAAGGCGGCGGGCATCCGGGTGTCGCTGTTCATCGAGCCCGACCCGGCGCAGATCGCCGCGGCGGCGGCGTCCGGCGCCCAGGTCGTGGAGCTGCACTGCGGCGCCTATTGCCTGGCCGTGCGCGAACGCGACCCCGACGCGGACCGCCTGCTGCGGCGTCTGCGCGAGGGCGCCGCCCAGGCGGCCGGCCTGGGCCTGGAGGTCCACGCCGGCCACGGCATCGACTACGAGACGGTCGGGCCCATCGCGGCGATTGCCCAGTTCGCCGAGCTCAACATCGGCCACTTCCTGATCGGCGAGGCGATCTTCGTGGGTCTCGACCCGGCCATCCGGCGCATGCGCGCGCTGATGGATGCGGCCAGGGCCGGCGCAACCGAGGCCGCCGCTTGATCGTCGGCATAGGCTCCGACCTCACCGACATCCGGCGCATCGAAAAGACGCTGGAGCGCTTCGGCGCGCGCTTCACCGCCCGGGTGTTCACCGAAATCGAACGGACGCGCTCGGAGCGCAAGGCGGACCGGTCGGCGAGCTACGCCAAGCGGTTCGCGGCCAAGGAAGCCTGCGCCAAGGCCCTGGGCACCGGCATGCGCCGCGGCGTGTTCTGGCGCGACATGGGGGTGGTGAACGCCCGCTCCGGCCAGCCGACCCTGTCGCTCACCGGCGGCGCCCTCGCACGGCTGGCAGCCATGACGCCGGCGGGTTTCACGCCGGTGATCCACCTCAGCCTCACCGACGATCATCCCTACGCCCAGGCGTTCGTGGTCATCGAGGCGGTGGCCGCGGATGAGCGCGAGTTAACCGGCCGGGCGCTTGCCCGCGAGCCATCCAGCGTCTAGCAACCGCCGCGACTTGCCGGACATCCGGCATCGGAGACGAATTCCATCCCATGAGCACCGCCGCCAAAGCCGCCAAGGCCGACAAGCCGCGCACCTTCCTCCAGGAACTCGTCGAGGTGGTAACGACGGTCGTCTACGCCCTGCTCATCGCGCTGGTGCTGCGGGTGGTCCTGTTCCAGCCCTACACCATCCCCTCGGCGTCCGAGGAACCCAACCTCTACCGGGGCGACTACATCATCGTCTCCAAGTGGTCGTACGGCTGGAGCCAGAAGTCGGTGCCGTTCGCCGACCTGTACAATCCGATCTTTCATGGGCGCCTGCTCTTCACCCCGCCCCGGCGCGGCGACGTGATCGTCTTCAAACTGCCCCGCGACGGGCACACCGACTACATCAAGCGCCTCGTCGGCCTGCCGGGCGATCGCATCCAGGTGATCTCCGGCCAGCTCTACATCAACGGCAAGGCGGTCAAGGAAACGGTGGACGGGACCCCGACTCCGCCCAGGGGCATCGAGGAACCGGACAGCGTGCGCAAGGTCATCGAGACCAACCCCGAGGGCCGCCGCTACGTGACCCAGGTCTATGCGCCCACCGAGGACCGGCCGGGCGACAACACCGGCGTCTATGTGGTGCCGCCGCACTGCTACTTCATGATGGGCGACAACCGCGACAATTCCGACGACAGCCGCTTCGACCCGGGGCTCACGCCTGACGATCCGAAGCTCGGCGGCTGCGCCTGGGACGCCAACCTGGACAAGCTGGCCGGCGGCGGCTTCGGCGTCGGCTTCGTGCCGGAGGACAATCTCGTCGGCAAGGCTCAGGTTGTCCTGCTGTCGTGGAACACGGGCCCGCTCGAGGAGCAGCCTGCGGGCGCCTCGATCTTCAAGCCCTGGACCTGGATCACCGAAGCGCGGCCGGGCCGGTTCTTCAAGCTGGTCAAGTGACGTATGCCCGCCGATAGGCGCGCCGCGGCGGTCGCTGAACTGGAGCAGCGGCTCGGCCATCGGTTCGCCGATCGCGCACTGCTGGATCGCGCCCTGACCCACGCCAGCATCGGCCAGGGCGCGCGCCGGCCGGAGGACAACGAACGGCTGGAGTTTCTCGGCGACCGGGTGCTGGCCCTGATCGTCGCCGAAGCCCTGCTGGCGCGCGATCCCGCCGCCGACGCCGGCGCGCTCTCCAAGCGGCTGCATGTGCTGGTCAGCCGCGACGCCTGCGCCCAGGCCGCCAGAGCCCTGGCCATCGGACCGGCGCTGCGGCTGCCGGGTGGCGAGACGCGGCGCGGCGCGCGCGAACAGGCGCGCATCCTGGCGGACGCATGCGAGGCGGTAATCGCGGCCGTCTACGTCGACGGCGGGCCGGACGTGGCCCGCGATCGCGTGCTGGCGCTCTGGGCGCCGCTGCTGGAGGCGCCGCTGGACGAGCGTGAGGCCAATCCCAAGTCGCGCCTACAGGAGTGGGCCGCGGCGAAGGGCAGGGGCCAGCCCGCCTACCGAGTGATTTCGCGGACCGGGCCTGACCACCAGCCGCTGTTCACCGTGGAGGCGGCCGTGGAGGGCGCTGCGCCGGCCCGGGCCAGCGCCGGCTCGCTGCAGTCGGCGCAGAAGGCTGCCGCCCTTGCGCTGCTGATGCGCGAGGAGAGCGAAACGTGACTCGCTGCGGTTTCGCCGCCGTCATCGGCGCGCCCAACGCCGGCAAGTCCACGCTGGTGAACCGGCTGGTGGGCAGCAAGGTCTCCATCGTCACCCAGAAGGTGCAGACCACCCGCTTCCCGGTGCGCGGCGTGGCCATCCTGGGCGAGAGCCAGATCGTGCTGGTGGACACCCCCGGCATCTTCCGCCCGCGCCGGCGTCTCGACCGGGCCATGATCCGCGCCGCCTGGACCGGCGCCGAGGCCGCCGACGCCGTCGCGCACCTGGTGGACGCCCACGCCGAACTGGAGGCGGGCAAGCCCGGCGCCAAGGCCGCCGACCGCCTCGCCGTGGACGACGCGCAGACGATCATCGAAGGCCTGAAGCGGGCCGGTCGGCACGCCATCCTGGCGCTGAACAAGATCGACCTGGTGCGGCGCGACCAGCTGCTGGCGCTGTCCCAGCGGTTCTTCGAGAGCGGCGCCTACTCCGAGGTGTTCATGATCTCGGCGGCCAACGGCTCGGGAGTGGACGACCTGGGACGGCGGCTGGCGGAACTGATGCCCGAGGGCCCGTGGCTGTACCCCGAGGACCAGAGCGCCGACATTCCGGCGCGCCTGCTCGCAGCCGAAATCACCCGTGAGAAGCTCTATCTGCGGGTGCACGAGGAGCTGCCCTATTCGGCCAGCGTCGAGACCACGGCCTTCGACGAGCGCCCGGACGGCTCGGTGCGCATCGAACAGACCATCTATGTGGAGCGCGAGGGCCAGCGGCCCATCCTGCTCGGCAAGGGCGGCCAGACCATCAAGTGGATCGGCGAAGCCTCACGCACCGAACTGGCGCAGATCCTGGAGCGCCAGGTGCACCTGTTCCTGCACGTGAAGGTCATGCAGAACTGGGCCGACCAGCGCCGGCTCTACACCGATCTTGGACTGGAGTTCGACGTATAGGGCTCAGCGGTTCCCGGCTTGCAGGAACCGCAATATCCGCCCGTTCACGTCTTCGGGCTGGGCCATGGCGGCGATGTGGTCGGCGTTCGGCACGATGGCGCCTTCCAGCCCCGGCATGCGCTTCTTCGCAAGATCAATCGTCGCCTGCGGATCGTAGACTGTCTCCCGATCGCCGATCAGCAGCAGCGCGGGCGCGCGGATTGCCCGCAGCTCGCGCGCGCCGAACACGGGGACGGAGATGACGCTCACCTCGGGAGACTCCGCCATCGTCACGCCGATCAGAGCGCTCCACTTTGCATCGCGGGGCGGCGGCCGGTCGGCCTTGCCGCCCAGGTCGGCCAAGCTGGGCGCGCGCTTGCTGCCCCGCAGACGCCGCATGAGCCTGAGCGCCGGCGCCCTGATCCGCATGGCGTAGAACAGCTTCCAATACTGCGACGCGAACATGCCCACCGGGCTGATCAACACCACGCCGTCGACGCGGTCAGGCGTCAGCGAAGCCTGGTTCAACGCCAGGAAGCCGCCGAAGGAGCAGCCCACGATGGACGTGCGGCCGACACCCAGCCCATCCAGCAGGTCGATGAACCAGTCGGCGTATTCGCGCCGGTTGCGAATGCGCCGCGTGGCCCGGCTCTTGCCGGGCTGGCCGATCACGTCGACCGCATAGGTGCGGTAGTGACGGCTCAGCTCCTCCATGTTCAGACGCCAGACGGTGGCGGTTCCCGCGAAACTGGCCAACAGCACCAGCGGCGGCGCCTCGGGCGGCCCGCTGGCGACGACGTGCGTCGGACCCAGGCGCGTCGGCAGGTCGAGTTCCTCGTAGGGAACCGGCCATTCGCGCAGCGCGTCGTCATAGGCGGCCATATACCGGGCGCGGCCTTCGTCACTCTTGAACGCGGGCAGGCCTGTAGGTGCGACGGATGTCGGCAATTGGCTGTGCTCCGGATTTTGGGGGGCGCGAACATGGCCGAAATGTCCAGGCCCCGCCATTCTTGAACGAGGTTATTTCGTCCCCAGATCAACGGTGAGGGGGGCTAGGCTCTCCCCGCCGCTGAGCGCGCCGCATCGCCCGAGCGATCACGCCCCCAAAGCTACGTCACCCCGGATGGCCAGCAAGGCCAATCCGGGGCCGGGCGCGCCGGTACAAAGACGACAGCGTTCGAGGAGCCGGGCCATCCGGCCCCGGGTCTACGCCGCTGCGCGGCTCCGCCCGGGGTGACGAATGAGCGTGTGACGCGAGCATGCCAAGCGCGGTCGGCGCGCTATAGTCAGGCGCGCCTGGAGAACCACTTGAGCCTGGATTTCGAAGACGACGCCTATGTGCTTTCGGCCCGCGCGCACGGGGAGAGCGGGGCGATCGTGGAGCTGCTGACCCGGGTGCACGGCAAGTACGCCGCGCACGTGGCCGGCGCCGCGTCGCGCCGAATGAAGCCGTTCCTGCAGGCGGGCGCCCGGGTGACGGCGCGCTATCGGGCGCGGGTGTCCGAACAGCTGGGTTCGGCGGCGCTTGAGCCGGTGGGGGAGGGTCCGTCCGAACATTTCGACGATCCGGCGGCCCTGGCCGGCCTGTCCGCCGCCGCCGCCATCGCCGCCGGGGCCCTGCCTGAGCGCGAGCCGCACCCGGGCGCGTTCCTCGGCCTGGAGGCCTTCATCGGCGCCCTTGGCGCGTCGGACATCTGGCCGGCGGTGTTCGTGCGCTTCGAGGCCGGGCTGCTGCAGGACCTGGGGTTCGGCCTCGACCTGTCGCGCTGCGCGGTGACCGGAGCGGTGGACGATCTGATCTATGTCAGCCCGCGCACCGGCCGGGCCGTGAGCGCCGCGGCCGGGGCGGAATACCGCGACCGCCTGCTCGCGCTGCCGCCGTTCCTGCTGTCCTCGCAGGGCGGCCTGGGGCCCGGCGACGTGGGCGCCGGCCTTGCGATAACCGGTCACTTTCTCGAGAGGTTCGTGTTCGGTCCGCTCAACAAACCCTTGCCGCCCGCGCGTTTGTGGCTGTTGGACCGCCTGCGTGAGGCGGACCGGCTGTGAAGAAATCTCTTAAAGCCTACTAGATTTCTAGGCTTAAACGGAGGAACCTTCCCAGCGTACATTGGTTTGGTCCGAACCGAGGAGCCACGTCGATGTTCTTACGCGCGCCCGAGGGCCACAGCCGCTCGTTCTTCAAGGCCGTCACCTGGCGCGCCCTGGGCAGCGTGGACACCTTCGTGATCAGCTTCTTCGTCACCGGAAAGCTGAGCTTGGCATTCTCCATCGCCGGGGTGGAGACGGTGACCAAGATCCTGTTGTTCTATTTCCACGAGCGCCTGTGGGCATTCGTTCCGTTCGGCCGCGCGGACAAGGTGGCCGTGTCGCTCTCCGCGCCGCCCGCCGCGGTCCGGGACAAGATCGCCGCTTAGGACCTGTGAACACGCGGTGAGGGCGTAACCCCTCACCCTCCCATTGCTGCGCAACGGGCCCCTCCCTCTCCCGCGGGGAGAGGTGTGAAGCGCGCCACCGTGAGCCATAGAACACCTCTCCCAGAGGGAGCGGGAGGGGCCCGCGCCCGACAGGGCGTCGGAAGGTGAAGGGTTACGGCGCCGCCAGTGTCCGCGCGGACTGACCACCATTCCCTGGACAGAATCCCCAACTCGGGCGATGCCGGGGCATGAACGAACGCGTGGCGCCGCCGGGCGATGACGGCGGGCGGATACTCGACGAGCCGCTGACCGAGGCGCTTTCGCGGCGCTACCTGGCCTATGCGCTGTCCACCATCACCCAGCGCGCTCTGCCGGACGTGCGCGACGGCCTGAAGCCCGTGCACCGGCGGCTGCTCTACGCCATGCGCCTCCTGCGCCTGGACCCGCAATCGTCGGCGAAGAAGTCCGCGCGGGTGGTCGGCGACGTGATCGGCAAGTACCATCCGCACGGGGACGTCGCGGTCTATGACGCCCTGGTGCGCCTGGCCCAGGACTTCGCCCAGCGCTACCCGCTGATCGACGGCCAGGGCAATTTCGGCAACATCGACGGCGATAACCCCGCCGCCATGCGCTACACCGAGTGCCGGCTCACCGAGGCGGCCCAGCTGCTGCTGGACGGCATCGACGAAGACGCCGTCGACTTCCGCGCCACCTACGACGGCGAGGAGGAAGAGCCGGTCGTCCTGCCGGCGGGCTTCCCCAACCTGCTGGCCAACGGCTCCAGCGGCATCGCCGTGGGCATGGCCACCTCGATCCCGCCGCACAACGCCGCCGAGCTGATCGACGCCTGCCTGGTGCTGCTGGAACGGCCCGACGCCACCACGTCCGATCTGATGGAGCGTGTGCAGGGTCCGGACTTCCCCACCGGCGGGATCATCGTGGAGTCCCGGGAATCCCTGCTGGAGACCTATGAGACCGGCCGCGGCGGGGTGCGGACGCGGGCGCGCTGGACCAGGGAGGACACCGGCCGCGGGACCTGGCAGATCGTCGTCACCGAGATCCCCTATTACGTGAAGAAGGCCGACCTGGTGGAGCAGATCGCCGGCCTGATCGAGGCCAAGAAGGCGCCGCTGCTGGGCGACGTGCGCGACGAGAGCGCCGAGGACGTGCGTCTGGTGCTGGAGCCCCGCGCCCGCACCGTCGAGCCCGAGGTGCTGATGGAAAGCCTGTTCAAGCTTTCCGCCCTCGAGAACCGCTTCCCGGTGAACCTGAACGTGCTCGACGCCCGCGGCGCGCCGCAGGTGATGGGTCTCAAGGCGGTGCTGCTGGCGTTCCTGGATCATCGCCGGGAGGTGCTGGTCCGCCGCGCCCGCTTCCGGCTGACCAGGATCGAACAGCGGCTGCACATCCTCGACGGCCTGCTGATCGTTTTCCTGAACCTCGACGAGGTGATCCGCATCGTCCGCTACGAGGACGAGCCCAAGGCCAGGCTGATGGAGACCTTCTCCATCGACGACATCCAGGCCGACGCCATCCTCAACACCCGCCTGCGCCAGTTGGCCAAGCTGGAGGAGATGGAACTGCGGCGCGAGCACGCCGAGCTGTCCGAGGAGCGCGAGGGCATCGAGAAGATGCTGGCCTCGGACAAGGCCCAGTGGAAGCTGGTGGCCGTTGGCCTGCGCGACGTGCGCGCGGTGCTGGGTTCTGGCACGGCCGTGGGCCGCCGGCGCAGCACCTTCGCCGAGGCCCCGACCATCGACGCCTCCGCCAGCCTCGAGGCGCTGGTGGCGCGCGAGCCGATCACCGTGATCCTGTCCGAACGCGGCTGGATCCGCGCCGCCAGGGGGCGCGTCGAGGATCCGTCGGAGCTGAAGTTCAAGGAGGGCGATCAGCTGGCCTTCCTGGTTCCCGCCGAGACCACGGACAAACTTCTGCTGTTCGCATCGGACGGCCGCTTCTTCACCCTGGCCGGCGACAAGCTGCCTTCCGCGCGCGGACACGGCGAGCCGCTGCGCCTGATGCTGGACCTGGACGACAAGGTGAACATCCTGGAGGTGTTCGCCCACAAGCCGGGGCGCAAGCGCCTGTTGGCCTCCAAGGCCGGCTACGGCTTCATCCTGCCCGAGGACGAGGCGGTGGCAATGCGCCGGGCGGGCAAGCAGGTGTTGAGCGTCGATACGGCGGGCGCCGCCTTCTGTCTCGCCGCCGACGGCGACCATCTGGCCGTGGTGGGCGACAACGGCAAGCTCCTGATCTTCCCCACCGCCGAGCTGCCGGAAATGCCGCGCGGCAAGGGCGTCAAGCTGCAGAGCTACCGCGAGGGCGGTCTGCGCGACGGCTTGGTGTTCAACGCCACTGACGGCGCCGCCTGGACCGACGGGGCTGGGCGCAGCCGCGCCTGGCCGGAGTGGCGCGACTGGCTGGGCAAGCGCGCGGCGGCCGGCAAGCTGGCCCCTCGGGGCTTTCCCACCAGCAAGCGGTTCCGGCCGGTGTAAGCGGCCGCCTGGCGGTTTTCCGCCCATCCTAAACGACCGGGTAAGGCTGACGGCCTAGCGTGTGATTCGTCCCGCATCGGGAATCGGATCGGTCATGTCGGCGCGCGAATACAGGCGGCGGTTGGCGAGCGAGCGGCGCGCCCTGCCCATAGCTTCGGTCGCCGGCGCGCTGGGCGTGCTGCTCACCTTGGCCTTCGCGGCCAGCCAGACCTCCCTCGGCAGCCAGGCGATCAGGGCGTTTGTCGCGGTGACAGCCTTGTTCCTGGCTTTCTGGCTCGTCGCCTACCTGACGGTGCGCGCGACCGGGTTGCTGAGGCTGGAGCGGCGGCTGCGGGTCGCCCTGCGCCGGTACGAGCGCGATCTGGTGCTGTGGCGCGGGCGCGCGGCGGACGAGGGGCGCTGGCGCGGCCTGGTGGACGGTTTCCTGCGCAAGCATGTCTGCCCGGGCGACCGCGACTACCGGGATTGGGCCGCCTCGGCGGTCGGTCGGGTGTCCGCCGCCCGTGTGGCCGCCTACGCCGCGGCCAAGGCGGGCGAGGCGCAGGGCTCCGAAGCGGGCGCGTCCTAGGGCGCGGCGGTGTGGATCCCGACGACCTGTTGTCTTTTGGAGTTACGTGTGGTAACGATTGTCGCCCTCAAACCGGGCGCGCTCTTTGACATCGTGAAATGAATTGCGCGCCGCTGGTGACGGGCGCGCGCACGCCCGCATAGCTAGGCTCCCAACCCCCACACCCGAAATTCCCCGCGAAAGCGGGGACCCAGGCTTTTTTTGTAATCGATGGGTGCTGTGCGGGTGTGGACGGAAGGAACAAAAAAAAGCCTGGGTCCCCGCATTCGCGGGGAATTTCGGATTGAGGTAATTGAGGTAGTGGTGCGCAAGCGCCCGCCACCTGTTCCGCACCTGTTATGCATCGATAACAGGCCTGTTTGGCGCCTGTTATCACCTGTTATCACCTGTTCCTGAGCGATATCAGGTGGCTGCAACCTATTGAACAATCACGGCTTCCAGACCGTAACAGGTGGAAAAAACCGTGAAATAACAGGTTTAACAGGTGAAAACAGGCGCGGAACAGGTCGTCGCGGCGACCGGCTCGCGGCCAAGCTGAACCGCTGGCGCAATGCCCGGCAACCCCTTACCTTACGGACCTCGCCAGCGGGGAATCCCCATGCTCCCACTCCTTATCGTCATCGCCATCATCGTGCTGCTCGGCCTGCTGCTGGTGGGGTCGTACAACCGGCTGGTGGCGCTTCGCCAGCACGCCAACGAGGCCTTCGCCGACATCGACGTCCAGCTGAAGCAGCGCCAGGACCTGATCCCCAATCTCGTCGAGACGGTGAAGGGCTACGCCGCCCACGAACGCGGCACCCTGGACGAGGTGACCCAGGCGCGCGCCGCCGCGGTCAGCGCCACGGGCGTCGAGGGCAAGGTGCAGGCGGAAAACGCGCTCTCCGGCGCCCTGGGCCGCCTGATGGCCGTGGCCGAGGCCTATCCGGACCTCAAGGCCAACCAGGGTTTCGTCCAGCTGCAGGGCGAGCTGACGGACATCGAGAACAAGCTCGCCGCCGCGCGCCGCTTCTTCAACAACGCCGTGGGCGAGTACAACGCCTCGATCCAGCGCTTCCCGGCGGTGCTCATCGCCGGCGGGTTCGGGTTCCAGGCCAGGGAGTTCTTCGACGTGGGCGCCGACCGGGCGGCGCTGAACACCGCCCCGCAGGTGAAGTTCAGCTAGGAGCGTCCCGATGCAGGCCGTCGGTCTGCAGACCTACATCTGGAACAACAACATCCGCTCGGCCCTGCTGCTGGCGGGATTCCCGCTGCTGCTGGTCGGCATGATCTTCTGCCTGGAGCTGGGCGCCATCTGGGGCGGCGTCCTGCCTAGCGGCAACGGCCGCGGCGGCGACGTGGGCTACGCGCTGACGCTGCTCGTGGAGTCCGCGCCGCTGGCGATCGCGGTCTCGCTGGTGTGGTTCCTGATCGCCTACTTCTTCAACCAGACGATCATCGACCTGGCCACCGGCGCAAGGGTGGTGGATCGCAAGGATGCGCCGGAAGTCTACAACCTGCTGGAAAACCTCTGCATCTCGCGCGGGCTCGCGACGCCCACCCTGCGCGTGATCGAGACCGACGGGATGAACGCCTTCGCCAGCGGCCTGCACGAGGGCCGATTCTCGGTGACCGTCACCCGCGGCCTGCTGGACAACCTCGACGGGGCGGAGCTGGAAGCGGTGCTCGCCCACGAGCTCACCCACATCATCAACCGCGACGTACGCACCATGGTGGTGGCGGCGATCTTCGCCGGGATCATCACCCTGCTTTGCCAGATGATCTATCGGGGGATCTTCTATGGCGTCGGCTGGGGCAGGGGTAGGCGCGGCGGGGCGGGCCTGTTCATCCTGGTGGCCATAGTGGTGGCGGCGATCGGCTATGTGCTGGCCATCGTCATCCGCATGGCCATCTCGCGCCAGCGCGAATACGTCGCCGACGCAGGGTCGGTGGAGCTGACCAAGAATCCGGACGCCATGATCAGCGCCCTGCAGAAGGTCGCCGGCCACACCCACCTCGATGCGCCGCAGTCCATGCGCGCCATGTTCCTGGAAGAGGACGACGACGGGGTGATGGGCCTCTTCGCCACCCACCCGCCGGTGGAGAAGCGCATCGCCGCCCTGGTCCAGTACGGCGGCGGCCGCGTGGCCGCGCCGGCGTCGACGACGGCGCAGACAGGGCCGTGGAGCGCGACGGCGGACGCGCCGGGCGCCGATCGCAAGGGGCCGTGGGGTTAGCGGTCAGTCGGCGGTCACGCGCTGCCAGCCCTGCGGCCGCAGCAGTTCCAGCGGGGTGAACCGGGCCTTGTAGTCCATCTTGTGGCTGCCCTGGACCCAATAGCCCAGATAGACGAACGGCAGCTCCATCAGGCCGGCCTGGATCACGTGGTCGAGGATCACGAACGATCCCAGGCTGCGCCGGGGCAGGGCCGGGTCGTAGAAGCTGTAGACGAGCGACAGCCCGTCGGAGAGCTGGTCCACGAGGGCGCAGGCCACGAGGTCGCCGGGCCCCTTGTCCTGCGAGTGCTCACGGTACTCCACCAGATGGGTGCGCACCGCGGTGTCCTCGACCATGGCCACATAGTCCGGCCAGGTCATGTCGGCCATGCCGCCGCCGGCGTGCCGCGTGTGCAGGTAGCGGCGCAGCAGTTCGAACTGTTCGAGGGTGGCCTCTGCCTCGACCACGTGACGCGCGAGGCCCTCGTTGCGCGCCAGCACCTTGCGTTCGGACCTGGAGAAAATGTAGTCGCCCGCCGGGATGCGGGCCGAAACACAGGCCGAGCAGGATTCGCATGCGGGGCGGTAGGCGATGTTCTGCGAGCGGCGGAATCCGCCCTGGGTGAGCGAATCGTTCACCGTTGGACCGTCGAGCAGCGGCAGGTGGGCGAACACCTTGCGTTCCTCGCGGCCGGGCAGGTAGGGGCACGGCGAGGGGGCCGTGAGGAAGAACCTGAGCTGGCGCGTCGGGAAGTGCTGGGTCACGGAGCGCGGTCGGCCTTGAGGTTCAGCGGCATCGAGTCCGGATTAGGGCGCATCATGGGTTTTCGCGCAAGCGGGCCAGCGCATTATAGACCCTTGTCCGGCGGCAGCACCGGGGCTTCACGCAGAAGCACGATGGCGATGCGCCGATTGCCCGGCAGCATGGGGTCGTCGGGGTACAGCGGGTCGGAACTGGCCTTGCCGGAGACCTGATAGACCCGGTCCGGATCGACCCCCGCGCCCTGCAGGATCTGGCGTGACGTGTCGGCCCGGGCGGAGGACAGGCTCCAGTCCGAGGCGGGCTTGGCGCCCGCGGGACTGGCGCTGGTGTGGCCGGCGATGGTGATTCGGTTGGGCAGCTGGTTGATCACCCTCGCGACGGCCTTCAGCAGCACCCGGGCGCGGTCGTTGGGCTCGGCGGAGCCCTCCTTGAACATCGAGCGGCCGTCCTGGTCGACCAGCTGGATGCGCAGGCCCTCCGGCGTCTGATCGATGATGATCTGCTTGGACAGTTCGGCCAGCTCAGGCATGTCCTGCATGGCTTGGCGCAGGGACTGGGCCGCGCTGGCGAAGGCGGCGTCCTCCTTCTGCTGGGCCTCCTTGGCGCTGGCGTTGTTGGAGGTCTTCTGGCTCTGGCCGGTGTCGGTGGTGCTGTCGGGCGCCTTGGGCGCCAGCTGCTCGATGACGTCCCTGGAGCCGGTGGCCTTCGTGCCGGTGTCGCTCAGCGCCGTGCCGCCAAGAATGCCGCCCGAGCCCGATGTGGTCTCTGACACGCTCGCGGGGGCGAAATAGTCGGCGATGCCGCGCTTCTGCTCCGGGCTGGTGGTGTTGATCAGCCACATCAGCAGGAAGAAGGCCATCATCGCGGTCACGAAGTCCGCATAGGCCACCTTCCACGCGCCGCCATGATGGCCGCCGTGATCGCTCTTTTTGATGCGCTTGATGATGATTGGCGCTTCGCCGACGGCCATGGGACGTCCTAAACCGGGTTAACCTTGTGCGACGGCAAAGGTGGCCGTCGGACGTTAAGATGCGGTTGCGGAGCGGGCGATGCAGGTTGCGTTCATTGGTCTCGGGGTGATGGGCTCTCCCATGGCCGGACACCTGGCCAAGGCAGGTCACGACGTGACGGTATTCAATCGCACCGCGGCGAAGGCCCAGCGCTGGGCGGCGGCGCACGGCGGGCGCGCGGCCGGGTCGGCGGCGGAGGCCGTGCGCGGGTGCGAACTCGTCGGCCTGTGCGTCGGCAATGACGACGACGTGCGTCAGGTCTGCGCCGAGGTGATTCCCGCGATGCCGCGAGGCGCGATCATCGTCGACCACACCACCACCTCGGCGCGCCTCGCCCGGGCCATGGCCGACGACGCCGCGCGCTCGGGCGTCTTCTTCCTGGACGCGCCGGTTTCCGGTGGTCAGGCGGGCGCGGAGAACGGTCAGCTGGCGATCATGATCGGCGGCGATGCGGCGGCCATCGAGCGAGCGAGCGCGGTGATCGCGGCTTACGCCAAGGCGATCCAGCCCATGGGCGGTCCTGGCAGCGGCCAGCTGACCAAGATGGTCAACCAGATCTGCATCGCCGGCGTGGTCCAGGGCCTGGCCGAGGCGACCCACTTCGCCGCCCGCGCCGGCCTCGATGCGGACCTGGTCTACGCCGCCATCTCCAAGGGCGCCGCCCAGTCGTGGCAGATGGACAACCGCTGGAAGAGCATGAACGAGGGCCGCTTCGGCTTCGGTTTCGCCGTGGACTGGATGCGCAAGGACCTCGGCCTCGTGCTCGACGAGGCCAGGGCGAACGGGGCGCGGTTGGAACTCACCGCCCTGGTGGATCAGTTCTATGCGGAGGTGCAGGCCATGGGCGGCCGGCGGTGGGACACCTCGAGCCTGGCGGCGCGGCTGGAGCGGCCATGAAGGAGGTTCGCGTCCGGCCCGCGGGGATCGAGGAGGCCGCGGCGCTCACCGACCTCGTGCGTCGCTCCAAGGCGGCCTGGGGCTATGACGCCGCGTTCATGGCGGCCGTGGATCCGGTGCTGCGCATCGATCCGGCGGCGATCGCCGAGGGTTGGGTGTGGGTCGCCGAGGACGCCCGCGGACGCGTGCAAGGCGTCTATGCCATCGCGCGGACCGACAATCCGGAGGTGATCGTGCTCGACAGCATGTTCGTTGAGCCGGCCGCCATGCGCACGGGCGTCGGCGCCGTGCTGTTCCGTCACGCCGCCGAGGCTGCGCGCCGCTATGGCGCACGCGTGCTCTCGATCGAGGCCGACCCCAACGCTGCGCCGTTCTACGAGCGCATGGGCGCCAGGCGCTCCGGCGCGGCGCCGGGCGCGACGCCGGGGCGCGTGCTGCCCGTCTATGAGCTGGACCTCTGAAGGAAGGCGCATCTCGGCCATGTATCTCAGCGCCATCGAGCGGAAGGCCAACGTCGATATCGGCGAGTTCCCCTGGTCGCTGCCGGTGTTCCGCTGGCTGGACCGGCTGGAGTTCAAGGCGCCGGTGACCTTCCTGGTGGGTGAGAACGGCTCGGGGAAGTCCACCCTGCTGGAGGGCCTCGCCGCCGGCATGCACGCCGCCGCGGCCGGCAGGGCGGAGATCGACGCCGACGAAAGCCTCGCCAAGGCCCAGCGGTTCGCCGCGGCTTACCGTTTCGCGCGCCGCCGGCACACGGCGCGAAAGCTCTTCGTCCGGGCCGAGGACGTGTTCGGATTCGTGCACCGGGTCGACCAGTCGATGCGTGACCTAAGCGAGCTGGAGGAGCATTTCGACAAGTCGGTCAAGGGCGACTACGGCCGCATGCTGGCCACCGGCGCGGTGCGCGGCCAGCGGCAGGCGCTGGAGGCGTCATATGGCGAGGATCCGGACGCCCGCTCGCACGGCGAGACCTTTCTCAATCTGCTGCAGAAGCGACTGGTCCCGGACGGCCTCTACTTCCTGGACGAACCAGAGGCGCCGCTCTCGCCCCTGCGGGTGCTCAGCCTGATTTCACTTCTGAAGACCCTGGTGGAGGACGGCGCCCAGCTGATCATCGCCACCCACTCGCCGATCCTGCTGGCCTTCCCGGGGGCCGAGATACTGCTGTTCGAGGGCGACCGGCTGACTCCGACCGCTTACGAGGACCTGGACCATGTGCGGCTCACGCGGGCGTTCCTCAACGACCCGGAGAGCTTTCTGCGTCGGCTGTAGGCTGGCCCGGGTCGCGTTGTGCCCTACGCGCCCAGCATCATGGCGGCCATCGGCGCGAAATAGGTGATCACCCCCGCGCAGCCGGCGCGCTTGAAGGCGCCGAGGCTCTCCAGGATGGCGCGCTCTTCATCCAGCCAGCCGTTGCGGGCGGCCGCCATGATCATCGCGTACTCGCCGGAGACCTGGAATGCGAAGGTGGGCATCTCGAAGGCCTCCACCACGCGTCGGACGATGTCGAGGTATGGCAGGCCAGGCTTGACCATGACCATGTCCGCGCCCTCGGCGATGTCCAGCGCCACCTCGCGCAAGGCTTCGTGAGAGTTGCCGGGGTCCATCTGGTAGGTCTTCTTGTCGGCGGGGTTGGCTTCCGGTCCCGAGCCCAGCGTCGCCGAGCCGATCGCCTCGCGGTAGGGCCCGTAGAAGGCCGAGGCGTACTTGGCCGCATAGGACATGATCATGGTGTCCTGCAGCCCCTCGGCTTCCAGCGCCGCGCGCAAGGCGCCCACGCGGCCGTCCATCATGTCGGACGGCGCCAGGATGTCGCAGCCAGCCCTGGCCTGCACCAAGCCCTGCTCCACCAGGCGCTCTATGGTCGGGTCGTTGAGGATGCGTCCGCCCTCCACGACCCCGTCGTGGCCGTGCTCGGTGAATGGATCCAGCGCCACGTCGCACATCACGCCGATTTCGGGCGCGGCGTCCTTTATGGCCTGAACCGCACGGCAGACGAGTCCGCCGGGGTCGGCGGCGGCCGAGCCGGCGGCGTCCTTCCGCTCGGCGTCTATGTGCGGGAAGACGGCGATGGCGGGGATGCCGAGGGTCTTGGCCTCGCGCGCCGCCAGCGCCGCCTCCGCCACCGACAGGCGGTCCACGCCGGGCATCGACGCGACCGGCACGCGGCCCTCGCCGTCGTGCACCACCAGGGACCAGATGAGATCCGAAGGCGTCAGGGTGCTTTCGCGCACCAGCCGGCGCACCCATTCGGCCTGGCGCAGCCGGCGCAGGCGAAGGGCGGGGTAGGGGGCGAGCGGGGCTCGTGTCATGGCGCGTCTAGGCCCGCGAGGAAAGGTCAGGTTCCGCTCTCGCCCATGCCGCGCCGCGAGGCAAGCCGGATGAAGCCGACGGCCGGCGCGGCGATCAGCCAGAGCGCCGCCATCACGCTCAGCGCGCCCGCCGCGATCGCGAGGTCGATGACCGGCGTGGAAATTCGCACCTGCGACGGGTCCAGCCAGACGAAGGTCCAGGAGGAGCCGAGGGAGACGTCGACGAAACTGCCCAGCAGCATCAGCCCCGCCGCCACGGCGCAACAGGCCGCGACGAGCGCGAGTCCGAACGCGACCCAGAAGATGCGGATCTGGTAGCCGTAGTGGCTGCGCAGCGGCGCCGGCGCCTCGCGCCGCTGGGCGTAGGCGATGATCACCGCCAGCAGGCTTGGAATGCCGGCGAAGAAAGCGCCGGCGAACAGCAGGGCGTAGTTGAAGAGCGCGAGGTTGCGTTCGGCGGGGTCCGTGACCCGCGATCCGACGCTCGTGCTCGCCATCGGCGCCTCCTGCCTCGGTGCGGGCGCAAGCTGCACCCGTTCGACCCATAGCTCAACCGCGCTGACTCGCCCCGTTCGGCGCGCTATGAGGCTCGCCGAGACGAACGTAGAGCTGGGAGGAGCCCGCAAATGAGAAACCTGTTTCTGGCCGTGGCCGCGGCCGCCGTTGTCGCGGGTGGGGTCGGCGTAGGCTGGCGCGCCGGCGCCGCGGACGCGCACAATTCCATCGCCGCGGCGGTGGCGGACGCCGCGCGACCGCAAAAAGATCGCGACCTCGATCCCGAACGCAAGCCGGCCGACATGCTCGAGTTCGCGGGCGTGAAGCCCGGCCAGACGGTCGTCGACTTCATGCCGGGCGGAGGCTATTTCACCCGGCTGTTCGCATCGGTGGTGGGTCCGAAGGGTACGGTCTACGCCTTCATTCCGTCGGAACTCGCCAAGCTGGCGAAGACCCCGCTGCCGGACAACGGTTCGCATCCCGACGCGGCGCACCCCTTCGTCACCGCGATTGTCGCCCCCGTCGACAAGTTCGCCGTGCCGACCAAGGCCGACATAATCTGGACCTCGCAGAACTACCACGATCTGCACGACCCGTTCATAGGCCCCGCCGACATGAAAGCGTTCGACGCCGGCGTATATGCGGCGCTGAAGCCCGGCGGCCTGTTCATCGTGCTCGACCACGCTGCCGCCGCCGGCTCGGGCGTTTCGGCGACCAACACCCTGCACCGGATCGACCCCGCGGTGGTGAAGACCGAGGTCGAGGCGGTGGGCTTCAAATACGTCGGCGAGAGCACCGTGCTGCGCAATCCCGCCGACCCGCACACGGCCCTGGTGTTCGATCCGGCGATCCGCCACCACACCGATCAATTCATATTCAAGTTCCGCAAGCCGAAGTAAGTCTATGACCCACATCGCATTTCTTGGCGTCGGCAACATGGGCGCCGGGATGGCGGCGAACCTGGCCAAGTCCGGCCAGAGGGTCGTGGCCTTCGACCTCTCCGCCGATGCGCTGGCCAAGGTCGAGTTGGCTGGGTGCGAAACCGCCGCCTCCGCCGCGCAAGCGGTGAGAGGCGCATCGGCTGTGATCACCATGCTGCCCGCCGGGACGCACGTGCGCTCGGTCTATGCCGAGACAGTGATCCCGCACGCCGAGAAGGGCGCCCTGGTGATCGATTGCTCCACGATCGACGTGGAGAGCGCCCGCGCCGTGGCGGCGGACGCCCTGGCCGCGGGTCTGCGCCCAGCCGACGCGCCTGTCTCCGGCGGCATCATGGCGGCGGACGCAGGGACCCTGGCCTTCATGGTGGGCTGCGAGGATTCGCTGTTCGAGATCATCCGCCAGCAGCTCTCGCCCATGGCCCGGGCCGTGGTGCACGCCGGCGGCGCCGGGGCGGGGCAGGCGGCGAAGATCTGCAACAACATGGTGCTCGGCGTCTCGATGCTGGGCGTCTGCGAGGCCTTCGCCCTGGCGGAGAAGCTGGGCCTGGCCCCGGAACGGTTCTTCGAGGTCGCGTCGCAGTCGTCTGGACAGTGCTGGTCGCTCACCAACTACTGCCCCTGGCCCGGACCGGTCCCCGCCGCGCCGTCCAATCGCGGTTACGAGGGTGGATTCCTCTCGAGCCTGATGCTGAAGGACCTGAAACTGGCCCAGGACGCCGCGGCCAAGTCCGGCGCGGCGACGCCGCTCGGCGCACAGGCCGAGGCGCTCTACGCCCTGTTCGACCGCCTGGGCTTCGGCGGCAAGGACTTCTCGGCTGTACTGCAGATGCTGCGCGGCAAGCTCGATGAGCTGGCGTGAACCCAATCGAAATCCTGATGCGCCATAGCGTGTCTCAGGGAAACTCCCTAGATGACAAGCAAACGCCGTTCATGCCATGAACCCGGCCAGTGTGTTGACCGCGTTCATGAACGGGTCTTGCGGAGGCTGAAGAAGGCCATGGACTACAAGGCCGCGTTCAAAAGCGCCCTCGACCAGGTGCGGTCGGAAGGCCGCTATCGTGTGTTCGCCGACCTGAAACGCCATCGCGGCGACTTCCCCATGGCCACCTGGACCAGGGACGACGGAACGACGCGCGACGTGGTGGTCTGGTGCTCCAACGACTACCTCGGTCAGGGCCAAAACCCCGTGGTCATCGAGGCGATGCACCGGGCGATCGACGAGGCGGGTTCCGGCTCGGGCGGCACGCGCAACATCTCCGGCACGACGCACTACCATGTAGAGCTGGAGCGCGAACTGGCCGACCTGCACGGCAAGCAGGCAGCGCTGCTGTTCACGTCGGGCTATGTGTCCAACGAGACCTCCCTGGCCACGCTGCAGCGCGTCCTGCCTGGCCTGATCATCTTCTCCGACGAGCTGAATCACGCATCCATGATCGCTGGCATCCGCAACGGCGGCGGCCAGCGCAAGATCTGGCGGCACAACGACCTGCAGCATCTCGAGACCCTGCTGCGCGAGGCGCCGGCGGACGCGCCCAAGCTGGTGGCCTTCGAGAGCGTCTATTCCATGGACGGCGACATCGCCGACCTGAACGCCATTGCGGCGCTCGCCAAGCGCTACGGCGCGCTGACCTACCTCGACGAGGTGCACGCCGTGGGCATGTATGGCCTGCGCGGCGGCGGCGTGTCCGAGCGTGACGGCGCTTCGGCGAACATCGACATCATCGAAGGCACCCTGGCCAAGGCCTTCGGGGTCATGGGCGGCTACATCGCAGCCGACGCCGACATCGTCGACGCCATCCGCACCTTCGCCAACGGTTTCATCTTCACCACCTCCCTGCCGCCGGCCCTGTCGGCCGGGGCGCTGGCCTCGATCCGCTGGCTGAAAGAGCACGATGAGGTGCGCCAGGTGCACCAGGAGCGCGCGGCCACGCTGAAGGCGCGGATGCGCTCGGCCGGATTGCCCGTGATGCCGTCGGTGAGCCACATCGTGCCGGTGCTGGTGGGCGACCCGGTGCACTGCAAGCTGGTGTCGGACATGCTGCTCGCCGACCACGGCATCTATGTGCAGCCGATAAACTTCCCGACCGTTCCGCGCGGAACCGAACGCCTGCGGTTCACCCCGACCCCGTTCCACACCGACGCGATGATGGACGACCTGGTGTCCGCCCTCGAGCAACTTTGGGCGAAGTGCAACATCGCCCGCCTCGGCGGCGTCGCGGCCTAGAGTCCGGACGCCGCGGCCGTCACTTCCCGCGTCTGACGCCCCGACCTAGCCCGATCTGCTTGGCGAATTCCGACCGGCGCGCCGCATAGGCCGGCGCGACCATGGGATAGTCCGCCGGCAGGCCCCACTTGCGCCGGTAGTCCTCGGGGCTGAGGTCGTAGCGCGAGCGCAGGTACCGCTTGAGCATCTTCAGGCGCTTGCCGTCCTCGAGACACACGATGTGGTCGTGCTGGATCGAGCGCGCGATCGGCACCGCCGGCTTCGGGCGCGCGATCGGGGCGTTCGGCGCCTCCGGGCGCTCCAGCCGGTCGAGTGTGTTGAACACGTCGTTAATCAAGTGCTGCAGAGCCGAAATCGGGATGTTATTTTCACTAACATATGCCGAGACAATGTCCGTGGTCATGCGCAGCAGAGTTTCCTTCGTCTGACCGGCGGCCTCTTCTTCACTATCCATGTATGCTCCCCGAAAAACGACTCCATGTTGATGGTATAACCCTTTTGTCAACCCGACCATTCACCGAAAGGGTGATCGACATCTCGAATCTTGCGTCGCTCGTCTAGGAAGCTGCGCGCTGCCGCAGGGGCGGTGGGGGTCCGTGAGGTGACGCCTTGGCTGAGGGTGCGCGTTCCCCCATCTTCTAGTAATGGTGTGATGGGCCTCAGGGAGGGCCAGATTATGCGGTGCCCATTCTGCGGCCACGCGGAGAGCCAAGTGAAGGACAGCCGCCCGTCCGAGGAGGGCGCGTCAATCCGCCGGCGGAGACTGTGTCCGCAGTGCGGCGGCCGCTTCACCACTTTCGAGCGGGTGCAGCTGCGGGAACTGACCATCGTCAAGCGTTCTGGCCGGCGAACGCCATTCGATCGCGAGAAGCTGGCCAGATCCGTCGCCATCGCGCTGCGCAAGCGTCCAGTGGACCCTGAGCGTGTCGAGCGGATGCTGAGCGCCATCGTCCGCCAACTGGAAAGCATGGGCGAGACCGAGCTGTCGTCTCAGGTGGTCGGCGAGCTGGTGATGAAGGCGCTCAAGGCCCTCGATGAGGTGGCCTATGTTCGCTACGCCTCGGTCTACCGTGACTTCAAGGAAACCGAGGACTTCGCCAAGTTTCTCAATGTCGAGGGCCTGGCGGAAGAGACGGAGGAATGAGGCTCACCCTCAAGCTGGCCACCTCCCTCGACGGCCGCATCGCCACCGCCTCGGGCGAAAGCCGCTGGATCACCGGTCCGCCGGCGCGCGAAGCGGTTCACCGCCTGAGGGCCATGAACGACGCGGTCATCGTCGGGGTCGAAACGGTGATCGCCGACGATCCCGAACTCACCGTTCGGCTTGCCGGCTACGTGGGCGCTCAACCCAAGCGCGTCGTGCTGGACAGCCGCGGCCGAACGCCGACGGCGTGCAGGCTGGTGGCGACCGCCGGGCGCACGCCGACCCTGATCCTGACCGTCGCAGCGCCGAACGAGCGTTTGACTGACGCCGGGGCCAGGGTGATCGAGGTCGGGGCGGAGGCTGGACGAGTGTCGCCCGCCGGCGCTCTGAAGGCTCTGGAGATGGAAGACGTCAGCGCCGCGATGATCGAAGGCGGGGGACAGGTGGCAGCGAGTTTCCTGATCGCCGGACTGGTGGACGCGGTGGAATGGTTCCGCGCGCCCATCGTGCTGGGCGACGAGGGCCGACCCGCGATAGGGGCCTTCGTGCTCAAGGACCTCGCCGCGGCGCCGCGGTTCCGGAGGGTCGACGTGCAGACCCTGGGCGAGGACCTCTGGGAACGCTACGAGAGGCCGTAGGAAGGTTGCATGTTCACCGGCATCGTCACCGACATCGGACGGGTCCGCGCCATTCGCGACACCAATCGCGACCGGCGTTTCGAGATCGAGACGGCCTATGACCTCTCAACGGTCGCGATCGGCGCCTCGATCAGCCATGCCGGCTGCTGCCTGACGGTCATCGAGAAGGGCGACGGCTGGTTCGCCGTGGAAGTCTCCGGCGAGACCCTGGCGACCAGCAGCCTGTCGCGCTGGCGGGTCGGCCGGAGGGTCAATCTGGAGCGTGCGGCCCGAGCCGGCGACGAACTGGGCGGCCACATCGTCTCCGGGCACGTGGATGGCCTCGGAGAAGTGGTCTCCGTCGCGGCGGAAGGCGGCTCGCACCGCCTGCGCATCCGGGCGCCGCGGCCCCTGCATCGCTATATCGCTCCAAAGGGCGCGATCAGCGTCGAGGGCGTGTCGCTGACAGTGAACGAGGTGGAGGACGACGTGTTCGGCGTGAACATCATTCCGCACACCTGGGAGGTGACCACCCTGGGAGCGCTCACGCCCGCCGACCATGTGAATCTCGAGATCGACATGCTGGCCCGCTACCTGGCCCGCTGGCAGGAGACGGCTTAGTTCGCGATGTCCGAAGACACCCCCATCTCCCCCATCGAGGACATCATCGAGGACGCCCGCCAGGGCCGCCCGTTCATCCTGGTGGACGCGGAGGACCGGGAGAACGAGGGCGACGTCATCATCCCCGCCCAGTTCGCCACCCCGGACAAGATCAACTTCATGGCCAAGCACGCGCGGGGCCTGGTCTGCCTGTCGATGACCGCCGAGCGGGCGCGCCGCCTGCGCCTGCCGCCCATGGCGGCGGAGAACCAGTCCGGGCACGGCACCGCCTTCACCGTGTCGATCGAGGCCCGCGAGGGCGTCACCACGGGCATCTCCGCCCACGACCGCGCCCACACCATCGCCGTGGCGGTGGACCCCACCAAGGGCGCCGACGACGTCGTCTCGCCGGGCCACGTCTTTCCCCTGGTGGCCAAGGACGGCGGGGTCCTGGTCCGCGCCGGGCACACCGAAGCGGCCGTGGACATCGCCCGCATGGCCGGACTCAACCCCGCGGGCGTGATCTGCGAGGTCATGAACGACGACGGCACCATGGCCCGGCTGCCGGACCTGGTGGCCTTCGCCCAGTTGCACGGCCTGAAGATCGGCACCATCGCCGACCTGATCGCCTACCGCCGCCGCACGGAACGCCAGGTGGAGCGGGTGCTGGAGACCCCGTTCGAGTCGGTGTTCGGCGGCCACTTCCGCCTGCTGGTCTATCGCAACAGCATCGACGGCACCGAGCACGTGGCCCTGAGCAAGGGCAGGATCGATCCCGACAAGCCCACGCTGGTGCGCATGCACCGGGTGGACATGGCGGCCGACATGCTGGGCCACGTCGAGTCCCGCCGCGACTATGTGCCCGCCGCCATGAAGATCATCGGCGCGCACGACGGTCCTGGCGTGGTGGTGTTCCTGCGCGATCCGAACCCGTCCTGGCTGTCGGAGCGCTACGGCGGCATTCAGGCCGCGGACAACCGCAACAACGCCCTGCGCGACTATGGCGTCGGCGCCCAGATCCTGCTGGACCTGGGCGTGCGTGAGATGATCATTCTGTCGAGCCGCGCGGTGCGGCCGGCGGCGCTGGACGGCTACGGTCTCAGGATCGTCGGCTGGCGGCCGGTCGCCAGCGATGGGGATTCCGATGCCTGAGGAAAAGCCACGTGTACTGATCGTCGAGGCCCGCTTCTATGACGATCTGGCCGACGAGTTGCTGAAGGGCGCCAAGCGGGCGCTCGAGGCGGGCGGGGCGGAGTTCGACGTGGTCACCGTGCCCGGCGCGCTGGAGGTGCCGGCGGTGATCGCCATCGCCGACGAGGGCAGCCACCGCGCCGTTGGCGTGCGCTACGACGGCTATGTCGCGCTGGGCTGCGTGATCCGCGGCGAGACCTACCACTTCGAGATCGTCGCCAACGAGTCCGCGCGGGGCATCAATGACCTGGCCATCGGCCGCCGCCTGGCCATCGGCAACGGCATTCTCACCGTGGAGAACGAAGAGCAAGCCTGGCGTCGGGCG
>JBIOEG010000061.1:0-28115 GCA_044445825.1 Caulobacterales bacterium
AATCGGGCGGAGAACTCCCACCTGGCGATCCGACGACGAGAACGCAAACAGCAGAAGTTCAAATCGCAGGGCTCAGCCCAGAGGTTTCTCGCCAGCCACGCCGCCGTCTACAACACCTTCAACACCCAGACCCACCTGATCCGCCGAACCACGCTGCGCCAGTTCCGAGCCGCGGCCCACGAGGCGTGGGCGGCCGCGACGCAAGCCGCATGAACTGAGGGAAGGGGAGGGGCTCTCCGCGGCCTCGGGCAGTTAACTTGTCAATTCCGCCGGCGGAGCCGAAGGGCAAGGTGGGCGCGATCGTGGCGCTGCTGCGGCGACCGCAGGGCGCGACGTTGGATGAGATGATCTCGGCCACCGGTTGGCAGGCGCACTCCGTGCGCGGCGCCATGGCCGGCGCCCTGAAGAAGAAGCTGAGCTTGGCCATTACCTCAGAGAAGGTTGACGGCCGACGCACCTACCGCATCGCCGACCCGGCCGCCCGATGAGCGCAGCTTCAGAGGAGGCCCTAGCCGACGACATTCGCCGGCTAGGGTCGATGTCGCTAGAGGAATTGCGCGCGGCGTGGCGAACGCGCCTGGGCGCGGTTCCACCCAGACTGCGCTCCGCCGACCTTCTGGCTCGGGCGCTGGCGCACGAGCTGCAGGTGCGGGCGTTCGGCGACTTGCCGGCGCCGCTGCGCCGGCGCGCTGCCGACCTGGCTCGACGTTTTCAGGAAGACGCCAAGTTCCGCCCGGCACCAGAGCAGGTCCTGAAACCCGGCTGCGCGCTGGTGCGCGAATGGCGCGGCCAGCGTCATGAGGTGCGCGTGCTGGAGGACGGCTTCAGTTATCGTGGCGAGGCCGTCCGATCGCTCACCGAGGCGGCGTTTCGCATCACAGGCACGAAGTGGAACGGCCGGCTGTTTTTCGGCCTGGCCCAGCGCGGCGCGCCGGAAGGAGGCGTCGCCTGAAGCCTCGCCTGCGATGCGCCATCTATACCCGCAAGTCCACCGAGGAGGGGCTGGAGCAGGGTTTCAACAGCCTCCACGCGCAGCGCGAAGCCTGCGAAGCGTTCGTCAAGTCGCAGATGGGCGAAGGCTGGGAAGCGCTACGAGCCGTCTACGACGACGGCGGCTACTCCGGCGGCTCCATGGAGCGGCCGGGGCTGCAACAGCTGCTGGCCGACACCGCCCGCGACCTGATCGACGTGGTGGTGGTCTACAAGGTCGACCGGCTCACGCGATCGCTCGCCGACTTCGCCAAGATCGTCGAGATCTTCGACGGCAAGGGCGTCTCGTTCGTATCGGTCACCCAGGCGTTCAACACCACGACCAGCATGGGGCGGCTCACGCTCAACGTTCTGCTGTCGTTCGCCCAGTTCGAGCGCGAAGTCACCGGCGAGCGAATTCGGGACAAGATCGCCGCCTCCAAGGCCAAGGGCCTTCGCATGGGCGGGCGCCCACCCCTCGGCTACGACGTCATTGACCTGCGCCCGGTGGTCAACGCCGCCGAGGCGGAACGCATTCGGCACATCTTCCGCCGGTTCCTGGAGCTAGGCTCGGTGACCGAACTGGCCGCGGATCTGAAGGCCAGCCGGGTTCGCTCGAAACGCTGGCGCAATCGCAAGGGCGAGGAGGTGGGCGGCCACGTCTTCACCCGCGGCGCCCTTCAACATCTGCTCGCCAACCCGGTCTACCGCGGCGCAAACCGCCACAAGGCGCTCGTCCACGAATGCGCTCATGAGGCCATCGTCGATGCTGCGACCTGGGAAGCGGTTCAGGCGAAGCTCGCCGCGGCTGCCATCCGCATGCCCGACGCGCCGATGGCTGGGGAAGGGGCGCTGCTGGCGGGCCTCTTATTCGACGACCGCGGTCACCCCATGCCGGTGGTCCACACGACCCGCGGCGCCGCACGCTATCGCTACTATCTCTCGCGGCCCCGTCGCGCACGCTCCGACGAGCCGCCGGGCAGCCTGCCGCGCATCGCGGCGGGCGTCCTGGACGGGTTTGTCATGGAGGCCGTCCAACAGCGCCTCGCGCTCGGCTGGCGACCTGACGCGGATCCAGGCGAGCGCGTCCGCTCGGCGCTGACGCGGGTCACGCTCGGGCTGGAAGAGGTGAGGATCCGCCTGCGCGCCGCTGCGGCCAAGGCCGCGACGGGCGCTGCAGAATCGGACGACGCGGACCTCGAGCTTCGCCTTCCCATCGCGCTGAAGCGCCGTGAGGGCGCCGTCCTCATCGCACCCACCGGCGATGGGCGGGCCAGCACTGGTCGGATCGACAAGACCTTGGTCAAGGCGGTCGTCCTGGCGAGGTCACGGGCGCGCGCCCTTGCGACGGGCGAATTCGACTCGATCAAGGCGCTAGCCCAGCGCCATGGCCTCTGCCCAGCCCACACCATGCGCCTTGCGCCGCTCGGCTATCTCGCGCCGGACCTGGTCGCGATGATCCTCGATGGGCGCCACCCACCCACACTGTCGCTCAAGACGCTGACCGCCTCGCCCCTGCCGCTTGATTGGCGAGAGCAGCGTCAGCTGGTCGGCGCCATCTGCCTGGGTCGGCGATGACGCCCACTGGCGACCGCATCGGGGCCTTAGTCTGCCTGGCTGTCGGACCGGACGAGATCCTCGTGCGAGACGCCCAGCGCCTGGGCGATCTCGTAGATCGTCACAATGGTCGGGTTGCGCTTTCCGCCTTCGATCCCGCTGAGGAACTGCTGGGAAAAGCCGGACTTCACAGCCAACTCCTCCTGCGTCAGTCCGCTGGCCGTCCGCGCCCGCTTCAGGTTCCGGCCCACCAGCCGCCGCATGTCCATGCGACCAAGCTCGGTCAATCGGTGGCGTTGGGTTTATCAACTATAGTATGTACGAAATGGGGTGTCTTCGGACGTGGGGGGACGAGCGTGGCGGCTCAGCACTGCATCGAATCCGGCCCGGCGCTGCGCAATGCGGCGGCCTCAACCACGCCCCGACCCGCCCAGCCATCACCGCAGGAGCGCGCACCGTGAAGACCTGTCCGTTCTGCGCCAATGAGATCCAGGACGCCGCGATCAAATGCCAGTTCTGCCACTCAATGCTCGATGCCGCGCCTGCGCCCACGACGGCGGCTCCAGCGCCGCCGGTCGCCGCGGTCACGCTGGTGTCGTCGCCAACCGAAGAAGCGCCATCTGCTGAGCACGCGAGCGCCGACAACCGCCGACCGGTGCGGCGTCCTCGCCACCCGCTGCTGCAGGTGCTCATCGTTTTAGGCGTGGTCTACTTCGTGGCCGCGGCAGGCTATGACGTCTTCAAGGGGCGCCTAGTCGGGGTCGTTGCGAATCTCGTGCTCATAGTTCCCTTCGCCCTGTCCGCCCCGCTGCTTTGGTGGGTGGGCGACGTCTTCCGCAACTTCGCCATGCCCAGCGGGTACTTCGGCGCCGGCGCCCTCGATCTCGCGAAAAAACGACTCTTCTGGATGGTGGGCCCGCAGACTCTAGGTGTCCTTGTCGCGTTCGGCATGTGCGCCGCCTTGGGGGTAATCGGCGGCGCGACCTCTGTGCCTTTCCTTTCAGAGATCGCCTCGCGCGACGCGTCGCCGACGGCCCCGCAACCTGCGCCCGTCGCCGCGCCTGCGGCGCCGACGGCAGCAGCGAGCGAACCAGCACCCCCTCCGGTCAGCGACCCGCCAGCGAGGTTTTCAGCCGACGGTCAGTCGGCAGGATCGATCTCCGATTTGCCTTCGACAGAAACCATCCTCTTCGAACAACACCGCGTCGATGTGTACGCCGGTCCCGTGACGGCGCCGGACGAGCGCAAATTCGATCCAGCACTCGCCGCCTACCTTCCGAAGATCAACGCAGCCGTTCAGGCGGGACCGAACTTCGCGGGCGCCTATGCACTGACCACATTCCCGTGCGGCCTCGGCTGTCTGACCGGGATCGCCATCGATCTGACGAACGGCGACCCGATTGCTCTACCCGGCGGCGGTCCGCAGCACCCCCACCTGACCCTCGAGTTCGTCAAAGACAGCAGCTTCCTTCGCACCCGTTGGGCGTCGCAGACCGACGCGAGCGGACAGGTGATTAGCTGCGCTCATGAGGACTACGTTCTCACCGACGACGGCTTCCAATCGCAAGGACAGTCGACGGAGCCCGGACCGTGTTCGACCTGACCTCGGCCTTCAATGACGGCACTGGATCCGTTTAGCCTTGCGTCGCCGGACCTCCGAGATGTCGACGCGCGACGTGCGTTTTGCGCGGTGGGTTTCCCTGATCCGCGAGGTGGGAGCCTGAAAACCGACGCTCTCTGAGATCCAATTCCCTGTTCCCATCACTAGGGAAATCGACCGGACCCAACGGTAAGCTACTGATATTTCGGCGTCTTGAGCCAGCCTCATCGTGGGCGGTGCTCCGGCGCGAGCGTTTTCCCTGTAGATTTCCCTGTAACCAGGGAAATCGACCCCGGCCAGCCGAAACTCCTACTTTTGGAATTGGCCCAGAGAACGGGCGCGAAGTTGGGGGCCAGAGTGCTCTCCAAGCGCGTTCCGGGCGGCTCTCCAAGCGACTACCGGGTCCCTAAGAGGCGGTAATGTCCGGGGGATTTGGACGCTGGGGCGTGACCTGGGTCACGCCCCAGACTGAATGGTGGAGCTAAGCGGAGTCGAACCGCTGACCTCTTGAATGCCATTCAAGCGCTCTACCAGCTGAGCTATAGCCCCGAGGTCTTCGGGTCCGCCGGGGCCTTTGCAGGGGGCCGGCGGCGGAAGGCGCGGAACCTAGTGCCAGGTCCCGCGCCGATCAAGGGGCGAACATGAGCGTCCGCCCCGCGGCTAAAGGTCGTCGGCGCCTTCCTCGGGCAGGCCGTCGATCTCATCCTCCGAGAAATCGTCCTCGTCGTCCTCGATGAACGGCACCTCGTCGTCGTCGGCCTCGGCCAGGTCCTCGTCCTCGGCGAAGTCGACGCCCAGCGCCTCCGGCGCGGCCGGCGTCGCCTCAAGGTCCTCGTCCTCGTCGCCGGTCTCCAGCGGCGCCGCCGTCGCGACGGCCTCGTCCAGCTCCGGGGCCTCGTCGGGTTCGGCCTCGAAGCCGTCCTCGACCTCGGGGGCCGCCGGCTTGACCTCTTCGACCTCTTCCTCAGGCAGCACGCTGCGCGCGCGCACCCGGCGATTGCGGATGGCCTCCTCCGGGTCGAACTCCGCGCCGCACTTGGGGCAGTGGGCTGGCCGGCGCGTCAGGTCATAGAACTTCGTCGAACAGGTTGGGCAAATCTGTTTGGCGCCCAGTTCGGGATTGGCCAATGTGGCGACCTCTGTCCATGCGGAAAGCGGCGGCTCCCTTGCCACGCGCGGGAGGCGCTGTCAAAACCAAAGCCCGCGCCCGATCACCGTCCGCGAGGAGGCGAAAATCCCATGGCCGAGTCAGGACTTAGGGCCCGCCCCGGCGGCCCCTTGCGCGGCCGCGTGCGCGCCCCGGGCGACAAGTCGATTTCCCATCGCGCCTTGATCCTGGGCGCCCTGGCGCAGGGCGAGACGCAGATCGAGGGCTTGCTGGAGGGCGACGACGTCCTGCGCACCGCCGAGGCCATGGGCGCGTTCGGCGCACTGGTGACGCGTCACGGCGGCGGGGCGTGGACGGTGAAGGGCCACGGCGGCTTCTCCGAACCGGACAATGTGATCGACTGCGGCAATTCCGGCACCGGCGTGCGACTGATCATGGGGGCCGCGGCGGGCTTCGGGCTCACCGCCGCCTTCACCGGCGACGCGTCGCTGCGCGGGCGGCCGATGATGCGCATCCTGAGGCCGCTGGGCGAGATGGGCGCGACCTGGCTGTGCCGCGATGGCGGTCGCCTGCCGCTGAGCCTCGGGGGCGGCGCCCTGAAGTCGATCCGCTATCGCCTGCCGGAGCCCTCGGCCCAGGTGAAGTCGGCGGTGCTGCTGGCCGGGCTGAACGCCGCCGGCGCGACCGAGGTGATTGAGCCCGAGGCCACCCGGGACCACACCGAACGCATGCTGCGCGCTTTCGGGGCGATCGTGGATGTCGATGACGCTGCGGATGGCCGTCACATCCGCCTGGGCGGCGGCCAGGCCCTGCACGGCGCGTCGATCCGCGTGCCCGGCGATCCGTCGTCCGCGGCGTTTCCGCTGGTCGCCGCCCTGATCACGCCGGGCTCGGAGGTGACGGTGGAGGGCATGCTGCTCAACCCCCTGCGCACCGGCTTGCTGGTGACGCTGCGCGAGATGGGCGCCGACCTGACCATCGCAAACGAGCGCGACGAAGGCGGTGAGCGGGTGGGGGACGTGACGGCCCGGCACTCGGAGCTGCGCGGCGTCGAGGTTCCGCCGGAGCGGGCGCCCTCGATGATCGACGAGTATCCGGTCCTGGCCGTGGCGGCGGCCTACGCCCAGGGCCCGACGGTCATGCGCGGCCTCGCCGAATTGCGGGTCAAGGAGAGCGACCGGATCGCGATGATGGCCGCCGGCCTCGCGGCCTGCGGCGTCGCGGTGGAGGAGGAGCCGGAGGGCCTGATCGTCTCCGGCACGGCCCGCGCCAACCACGGCGTGAAGGGCGGCGGCCTCGTCCACACGCACGGCGACCACCGCATCGCCATGAGCCATCTGGTGCTGGGCCTCGGCGCCGACGAGCCGGTGTCCGTGGACGAGCCCGGCATGATCGCCACCAGCTTCCCGGGTTTCCAGGCGCTGATGGCCGGGCTCGGGGCGCAGATCGGATGATGGGCGCGCGCCGGTCTTCCCCCCAATCCGCCAATCCCGGCGAACGCCGGGATCCAAATCGACGGCCCCAAGACCCGACACTAAGGACACGAGGGACACAATGGACACGAAGGGGCGCGAAGCTCGCTGAGCGGGATCCGGTGATTGGCCGGGCGCCCTCTGGGCGCCCCTTAGTGTCCTTTGTGTCCTTCGTGGTGAAAACGAATGGAATGACTGGGTCCGGCGTTCGCCAAGATGAGCGGATCGCGGGAAGGCCCAGTGCGACCCCTCATCCGACCCGCTTCGCGGGCCACCTTCTCCCGCAAGGGGAGAAGGGGACATTGGGCGCCGCACCATGGACTTCGTGATCGCCGTCGATGGCCCCGCGGCGTCAGGGAAGGGGACGATCGCGACGGCCCTGGGCCTGCACTACGGCTTTCCAGTGCTGGACACGGGGTTGCTGTACCGAGCCGTGGGGGTGAACGTGCTGCGCCAGGGCGGCGATCCGGCGAATGAAGGCCAGGCGGCCGCGGTCGCGCGCGCCCTCGACCCGAAGTCCCTGGACGACGACGCATACCGCTCCCGCGCGGCCGGCGAGGCGGCAAGCCAGGTGGGCGCCCACACCGCGGTGCGCGTGGCCCTGCGCGACTTCCAGCGCAGCTTCGCCGAACATCCCGGCGGGGCGGTGATCGACGGGCGGGACATCGGCACGGTGATCGCCCCGCACGCTCCGGCCAAGCTCTACGTCACCGCCTCGGCGCCCGTACGCGCCCGGCGTCGCTGGTTGCAGCTGCAGGCGGCCGGAGAAGCGGTGACCTATGAGACGGTGCTGGCGGATATAGAATCCCGCGACGCCCGGGACGCGGGTCGCGCGGATTCCCCCATGGCGCGCGCGCCGGACGCCGCCTTGCTCGACACCACTGAAATGACTATAGAAGCGGCCGCCGATGCCGCCCGCCGCATCGTCGAGGCTGCGCGTGGCCGATGGGAGCGATCCCGAGGCTAATCCAAACGCGTTCTTTCCTCGGCCGCCGCGGACAATCACCAGCGCCAGGCGACCGGCGCTCTTCGGTTCAACCCTCAACCCCTTCGTTCGGGCCGGTGTGCGATGCGCCATGGCGCGTGAGCCAGCCCGGACGGCAAGACGCAAAGACGACAGAGAATGGCAGACGATCTGAGCATGAACCCCTCCCGCGAGGACTTCGCCAGCCTGCTCGACGAGAGCATGGGCGGCGGCGACTTCATGGAGGGCACGGTGGTCAAGGGCCGCGTGGCGGCCATCGAGAAGGACGTCGCGATCATCGACGTCGGCCTGAAGACCGAAGGCCGCATCCCGGTGAAGGAATTCGGCGTCGACGACGACGGCAAGCCGACGCTCAAGGTGGGCGACACGGTGGAGGTGTTCCTCGAGCGCATCGAGAACGCCCTCGGCGAGGCGGTGATCAGCCGCGAGAAGGCCCGCCGCGAAGAGGCCTGGACCCGCCTCGAAGGCGTCTACGCCAAGAACGAGCCGGTCATGGGAGCCATCGTCGGCCGCGTGAAGGGCGGCTTCACCGTCGACCTCGGCGGCGCCTCGGCCTTCCTGCCGGGCAGCCAGGTAGACATCCGCCCGGTGCGCGACGTGGGCCCGCTGATGGGCCGCGAACAGCCCTTCGCCATCCTCAAGATGGACCGCCCGCGCGGCAACATCGTCGTCTCCCGCCGGGCCATCCTGGAAGAGGCCCGCGCCGAGCAGCGCACCGAACTGGTCAGCCAGCTGCAGGAAGGCGAAGTGCGCGAAGGCGTGGTGAAGAACATCACCGACTACGGCGCGTTCGTGGACCTGGGCGGCATCGACGGCCTGCTGCACGTCACCGACATGAGCTGGAAGCGCGTTTCGCACCCGAGCCAGGTCCTGGCGGTGGGCGATACGGTCAAGGTGCAGATCGTCAAGATCAACCCCGACACCCAGCGCATCTCGCTGGGCATGAAGCAGCTGCAGTCCGACCCGTGGGACGGCGTCGAGGCCAAGTACCCGGTGGGCGCCAAGTTCAAGGGCCGCATCACCAACATCACCGACTACGGCGCCTTCGTGGAGCTGGAAGCCGGGGTCGAGGGCCTGGTCCACGTGTCCGAAATGAGCTGGACCAAGAAGAACGTGCACCCCGGCAAGATCGTCTCCACCTCCCAGGAGGTCGAGGTGGTGGTGCTGGACGTGGACGCCTCCAAGCGCCGGGTCAGCCTGGGCCTCAAGCAGGCCATGCAGAACCCCTGGGAGCAGTTCCTGGAGCAGCATCCCATTGGCACGGCGGTGGAAGGCGAGGTCAAGAACGCCACCGAGTTCGGCCTGTTCATCGGCCTGGACAACGACATCGACGGAATGGTCCACCTGTCGGACATCGACTGGAACCTGCCCGGCGAGGAAGCCATCCTGAGGTACAAGAAGGGCGAAGTGGTCCGCGCCCGCGTGCTCGACGTGGACGTTGAGAAGGAGCGCATCTCCCTCGGCATCAAGCAGCTGTCCGGCGATCCGCTGGCCGGCGATGTGTACCGCAAGGGCCAGACCGTCACGGTGACGGTGACCGAGATCACCTCGGGCGGCATCGAGGTGAAGTTCGGCGACGAGGAAGCCCCGGTGACCTCGTTCATCCGCAAGTCTGACCTGTCGCGCGACCGTTCGGAGCAGCGCCCCGAACGCTTCGCCGTCGGCGATCGCCTGGACGCCCAGATCACCAACGTCGACAAGGCGGCCCGCCGGCTGTCGCTGTCCGTCAAGGCGCTGGAAGCGGCCGAGGAGAAGGAAGCCATCGAGCAGTTCGGCTCCTCCGACTCAGGCGCGTCCCTGGGTGACATCCTGGGCGCCGCCCTGCGCGAGAAGGCCAAGAAAGAGTAGTCGACACCGTGGCCGATCGGCATGCTTGCCCCGTTCCGGGACGAGCATGCTGATCGGATTGCGTTTTTTCGTCGCTTTTCATGGTCGCGGCGGCTCGCGGGCCTTGAAGATCAACCATCGATTGGGCAATGGTCCGGGGGACTCACGGGGACCCTCGATGATCAAGTCCGAGCTGATCGCGGCGCTCGCGCGCGAGAATCCGCACCTGACCCAGAAGGACATCGAGCGCGTCGTGGGCGTGATCCTCGAGCGCATGATCGAGGCCCTGGAAAAAGGCGGCCGCGTGGAGCTGCGCGGCTTCGGCGCCTTCTCCGTGCGCGGCCGGCCGGCGCGGGCCGGGCGCAATCCGCGCACCGGCGAGCCGGTCGACGTGCGCGCCAAGAACGTGCCGTTCTTCAAAAGCGGCAAGGAGCTGCGCGCCCGGCTCAACCTCGACTGAGGCGCGCTCTTCCAATCCGGTCGTCACGAAAGGTTCACCGCGCTTGACCCTTCCCGCCCCCATGTCCAAGCTCACCGCAGCAGCGGAGGCTCCCGTGACATTTCTGAAGGAATTCCGCGAGTTCATCGCCCGCGGCAACGTCGTCGACCTGGCCTTCGGCGTGATCATCGGCGCGGCCTTCGGCAAGATCATCTCCAGCCTGGTGGACCAGGTGGTGATGCCGCCGGTGGGCCTGCTGATGGGCAAGGTGGACTTCAACCAACTCAAGTGGGTGCTGCAGGCCGCCGATCCGGCGCGCAAGGTGGCCGAGGTGGCCATCCTGTGGGGCGCCTTCATCAACACCATCATCCAGTTCCTGATCGTGGCGGTGATCGTCTTCCTCCTGGTCAAGGTGGTGAACGCCACGCGCCGCCAGGAAGCGGCCCACCCCTCGACGCCGCCGGCGCCCACCGCCAGCGAGGTCCTGCTCACAGAGATCCGCGACCTGCTGAAGGCGCGCGGCGGCTGAGGACGTGGCGCGGCGGCTGTCCCTGACGACCGTGGTGGTGCGCGACTACGACGAAGCCAAAGACTTCTTCGTGCGCGCGCTCGGCATGCGCCTCATCGAGGACACGCCCCAGCCCGACGGCAAGCGCTGGGTGGTGGTTCGTCCCGGCGAGGACGGCGGCTGCGGCCTGCTGCTGGCCCGGGCCGCCAATCCACGGCAGTCGGCCTACATCGGAGACCAGACCGGCGGGCGGGTGGCGTTGTTCCTCGAGACCGACGACTTCGAGGCCGACCGCCGGCGAATGATCGCCGCCGGCGTCCGCTTCGTCGAGAGCCCACGCCATGAGCCCTATGGAACGGTGGCGGTGTTCGAGGATCTCTACGGCAACCGCTGGGACCTGATCCAACCCAAGGACTAGGGGGTGGCGTCGGTCGGCGCGAGCGCCTACATCGCCGCTCACCATGACGCCGGTCAAGATATGCGGCCTTTCCACGCGCGAGAGCGTCCATGCCGCGCTGGACGGCGGCGCCGCTTTCGTGGGCTTCATGTTCTTCGACCGCAGCCCGCGCAACATCGCGCCCGAGGCGGCGGAGCGCCTGGCCGAGGCTGCCCGCGGGCGCGCCAAGGTGGTGGCGGTCACGGTGGACCCCTCGGACGCGCTGCTGGAACGCCTTGCCGCGAGCCTGCGCCCGGACTTCATCCAGCTGCACGGCCGCGAGTCGCCGAACCGGGTCCGGGAAATAGTCCAGCGGTCGGGCGCGGCGGTGATCAAGACCCTGCCGGTCTCCACGGCCGACGACTTTGCTCACGCCGCGGACTATGAGGAAGTGGCCGAGCACCTGATGTTCGACACCAAGCCGCCGGAAGACGCCGCCGCGCCCGGCGGCCGGGGCGAGGCCTTCGACTGGGACCTGCTGGCCCGCCGACGCTTCGCGCGGCCCTGGTTCCTCGCCGGCGGCCTCGATCCCTGGAACGTGGCCGACGCCCTCGCCCGCTCCCGCGCCCCGATGGTGGACGTTTCTTCTGGCGTAGAACGGGGTCCGGGGCTAAAGGACCCCGCCCTGATCGAGGCCTTCCTGGAGGCCGTGCGCCGCGCGTGACGGCCGATCGCAGTTGACGAAGACCTGTTGAACCAGCCCGTGCTCAATTCGCCCATGTCCAGGCCCAACGACTATTCGGCCTACCCCGACGCCGCCGGGCGATTCGGCGACTATGGCGGCCGCTATGTCGCCGAAACACTCATGCCGCTGGTGCTGGACCTGGACGCCGCGTACCGCGAGGCCAAGGCCGATCCGGCTTTCCAGGGCGAGCTCAAGAGTTTCCTGAAGCACTACGTCGGCAGGCCCAGCCCGCTCTACTTCGCCGCCCGGCTGACCGAGCACTTCGGCGGCGCGCGCATCTATCTGAAGCGCGAGGAGCTGAACCACACGGGCTCGCACAAGATCAACAACTGCATGGGCCAGATCCTGCTGGCCCAGCGCATGGGCAAGACGCGGATCATCGCCGAGACCGGCGCCGGGCAGCACGGCGTCGCCACCGCCACAGTCTGCGCCCGCTTCGGCCTGCCCTGCGTCGTCTACATGGGCGCCGTCGACGTCGAGCGTCAGGCGCCCAATGTGCATCGCATGCAGCTGCTGGGCGCCGAGGTTCGCCCGGTCACCAGCGGCTCGGCGACCCTGAAGGACGCCATGAACGAGGCTCTGCGCGACTGGGTCACCAATGTCGCGGACACCTATTATCTGATCGGTTCGGCCGCCGGCCCGCATCCCTATCCCGTGATGGTGCGCGACTTCCAGACGGTGATCGGCGAGGAGACCCGCGCCCAGATCCTCGAGGCCGAGGGGCGGCTACCCGACGCCCTGGTGGCCTGCGTCGGCGGCGGCTCCAACGCCATCGGCCTGTTCCACCCGTTCCTCGCCGACGAGGCCGTGCTCATCTTCGGCGTCGAAGCCTCCGGGCATGGCCTGGCCACGGACCAGCACGCCGCGGCGATCAACGGCGGCCGGCCCGGCGTCCTGCACGGCAACAAGACCTACCTGCTGCAGGATCGCGAGGGGCAGATCCTCGAAGCCCACTCGATTTCCGCCGGCCTGGACTACCCGGGGATCGGTCCCGAGCACGCCTTCCTGCACGACATCGGCCGGGTGACCTACCTCTCCGCCACCGACGAGGAGGCGCTGGAGGCGTTCAGACTCTGCGCGCGGCTGGAAGGCATAGTGCCCGCCCTCGAATCCGCCCACGCCCTGGCCCGCCTGCCCGAGGTGGGGCGCGAGGCCGGCAAGGACGGGATCGTGGTGCTGAACCTCTCGGGACGCGGCGACAAGGACCTGGCCACCGTGGCAGCGCACGAGGTCAGACCGGTTTGACCGTTTCCCGCATCGACAACCGCTTCGCCGCCCTGCGCCGCGAAGGCCGCGCCGGTTTCGTCGCCTATGTCATGGCCGGCGACCCGGACCGCGAGACGGCGCTGGCCATCCTCAAGGGCCTGCCGGGCGCGGGCGCGGACTTGATCGAAGTCGGCTTTCCCTTCTCCGATCCCATGGCCGAGGGCCCGCCGATCCAGCGCGCCGCGCAGCGGGCGCTGAAGGCCGGCATGACCCTTGGCGGCACGCTGGAGCTGGTCCGCCGGTTCCGCGAGGGCGACGCCGAAACGCCCATCGTGCTGATGGGCTACCTCAACCCGCTGGTCACCCGCGGCTTCGAGGCCTTCGCCAGGGACGCCGCCGCCGTGGGGGTCGACGGCGTGATCGTCGTGGACTGCCCACCGGAGGAGGCCGATCCGCTGGCCGACGTGCTGGACGCCGCCGGAATCGCACTCATCCGTCTGGCCACGCCCACCACTGACGACGCGCGCCTGAAGGTGGTGGTCCGGCGCACCTCGGGCTTCGTCTACTACGTCTCCGTCGCCGGGGTGACAGGGGTCAAGGAGGCCGACGCGGAGGCGGTGGCCCCGGCCGTGGCGCGGGTGCGCAAGGCTTCGGGCCTGCCGGTGGCGGTTGGCTTCGGCATCCGAACGCCGCAGCGCGCCGCCGAGGTCGCCAGGGTCGCGGACGCCGCGGTGGTGGGCTCGGCGCTGGTGGACGAGATCGCCGACGCCATCGCACAGAACCGTGATCCGGTTCCGAAAGTTCTGGAAACGGCACATCGGCTCGCTAAGGCTGTCCAGTCGGCGCGGGCGAGGGACTGAACGCGACGCATGGCCTTGGCAGACGACAAGAACAAGAAACCCCTGCGACCGGCCCCGCCGCCGCGCGAGCGGGGCGGCTGGCTGGCCAAGATCGCGCCCGGCGTCCGCAAGCTGGTGGCGCGGCGCGAGACGCCCGACAATCTGTGGGTGAAGTGCCCCGACACCGGGGAGATGATCTATCGCCCGGACCTGGAGGCGGCTCTGTGGGTCACGCCGGCCGGCCGGCACATGCGCATCCGGCCGGACCTGCGGTTCGCCTACACCTTTGACGGCGGCAAGTTCAGAGAGCTGCCGGCGCCGAAGACGGCGGACGACCCGCTGAACTTCACCTTCTCCAAGCCCTACAAGGAAAGCCTCGCCGTCGCCCGCAAGGCCACCGGTGAGAACGACGCCATGGTCGCTGCCGTGGGTGAGATCGGCAAGGTCGAGACCGTGGTGCTGGTGCAGGACTTCGCCTTCCTGGGCGGGTCCCTGGGCGCGGCCGCGGGCGAGGCCTTCGTGGCCGCGGCCCAGGAGGCGGTGCGCCGCGAAGCGCCGTTGGTGATCTTCACCGCTTCGGGCGGCGCGCGCATGCAGGAAGGCACCTTGGCGCTCATGCAGATGCCGCGCACCACCCTGGCTATCCAGCAGCTGCGCGAGGCGCACCTGCCTTACGTCGTGGTGTTCAACGACCAGACCTATGGCGGGGTCGTCGCCTCCTACGCCATGCTTGGCGACGTGCACCTGTCCGAGCCCGGGGCGCTGATCGGCTTCTCCGGGCGCCGGGTGATCGAGCAGACCATCCGGGAGACCCTTCCGCCGGGCTTCCAGACCGCCGAGTTTCTGGTGGAGCGCGGCATGGTCGACCGGGTCGTACCCCGCAGGGAGCTGCCCGCGGTGCTGGGTTCGATCCTGCGCACCCTGATGATGGGGCGCTCGCGCCTTTCCGCCGCCTGACCCCGCCCCTGTTCCGGCCGTGAAGCCCGACTACGACGCCTTGCGCGCTTCGGACGTGACGATCGCGCGCCTGCGCGCCCTGCATCCCTCGCTCATCGACCTGACCACCGGCCGCGTTGAGCGCCTGCTCGCGGTGCTGGACCATCCGGAGCTGCGCATGGGGCCGGTGATCCATGTGGCGGGCACCAACGGCAAGGGCTCCACGACCGCGTATCTGCGCGCCATCGGCGAGGCGGCCGGGCTGAAGGTGCATGCGCTCGCCTCGCCGCACCTAGTGCGCTTCGCCGAACGCATCCGCATTGCCGGCAAGTTAATCTCCGAGGAGGAGCTCGGCCGCCGCATCGACGAGGTCGAGGCGGCCAACCAGGGCCAGCCGATCAGCTTCTTCGAGATCACCACGGTGCTCGCCTACCACGCCTTTGCCGAGGTTCCCGCGGACCTCTGCGTCATCGAGGTGGGCCTCGGCGGCCGCTTCGACGGCACCAATGTGTTCAAGGCGCCGGCGGTCTCGGTGATCACGCCGGTGGCCTACGACCACCTGGAAATGCTTGGGCCGGAACTCGGCAAGATCGCCTGGGAGAAGGCCGGGATCATCAAGCCCGGCCGGCCGGTGGTGGTCGCCCGCCAAATGGACGAGGCGCTGGAGGTGATCGAACACGAAGCGCGCGAACTGGGTGCGCCACTGCGCCTGATGGGACGCGATTTCGATGCCTATGAGGAGCGCGGCCGGCTGATCGTCCAGCTGGAGGACCGCCTTCTGGACCTGCCGCCCCCCAGCCTGTTCGGCGCCCACCAGTTCGCCAACGCCGGCCTGGCCGTGGGCGCCATCGACGCCTTCGGCGATCCGCGCATCGACGAAGCGGCGATCGCCCGGGGGGTGTCGGGCGCCGTCTGGCCGGGGCGGTTCCAAAGGCTCGACAAGGGGCCGCTCGCGGGTCTCGCCAAGGCGCGCGGGTCGGACCTTTGGCTCGACGGCGCCCACAACCCGCACGCTGGCCGAGCCCTGGCCGACGCGGTCGCCCGACTCGCCGCCAGGGACGGAAGGCCGGTGGCGTTGATCGTCGGCATGCTTGGCCGCAAGGACGCGTCCGGATTCTTCCCGCCCTTCCTGCCGTTGGCGCCGAAGGTGTTCACCACAAGCTTCGACTCCCCCAGCGCGACGCCGCCCGAGCTCCTGGCCGAGGCTGCGCGTCACGCCGGGCTGGACGCCGTGGCGGTCGATGGAGTGACGGACGGCCTGGCGCGCGCCCTGTGCGTGGAGGGTTCGGCGCCGCACGTGATCATCTGTGGATCGCTGCATTTCGTCGGCGACGTCCTGGCGATGAGCCCGCAGACCTGGCCGACGTAGGGTTAGAAGGGAATCCTAGGCCGCCGTCGCCGCCACGCCCGTCTCGGCCAGCCAATCGAGGATCTTCTGCTTGGGCATGGCGCCGACCTTCATGGAGGCCATCTGTCCGCCCTTGAACAGCATCATGGTGGGTATGCCCCGCACGCCGTAGCGCGAGGGGGTGGTGGGGCTGTCCTCGATGTTCAGCTTGGCCACGGTGACCCTGCCGCGGAGTTCCTCGGAAATCTGTTCCAGGGCCGGGGCGATCTGCTTGCAGGGGCCGCACCATTCCGCCCAGAAGTCCACCAGGACCGGCCCGTGGGCCTGCAGCACATCGTGCTCGAAGGATTCGTCGGTAATCACGACGGTGCTCATCGATTGGCTCCCTGGGGCGTCCGCGGAATCGCCGCGCCCACGCAGACTCGCCGATGTAGGCGAACCGCGCACAAGATCAACTGCTTGCGGCCAGTTCGTCCAGGGCCTCGAGCATGAGATTTTCTGGGACGGGCATGAGCTTGGGTCCATCCGTCCAGACCAGGGCCGCTTCGATGCGCCGGCCAGGAAAAATCTCCTCGAGCACGGCGCGATAGGCCGCCATCTGCAGCACATAGGCCTTGTCGGCCACCTCGATGGTGGCAGGCGCGGGCCTGTTGGTCTTGAAATCGATCACCAGCACGCGCTCGTCGCTCACCAGCAGGCGGTCGACCCGGCCGGAGACGCCGAGGCGCCCCGGCAGGCGCGCCGCCGCGCCGGCCAGCGCCACCTCCGCCCGCGATCCAGGCCCGAACACGTCGGCGAACGACGGATCGTTCAGCACCGCCAGGGCCGCCGCGGCCATTTCCTCGCGCTGTTCATCGGAGAGGTCGCGCTCGCGGGCGAGGAGCCGCGCGGCGGACTCGGCCCGGCGGTGGGCGTCGACGTCCGGCAGCAGCTGCAGCAGCCGGTGGATCAGCTCGCCGCGGCGGTAGCGGCCGAGGCCGCCGACGGCGGCGAGCGGAGACGGCGCAGGGCCGGGCGCGTCCTCGGCCAGGCGTGACGGGGACGCCAGCCGCGCCGCGGCAGGCTCGGGCGGCGCGAGACGCGTGGCCCAGAGGGGCAGCCGCGTGTCCGCGTCGCGCGCCGCGCGCGCCGCCGGCAGCACCCGCGGGTCGCGGCCGTACCGCCTCGCCGCCATCCCATCCAGCGGTACCTCGCGCACCCGAGCGCTCAGGTCCGGTTTGTCCAGCGCCCGTTCCACCACCTCGCGCCAGCTGCCCTTGAAGAAGCGGTCCTGGATCTTCACGCCGCACACGATCAGCCGGTCGCGCGCGCGGGTCAGGGCGACGTAGAGCAGGCGCAAGCTCTCGTGCTCAGCCGCCAGGTCGCGGGCGGCGCGAGCCACGGCGGAGGCTTCGCAGTCGTCGGCCTTGCGCGGCGCCCACAAGAAGCCGCCGCCTTCGGCGTCCAACAGCGGTCCGCCCTGGGAGGTGGCGCGGGTGGTGGTGTCGGGCAGGATGACCACCGGCGCCTCCAGGCCCTTCGCCCCATGCACGGTCATCACCCGCACCTCGGCGATGGCGCGGCCCTCGCTGTCCTCCTGTTCGCGTTTCACCTCGATCTCGCTGGCCGCCATCTCGGCGATGAACCGCTCCAGCTCTCGCGCCCCGCGCCGCTCGGCGGCCAACGCTTCCGCCAGGAAGGCGTCGAGGGCGTCCTCGGCCTCCTGGCCCATCCTGGTCAGCATGCGCCGCTTCATCGAGCGTCCGGCATCGTCGAGCCGGGTCAGGACCCGGGCGTAGAAGTCGAAGGGCGTTCGCGCCTGCGCCTCGGCTATCGCCCACGACAGGAAGCGCACGGCCTCGGCCCACTCCGCACGCTCGCCGGCTCTCGCCTGCAGGGTGCGCCACAAAGAACCTTGGCGCCCATACGCGAGATCGAACAGCGGATCGTCGTCGGCGTCGTGCGCGAGCGGCGCGTCGCCCAGGCTGCAGAACGGGCTGCGCAGCAGGGCGGCCAAGGTGAGGTCGTCCCCCGGAAAGCGCGCGAAGCGGCCCAGCGCCAGCAGGTCCTGGAACGCTCCGTGCTCCGACAGTTTCAGCCGGTCCGCGCCGCCGACCGGCGCACCCAGGGCTTTCAGGGCACGGATGATCTCATGGAACAGGGCGTTCCGCCGGCGCACAAGGATCAGCACATCTCCGTAGCCCATGGGGCGAAGTCCGTCCGTACGCCGATCCACCACCGCCTCGCCACCTTCGACCATGGTCCTGATCGCCGCGGCGATGCGCCGGGCCAGTTTCTTCGTCGCGCTTTCCGGCGGCGTGGCGTCTACCGGCGCCCACGGGTCTGGCTCGTCCCAGGGCTCGCCTTCCTCCAGCGGCCACAGATCCACGCAGCCCCCTGGATCGCGCCGAGCTATGTGCTTCACCGGAAAGGCGGCGACGCCGTCTCCGGCCGGCTTCAGGCCCGCGGCCGCGCCCGGGTCCTCGAACACGGCGTCCACGAACGAGAGGATCTCAGGCGCGGAGCGCCAGCTCTCCAGCAGCGGGACCCGCTCGAAGCGCCCGCCGCCTTCCCTGACCTTGGCTTCGAAATCGACCGTCTCGATGGCGAGGCGCTCCGGAGCGGCGCCTTGAAAGGAGAAGATCGATTGCTTCTCGTCGCCCACGGCGAAGATGGTGCGCTGGGTCACGGCCGAGCCCTGGCCGGTGAAGAACTCGCCGGTGAGGGCGTGCAGGATGTCCCACTGGTCGGGCGCCGTGTCCTGGGCTTCATCCAGCAGGATGTGGTCGATGCCCCCGTCGAGCTTGTAGAGCACCCAGGCGGCATCGGCGCGCTGGGTCAGCAGCTCGTGCGTGCGCTCGATCAGGTCGCCGAAATCCAGGCCGCGCAGGGCGCCTTTGGCCCCCTCGTAGAGTTCGATGTAGGCGAGCGCCAGGCTGACGGCGTGCACCGTGTCGCGCGCGACGCGAGCGGCGCCGGCCCGTGTCGCGGCCTCGCCCAGGCGCTTTTGTTCCCGCTCAAGCCAGGCCTTGGCCCAGGGATCGACGACGCGGGTGGCCAGACGCGCTTTCAGCCCTCCCGCGGCAGTGCAAAACAGCGCCCATACCTCGGCGAAGGACGCCGCTTCCGAGAGCTGCAACATCTTCTCGCCGAACGGCCGGTCGCTGGCCGCCGTACCGGCCAGCAGCCCCTGCGCCGCCCGTTTCCATTGACCCCAACGGATCTTGGCGACGGCCTCGGCCTCTACGGCCTCCGGCGCGGTGGGCGCGGCAAAGCCGCAGCGCCGCCAGCTGTCCGTGCCGAAACCGCCCTTGGTCTCGCACGCCTCGACATAGGCGCGGATTGCTCGCCGCTTGGCTTCGAAGCCGGCGAACATGACGTTGAAGCGCTGGTAGTCCAGCTCCACGGAGAAGTGCGCATAGGCCGCGCCGATGGGGCCGTCGGGATCCTCGAGGACCGCGCGCGCGACCGCCTCGCGGGCGTAGGCGGAAACCTCGGCGGCGGCGGTGTCTTCCAGTACGGTGAATCCCGGCGAGACGGCGGCCTCCAGCGGAAAGCGGCGCAGCAGCTTCTCGCAGAAGGCGTGGATGGTCTGGATCTTGAGGCCGCCAGGCGTCTCCAGGGCGCGGGCGAACAGGGCGCGCGCGACGGACAGGTCGTGCGACGGCTCGGCGAGCTCGGCCAGCTTCTCCTCGAGAGCGGCATCCCGCATCACCGCCCAGGCGCCCAGTTCCTGGAACAGCCGCCGTTGCATCTCGGCCGCCCCGGCCTTGGTGTAGGTGACGCACAGGATGGTCTCCGGGCGGGCGCCGCGCAGCAGCAGACGCGCAACGCGTTTCACCAGGGTCGAGGTCTTCCCCGAACCGGCGTTGGCCGCCACGAACACCGAAGCGCGCGGATTGGAGGCCTTCACCTGCGGCGAATCGCTCGCCAAAACTCGCGCGGCTGGGCTCACTCCGCGCCCTCCGCGTCGCCTTCGCCGCCGATCACGCCCCATTCCCACAGGCGCGAGAGGTGGTCGTAGTCGCCGCCGTACTGGCCGATGAACTGCGGCGCGGCCCAGGCCACATAGGGCGTCGATGCGTCGTCGAAGCTGGCGGCGCGGCTCTTCAGGCCGGCGAGCGCGCGGGCGGCGAGGTCGGCGCTCTCGGCCGCCTCCGCGCGAACCTCGACCTTGCCGGGGATGCGCCCGCCGCTGACCCGCACATAGACCAACTGGCCCGGCTCGAGCGCGCCCAGGTCCGCGAAGCCGCCCTCGCGCAGGATCGCGGCGGTGAGGGTGAGCTGGGGCGACAGGCCGCTCTGCACCTGCCTGTTGCTGGGCGCCGAGCCGGTCTTGAAGTCGAGCACGTCGGCCACGGCGCCGCGCACCTCGATGCGGTCGGCCTTGGCGGTGACGGTGAACGGTCCGGCCGGCGCGGCGAAACTGTACTCGCCGGTCTGCTCGATGATCAGTTCCGCCCCGGCCCGCCGCTCGCGCTCGAACGCCATCACCCACGGCGCCACATTGGCGGCCAGCGCCCGCTCCCGCGCCAGGCGGGCCTCCGAAACGCCCGCGGCGCGCAGGGCTTCCATCAGGATCTGCGAGAACTGCGCCTCCGCCTCGTCGCCGAGCGCCCCGGGATGCTCGCGGGCGAAACGCTCGAAGGCGGCGTGCACCGCCGTGCCCCGGGCGAGGGCTTCCACCGGCTCGTCCGGCCGTTCCAGCGGGCGCAGTCTCAGAATGTAGCGGGCGTAGATGGCATAGGGGTCGCGCACCCAGCGCTCGATCCCGGTGACCGGCAGCCTGCGGGGCCGCGCGGCGACCGGTGGGGTTGGCCTGGGCCGGATCGCGGGCAGGAACTGCGTCGGCGCGTCGAGGGCGCGGGCGTACTGGAGGATGTCCGGCCGGCCGGGCAGGTCGGCGCCCGCGCCGCGCGCCAGGGTCTGCAGCCGCCAGATCCAGCGGGACGCCACCGCCGGCGCGCCATCCCGCCGTTCGCTGTGGATCAGAGTGACGTTCGGGGCGCTGGCCCCCTGGGCGAAGTCGTGGGCGGAGAGGCCCAGACGTCGTTCAGGCGGCGGCAGTCCGAGCTGCGCGCGCATGGGCCGCGACAGGAACGGGTCGATGGGCGCGCCCTGCGGCCAGACGCCTTCCTCCAGCCCGGCGAGGATCAGCCGGTCCGCGCGCACCAGGCGAGCCTCGATGGCGCCCAGGATGCGCAGGCGCGGATGGCTCGCCCCGCCGCCCCGCACGGTCTCCCTGGCCAACAGTCCTTCGTTGTGTTCGGCGAAGCCGGCGGCGGTGACCGGCGGAAGGCCGGCGCTGTCCCCGATCAGGCCGGCCAGCACGCCGCCGGCCGCCTCGCCGGCCTGGCCGCTCCACAGGGCGCCGTAGTCGCCGGATGCGTCCGCGGCCAGGGCCTCGAGGCCGTGGATAAGCGCCAGGGCGGCGTCCGCGGGGGCGGCCGGACCGTGCGCGAAGGGCGCCGCCAGGTCCCGGCCGAGGCGCCGCAGGCGCCCGCAGAGGCCCCGCGCCCTGGCGATGGCCGTGTCGCGCGACCCGGTCTCCACGCGGGCGGCGGCGTCGGTCAGGCGCTGCTCGATCTCGGGCCAGTCGCGCGCGCGCCGGCCGCGCAGGCCCCAGTATTCCAAAGCGCGCAGGCCGGCCGCCCGGTCGGCGTCGCCGAGACCGAAGCGCGCCAGGCGGTGCTTGGCGACGGCGAGCAGGGTCACCGGATCCAGCGGGTCGAGGGCGAGGCGCGCCAGCAGGGCGATCAGCGCGGCCACGGGATACCCGGCAAGCGCCGCGCCCGCGGAGGTGTCCGCGCTGACGCCCCAGCGCGTGAGGCGGGCGCTGACCCGCCGGGCGAGGGCCGCATCAGGGGTGACCAGGGCCGCGGTCTGGCGGGGCGTCTCCAGCGCCTCGCGCAGCAACAGGGCCGCGACCGTGGCGGCCTCCTCCTCGGTGCGCGCGGCGACGAGGCTGAGGCCCTTCAAGCCCTCGGCGATGGGATCGATGCCGTCGCCCTGTCCCTCGGCGCGGAGGTTCGCGATCTGCGCAAGCCAGTCCGCCGTGGCCTGCGGCGGGCGCAAGGCCTCGTTGATCAGCCGCCGGCGCCAGCGGTCGGCGCCGGCGCCCTCGGTGTCCGCGGACCAGGGACGGATGTCCCCGCGCTGTACGCCGGCATGGGCCAGCAGGCGTTTCAGCGTGCCCTGGGGGTGCTGTTCGCCCACTTCGTCCCAGGCCCCGTCCGCCAGGTGCAAGTCCAGGCCCGGCAGGACCACCGCACCGCTCGGAAGGGCGGCGATGGCGGCCAGTAGGTCCGCTGTGGCCGGCGCGCTGCCAGTGGACCCCGCGCCGATGATCACGTGCCGCGGCGGCGACTCGCGCCAGCTCTCGGCCAGGCGGCGCAGCAGCACCACCCGCCGCTCGGCCACATCCATCAGGCCGAGTTCGCCCAGGCGCCGCGGCCACCGTTGCAGGGCCACCCGCAGGAAGCTGGCGGAGACCTGCCAGTGGGCGGCCATTTCCCCCTCCACCAGGCCGTCGATGCGCTCGGCCGGGGCGGCCTCCTCGATCTGGGCGCTGTCCAGGAAGCCGGCGAGCGCGTCGGCCAGCTCCAGGGCGCCGCCGGCGTCGAGGGTGCGCCCCAGAAGGTGCTCATGTTCGGCGACCAGCCGGGCCAGTTCGAAGCGTCGGCGCGCGGCGCTGATCGCCGGGGGCAAGTCCAGCGCCAACTCGCCGGGCTCGAACGGCGGTTCGCCCTCGTCCAGGTCGCCAAGCGCCCGCACCTGGGGCAACAGGACGGCGCGCGCGGAACCGACCGCCAGGAACGCTTCGGCGAGGTCGCGGCCGGCGCGCCGGGTCGGGACCAGGACAACGGCTTCCGCCAACGCCTGCGGGCCCGATGGGGCCAGGGTCTCGACGAGGCCCCGCGCCAGGTCCTCCAGGAACGGCCGGCCGGCGGGAATGTTGAACCACCGGGGCTGCGGGGCGGCGAGGAAGCTCATGGCTGACACTAGGCTCTTGCGGCGAGCCGCGCCTCGGCCAACTCCAGCGCCGCCGGATCGCCCACCTGCATCCACAGGCCGTCGGGCGTGACCCCGTGCAGCCGGCCCCTGGCGGCGGCGGCCATCCACACCTGGAACAGGGAAAAGCGATCGTCTCGCACCGCATAGACCAGCGTTGGATCCAGGATCTCGACGCCGAAGCAGTGCAGCGGCGCCTCGGCGGCGTCGCCGCGATGGGCCAGCCGGCCGGTTGCATCGCGGAAGAAGTCGCCCGGCGTGTCGAAGCCCAGGGTACGGTCCTTCGGGATGACGATCAGGCAGGCGTCCATCGCCGCCGGGTCCCAGGTCCGCGCCAGCATGTCCAGCGGCCGGTCGACGCCCTCGATCCAGACGTAGTCGCTGTTGGCGACCCAGATCGGATCCTCGCCCAGCATCGCCCGGGCGCGTTTCAATCCACCGCCGGTCTCGAGCAGCCCCGCCCGCTCGTCGGAGATGAGAATCTGCGGGCTGCGGCGGCGGGCCAGGTGGTCCTCCATAAGTTCGGCGAAGGCGTGCACATTGACCACCGCCTTGGTGACGCCGGCTTCCTCGAGGCGGTCCAGCGTATGATCGATCAGCGCCTTGCCGGCGACCTCCACCAGCGCCTTCGGCCTTTGGTTGGTGAGCGGCCGCATGCGGGTGCCGAGTCCCGCGGCCATCACCATGGCGGTGGTGGGGTGGTTCATATCCGCCTGTCCACCGGCACGTGATGGTCCAGCCAGGCGCGCAAGGGATCGAGGTCGCCCGTCGCGGCCAGGCAGCGGTCCAGGTAGCGCCACATGCGCGGGGTCAAGGCTCGGTACTTGGGCCGCTCGAAGAACACCACCTGGCGGGCGAAGATGTAGAGGATGCGCAGGATGTTGAGCGCGCCCAGGGTGTGGAAGTCGGCCAGGAACTCATTCTTGTCGACGCCCGGCATGAGCGCGACGTAGCGGGCCAGCACCGCGGCTTCGCGTTCCGGCGAGACGTCGCGGCGGCCGTCGTGAAGCAGCATCGAGACGTCCCAGGCGGGCCGGGCGCGCAAGGCGTCCTGGAAGTCCAGCAGGCCCACGCGGGCGTAGCCGGCGCGATCCGGCCGCCAGATCAGGTTCTCCGCGTGGTAGTCGCGGTGGCAGAAGACGTTGGCGCCGTCCTCCGCGCGCCGGCGGATCGGCGCCCAGAACCCTTCCCATTCCGCCAAGGCGTCGGCGCGAAATGGGGCCATGCCCGAGAACTTCGGCCACCATTCGAGGAACAGTCCCCCGCCGGTGGCCAGCGCCAGATCGTCGTAGGTCAACAGGGGCCAGGACGAGCCGCCGGCGCGCAACACGGCCGGGGGTGGTTCTTCGTGCAGGCGCACCAGGGCGTCCACCGCGGCGTCATACAGCGGCGCTTCGTCCGCGCCGCCGGCGATCAGGGTGCCGTAGAGGTTGTCGCCCAGGTCCTCGATCACCGCCAGCCCCGCCGCGGCGTCGGCGGCGAGGATCTCCGGGGCCGAGAGACCGCGGCCGCGCAGATAGCCGGCGCAGGCGATGAAGGCGTCGACCCGGCCGGCGGCGAGGCGCGCGCTGGCGTTGTACCCGAGCGCCCGGCGTTCGGCCGGCGTGGCGTTCGGCGGGCACGGCTCGGTCTCCCGCTGCGGCGGCTGGTCCATGAAGATCACGCGCCCGCCGCCGGGCAGATGCAGGCGCTCATAGAGGCGGGTGGAGGCGTCGCCGGGCATAGGCTCGCGCCGCGCCGCGCCGAAGCCGGCGGCGCTCAGGAAGGCGGCCTTGACGGCCTCGCGCTCAGAACTCAAGCGGCCGTTCCTCCCAGGCCCCGTGCGGGGTGAGCCGCGCCCGCCGCGCCGCCCCGTCGATCACCAGCTCTACATCGAGTCGATCCGGTGGCAGGTGGTGCGCCAGGCGCTCGGCCCATTCCACAACGGCCGCGCCCTCGTCCAGCGCCTCGTCGAGGCCGAGCTCGCGCGCCTCCTCGGCGGAATTCAGGCGGTAAAGGTCGAAGTGGGTCAGCGGGAATCTGCCGGCGTCGTACAGCTGAGCCAGGGTAAAGGTGGGGCTTGGCACCTCTTCGTCCGCGTGGGTCAGCTCGCGGATGAGGCCCCGCGCCAGGGTCGACTTGCCCGCCCCCAGGACGCCCGACAGGCACACCGCCTCGTGCGGCCCCAGCACCCTGGCGATGGCCGCGCCCAGACGCGCGGTGTCGCCCTCGTGGTCCAGTCGGAAGTCGCCCTCGGCCCGCAGGATCATGCGAGGCTCCTCATCGGGTCGGCCGGCAGTTCGTGCTCGATATAGGTCTTCATGCGCGCGCAGGCCTCGGCGGCCTCGTGCGGCAGGGCGTGCGGCTCGACCACCGGCCCGGCGGTGAGGTGGAAGCGCCGCCCACGCTTGTTCAGCAGCTCATGGAACAGGGTGATGTCGCGCAGTTCGTCGGAGAACCGGTTGAAGAAGTGGAACAGGTCCGACGACGGCCCGGCCATGTGGATCGGCGCGATGGGGGCCTCGTACTTGCGGGCGATGGAAAAGGCGGTGGGCGCCCATTCCGGGTCGCCGAGCGCGCCGGAGCGGCTGCGCCTGGCGACGCGGCCGGCGGGGAAGATCACCAGCGCCCGGCCGGCCTCCATCGCCTCGCGGGTCAGGTTCAGGGTCAGTCGGGTGCGCTCACGCGTGCGCTTGGCCTCCACCCACTCCACCGGGATCAGCACCTCGCCGAAAGCCGGGCAGACCCGGTGGGCGTCGGCGTTGGCGTAGAACACGATGTCCGGCCGCACGGCCTTCAAGGCGTCGTAGACCGCTACCCCGTCGGCGATGCCGGTCGGGTGGTTGGCGATGACGATCAGCCGGCCCTCGCGCGGGATCCGCTCCAGGAACCGCGCCTCGGCGTTCAGCGACAGGAGGTCGGAGCAATAGTCCAAGGCGGCGCGCCCGCCCATGGGGGCGATGGCGTCGGCCATGCGCCGCGCCTTGCCGTAGTCGAGGAAGGCATAGAGCGCCGGGCGGATGGCCGGCCACAGGGCCGAGGCGGCCAGCTTCGGCGCGCGCTCCTCGATCAGCACGTCGATGATATGGTCGCGCGCCTTGCGGGTGCGGGGCATGGCCTGGGCGGTCGCGGCGAACACCATGCCTCAGGTTCGCGCGGCGACGCGCCCGGAGCAAGGGCCGTCGGCTTGACCCTCACGCCGCCCGGGGGCCAGATCGCGCGCGATATTGGAGTACGCCATGCGCAAGATCATTCCCTGGCTGCTGTTGACGCTGTTCGTGGTCGCCGCCGGCGGGGTGCTGTACCTGTTCTGGAGCCTGGACTGGCGCTGGCGTCCGCACACCGTCGGCAGGAACCAGACACAGATCGCCCAGGCCCTGGAACAGTCCGGCTGGGTCTCGCCGCACAACCCCGGCCCCAGGCTCTACATCGTCGCTTACCGGTCCTGCGAGGCCTGCAACAGCTTCGCGCAGAAGGAGTTCACCAAGCTGCAGGCGGCCGGCGTGGACACGCGGGTGATCATGGTCGCCCGCCCGGACCTGAACGGCCTGGCCCAGTCCACCAACGCCGAGCGCGCCACCGTCGCCGAGCTATGGATCAACCGCCGCTGGAGCCTCTATCAGGGTTGGGCGGCGAGCACGCCGGAAGCCTGGACCGCCGCGGGCGTCGCCCCCGCCGACGGCGATCTGGCCCGCGCCGCCGTGGTGGAGGCCGGCCGCAAGTTCGCCGTCGACCTGCCGGCCCTGCTGAAGCCGAACGGGGTCGGCGCTGGCTATCCGACCCTCGTCTGGTGGACCAAGGACGGCAAGATGCGCGCCTGCGTCTGCGACGCGCCGCAGACCTGGGGCAATGTGGAGAAGGAGCTGGGCGCGTAGTCCGCCGCGAGCCGCCTCCACCCCTTGAGCCTCGCCTCGGCTCACGCTACCCCACCGGCGATGCCCGGCCTCCTGCGCGCCGCCTACCGTCAGCGTCTCGATAGCGGCGCGATCCATGCCGACCCGGCCCAGGCCGGGGCGGTGGAGGCGCTGGCGCGGGTGGAACTGGACCTGGCGAGGGCCAGGCCCGGCGGGTTGTTCCGCAAGGCGGATTTCGTCAGGGGGGCCTACCTCTGGGGCCCGGTGGGGCGAGGCAAGTCGGCGCTGATGGACCTGCTGTTCGAGGTCGCGCCGGTCGCGAGGAAGCGCCGCGTGCACTTCCATGTGTTCATGGCCGAGGCGCACGCCCTGGCCAATGTCTGGCGCAAGGGCGACGCGGCCGCCCGCCAGGCGGCGTTCGGCGAGTCCAAGGGCGACGACCCCATCCCGCCGCTGGCCGCGCGGATCGCCGCCGAGGCGCGCCTGCTCTGCTTCGACGAGTTCCAGGTCACCGACATTGCCGACGCCATGATCCTCGGGCGCCTGTTCGAGGCCCTGTTCGAGCGCGGCGTGACCGTCGTCGCCACCTCCAACCGGCCGCCGGACGACCTCTACCTGGACGGCCTCAACCGCCAGCTCTTCCTGCCCTTCATCGCCATGCTCAAGGACAAGATGCAGATCGTCCCGGTGATCGGCCGCCGGGACTATCGGCTGGAACGCCTGCGCGCCGCCGGGACCTGGTTCGCGCCCATGGATCCGGACAACGCCCGCCAGTTCGACGACCTGTGGAGCGACATGCTGGGCGGTCAGGAGGAGATCGGCGCCACCCTCGAGGTGCTCGGCCGCCATGTGCATTGGCCGCGCGCAGCCGGCGGCCTGCTGCGGGCCAATTTCCAGAGCCTCTGCGTCCAGGCCTTGGGACCCCAGGACTACCTGGCCATCGCCGGCCAGTTCCACACCGTGTTCTTGGAAGCCGCGCCGAAACTCCCGCCCGAGCGCCGCAACGAGGCCCGGCGCCTGGCCACCCTCATCGACGCCCTCTACGAGGCCCACGGCCGTCTGGTGGTCCTCGCCGCCGGGGAGCCGTCCAGCCTCTATCCGGCGGGCGACGGCGGCTTCGAGTTCCAGCGGGCCGTGTCGCGCCTGGAGGAGATGCGCTCGGCGGAGTGGCTGGGCGAGTAACGGCGAGAACGCCGAAGGCTGGTGCGTCGCCCACCTGTTCCGACCTGTTATTCACCTGTTCCACCTGTTATTTCACGGTTTTTTCCACCTGTTCCGGTCTGGAAACCGTGATTGTTCAATGGCTTGCAGCCACCTGATATCGCTCAGGAACAGGTGATAACAGGTGATAACAGGCGCCAAACAGGCCTGTTATCG
>JBIOEG010000062.1:0-26624 GCA_044445825.1 Caulobacterales bacterium
ACGTCGGCGGGGGCCAGGGCGGGACCGGCGCCACCTGCGAGGTGGGCGGGGTGCTGGGCGTCACACGCGGGCTCTACGCCGAGTTCGGGCCCAGCCGGGTCATCGACACGCCGATCTCCGAGAGCGCCATCATGGGCGCGGCCTCCGGCGCCGCCGTCACCGGCATGCGGCCCGTGGCCGAGCTGATGTTCGTGGACTTCGTCGGAGTCTGCTTCGACCAGATCTACAATCAGGCCGCCAAGTTCCGCTACATGTTCGGCGGCAAGGCCAGGACGCCCATGGTCATCCGCACCATGTCCGGCGCGGGCTTTCGCGCCGGCGCGCAGCACAGCCAGACCCTGGCGCCCCTGTTCACCATGGTCCCGGGCCTCAAGGTCGCCATGCCGTCGAACGCCTATGACGCCAAGGGCCTGCTCATCTCCGCGATCCGCGACGACGATCCTGTGATCTTCCTGGAATCCAAGGTGCTCTACGACGCCGAGACGGAAGTGCCCGATGAGGCGTACCGCATCCCATTCGGCGAAGCGAACGTGGCGCGGGAAGGCACCGACATCACTCTGGTGGCCTTCGGCGCGATGGTTCCGCGGGCGCTGGCCGCCGCCGAGAACCTGGCCAAACGCGGCGTGTCCGCCGAGGTCATCGACCCGCGCACGCCCTCGCCGCTGGACGAGGACGCCATCCTCGACAGCGTGCGCAAGACCGGCCGCCTGGTGGTGATCGACGAGAGCCCGCCGCGCTGCTCGCTCGCCGCCGACGTCGCCGCCATGGTGGCGGACCGGGGTTTCGACACGCTGAAGGCGCCGATACGCACGGTCACCTGCCCCCACACGCCGGTGCCTTTCTCGCCGGTGCTAGAGGACGCTTATGTGCCCAGCGTCGCCCGGATCGAGGAGGCGGCGCGGGAACTCATGCAGCGGGCGCGAGCCACGGCGCCAGCCGGCTAGCCGCACGCCCGCGGCTCAGGCGGCGAAACGCTCGCGCGTGGCGACAGCCGCCGGCCGCGCGTAGCAGCGCTCCAGCCAGTCCCCGACCGTGGGGTGGCCTCGCAGGTCCAGGTGCATGGCGCGGGACGGCGAGAGCACGGCGGCGACGTTGAGGTCCGCCACGGTGAAGGCCTCGCCCACCAGCCAGGACCGCCCTTGCAGCGCCCGCCCGAGCGTCGCCAGAGCGGCGTCGACGACGGGCTTGGCGGCCTCGGCGGTGGCGGCCCTCAGATCCGCCAGCAGCGCGTCGCGCATCACCCAGGGCTCGAGCTGGCCCTGCGCCCACAGGCTCCAACGCCAGGCGTCCGCCGCACCCTGGAGCGTCGCGGGATACAGCGGCGCCTGGCCATCGGACCCGTATCGCCGAGCGAGGTAGAGGTTGATGGCCAGGGACTCGGCCAGGGCGAAGCCGTCGTCGACGATCGCCGGAATCGCGCCCGCGGGATTCACCGCCAGGAATGCCGCCGACTTCAGCTGCGGGTCGTCGAAGGCCAAGGGAACGTGTTCGTAGTCGAGTCCGAGCTCGGCCGCCATCCACAGCACCCGCATGGTGCGAGACCGCGGCGATCCGAAGATGGTGAGCGTCATGGTCGCGGCCGCTACTGAGTTGCGCGAGTCTCGGCGTTCATGGCGTCGATCTCGCACCGGGAGTAGTCGGTCACCGACCTCACCCAGGAATTGATGTCGTCCACATAGCGGCGGGCGCTGTTGTTCCACGCGTCGACACCGCTGTTGAAGGCGACCATGGCGGCGTCGTAGCGGTCGACCTCGCCGTGGCGGCATCGCGACATATGGGTCAGCTGGTCGACGCAGGTCGGTATGGCCGGCCTCGTCGGCAAGGGTCCCGGCCGCTGGCTCTCGGGCGGCATCGCCAACGGCGCCACGCAGGTGACGGCGGCGGGAGCGACAGGCTGCGCCTGCCCGGCGGCGGTCGAGGCCAGGGACGCGATGGCCGCCAGGGCCAGGCCGAACGCTTTCATCGGAGACTCCCCCAGGACGGAACGCTAGCAGCACAGTCGCGGCGGTTGAAGTGGCGCGCGGGGCGGGCGAGCCTACCGCGCCGTGGCTTCCACCAGGTCGGCCAGGCGATCCGCGGCGTCGGGCTTGGCGACGGCGCGCGCGGAGGCGGCCATCTTGGCCAGACGTTTCGGGTTGGCGATCAGCTTGCGCAGGGCGGCGGCCATCACCTGCACATTCAGCCCATCTTCGCGGCACACCTCGGCGGCGCCGGCCTCGGCGAGCAGACGGGCGTTCTGACCCTGGTCGTCGTCCAGGGCGATCTTCAGCGGCACCAGGATCGACGGCCTCCCGGCCGTCGCGATCTCGCAGACCGTCGAGGCGCCGGCGCGGCCGATCACCAGATGGGCGGCGCCGAGGCGGCTGGCCATGTCGCGGAAGAACGGCGCGATCTCGGCCTGGACCAGGGCGTCGGCGTAGACCTTGCGCGCGTTGTCCATCGACTCGGCCCGCGTCTGCTGCTGCACCTTCAGGCGAAGGCGCATGGCCTCCGGCAACTTGCGCACGGCGGCGGGGATGAGTTCGGACAGCAGGCGCGCGCCCTGGCTGCCGCCGGTGACCAGCAGGTGGAACTCGTCGGTGGGAGGCGTGTAGGGCAGGTCGGCCAGGGCGCGGATCTCGGGGCGCACGGGATTGCCCACCACCACGGCGCTGTTGCGCACCGACTTCGCCGCCTTCAGCAGGGTCGGAAAGGCGCAGGCGACCATGCTGACCCGCCCGGCGAGCAGGCGGTTGGCCCGGCCCATCACCGAGTTCTGCTCGTGGATCATGGTGCGCCGGCCTTGGCTGATGGCGGCGAGCAGGGCGGGCAGCGACGGATAGCCGCCGAAGCCGACCACGATGGCCGGCTTGATCTCCGAAAGCGCCGCCCTCGCCTGCATCACGCCGCGCAGGATCGCGACGCCGGCGCGGACCATGCCGAACGGATCGCCGGGCCGATAGGTGGCGGTGGACAGGGCGATGCGGCGCTCGGCCGGGAACTGGTCGGAAAGGCTCTGCACCCGGTCGTCGGTGGCCAGCACGATCCGCCAGCCGCGCGCCACCAGCGCTTCCGCCAGCGCCTGGGCCGGGAACAGATGGCCGCCGGTGCCGCCCGCGGCGATCACCGCCACCTTGTTGGAGACGACGCGCCGCTCAGGCAAAAGCGCCCGCCTTGGCGAGGCGCTCGTCGGTCACATAGGCGCCCGGGCGGCGCCGGGTGAGCGCCAGCGCCATGCCCATGGTCAGCCCCATGGCCAACATGGAGGACCCGCCGTAGGAGATAAACGGCAGGGTCATGCCCTTGGTGGGGATCAGGTTCAAATTCACCGCCACGTTGATGAAGGCCTGCATGCCGACCAGTACGAACAGCCCGGCCGCCGCCACCTGCTCGAAGGGATCGGAGAGCTTCATGGCCTTAAAGAGGCCGCGCAGCACCAGAACCATGAACAGAGCGATGAGGATCAGGGAGAACCAGAGGCCGTATTCCTCGGCCGAAGCGGAATAGGCGAAGTCGGTGTGCATGTCGGGGACCTCGCGCTTCATGATCCCCTCGCCCGGGCCCCGTCCGAAGAGGCCGCCGGCGCGGATCGCCTCGGCGGCGCGGTCCACCTGGTGGGTGTCGACGGTCTTGTCGTGGCTGAGGAACCGGTCGACGCGGCTGGCGACGTGCTGGAACAGGAAATAGGTGCTGCCAAGCCCGGCCACCGCCGCGCCGCCCAGGATCATGATCCAGCTCATCGGCACGCCCGCCATCCAGAACGCCGCGCCGAAGGCAACCGTGATCAGCACCGTCTGGCCGACGTCCGGCTCCATCAGCAGCAGCGCCACGGAGACGGCGTAGAACAGGAAGGCGATGGAGACGCCCGGCACGCCCTGCCCCTTCTGGCCCTCGGAGAACATCCAGGCCACCAGGACGATCAGCGCCGGTTTCATGAACTCGGACGGCTGCAGTGTGAAGCCGGCGATCTCCACCCAGCGCGTGGCGCCCTTGGCGGCGTGGCCCATGAACGGCAGGGCGATCATCATGCCGATCGCCGCCAGGTAGACGAAGAACGCGGCGCGCTTGACGCCGCGCGGCGAGAGCATGGAGACCGACAGCAGGATCAAGGTCCCGGCCGCGGCGAACACGCACTGGCGCACGGCGAAGTGGAACGGGAACGGGATGTCCAGGCGGTAGGCGGCGGCCGGGCTGGTCCCGAAGCAGAGCAGGACCCCGAGCGCGATGAGCGCCAGTGTCGCGCCCAGCAACAGGTGGTCCACGGTCCACCACCACACGCCCAGCGGCGAGGTGTCTGTGCGCGCGAAGGCGTGGGTCGGCGACGCCTGGTCGGGGGACGTCCGCATGGAGGTGTCCATCCTGGCGCTCATGCCCGCGCGCCCTGGGGCTGAGCCCCCTCGGCGTGCGGCTCGGTGAGCCGGTGCACGGCGGCGCGGAAGGCTTCGCCGCGTTCCTCGAAGTCGTTGAACTGGTCGAAAGACGCGCAGGCCGGCGAAAGCAGCACGATCGCCTCTTCGCCCGACGCGCGGGCGTCGGCGTAGGCGGCGCGCACCGCGCCGTCGATGGTGCGGGCCTTCACAAACGGCGCCTTGCCCTGCAGGGTCGCGGCGAAGGCGTCCTGCGCCTCGCCGACGAGGTAGGCCTTGGCGACGGCGCCGAACAGGTCTTCGAGCCCTTCGATGCCGCCGGCCTTGGCCTGGCCTCCGGCGATCCAATAGACCTTCGGATAGCTGGACAGGGCCTGGCGCGCGGCGTCGACGTTGGTCGCCTTGGAGTCATTGACAAAGCGCACCTTGCCGATGGCGCCGACGGTCTCCATCCGGTGCGCGAGACCGGGGAAGCTCATCAGTCCCTCGGCCACATCCTGCACCGAGATGCCGAGGGCGCGGGCCGCGGCATAGGCCGCCGCCGCGTTCTGCCAGTTGTGACGGCCGGGCAGCGAGCGGGCGTGGACCAGGTCGGCCACCTCGATCACCCGCTCGCCGGTGGCGTCGTAGAGCATGCCCTGCAGGGCGTAGACCCCGCGGCCCATTGAGCGGCGGGCGCTGATCGGCACGATGGTGCGGCGGTTGGCGGCGGTGATCTCGGTGACGATCTGCTGGCACCAGGCGTCGTCGACCCCCACCACGGCGGTGTCACCCTTGCCCTGGTTGAGCAGGATGCGCTTCTTGGCCGCCACGTAGCCGTCCATGTCGCCGTGCCGTTCCAGGTGGTCCGGCGAGATGTTGAGGATGATCGCGACATCCGGCTTCAGGCTGGAGGTCAGGTCGAGCTGGTAGGACGACAGCTCCAGCACATAGACGGCGCCGCCGTGCATGTCGTCGAGGCCCAGGAGGCCGACCCCGATGTTGCCGCCCATGCGCACGTCGCGCCCTGCCTGGGAGCAGAGGTGGGCCACCAGGGCGGTGGTGGTGGACTTGCCGTTGGTGCCGGTGATGGCGACGATCTTCGGGCGCTTGTGCTCGGGCGAGGCGGCGACGGTGCGGGCGAAGAGCTCGATGTCGCCGACGATCTCGACGCCCGCCGCCTTGGCCTTTTCGACGGTCCAGTGCGGCCTGGGATGGGTGAGCGGCACGCCGGGCGACAGCATCAGGGCGTCGAGGCCGAACCAGTCGCTGGAGGACAGGTCCTCGAGCTTGAAGCCCTCCGCGGCGGCGACCTCGCGGGCCTCGGGCTTCTCGTCCCAGGCCACCACATCGGCGCCGCCGGCCTTCAGGGCGCGCGCGGCCGTGAGCCCCGTCCGGCCCAGACCGAACACGGCCACCTTGCGCCCTTCGAAGCCGCGGACCGGGATCATGCGCGCGCCTGCCCTCCCTTACCGCAGCTTCAGCGTGGCGAGGCCCAGCAGGGCGAGCATCACGGCGATGATCCAGAAGCGGATCACCACGGTAGGCTCGGCCCATCCCAGGCGTTCGAAGTGGTGGTGGATCGGCGCCATGCGGAACACCCGCTTGCCGGTGAGCTTGAACGAGGCCACCTGGACCATCACCGAGACGGTCTCCAGGACGAACAGGCCTCCGACGATGCCCAGCACGATCTCATGCTTGGTGGCGACGGCCACGGCGCCCAGGCCGCCGCCCAGGGCCAGGGCGCCGGAGTCGCCCATGAAGATCTTGGCCGGCGGGGCGTTGTACCAAAGGAATCCCAGGCACGAGCCGACCATGGCCGCGCAATAGACCCCAACCTCGCCCACGCCGGGAACCTCGTGGAGTTGCAGATAGCGGGCGAACACAGCGTTGCCCACGAGATAGGCGATCAGGCCAAAAGCGCCCGCGGCGATCATCACCGGCACGGTGGCCAGGCCGTCCAGGCCATCGGTGAAGTTCACCGCGTTGGACGCGCCGACGACGATGAAGGCGCCCCAGGCCAGGTAGAACCAGCCGAGGCCCAGCAGCAGGTTCTTGAACACCGGAAAGGCGACGGAGGTGGAGAGCGTCGCGCCGTCCGGCGAGGGCCGTCCGAAGCGGATCATCAGGTACACGGCGAGGACCGCGATCGCGCTCTCCGCGGCCAGGCGGAACTTGCCCGATATGCCGGCGGTGGTCTGCTTGGTGACCTTGGCGTAGTCGTCCAGGAAGCCGAGGAAGCCGAAGCCCAGGGTGACCATCAGCACGGTCCACACATAGATGTTGCCGAGGTCGCACCACAGCAGTGTTCCGACCGTGATCCCGGCCAGGAACATCAGGCCGCCCATGGTTGGCGTGCCGGCCTTTTCCACCACGTGCCGCTCGATGCCGTCGGTGCGGATTGGCTGGCCCTTACCCTGCTTGGCCTGCATCCAGCGGATGAAGCGTGACCCCATGGCCACCACCACCAGCTGCGAGGTCGCCAGCGCCATGCCGCTGCGAAACGTCAGGTAGCGGAGCAGGTTGAGCACTGGAATGTACTGGTGGTGTTCGGCGAAGCGCGCGTAGAGCAGGTAGAGCATCAGCCGACCTCCCCGACGGCGCGATCGAGGCCGGCCAAGGCTTCCGCCAGGGCTTTCGCCTTCGAGTCCCGCGACCCCTTCACCATCACCACGTCCCCAGGCTCTACGGCCCGGGTGAGCATCGGAGTAAGCGACTCCGCGTTCTCCGCGTAGCCGCCCTGGCGAGTCGGAGGAAGCGCCTGCCAGAGGGATTTCATCATGGGTCCGGCGCAGAACACGAGGTCGACGCCGGCGGCTTCGATCGGCTCGGCCAGGCCTGCGTGGTACGCGGGCGATCCAGGCCCCAGTTCCAGCATGTCGGTGAGCGCGACAATCCGCCGCCCGGCCGCGGGGCGAAGGCCCAGGGTGCTGAGCGCGGCGGACACCGAGAGCGGATTCGCGTTGTAGCTCTCGTCGATCAGAGTGAAGGCGCCCAGAGGCAGCCGTACGCTGCGCTCGGTGCCGCGGCCCTCCAGGGGCTCGAATGCGGCCAGGGCGGCCAGCGCGTCGTCAAAGCCGACCTCCAGGGCCTCCAGCATGAGCAGCACGGCGAGACTCATCGGGCCCCAGTGGGCGCCGGTCTGGCGCAGGGCGAAGTCGACGGGGCGGCCATGCAGGCTGGCCCGGACGCAGGCGCCCTGGCCGGTCAGCCTGAAGCCGAGCAGGCGGGCGTCCGATGCATCGGCATCGCCGAAGGTGACGACCCGGGCGCCGTGGGCCGCCGCCTCGCTGCGCAGATAGTCGAACCAGGCGCCGTCGGCGTTGAGCACCGCGACGCCGCCGGTCTCGAGGCCCTGGAAGATCTCGGCCTTGGCGTGGGCGACGCCGGCCTCGCCGTCGGCGAAGTTCTCGATGTGGACCGGCGCGATGGTGGTGATCGCCACGGCGTGAGGTCGGACCATACGCGTCAGCGGCGCGATCTCGCCCGCATGGTTCATGCCGATCTCGAAGATCGCGCGCTCCGTGTCGCGCGGCATGCGGGCCAGGGTAAGCGGCACGCCGATGTGGTTGTTGTAGGACTTCACGGAGCCATGGGCGCGGCCGGCGCGCTCCAGCCCCGCCCGGATCGCCTGGGTGACGCTGGTCTTGCCCACCGAGCCGGTGACCGCGCCGCGCCGCGCCGAGGTGGCGCGAACGCGGGCCGCTTCTCCCAGCTTTTCCAACGCCTTGAGCACGTCTTCGACGACGATGCAGGGACCGTCGACCACGCGGCTCACCAGCGCACCGGCCGCGCCCCCTGCGAAAGCCTGGCCGACGAACTCATGCCCGTCGCGCTCTCCCGCCAGGGCGGCGAACAGGTCGCCGGACGCGATGGTGCGGGTGTCGATAGAGACGCCGGCGGCGCGGAACGGCGCGCCGGACAGGCGCCCGCGCACGGCCGCCAGAATCTCGTCGGATGTCCAAAGCGGCTCAGCCATGCGCCCGCTCCCGCTGCAGGGCGGCGGCGGTCTCCACCACGTCGTCGAACGGGTGCACCACGCCGGCGACGGTCTGGCCCTGCTCATGGCCCTTGCCGGCCACCACCAGCACGTCTCCGTCGGCCAGCATGGACGCGGCGACGCGGATGGCCAGACGTCGGTCGCCGATCTCCGTGAGCCCCTCGGCGCCGGCGCGGATCTCGGCGCGGATGGCGGCGGGGTCCTCGGAGCGCGGATTGTCGTCGGTGACGATGGCGACGTCGGCGAGGGAGGCGGCGATCGCGCCCATCTGAGACCGCTTGCCCCGATCTCGGTCGCCGCCCGCGCCGAACACCACGATCAGCCGGCCGCGCGCGTGCGGGCGCAGGGCCATCAGCACCGTCGAGAGGCCGTCGGGGGTGTGGGCGTAGTCCACATAGGCCTCGCCGCCCGCCGCGCCTGCGCCCACGCGCTGCAGCCGGCCCGGCGCGCCCTCGATGTGCTCGAGCGCGGCGAGGACCGCCTCGGGCGCCTCGCCGGCGGCGATGCAAAGTCCCGCGGCGACGAGGGCGTTGGAGGCCTGGAACGCGCCGGCCAGTGGCAAGCGCACATCGATGGAACGGCCATCGACACCGACTCTCAGCCTCTGGCCCTGCGCGGTCAGCTCGCGGTTCTGCAGCGTGAGGCCCTGGCCCATGGCGCCCACGGACAGCACCGTCTGGCCGCGCTTGACCGCCGCCGCGGCGAACACCGGATAGGCGTCGGAGTCCGCGTTGAGCACCGCTGTGCGGCCAGGGGGCAGCACTTCCTCGAACAGGCGAAGCTTGGACGCGCGATAGGCGGCCATGGTCTGGTGATAGTCGAGATGATCCTGGGTGAGGTTGAGGAAGCCCGCGGCGGTGAGCCGGACGCCGTCCAGCCGGCGCTGCTCGATGCCGTGCGACGAGGCCTCGATCGCCAGATGGGTGACGCCCCGCCCGGCGAGCCCGGCCAGCAGCTCGGCGACTTCGCCGGCGTCGGGGGTCGTGAGACCTGGCGGAGTGATCTGCTCGTCGCCGGCGCGCACGCCCAGGGTGCCCATGCTGGCCGACGCATGGCCGAGACGCTGGAAGATCTGGCGGCAGAAGGTGACGACCGACGTCTTGCCATTGGTGCCGGTGACCGCGACGCAGGTCGCCGGCTGGGCGCCGTGGAACGCGGCGGCGGCCAGGGCGTAGGCGCGGCGCGGATCGGCGACCTCCACCACGGGGACCGCGCAGGCCGGCGCGCCGGGTCCGGCGAGGATCGCCGCGGCGCCGGCGGCCACGGCGGCGGGAATGAAGCTCGAACCGTCTGCCTTGGAGCCCGGCAGCGCCGCGAAGAGGTAGCCGGGTTTCACCTTGCGGCTGTCGGCCGTGACGCCGTCGATCATTGGATCGCCCGGGATGTCCCGGCGCAGGAGTTCGGAGAGTCGGCGCGGGCTCAACGTTCTTCCCCGGACAGCGACGCAGGATCCACAGGCGCCTTGCCGCCTGTATCGCCGGGCAGGACGATCCGCTGCACGCCCAGCAAGGGCGCGATCCGCTCGATCACGCGGCCCGCCGCCGGTGCGGAGACCAGAGCGCCGGTGGTGAAGCCGCCCGTCTCCTTGGTCGGGTGCGGCTCGTCGAGGGCGATCATCACCACGTAGCGGTCGGCGTTGAGCGGCCCGTCGGTGGGGAACACCGCGGCGAAGGAGGCGTAGTTCTTGGTGACGTCGTAGCGGTGGTTCACGACCTTGGTGGCCGTGCCGGTCTTTCCGCCCACCCGGTAGCCGACGATGTCCGCCTTGCGCCCGGTGCCGTCGGTGACGTTCAGGCGCATCAGGTTCAGCATGGTGCGTGAGGTCGAGGGCTGGATCACCTGGCGGCCCGGCGCCGGCGCCTGGCCCGGCGCCAGCCTGTGCAGGGTCAGCGGCCGATAGGTCCCGCCGTTGAACACCGCACTCATGCCGGTGACCATGGCCAGGGGGCTCAGCGAGATGGCGTGGCCGAAGGCCATGGTGGCCACGATGTTCTGCGACAGCTTGCGCGGCAGGATCGGATGGGTGGATTCCCGCAGTTCGCTCGGCGCCGCCGAGAACAGGCCGAACGAACGGAAATAGTGTTCCATGTTGCCGGCGCCGGCGAGCAGGCCCAGGCGCGCGGCCCCGATGTTCGAGGAGTGGGTGAACACCTCCTTCAACGGCAGCATGCCGCCGCCCTTGTCAGCCTCGAAGTCGTGGATCGTCTGGCCGGGCAGCACCAGCGGGCTGTGCACGTCGAACAGCGTGTCCGGCGTCGCCACGCCGGCGTCGATGCCCATGGCCAGGGTGAAGATCTTCATCACCGAGCCCGGCTCATAGACCGTGGCCGCGGCGTGGTTGACCATCACCGCCGGATCGGTTGTCGCCGCGGCGTTGGGATCGAAGCTGGGATAGCTAGCCATGCCCAGGATCTCTCCGGTGCGCACGTTCACCACCAGGCCGACGCCGCCATGGGCGTGGAACATGTCGCCGGCCCGCTGCAGCTCGTCCTGCAGCGCGCCCTGGACGCGCAGGTCGATGGACAGCGGCGCCGGCCCGCCGCCCTCGCCGCGCAGGACGCCGTCGAAGGCCCGCTCGGCGCCGGCGATGCCGACCCCGTCCTTGGACGCAAAGCCGATCACATGTGCGCCGATCGGTCCGAGCGGATAGTCGCGGGCGGTTTCCTCCTCGAAGGAGATGCCGGGCAGCGCGAGATCGTGGATGTGCTGCCTCGCCTCAGGCGTCAGGTCGCCGATGACGAATTCCCGATGGTCGCCGGCCAGGATCTTGTCCAGCTTGGCCGGCGCGATGGCGGGCAGGGCTTCCAGCAGGGCTTCGCGCACCATGGGCTTGCGGGTGATCTCGTGCGGATCGACGTAGACACCCCAATGGATGACATCGACGGCGAGAATCTGGCCGTTGCGGTCGACCAGGTCGGCGCGGGCGTTGGCGGCCGGCTGGGCGAACTCGGCGCCGCCCCCGGCGTGCGAAAACAGCGCCGCGCGCGTGGCGCCGAGGCCGAGCACGACGAAACCCGCGCCGAACAGGGCCAGCACGCAGAAGATGCGCAGCCGGGTGTCGTCCTCCGCCCGTCCGGACGCGCGGGCGCGTTCGAAGGCGTGCTCGATCCACCACAGCCCACGCCCGACCCAACGGCCGAACGGCGACAGGGGGTTGTGAAATGAGCCGACCGTGGTCACCGCCTGGCCTCCGGGTCGGCGGCGGGCGATAGCGCGGCCGCGTCGTCGGTCGCATTGGACGCGGCTTGATTGGAGGCGGCGTCGGGCGCAGGAGCTTCGACGGGCTGTAGCTTGCGCTTGGCGGTCGCCACCTGAGGCAGGGCCTCGGCCGTGACGTCCTGATCCACGCCGACCGGCTTGAGGCCAATGGCTCCGGCCAGCCGCTCCATGCGGTCGGGGCTCTCCAGCGTCGCGACCTCGGCGCGCAGCAGGCGCACACGTTTGTCCTCAACGCCGATCTGGTTCTCCACATCGACGATGTTGGCGCCTTCGCGCCCGGCGAAGGTCTTGAACGCATAGACGGTGAACGCCAGCGCCAGCACGACGACGAAGGCCGTCAGGTCGATGACCCGGAAGCCGCGGACGCGGCGCTTGAAGATGCTGGCCAGGATCATGCCGCAAGCCTCCAGGCCGGCGCCGCGGTGCGCGACGCCGCCCGCAGCTTGGCCGACCGGGCCCGCGGATTGGCCGCCACCTCGGCGTCGCTCGGGCCTCGCGCACCGGCGTGCAGCAGGGTGAAGCTGGGCGCCGGTCCGGACTGCGCCGGCGGGGCGTGGCGCGAGCCGCCCGGCGAGCGGCCGGCGCGTTCGGTGAGGAAGCTCTTGACGATGCGGTCTTCCAGCGAGTGGAAGGTCACGACCGCCAGCCTGCCGCCGGGCTTCAACGTGCGTTCGGCGGCGGCCAGACCGTGCTCCAGCTCACCCAGTTCGTCGTTCACCGCGATGCGCAGCGCCTGGAAGACGCGGGTCGCGGGGTGGATCTTGGCGCCGCGGCGTCCGCCGAGGGCGCGTTCGACCGTCCGAGCCAGGTCCAGGGTCCGCTCGAAAGGCTGTTCGGCGCGGCGGCGGGCGATGGCGCCGGCGATGCGCCGACCCTGACGCTCATCGCCATAGTCGCGGAAGATGCGGGTGAGTTCGGCGGGCTCGGCGGAGTTCACGAGGTCGGCCGCCGTGAGCCCCTCGGCGCTCATCCTCATATCCAGGGGACCGTCCCGCATCAGCGAGAAACCGCGCTCGGCCTCGTCGAGCTGCATGGACGAGACCCCGAGGTCCAGGGCGACCCCGTCGACCGCCGCCTCGCCGAGCCGCTCGGTCATCTGGGAGAAGGGCGCCTGGATGAACTGGAAGCGTCCGGTGGCGGCCAGCGGCTCGGCGAACCTCGCCGCCACCGGGTCGCGGTCGAAACCCACCACCGAGGCGCCCCGCTCGAGGAAGGCGCGGCTGTAGCCGCCTGCGCCGAAAGTCCCGTCCACGATGGTCCGGCCGGCCGCGGGCGCCAGGGCGTCCAGCACCTCCCGCAGCAGCACCGGCGTGTGGGGACCAGGGTTCATGCGGCGGCGCCGCTCCGTCCCGACCGCTGCTGGGCGCGGTGGGCGGCCAGCCCGTCGCGGGCCTCCAGGCGCAGCCGTTCGCGGTTGGCGTAGAAGGCCTCGCGCGGCCAGATCTGGAACCGTTCGCCGAGGCCGACGACAACCACCCAGTCTTCCAGTCCGAACTGCTGGCACAGGGTGTCCGGAAGAGTGATGCGGCCGGCCGTGTCGAAGCCCAGGCGCGACATGCCGCCGAGGACGCTGGTCTCCAGCGCGGTGCGCAGCGGATCGCCGAGGGGGAATTCTCCGATCAGCGCCAGGTAGCTGTCGAACAGCGCCTGGCCGCCGCCTTCGATGCAGTTGGCCTCTATGGACGGGAAGCAGAAGACGCCGTCGAGCGGCGCCACGGCGGCGCGGAAGTCCAGCGGCGCCACGATCCGCCGCTTCGCATCCAGCTGTTTCTCGAAGGTCGAGAAAAACACCGGCCCGCCCCCGTTTTCATCCGACAGAAAGCATTTCGGCCTTCCCATCGCCGAACCGCACCACCGCCGCCCCACGACGATGCAGCCTCTTACGGCGACACTATTCGGTTAACATGGGATGAGCTGGGACACAATGACACTGAATGACATTTCGAGGCCAAACAAAGATGTCGCGGCCGCCTATGGTTAACGGAAACCTGTTATCCACAGAACATACAGAGAACTGTTAAGTAATGTCATTCGCCAAGCGCCCGCGGCGGCGGCCAGCGTGGAGCGGTTTGGACCAGACGGCCTGTAAGCCGGGTTCTGTGTCCCGCCGAAGCGGGCGACGATCATTCCTCTGGACCGTCCGTTGCCGGACGGTTCTCGCGACCTACCCGGACCGCTGGGCCAGCGACGGCCCTGCCGGCCTCGCGGCCGACGCGCGGTCCCTATTCGGTCTTGCTCCAGGCGGGGCTTGCCATGCCGTCCCCGTCGCCGGGTCCGCGGTGGGCTCTTACCCCACCCTTTCACCCTTACCCCTCCTTCGCCCTCGCGGGCTTCGGAGGGCAAGCCCTGCGAAGCTGCGAAGAAGCGGAGCAGGGGCGGTTTGCTTTCTGTGGCGCTATCCCTGGGGTCACCCCCGGCGGGCGTTACCCGCCGCCTTGTCGCCGTGGAGCCCGGACTTTCCTCCCCCCCGCCGAAGCAGGAGCGCGATCGTCCGGCCGTCTGGTCCAGGGCGGAAGGTGGTGCGGCGACCGGGAAAAGTCAATTTGTGTGAAGAGTTAGCGTCGGCTCCAGGCTCCCGGCGCAACAGCGTCTGGAAGGTCATGCGGCGGCCAAGCGCAACACCGCCATCAGCCTCGCCCGCGTCTCGCCGTCCGCGACTCCGTCCACCCGCGCGGGCCGCCAGTGGCGTTGGAACGCGCGCACGATCGTCGCCGTCGCGTCGTCGTAGTTCCCGGACGGCGCGCAGTCGTAGCCCAACCGGGTTAGGCCGCCTTGCAGCACGAAGACGCCGGTTCCGGCGTCGCCGAGCTTCAGTGCGCCGCCCGGCGCCGCCGGCGGTTCGGCCCACAGTCCGTGTCCGGCCTCGGCCAGGCGCCGCCAGGGAAGCAACTCGCCGGGATCCTGCTTGCGCGCCGGCGCGACGTCCGAGTGCCCGAGGATGCGCCCGTCAGGCACGGTCCAGCGCGCGCGGATGTCGCCGATGAGCGCGATCACCGCGTCGATCTGAACGTCCGGGAATGGCCGGTAGCCGAACTCATGCCCCGGATTGACGATCTCGATGCCTACAGAGGCGCCGTTGATGTCGGTCGCCCCTCGCCAGAAGGAGACACCTGCGTGCCAGGCGCGGCGTTCCTCGGGCACGAGAGCGAAGAGCCGGCCATCCTCCTCGACCATGTAGTGGGCCGAGACCTTCGCCGCGGGATCGCGCATGCGCGCCAGCGCCGCCGCGCCGGTGGGCATGCCAGTGTAGTGCAGCACGATCATGTCCGGCGGGCCGGTGCGGACGTCGAAGTTGGGTGACGGCGTGGCGATGGGGGTCATGGCCGGCCTACAGCGCGCGGTTGCGCATGAGCAGGATCAGCGGCATCACCCTGTTGGGCCTCATCACGATGATCAGCGCGCCCAGCAGGGTGATCACCGCGCCCACCGCCATGCGCGCATCGAAGGCGTCATGGGTGATCAGCACCCCCAGCCCGATCGTCGCCAGCGGCGTGATCATGGTCAGCGGCTGAAGCAGGCCAGCGTCGTGCCGCTGGATCAGACCGTAGTAGGTCGTGTGCCCGAGCACCGAGACGATCAGGCCGGAGAACAGCACCCCGCCCAGGAAGGGCCAGAATGCGTGGGTCATGACCTCGGCCTGGCCGTGTTCCACAAGCGGCGAAAGCACCGCCAGCGGGATCAGCGAGGAGACCGCCACCCAGGCCTGGAACTGCAGCGGCTTCACGCCTTCCATGTGCTTCATCATCACCGCCCCGACCGATCCGGCAAGCGCGGCGGCGGCCACGAACAGCAGGCCGGTGGACAGCGTGAAGCCGCCCGGCTCCCACATGACGATTCCCGCGCCCAACAGCGTCAGCACTATGCCCAGGCCGCGCCGCCAGCGGATGCGCTCTCCGAGAAAGGCGACCGACAGCAGCGTTGTCAGCGGCACGCCGATCTGGCCGACGATGGCCGAGCCGCTGGGCGAGGCGGTGAGCAAGCCGATGAACAGCAGGGCGAAATTGCCCCCGCCCATGAGCAGGCCGACCGTGATCAGCTTCCAGACCTTGTCCGGCGGCGGCCACAGCCAGGGGAACACCGCCAGCGACACGACGGCGAAGCGCACGGCGGCATAGAACAGCGGCGGTGCGCCGAGATGGCTGATCAGGATCTTGCTGACCACGTTGTTGGCCGCCCAGACCAGGCAGACCGCGAGCAGCAGCAGGAAGTCGCGCACCGACATGCGCCGCCCTTAGGGTGTTTCCGTCCGAGCGGGCAAGGGACAAGGCCCGCGGCGGGCTCCGTCGGCGGCTTGTCCCGCGATTGCGACCCCCGCAACGCCCCCTGCGGCGCCAAGCCGCGTCAAGACGCCGCGACGAGGCGCTTGACCATGTGCAGCTTTGTCGTCGTGATCGGCAAGACAGCCGCCCGGACGTGCAAATCGTCAGGGCCTGGCGCAAGACAAGGGAGGCGACATGACCAGGTCGCAGGCACAATTCGACGCCGGCTTTCGCGCGGGCGTGTTGACGGTGCTGCATGACTGGCGCCAGCGCAGCCGCATCCTGATCTTGGCGTTCTGGGTCCTATTCTGCCTTCCGGTGGGCGCCTTCACCCTGATGGGTCACACCAACAACGCATTTTACTACGCGCCCCTTGTGGTCGGCACGGCGATGGTCGGCTATTTCTTCTGGCTGGTCGACCGCGAACTCACCTCAAAGATCAAGCTTGTCGAGGCCGCCGCAACGGCCGCCGCGCCCGCGCCCGTCGCTCCGAAGCAGGCCCTGCCGGCCTGACCGCCCGGGCCAGCGCCGCCGCCTTTACGCGCGGCTCGCCTCGGCCCCGGTGAGCAGGTCATAGGCGGCGAGCGCCATCACCTTGGCCGAAGCGACCATGTCGGCGACGCCCACATATTCGTCCGGCTGGTGCGCCAGATCGAGGATGCCGGGCCCATAGGCGATGCAGTCGCGCAGCTTGCCGATGCGATCCACGTGCTTCTGGTCGTAGGTGCCAGGCGAGCAGATCAGCTGCGCGGGCCGGCCCATGATCCGCCGCACCGCCGCGGCGGTGGCGCGCACCACCGGCCGCTCGGGCTCGGTCATCACCGGCCGCACTTCGAAGAGATCGCGCAGGCGGTAGCGGAACCCTGGCCGCGTCTGGGCGAGGCCGTCGAGCAGGGCGCGCATCCGCGCCTTCACCTCGTCCATATCCTCCTCGATCAGCAGCCTGCGGTCGAACACCATGCGGCAGGCGTCGGGCACCAGGGCCGATGGCAGGCCGTCAGTGACGTCGGGCTGACCCCCGTGGATCGAATTGATGTTCAGTGTCGGGCGCCGCGCGCCTTCGGGCGCCACCGGCATGGCGGTCTCCTGGGCGCCGAGCGTGGGGAAGATCTCGCGCTCGAGGGCGTCGATCACCGCTCCCATGTGGCGCACCGCGTTGTCGCCGAGGAACGGCATGGAGCCGTGCGCCTGGCGGCCTTCGGTGGCGATCTCGCCCCACCAGACGCCCCGGTGGCCGATGCAGACACGGTCAACGTTGAGCGGTTCGGGGATGATCACATGGTCGACGCGCGGCTTGGAGAACCAGCCCCGCGCGGCCAGATAGGCGACGCCGCCATAGCCGCCGGACTCCTCGTCGGCGGTGCCGGACACCTCCAGCGCGCCTGGCAGCGCGACGCCGCTGTCCAGCAGGGCCTCCACCGCGATCACCGAAGCGGCGAGCCCGCCCTTCATGTCGCAGGCGCCGCGGCCGTAGACCCGCCCGTCCTTCACCACGGCGTCGAACGGGTCGACCGTCCAGCCCTCGCCGGCGTCCACCACGTCGATGTGGCTGTTGAAGTGCACGCAGGGTCCCGGCCCGGAGCCCTGTTTGCGGGCGATGACGTTCCAGCGCGGATAGCGGTCGCTGTCGCCCGGCGTCCCCTCGGCGCGGATGTAGGATACTTCGAAGCCTCGCCCGCGCAGGCGCTCGCCCAGCAGCTCGGCGCAGTCGCGGTAGAAGTCGCCGGGCGGATTGATCGAGGGGATGCGGACCAGGGCGCGCGTGAGGTCGACGAGCTCATCCTGACGCCCGTCGATGGCGGCCAGCAGGGCGTCTTCGCGGGGATGGTTCATGCGGCGGTCCTGCTTGCCGTCAGCTCGGCGCGGCCTCTGGCTTCGGCCGCGTGGACCGGAAGATCAAGCGCTTCATAGACGCGCGCCAGCGTCCGGTTCAGCGGCACGCCATCGGGATCGAAGGCGCGGCGCAACTCCAGCGCCTGTTGCGCGCTCACCCAGTGGCGAGCCTTCAGCAGCGCGGCCAGGTGGATCTGGTCGAACAGGTCGCGCTGGGCGTGGCTGCCGCCGATCCGCGCCAGGCGCGGCCGCGCCCGTTCGAGCTGCCCGATCGCCAGGTCGCAGTCTCCGGACAGCCAGGCCACGATCCCTTCCGCCGCCGGAACCGCGCCCTCAGCCCACACGTCGCGACAATAGGGCGGCGCCTCGACCGCCCTGCGCCGGATCGCCTCCAGCAGTGCGCCGGCCTCGCTCCGTCCCACCCTGGCCAGGCCATAGAGGTACTGCAAGGTCAGGAACGGCTGCTCGGTGTCGAGCCCTCGGGCCGCAAGGTGGTCCGCCACATCGTCCCAGCGGTCCCCCACGTCGACGCCGGCCAGCTCGAGCCGGGCCAGCAGCGAGACCGCGTTGATCTGATCCTGGGAATAGTCCCGATCACCCATCCAGCAGTGGCGATCGAAGACGTCCAGGACCTCCGCGTCGCGACCCTGGCTGAGGCGGAACAGGGCCAGGTGCCACCAGTTGTGGGTGACCATGAAAGAGTTGAGCCCGGTCCAGGTGGCCGAAGCGCCCTGCATGAAGCGCTCGCCCTCGTCGATGCGGCCCCCGGTGAGCATGACATGGGCCAGGGCATGCTGGGCCCAGGGCTCACGGCGGGTCATGTCCAGCGCCCGCCAACCAGCGGCCTCGGCGTCCTTCATCAGGTGGCACTGCTCGCTGGCGAAGGCGACCATGCCGTGGACCTGCGCCACGTCGGGGCTCGCCTGCGCGGCGCTCAAGGCGATCCGCAGCATGGCTGGAGCATCACCGCGATTGAAGGCCAGGTACTGGTTCAGCTTCACCATCACCAAGTCCCGCGGCCACTGCGCGGCGATGTCGGCGCTCAGTCGCAGAGCGCGTGGTATGTCGTCAGCCGTCCAGGCCTCCAGGAAGTCCAGGGTGGCCCGCTCCCGGGCGTTCGCGCCCGCGGCGGCGCGCGCCTTCATCAGGAACCCGCGGGCCCGTGGCGGCCCCTTCGGTGACTCCATCAGCATGAACAGGGCGCCGGCGTAGGCGTTGACCAGCGCCGCGTCGCTCGCCGCGGCGGCCCTCACGATGTCGGCGGCCCGCGCCTCATAGCCGAGAAACCCGCTCACGAAGTCGTCGACCGCGGCCAGCACCGCTGGATCGGCGGAGGACACCGGATTGCCGAGATAGTCCAGGGCTGCGGTCATGAGCGATTTCGAGGCTCGGCCAAGTCCGACGAGTCTGCAAGCCGCCAGCCGCGGCGAACATGGCGCGCCTAAGGTATTCGCAAGCCTTAGGTCCTAGCCTTCGCCACGTCGACCGATCCGGAGCACCGATTCCCTTGAGCGAACGCCCCCCGCCCGGCGAAATCCTGTTCGAGTTCCGCCGCATCGGCCAGGCGGTGAAGGTCTCCGCCCTGCACGTCGACACGGACACCGAAATCTGCCTGGTGGCCGCCGCCGCCACCGGCGAGCACGGGCTCAAGGCGGCGGCGATCCGCAAGCTGGCCTATGTGCTCTCCAAGCAAATGGGACCGGCGACGTCCTGAGGCGCGCTGCCAGCTGGGCGACAGCGCTCCTTCCGGCTCTCTTCCTCCGGTCAGTCGAGCCCAACCCCTATCACCCGCATCAGCAGGCGCACGAGTTCGGCCTGTCGGCTCGTCCCGGTCTTGTCGAAGATGCGCACCAGATGGGCGCGTACGGTGTAGAAGCTGAGGCCGAGGGTTTTCGCGACTTCCCGCGGCGTGCGGCCCTCGACCAGCGCAAGCGTCACACGCGCTTCAGCGGCGGTGAGGCCGAAGAGGTCGCGCAGGCGCTGTTCGGGCAGGCCGATGCCGGCTTCCGGGTCGGTCACACAGACGATCACCAAAGGACCAGCAGGGAACAGGTCGACGCGTCCCGCGCTCAGCGGCGCGACCATCACGGAGAGGGGCAGCCGCCGGCCGGGCGCCGCCAGCGCCATCGAGCCACCGCTTCTGCGCTCCGCGTCCGACGCCGCCGCGCGCGCGACCAAGGCCTGCAGCCGGCGCGTCGCCTCCGGTTCGGCGGCGCAGAGACGTCCGCCGACCACAGCAAGGCCGCAGCGCGCCGAAACCAGCCGCTCGGCGGCGCGGTTGGCGTGCCTCAGGCGTCCATCCTGGCCGAGAATGAAGACGCCGTAGGGCGACCAGTCGAGGAATGCTTCCGCCGCCGCGTCCAGTTGGCGGGACTTGGCGAGCTTCCGGCCGAGCTTGAACGAGCGGATGAGGTGCGGGTGCAGCCTGCCGACCGTGTCGATGTCCGACGCCGAGAACTGCCCGCCCCGCTCCGGCCGGCCGATGTTGAGGTTGACAGCGTTCATTTCGTGCGCTGCCAGCCGAATGAACAGCACCGAATGCACGTCAACTGTACGCAAGTAGTCGTTGTAGTACTCCGAGCGCACCAGTTCGTCCTTCGGTATCCAGTCCTCGTCGGTGAGGATCCGCGGCGTCCAACCGCTCATGAATTTGCGGGGATCGGGCACGTTCATGAGCACATTGCGGCTGGCGTAGTAGCCGAAGTAGGGCTTCAGCACGTCCGGGTCGTGCCGAACGATGATGGCCGCGCCCTCGCCGCTGGCCGGATTCTGGTCCACCAGCATCGCCCCGGCGCCGTCGACCATTTCGACGAGACGCTCCATAACTGGCGTCCACAGTCCCGGGTCGAGCGCCGCGTCATAGATCAGGTCCAGCAATTCGCCGTCTTCGAGCCCGCTCATCAACGCCTGCCCCGCGTTCGCCCCTGACGTAAATACTGCAGACCTAGTCCATTTGCACGATGCCGGGTTCGCCGGCGCCAGGCAACGCTGTCTCCGCTCGGCCGCCGAACATCCTGCGCGGCCGTTTGCTCGCAGGAGGAGCGCGAGACCGTGCGGAGTGTTCGAAGGCAGATTGCAGCGCGCAATAGACTTGCCGTGGCGACGCTGATCGCGGCCGCTGTCGTCTTCGCGGCGCCCGGCGTGCGCGCGGAAACGCCGCCGATGCATCATGGCTACTACGTCAGCCTCAAAGCGGGGCTCGCGGTGCTCGACAAAGTGCCGATGCGCTGCCCGCACGGCGTCATCGACCCCGTGCTGCGCGCCAGGCTCGGTTTTGGCGCGAGCGCCGCGGCCGGCTATAGCTTCGCCAACGGATTTCGGGTCGAAGCCGAGGCGCCGCTACGCACCAACGCCATCGGCTCGGTGACCGCCGGCTCGGCCTCGGAGTCCGTCTCCGGATCGATCACCAGCGTCGCCCTGATGGCGAACTTACTCTACGATATCAACGGCCTGCGGGTTGGGCGACTGACGCCCTACGTCGGCGGCGGCGTCGGGGCCGCGCACGTGACCGCCGATGGCCTACGCGCCAACAACGCGGTGCTGCTGACCGGCGCCAGCGACCGTTTCGCCTATCAGGGCATTGTTGGCGTGAGCGGCGATGTGACCCGGTCCTGGTCCGTCGACCTCGACTACCGCTACTTCGCCACCGCCGATCCGAAGTTCAAGACGGCGTCCGGCGACAGCGTCAGCGCTCGCTACGAGACACAGAGCGTCATGCTGGGAGGAACCTATCATTTCTCCCAATGACAGCCATGCGGACGGGCCGAACCGCGCGGATGCGGAGGCGCCGACCATCTTCATCTCCATCGCCTCCTACCGCGACCCCCAGCTTGCGCCGACGATCGAGGATTGCCTGGCCAAGGCGCGGTTCCCGCAGCGGCTGCGCTTCGGGGTCTGCTGGCAGCATGGGCCGGAGGAGGTCGCGCCCAGCCAGTTCGCGGACGCACGCTTCCGCGTGCTCGACGTCGACTGGCGCGACAGCCGGGGAGCCTGCTGGGCGCGCGCCGAGGTGATGAAGCTGTGGCGGGGCGAGGACTGGTTCCTGCAGCTGGACTCTCACCATCGCTTCGTTTCCGACTGGGACGTGAAGCTGTTGGCCCAGGCCGCGGCCACCGGGAGCGCCAAGCCGCTGCTGACGACCTACGCGACGCCGTTCGCGCCGGGCCACCCCGACATCTTGGGCGAAGAGCCAATGCTCATGGCGTTCGACCGCTTCACCGAAGATGGCCTGGTGCTGTTCCGCCCCGCCTATATTCCGCAGGAAGCGCACGCGCGCGGGCCGGTCCCGGCACGCTTCGTCTCGGCGCATTTCCTCCTCGCGCCGGGGCGTTTCGTCGAGGAGGTCCCCTACGATCCCGAGCTCTACTTCATCGGCGAGGAAATCACCTTGACCGTACGCGCGTTCACGCACGGCTACGACCTCTTCCACCCCTCCGAAATCATTGTCTGGCACGAATACACCCGAGCCGGGCGCAACAAGCATTGGGATGACCATTCGCCTGAGAACCGGACCCGGCAGAGCTGGGACAAACTCGATCCGCCAAGCCGCGCGAAGGCGCGCACGTCGCTGCTTTCACCAGATCACGGGCGCTTCGGCTGTGGCCGTGTGCGGACCTTGACCGACTACGAGGCCTATGCCGGTCTGAATTTCCTGCACTGCAGGGCACAGGACTATACACGCAGGGGACTGCCGGCGCCGAACCCCCCGCCGGATCCCGATTGGGTCGAACGAACACGCGATTGGTGCGTGCAGATCGCCTTCGACGCCAGCCGGTTGCCCGACGCCGCCTGGCGTGACTCGCAATTCTGGTTCGTGTGCGTCCATGACTCCGCCGGCGGCGAGATCTACCGGCAGGACGCGGATGAAGAGGAAATACGCGCCCTGCTTGTGAGCCGGCCGGCCCGAATCGAAGTGGTCCGCCGCTTCGAGTCGCAAGCTCGGCCCTCGACCTGGACGGTTCTGCCGCATTGCAAGTCCACGGGCTGGGTCGATGCTCGGATCACCGGCGCCGTCGACCTTCCGGCCGAGCCCTATCCCTGCACTGCGCCTGGCCTATGGGTCGCCGAGGCCGACGCGGGATTTCTTGTGACAAACCCACGCGCCCCAGGCGCCAAGCACCTGCTCAACCGTTCGGCCGTGCTCCTGCTCGAATTTGCAAACGGCCGCCATTCGCTGTCGGAGATCGTCGAGGCCGTGCGTGAACTTTATGCGCTGCCGAATTCACCTGAGCGCGATGTGCGCGACTTCTTCGATCTCGCCGCGCGAAGCGGCCTGATCGCGAACCTTCATGCGGGCGGCGTGCATGGCTGACAGGCTGGACAAGATCGATCCGGCGCGACGCCGCTTCGTCGAATACATCGTCGGGGCCTCTTTCAGCGCGCCGCTGATGGTCGCGGTCGACGCCGCCGCCGCCCCGACCCCATTGCCGACCGTCGTGCCAACGCCGACTCCGTTTCCAACGTCGACGTCCGTCCCCACCCCCTCCCGACGCCCGGCGGCACACCGACGCCGGCGCCGACCGGCCAAATCGTCCCGACTCCGGTCCCCACGCCCAGCGGCACGCCAACGCCTTTCCCCACCGGCACCCCGGCGCCGACACCTATCCCGACAATCCTTCCTACGCCGACGCCTTTCCCGACGAGCACCCCAACTCCGACGCCAAGCTCAACGGCTGGGCCCACGCCGACGCCCACGCCAACCCCTGCTTCGACGCCAACGCCGAGCCCTACGCCGGCGCCGTCTCCGACGCCTAGCCCGACGCCCGCGCCGACACCGCCGGTCACACCCGCGGCGACGCCGAGCTTCCTGTTCTGTCCGGAACCGTCCGACTGACCGCGGCTGATAGGGGCGGCCGCTGGCGCGGCTAGAGGCACCGCCCGCCGTCCACCTCCATCGCCACCCCGGTGATCATCGAGGCCTCGTCGGAGCACAGGAAGGCGGCGGCGGCAGCGATGTCCGTGGGCGTGGAGAGCCGCCCGAGGGGAATGGTGGCGACGAGCCTGGCCCGAGCCTCCGGGGTGTCGGATCCCATGAAGGTGCTGAGCAGCGGCGTGTCGCCCGCCACCGGATTGATGGCGTTCACCCGCACGCCGAAGCGCGCCAGTTCGATGGCCATCGCCCGCGTGGCGGTGATCATCCAGCCCTTGGAGGCGTTGTACCAGGTGAGCAGCGGGCGCGGACTGACGCCGCCGGTGGAGGCGATGTTGAGGATCGCGCCGGATCTGGCCGCCTTCATCGCCGGGACCAGATGGCGGGCGGTCAGGTAGACCGACTTCATGTTCACCGCCCAGATGCGGTCGAACTCGGCCTCGCTGAGGGCGTCCAGCGGTTGCGGCGTGTGCCCGACGCCGGCGTTGTTCACCAGTATGTCCACGCGTCCCATGGCCGCCAGGGCCGATCGCGCGAGATTGGCCACGTCCTCGTCCTTGGAAACATCCGCCGCGATGGCCGAAGCCTGGGCGCCCAGTTCGGCGGCCAGGGCGGCGGCGGCCTCGGCGTTCAGGTCCGCGATCACCACGCGCGCGCCTTCGTCGACGAACCGGCGCACGATGCCCGCGCCGAAGCCCGAAGCGCCGCCAGTGACGATGGCGGTCTTTCCGGAAAGTCGCATGGTCTGGCTCCCTCATCGTGACGCGCTTGCGCCAGTTGATCAGTCCGGCTCGAAAAGAGAAAGGCTTGGCCCGGCCCGCCTAGCTCGCATTGACGCCGCGCGGCGTGTCTGGACCTAATGGGCAGACGGGCGTCGTTGTCCCAGGGAGTGCGTCGATGCGGTGGTCACGGTGTCATCAAGCGGGAGGCGTTCGCCCGTGACAGCCGCCTCGCCCTCCGCGCCGGCGCCACGCGTCGCGCCGGCGGACCGCCGCCTCAGCACCGAGACCAAGCTGTTCTACGGCTTCGGCTCGGTGGCTTTTGGCGTCAAGGACAACGGCTTCAGCTACTTCCTGCTGCTGTTCTACAACCAGGTGGTCGGCCTGCCCGCCGGGCTGGTTGGCCTGGCGCTGATGATCGCCCTGCTTTGGGATGCTTGCATCGACCCGCTGATCGGTCAGGCCTCCGACAGTCTGCGCAGCCGCTGGGGCCGGCGCCATCCGTTCATGTATGCCGCCGCCCTGCCCGTGGCCGTGTCTTACGCGGCCCTTTGGAATCCGCCGCACTGGGATCACCAGGCCCAGTTCTACTACCTGGTCGTCACCGCGATCGTCATCCGAACCTTCACCTCCTTCTACGAGGTGCCCAGTTCGGCCCTCGCCGCCGAATTCAGCGCCAGCTACGACGAGCGCTCGGTGCTGCTCAGCTACCGCTATTTCTTCGGTTGGGTTGGCGGGCTGGCGCTGAACCTCATCGCCCTGGCCTTCCTGTTCAAACCCGACAGGACGCACTCGGTCGGCCAGCTCAATCCGGTCGGCTACACACACTATAGCTGGCTGGCCGCGGCCATGATGTTCAGCGCCATTCTGATCTCCGCGGCGGGGACCCACAGGTACATTCCGACGCTGATGCCTCCGCCTCCGCGCCGCCGGCTGTCTTTGCGCGATACGGCCAGGGAGATGCTCCAGACGGTGTCCAACCGCTCATTCCTGTTCCTGCTTCTTTCGGGCATTGCATCGGCCATGGCCGCCGGGCTGGGCGCGTCGCTGAACTACTACTTCAACACCTTCTTCTGGCAGTTCTCGGCTCAGCAGATCGCGTTCTTCACCGGCGGCGTGTTCCTCTCCGCGATTATCGCCCTACCCTCCGCGCCGCTTCTGTCGCGCAGGTTCGGCAAGCGGGCCACGGCCATGTCCCTGATGGTGCTCTCGCTGACCGTGGGACTGGGTCCTCTGCTGCTGCGCGTCGCCGGGCTGATGCCGCCCAACCACTCGATCGCCCTGATCGCGATCATCTTCTGCACGTCGATCATCAGCACCGCATGCGGCATCATCGCCGCGACGATGCTCTCTTCCATGATCGCCGACGTGGTCGAGCCGTCCGAGCTGAAGACCGGCCGGAGGTCCGAAGGCCTGTTCTTCGCCGCCTCGGCGTTCATCGGCAAGGCGGTATCGGGCTTCGGCATCCTGGCCGCCGGGAACATCGTCGAGATGATCCACCTCAAGGCCGGCATCGACCCGTCCAGCGTCCCGGCCACGGTGGCCCGCAATCTGGCGCTGGTCTATTGCCCGGTGATGATCGGCCTCTACGCGAGCGCCATCATCCTGCTCACGGGCTACAAGATCACCCGCGCCACGCACCAGGAAACCCTGCGCCAGCTCGCCGCGGAATCCGAGGAGGCCGCCCACGCCGTCTAGGATCCAGCTTTTGTGGTCGGCGCAGGACTACACGGCCACACACCAGAGGAACGTCACCACAGTAGCCAAGAACACCCAGCACAGAGCGAGAACGCTCAATCCAGACCCCGGGGGGAATTGCCATGAACAAGTGCGGTACTCGGCGTGTCACCACTGAACATCCTGCCGCACCGGCTTGCCGTGTTTCGGCCGCCCGGTCTGTTCGCGTCGGCCTCGCGGCGCTCGCACTGGCCGCGGGCGCGACCTGCGCGGCGACATCGGCGCAAGCCGCCGACCTTTGCAACAACACCAACGGCGGCGGCGTGCTCAACGGCCCCAACAGCCACCGCACGCCCTGCACCCTCACCCAGCCGGCGCACATCACCCAGCTGATCACCTACCATTGGAACAACGGCAACGGCGCGACGCCGGGCACGATCATGCTGTTCGATCCGTCCACCGGCGTGCAGTACGGGCCCTTCGCGGCGACGGGTTCCTCCGGTCAGGGCGGCGCGCCGAACGTGAACTGGGTGGCGAACGTCAACCTCACAGTCCCGGCCGGCGCCTATCAGGTGATCGACTCCGATCCGCCGACCTGGTCGTGGAACTCGGCGTCCGGAAACTACGGCTTCGCCAAGGTCGAGGGCGACTATACCGGGAGCTCCAGCGCCACGTCGCGCGGCGGGGCCGCCTTGGGTGGACCGCCTCCGCCGCCCCCACCGC
>JBIOEG010000063.1:0-26549 GCA_044445825.1 Caulobacterales bacterium
TCAAAGCGGGGACCCAGGCTTTTTTGCAATCGGTGGGGGCCGCGCGGGTGTGGACGGAAGGAACAAACAAAAAACGCCTGGGTCCCCGCTTGCGCGGGGAATTTCGGGTGTTGGTGTTTGGGGGCGTGCGGGCAAGCGTCCGCCGCTCACCTGTTCCGCACCTGTTATGCATCGATAACAGGCCTGTTTGGCGCCTGTTATGGCCTGTTATCACCTGTTCCTGGCGGGTATCAGGTGGCCTCAAGCCATTGAACAATCACGGTTTCCAGACCGTAACAGGTGGGAAAAAAACCGAAATAACAGGTGGAACAGGTGAATAACAGGTCGGAACAGGCGCCCACCGTGCGGTGAGCGCCGTCCAGGCCCGGATCAGAACGGGTAGTAGCGGAAGCTGGTGAAGACCATGTCGTCGGAGGTGGCGGGCCGGCCGCCGACGCCGGAGAAGGCGCGCAGGTCGGTGTGGGAGTACTGCAGGCCGACGCGGACGGAACCGAAGCTTCCGTTGTAGACCTTGTCCCACAGTCCGGCGGTGATCTGGCTGATCTGCTGGGTGTCGGGGGCGCAGGTTCCGCCCTCGACGAAGCAGCCCGCCAGGGTGGCGTTGGGGTTGCCGTAGCCCAGCTGCTTGCCGCCCACGAGGTAGCTCCTGGAGCCTTCGGTCTCCTCGCCGCCGAACACATAGAGATCGAGCGCCGGGGTGGCGTGCACCGTGCCGCCGACCAGGAACATGGTCTCGGGGATCGGGGCGAGCGAGCCGTTGGGGGAGACGATGGTGTCGGGCAGCTGGCCGGCGCCGTAGCGGCCGATGCCCCTGCCGGTGAGCACCGAGCCCTCCACGTCGAGCAGCTTGGGCACCACGGTCCAGGTGACGCCGGCGCCGAAGCCGCCGCCGCTGGTGGTGACGTTGGTGATGCCGACATTGTTGCCGGCCGCGTTGCCGGCGGCGCTGTTCACCCGGTCGTAGAAGGACCGGTAGAGGCCGTAGACCTCCACGTGCAGCGGCCGGGCGCCGCCGATCATCGGCTCGAAGGCGACCTTGCCGATCACGTCGGGCGCGTGGTTGAACGAAGGCGTGTTGACGCTGTCGCATCCGCCGATGCAGCCGGCGTTGTTGACCACGCTGATCCCGGTGGCGGTCGTGCCGGTGCCGGTCGCCGCCGAGCCGAAGGTGGTCTGCGGGTTCTCCAGTGAGACAGCCAGCCAGACGGTCTTGTCGAAGTCCTTGACCAGGCGGATCTGCGGCTGGCGCGTCCAGGCGAAGCCGGGCACGTACTGGGCGTCGATGACCGGCGGCGGGACCTCGTTGCGCGGCGTGACGCCCTTGCCGTTGAGGGTGGCCAAGGACCAGTTCTGGCCGACCAGCAGATGCCAGCCCTCATCTTCCCAATCGAGGGCGCCGTAGACGTTTCGGATGCGCGGGCTGAACGAGTTGCTCTCGTTGTAGTTGGCGGTCTGCGGCCCGGCCTGGAAGTCGAACTCACCGTAGAACGAGGCGTGGGTCTTGGGGTTGATGTCGCCCTGGGCGAGGAACGACACACGGCTCTGGCGAGCCGTGCCGCGCAGTTCGTCGGTGTGGGCCAGGGGGTTGTTGTTGTAGGGGATCTTCGAATAGTTCGAGCTGATGTCGGCGACGTTGTTCCTGGAGCGATAGACGCCTTCGGCCGCGGCGAAGCCGCCGAGGACGACGCTCACGCCCTTGTAGTAGAGCTTGTCGGTCTTGGGCTTGTTGGCCGCCACCTGCGTCGCCACCGCGCCGGGGATGGTCTGGATCTCGGCCTGGACCTGGGACTCGGCGGCCGTGGCGCGCTGCTCGGCCGACTGGGCTCTGGTCTCGGCGTCGGCCAACTGGGTGCTCAGCTGCGCAAGCTGCTGCTGGGTCTGGGCCTGGCTGCTCGTCTGGCTGTCGCGCCAGGCCTGCAGGGACGCCACCTCGTCCTTCAGTTCCTTGACCTCGTCCCGCAGCGCGGCGTTCCCGGCCGAGGCGGCGGCGCGGTGGGCGTGCCGGTGAGCGGGCTTGGCGTCCGCGGGCGATAGCGCGAGCGCAGCCAAAATCACGCCGACGGCGGCGCCGCCGAGCAGCGACGACTTCATGTGCATGGCTTGGATCCTTGTTCCCCTGCCCCCGATCGGACGGATCGAGACGGCAACGGGCTTATCAGGCCCACATGACAGTCTTGCGACGGTCTACCCGAGGTGCTTGTTGCACAGAAACTAGACTATGCTGTGTTGCGCGATTCACACGACCCGCCACACCAGGTAGTTGCAAGTCTTCGCGCCGCACATAGCTGCCAGGACGACTGAGTCTAGCACCAACTGGCCTGGTCCACCGTCGGAGCGCGCAGCAGTTCGCGGATGTTCGCGTCGATCACGCGGAAGCCGACATTGCCATAGAGCTTCTGGCGGCCCTCGTTCAGCACGAAGCTCGGGCTGCCCTGGATGCCCATGGAGTCCGCCGCATGGTAGTCGGCCGCCAGAGCCGCGAAGGCCGTCCCGTCGTGGACGAGTTCCTCCACCGCCGCCAGGTCGACGCCCACCTGCCGGGCGACGTCGCGTTGCACGTCCCAGCGGGCGATGTCGCGCGCCTGCTCGAAGAAGGCGCATCTGAACGCCCAAACGGCCTTCTCCAGGTCGCCCGGCGCGCAGCGGCCCGACGCCTCGGCCAGGTGCACGGCCTTGAGGAACAGGTGCGGACCGGTGGACGAGGCTGGTCTCACCTCGAGCCAGATGTCCGGGTTCAGCCGCGCTTCAGGGAAGCGTTCGGCGGAATGGCGCAAGTGGGCGTTGAAGCCCTCGTAGCCGCCCTTGTCGCGCCAGTTGGCGGCGATCTTGCCGGCCGTGTCGCCGAACACCGAACAGAACCGCTGCTCGAAGTGAACCCGCTCGCCGAACGCCCGCTTGACCGCGTCGACGCGCAGCTGGGCGATGTAGGCCCAGACGCAGAGCACGTCCGAGAAGTAGACGATCGGGACGCTCTTGCCGGTCACTCGCCAATCACCGCCTTGAGACGATATGCGGCCACTAGGCGCGCGCCCTGCGCCTGGGCGACGGCGATGCGGGCGGCCAGGGCCTCACGCTCTGCGTCGAGCAGGTCGAGGGTGGGTTTGACGCCCACCCGCACCTCGTTGCGCACGCTGTAGAGCGCGGATTCGGCGGCCGTCGACTGGTCGCGCGCGGCATCCGAGACGGCGTCGGCGGTGCGCAGGGCCTGCCAGGCGTCGATGGCCGCCTCCTGTGTCTGGTCGCGCGCCTGGTCGAGGGCGGCCTCGGCGGCTGCCCGATCGGCTGACGCCTCCGCCACCTTTCCGGCCGTCAGCCCGCCGGTGAAGATCGGCCAGCGGCCCTGGACGCCGATGCTGGCGCCGTCCGCGCGGTATCCGGGCAGGAAGGCGTCGCGCACCGTGGAGGCGTCGGCCACGATCGCCAGGGTGGGCGCGCCCTCGGCCCTGGCGCGGCGCACGCCTTCCTCGGCCGCGCGCACGCCGTCCTGGGCAGCGGCGATCGCCGGGTTGTTGGACTGCGCCGACGCCACGACCTCGTCGAGGCTCGCCGGCGTGGACGGCGGGCCCGCCGGCGCCTCGAGACCGACCGGATCGTCCCCCACCAGCGCGCGATACCGCGCCCGGGCCCTGGCGAGGTCGCCTTCGGCGCGGGCGACGCCGGCCTTGGCCTCCGCGAGCCGCGCCTTGGCCTGGTCCACATCCGTGCTCGGCGCCTCGCCGTCCTGGAACTTCCGGGCGGCCTGGTCGACCACCAGCGCCAGCTCGGACACCTGGCTCTGCTGCAGAACCAGCGACTGCTGCGTCACCCGCACGCCCTCGAAGGCGTCCGCCACGTCGGCGCTCAGCTGCAGGCGAGCGGCCTGGTACAGCGACCCGGACGCGGCTTCCCCCGCCCTGGCCTGGGAGATGGCGGCGTCCACGGCGCCGCCGGTGAAGATGGGCTGCTGGACCTCGACCTGGGCCGATCGGGGCGCCAGCGCCCGCTCGCCGAAGCCGAAGAAGTGTCCGAAGTCGGTGGACCCCCCGGCGGCGGCGGCGGTCACTGTGACCGTCGGCAGCTGGCCGGCCCTGGCCTGCTGCACCCGCGCGCGGGCGGCGTCACGCCCGGCCTGCGCCCGCCGCAATCCCGGGTCGTGCTTGACGGCGAGGCCGATCGCCTCATCGAGCGTCACGGCGTGCGCCGCCCCGGCCCCAAGCGCCAGAACGGCGTAGGCGGCGCCCAGGAACCAGCCCGTCGCGGCCATCTCAGGAGAAGGCCGTTCCCGGCTTCACGCCCAGCCACTTGAAGATCATCGCCGCGGGGCAGAAGCCGGTGAACGAGGCCTGGAACAGGTTGGCGCCCACGAACACAGCCAGCCAGATCCAAAGCGGATGAACCCAATGGGCCAGGGCGAGGCTCACCAGCACCAGGGCGCCGGCGAGAGCCATCACCGCGCGATCGACAGACATCTCGAGATCTCCTTCAAGCGTGGGCGACCGCCAGGGACTGGCGGGTCCAGGTCACGATCTGGTCGGCGCTCGTCAGGCCGGCCTTGCGGGCGATCACCCGTCCGTCGGCGATGAGGAACAGGGCGGGGATGCTGGACACGCCGAGGGCGGCGGCCGCCTCGGGATCGGCGTCGGAATTGAGCTTCAGCAGGCGCACGTCCGGCTCGAGCCGCTGGGCCGCGGCGGCGAAATGCGGCGCCATGGCGCGGCAAGGCCCGCACCAGGGCGCCCATACGTCCAGCAACAGGGCCGCGCCCCGGGTCGACCGGCGGTGCGCCTCGAACTGGGCGCCGGACACCTCGAGCGGCTTGCCCGAGAACAGCTTCTCGGCGCAGCGGCCGCACTTGGCGGAGGAGGCGTCCTTGCCTTCCGGGGCCCGGTTGACCGCGCCGCAGTTGGGGCAAACGAACTTGCGCATCGCCTCACGCCTTGAGCTTGTGCGCGCCGATCAGGTCGAGGGCCATCTTCTCATAGAAGGGCTCGGTCTCGCCGTGGCGGATCTTGTTGATGAAGTACTTTTCGAAGCCGACCTTGGCCAGGTGCACCCACCTGCCGCTGGACGCCCAGTTGACGTTGCGCGGCGGGATCTGCGGCTGGGCGAAGAAGGCGACGCCGCCATCGCCGAAGTCGGCGAGGCAGATGGCGTTCCAGGTGGCCTCCTTGCTGGCCGGCTTGCCCTGGACGAGGTCGCGCAGGTTGGCGGCGACGGCCGTCACCATGCTCTCGATCATGAAGCCGGTCTTCGGCACACCCACCGGCACCGGCGTCTTGCCGGTCGGGGCGATGGCGACGCAGACGCCCAGGGCGAAGACATTCGGGAAGGTCGGATTGCGCTGGTTCTTGTCGACGATGATGAAGCCGCGCGGATTGGTCAGCCCCTCGACGCCGCGCACCGCCTCCACGCCGCGGAAGGCCGGCAGCATCATGGAAAAGGCGAAGGGCAGGTCGTGCTTGGCCTTCAACTGGCCGTCCTCGGCGACCTCCTCCACATGCATCACGCCGGGATCGACAGACGCGACCTTGGCGTTGGTGATCCACTTGATGTCCCTATCGCGCATCTCGCTCTCGAGCAGGCCCTTGGTGTCGCCGACGCCGTCGAGGCCAAGATGGCCGATGTAGGGCTCCGAGGTGACGAAGATCATCGGCACACGGTCGCGGATCTTCCGCTTACGGAGTTCAGCGTTGAGGATCATAGCGAACTCGTAGGCGGGGCCGAAACATGACGCGCCCTGCACCGCGCCCACGACGATAGGGCCGGGGTTCTTGACGAATTCGTCGAACGCCTCGGCGGCCTTTACGGCGTGGTCGACGTGGCAGATGGATTGGGTGTGGCCGGCCAAGGGCCCGAGGCCCGGGATCTCGTCGAAGGCCAGGTCCGGTCCGGTGGCGATCACCAGATAGTCGTAGGCAAGGCTCGTTCCGTCGTTCAACTCGACGCGGTCTTCGCTGGGAACCACCCGCTTGGCGCCGCAAGGGCGCAAGCCGACGCCTTTCCTCGCCAGAACCGGGGCCAGATTCACCTCGATGGCGGCGCGCTCGCGCCAGTGCACGGCGACCCAGGGGTTCGACGGCACGAAATGGAAGGTGTCGCCCTGCGACACGACCACCAGCTCGGCGCTGTTTCCCACCGCCTGCTTGACCTCGAAGGCGGAGATGGACCCGCCCAATCCCGCGCCGAGGATAACTATGGTGGGTTTGGCCATGGCGCGTCTCCTCTCCCGAGCGTCGACCCTAGCGGCGGTTGCGGTCGCCGCCTTGATCTCTCTCAAGGCGACTGCCCCGGCCCTGGTTAGGTTTGCATCGCGGCTCTTGACCTACATATGTGTATCATCGCATATACGCAAATACTAATTTAATGGGAACCACGAAATGCACGCGCCACGCAGGCTCAGGGAGCTGACACCGCGGCAGATTCGGCAGGAACTCGCCGATCACCGGATCGTGCTGGTCGACGTGCGCGAGCCGGCCGAATACGCAGCGGAACGCATCCACGGGGCTCTGCTGTTCCCGCTCTCCACCTTCGATCCGGACGCCCTGCCGGCCACCGGCGGGCGGCCCATCGTGTTCCAATGCGGCTCCGGAAAGCGCTCGGCCATGGCCGTGGAACGCTGCCATAAGGCGGGCCTGGCCATCGACGCCCACATGGCCGGCGGCATCGCCGCCTGGAAGCAGGCCGGCCTGCCCACCATCCGCCTCGACGCCGAAACCGGCGCCGTGCGCGACGCGCGCTGAGGCCGGCGGACGGGGGCGGGCTGATGACGCGACTGCAGCTGATCGGCCTCGCCGCCGCGCTCCTGGCCCTGAACGCCTGCGGCCCCCGGGGCGCCGCGCCGCCGGCGGCCCCGGCGCCCGCCGGCGAACGCTGGCAGGTCAGCGCGCAGTCCATCCCCGACTTCAAGCCGGTGGCGGCGACCGTGACCGCGCGGGACATGGCCGAGGCCCGCGCGCGGATCGGCGGCACCCTGGTGCGGCTTAACGTCAAGGAAGGCGACCTGGTCCGCCGCGGCCAGGTGATCGGCGTGGTCACCGACGAGCGCATCGGCTTCGAGACCCGCGCCTTCGACGCCCAGGTCGGCGCCGCCCAGGCGGACGCATCACGCGCCCAGGCCGACCTGGCGCGGACCCAGGACCTGTTCGACCACGGCGTGTACGCCAAGGCTCGCCTGGACCAGGCCAGGGCCGCCGCCCGCGCCGCGGAGGGTTCGCTGAACGCCGCCCGCGCTCAGCGCTCCGCCAGCGCCGAGATGGGCGCCCAGGGCGCGATCCTCGCCCCCTCCGACGGCCGCGTGCTGCGCGCGGACGTCCCCGCCGGCTCGGTGGTCTCGCCGGGCCTTTCAGTGGCGACCCTCACGGCCGGTCCTACCGTGCTGCGCGTCGAGATCCCGGAAGCCGAGGCCGAGGGGCTGAAGGTCGGCCAGACGGTGTCCCTCGCGTCAGAGGACCTGGGCCAGTCCGCCGCCGGAGCCTCGATCCAGCAGATCTATCCGGCGGTGACCAATGGCCAGGTGGTGGCCGACCTCGCCGCGCCGGGGTTGAAAGACGACCTGGTCGGACGCCGTGTGCGGGTGAAGCTGCAGATCGGTCGGCGGTCGGCGCTGGTCATCCCCGCGCGCTTCGTGATCAGCCGCTTTGGCGTCGACTATGCCCGGGTCCTGGCGCGCGACAACACGACCAGCGACGTGCCCGTCGAAGTCGCGCCCGGCCCTGACCCGAACAGCGTGGAAATCCTCTCCGGCCTCGCGCCCGGCGACACCCTGGTGCGGCCCGGAGCCGGCCGATGAACCTGGGCCTCTCCGGCCGGCTCACCGCGGCCACCATCGCCTCGCCGCTGACGCCGCTGTTCCTCATCGCGGCCATCGCCATGGGCCTCCTGGCCGTGGTCACCATACCGCGCGAGGAGGAGCCGCAGATCAGCGTTCCGATGGTGGACATCATGGTGCGCACGGACGGCCTGCGGGCGCCCGACGGCGTGGAGCTGGTGGCCAAACCGCTCGAGGCCATCGTCAAGAGCGTCAGCGACGTGGACCACGTCTACACCCAGGCCGACGACGACCAGGTGATGGTCACCGCCCGCTTCAAGGTGGGCACCGACCCCGACAACGCCATCGTGCGCATCCACGAGAAGATCCGCGCCAACTACGACAAGATCCCGGTGGGCATTCCCGAGCCGCTGATCGTCGCGCGCGGCATCAATGACGTGCCCATCGTCGTTCTGACCCTGACGCCGAAGCCGGGCGCGGCCGGGCGATGGACCGACCAGGCGCTCTATGAGGTCGCCGGCAAACTTCGCACCGAGGTGGCGAAGGTCGACAATGTGGGGCTGACCTTCATCGCGGGCGGCCGGCCGCAGGAGATCCGCGTCGAGCCGGACCCCGAGCGCCTGAACCTGCATGGCGTAGCCCTGGGCGCGCTGGTCGACGCCGTGCGCCAGGCCGACAGGTCGTTTCCCGCCGGATCCATCCGCGATGAGGGCAGGGCGGTGGATGTGGTGGCCGGCCACACCCTGCAGACCGCCCAGGACGTCGGCCTGCTCACCGTCCAATCGGTGAGCGGCCAGGCGGTCTATGTGCGCGACGTCGCCAACGTCACCCAGGCGCCTCGGGAGGATCAGGCCCGCGTCTGGCGCTACGCCCGCGCCGACGGCTGGTCGGAGACGCCCGCCGTCAGCCTGGCCATAGCCAAGCGGCGAGGGGCGAACGCGGTGGTGGTCTCCGACGCCATACTGAAGAAGGTGGCCAGCCTTCAGGGGCCGCTGCTGCCGTCCGACCTCCAGGTCTCGGTCACCCGGAACTATGGCCAGACGGCCAACGACAAGGCCAACGAACTGCTGCTGCACCTTGGGCTGGCCACCGCGACCATCGTGGTGCTGATCGGCTTCGCCATCGGCGTGCGCGAGGCCCTGGTCACCGCCATCGTGATCCCGACGACCATCCTGCTAACCCTCTTCGCCTCGAACCTCATGGGCTACACCATCAACCGGGTCAGCCTGTTCGCCCTGATCTTCTCCATCGGCATATTGGTGGACGACGCCATCGTGATGATCGAGAACATCGCCCGTCACTGGGCGATGAACGACGGGCGCACCCGCCGGCAGGCGGCCATCGAGGCGGTGGCGGAGGTGGGCAACCCCACCGTCGTGGCGACACTCACCGTCGTCGCAGCCCTGCTGCCCATGCTGTTCGTGTCCGGCCTGATGGGCCCCTACATGGCGCCGATCCCGATCAACGCCTCGGCGGCCATGGTTTTCTCCTTCTTTGTGGCGGTGGTCATCGCGCCGTGGCTGATGGTGCGCTTCGCCCGCAAGACCCTGGCCGAGGGCCACGCGGACCATGCGCGGGAGGGACGGCTGGGGCGCCTCTACCGGAGCGTCGCCAGCCGCGTCATCTCCACCCGCCGCAGCGCCTGGACCTTCCTGACCGGCGTCGGCGTCGCGACCCTGCTGGCCTGCGCCCTCTTTGCCACCAAGACCGTGACCGTGAAGCTGCTGCCCTTCGACAACAAGTCAGAGCTGCAGGCCGTGCTCAACATGCCGGCGGGGACCAGCCTGGAGGCCACTGAACGAACCCTCGGCCAGATCGCCCAGATGACCAGGGCGTTGCCGGAAGTGATCTCCGCCGAGGCCTATGCTGGTACGGCCGCGCCGTTCAACTTCAACGGCCTGGTGCGCCACTACTATCTGCGCAACCGCCCGGAGATGGGCGACCTGCAGATCGAACTGTCGCCGAAGGACAAGCGCGGTCGCGCCAGCCACGCCATCGCGCTCGACCTGCGCCAGCGTCTCGGCAAGCTGGCCCTGCCGCGGGGCGCGTCCATCAAGGTGGTGGAAGCGCCGCCCGGGCCGCCGGTGCTGGCGACCCTGCTGGCCGAGGTCTACGGCCCCGACGCGGCGACCCGGCGCGCGGTGGCGGACCAGGTGAAGGCGCTGTTCCACGCCGTGCCCTACATCGTCGACATCGACGACAGCCATGGCCTGCCGCGGCCGCGCCTGAGGCTCACGCCGATCCGCGAGCAGCTGGAGTATTTCGGCGTCTCCGACCGGGAGGTGTTCGATTCCATCGCCGCTGCCATGGGCGGCCAGAGCGTCGGCTATTCGCACCGCGGGGAGGGCCGAACGCCCCTGGAGATCTCGATCCGACTGCCCCAGGCCGACCGGACCTGGACGGCGCGTCTTGCCGCCATGCCGGTGGCGGTCTCCAAGACGCCGCAGGGCCCCAAGCTGGTCCAGCTGGGCGAGGTGGTGCACGCCTCGCAGGAGCCCGGCTCGCCCCACCTGTTCCGCCGCGACGGGCGAGACGCGGAGATGGTCACCGCCGAGCTCGCAGGCCGCTACGAGGCGCCGATCTACGGCATGCTCGACGTGGACAAGGCCATCGACAGTCACGACTGGGGCTCGCTACCCAAGCCCGACGTGCGCCTGCACGGCCAACCCGACGACGAGACCCGCCCGACGGTGCTGTGGGACGGGGAGTGGGAGATCACCTGGGTGACCTTCCGCGACATGGGCGCGGCGTTCGGCGTGGCCCTGCTCGGCATCTACTTCCTTGTGGTGGCGCAGTTCAAAAGCTTCCGCCTGCCCCTGGTGATCCTGACGCCGATCCCGCTGACGCTGGTGGGCATAGTCATCGGCCACGTGCTGTTCCACGCCCCGTTCACCGCCACCTCGATGATCGGGTTCATCGCCCTGGCCGGCATCATCGTGCGCAACTCGATCCTGCTGGTGGACTTCATCCGTCACGCCCAGACGGCCGGCCGGCCGCTGCGCGACGTGCTGCTTGAGGCCGGAGCGATCCGCTTCAAGCCGATCCTGCTCACCGCCCTGGCGGCGATGATCGGCGCGGCGGTGATCCTGTTCGACCCGATCTTCCAGGGGCTGGCGATCTCCCTTCTGTTCGGCCTGGCCTCGTCGACCCTGCTCACCGTGCTGGTGATCCCGGCGATCTATGTGGTGCTGCGCGACGACGGCCTGCCGATCACCCCGCCGCCGTCGCCGGCCGCAGACCCGGCCAGCGCGCCGGCTGGGACCTGAGCCGCACATTGGGCATCGCATTCGACCGGACTAGATCAGCGACATGAATACCAAGGACTCAGCCCACTCGGCGCGCACCAAGACCGCGGAGCTCGCCGCCCTGGAAGCCAGCGCCTCTTCGGCCGCGCGGCTGATGAAGATGCTGGCCAGCGAACAGCGGCTGATCCTGCTGTGCCGCCTGAGCGAGGGCGAGGCTTCGGTAGGCGACCTCGCCCAGCACGTGGGCCTGGCCCAATCGGCCGCCTCCCAGCACCTGGCGAAGCTGCGCGCCGAGGGCCTCGTCGCCACCCGCCGCGACGCCCAGACGATCTACTACCGCCTGGACGACGAAGCCGCGACGCGGGTGATCGACCTGCTGTGCGACATCTACCGGGGCAAGCCGAAGTAGGGCCGCTCCGGCGCGGTCACGCGTGAGCGACGACCCGGCGCGGCCGGCGCTCGCCCTTAGCGTTCACCGGATCATGACTGACGTCGCTGGCTTTGTAGCTGCGCGTCAGGGCGGCGAGCTCCATGTGGATGCCGTTGGGATCGCGAAAATACATCGACCGGATCCAGGTCTTGTCGGTCACCGTCGGGGAGGCGTGAGCCTCGCTGTCCTCATGGTTGATGATGCTCAGCGTGACCCCCTTGGCGCGCAGGCGCTCGGCGTATTCGTCGAACTTGTCCAGCGGGATGCTGATGGCCAGGTGGTTCATCGAGGCGTGGGCGGTCTGGGACCCCATGCGCCGCACGTCGGCATGCATCGAGGCGATGCCGGGGGCGGCGGGAGGCGCGTGCGGGAACCAGAAGAAGGCGATGGTCGCGCCACCGCCGCAGTCGAAGAAGAAGTGCTGACCACGGCCGCCCGGCAAGTCGAGCGTCTTGACCAGCTTCATCCCGAGCAGCCCGTCATAGAAGTCCACGGTCTCGGCCATGTCCCGGCTGACCAGGGCGACGTGATTCACGCCCAGGTATTCGAAAGGCCTGTTGTTGTCGCTCGTCATGGTTTCGTCCCTCGCCGCCGGGATCGCGCGAAGGCGCCCCTGGCCGCGGCCAGCATGCGAGCCTTGAGGATGGCGGGCAAGGGAAAGGTCGTGCGCGGCGGCGCGCGGTTGGATGCCTGAGATGGCTCCCCGGGCAGGACTCGAACCTGCGACCCGCCGGTTAACAGCCGGCTGCTCTACCAACTGAGCTACCGAGGATCAGGCCACTGTTGGAGGCGGGCCTATAGACCGCGTTGAACGGCGGTGCAAGCGCGTGCGCCACCCGGGCTGCATAGGCCATTGGGGTTAAGAAAAAAGAGCCCGGCGGGAAGCCGGGCTCGTAAAAGTCGGTGATGGTGGGGTGTCTTCAAGGAAGACAATCGCGATTCTGAAGATTCATGGTTAAGGGATGGTAAACACGGCGGTCTTGGCGCTGTGATATTGTTCCGAGGCAAATCCGGCGATAGCCGAGGCGACCTCCCGCGGGTCGGTGAAGTCCACCTGGGGATGGCGGAACGGGACCCATTGGAACCGCGCCCACCACAGGCGGCCGGCGTGCGGCGGGCGGGCGTAGTCGTAGGCGGCGAGGGGGCGCCAGCACTCCCTGTCCAGGCCCACATAGCCCAGGTTGCCGGCCTCGGAGGCGTAGAGGCGCAGCAGGGTGCGTTTCTGGGCCTGCTCGGCCGGCGTGAGGGCGATCACCTGCTCGCCGCCGTTCGGCGACGGGAAGGCATGCGAGCGGGCCCGGCCGCCGGCAAAATTGTACTCGGCGAATTCCAGCACCCCGCCGCTGACCGCGCCGCGCAGGCTCCCCGCCACCGCGTTCAGCGCATCGTGATCGGGATTGCCGCCTTCGTAGGCGGGGGCCCAGAGCTGGTCGACGGCGTGGGCGGCGATGGCGGCGCCGACCTCGTCCCGCGCCGCGGCCATTTCGCGCCACAGCGTGCGGGCGGGGCGGTCGGCCAGGGCCACCACGGTCACGCCCAGCGCCCGCGCGGCGCGCTCGGCCTCGGCTCGCCGACGCGCGACGGCGCTGGCGTGGGACCCCCGGCGCCAGGGCCAGGCCTGGTCGCGCGGGGTGCAGCCGTGGGTGAGGAAAAGAACGAACACCTGCGCGCCGGCGTCACGCGCGCGCCCGATCGCCGCCGCGCAGGCCACGACCTCGTCGTCCGGATGCGCGGCCAGGACGAGGATGCGCCTGCCGAAGCCAGGCGTCATGCGGCCGCGAGGCGCGCCTGCCGCTCGACCACGTTGCGCCACACGGCGAACAGGTCCTCCGCCAGCACCTCGCCCCAGCTGGCTAGGTGCTGGCGGCTGTAGGCCAGGGCGCTGAGCCGCATGGCGGAGCGCTGGGCGGCGTCCTTGAAAATATCGTACAGCGCCACCGCCCAGGCCTGGGCCTCCGACGCCACCGGCCGCATGCCGCGGGTGTTGGCGAACAACGGGGCCACGCCCGCCGCCTCGGAAACCAGCGCAGGGCAGCCGCTGGCCATGGCCTCCACGCCGACCATGCCGCGCATCTCCACCTCGGAGGGCAGGGCCGCCACGTCGACGCTGGCGTAGAGCCGGGCGAGCTCGACGGGGTCCACGAAGCCGGGCACGCTCGCGGCGTCGCCCAGGGCGGCGCGGACGTCATCCGCGGCCGGGCCGATGCCCGCGGCGATCAGATGCACGGGCCGGCCCTCGGCGCGCAGGCGGGCCATGGCGTCGATCAGGGTGTGGATGTTCTTGCCAACGTCGAGCCGGCCGACGAACAGCACCAGGAAGGCGCCCGGCGCGACCCCATAGTCGCGCTCGACACCCGCCCGGTCCGCCCGGTGCGGGCCGAACTGCGCCTTGTCGACGCCCAGCCTCAGGTGCCCGACCCGGTTCTTGCCGAGGATGGCCTCGGCCATGGCGTGGTCCTCGGGACGGGTCACGACCGCCGCGTTGCAGTGCCGCACGTGCTCGGCGAGGCGCTGGTCCATCTTGCGGCCCTGGGCCTCGGGCATGTTGCGCCCCTCCAGCAGCAGCCGCGCGAGCCAGCCTTCGCCGAACAGCCGCTCGATGGTCTGGCGCGTGAAGATGCGGGTGTAGGACGGCGTATCCGTATGGAACGAGGTGACCAGCGGGATGCCGTGCCGGCGCGCCGTCTGTTCGGCGGTGCGGGCGAAGGCGAAGAAGCCGTCGGTGCTGTGGATCAGGTCGTAGCCGGCGAGCTCCCGCGCGAGCCGCCGGTGGTAGGGCGCGAGGTCCGAATGGTCCGGCACATAGGGCAGGAAGCCGAGCCGCGAGGTGCTGAACACCGGCGGCAGCTGTCGCAGGCGCGCGCGCGGACCCAGCCGTTCGGTGGCGGCGGGGCCGGAGAAGTATACCGTCAGGTCGAGGGGCAGGGGGCTCTTGGCGGCGGCCTCCGCCAGCCGTTCCCAACATTTGACGTGGCCGCCCGCCTCGCGCGTGCGGGCCAGGTCCACAAGTGCGGCGACGCGCAGAGGGTGCGACGTTGGCGTCATGACGTGCGGCATCTCATGGTTCGGCAAGATTCGGCAAGAATTGTAAGTACGCCTAACAGACATCAAGGTTCCGCGAGGCCATGACTCGACCTGCGATATTTGTCATAGTGGGAGCGCGAGGGCGCAAACGAAAGTGCAGGCGATGATGCGATCTAGAACTGTGGCAATTTTGCTCGCCGGCGCGGCCCTGGCGCTTTCGCCGGCTGTCGGCATGACCATGGGCTCCGGCGGCATGGGCGGCGGCAGCATGGGCGGCGGCGGCATGTCCTCGATGCCGGCGCCGGAGCCGCAATACGATCCGGTGCAGGAATACCAGAGGGGCCAGTCGGCGATGCAGGCCGGCGAGTACAAGGATGCGATCCGGGCCTTCGAACACGTCACCGACGCCACCCCGCGGGCGGAACAGGGCTGGTTCATGCTGGGCATGGCCAAGTCCGGCGCCGGCGACGTCAAGGGCGCCGAGAAGGCCTACGAAAAGGCCAGCAAGCTCGACCCCAACGCCATCGACGCCCAGCGCGAGATGGCGCTGGCCCTGATCAAGATGAAGCAGACCGACAAGGCCACGGCGCAGCTCAACGCGCTGAAGGCCAGGGCCGCGACCTGCAACGACACCTGCCCGCAGGCCGCGGATCTCAAGTCCGCCATCGACGCCGTCTCCCAGGCGCTCAGCGCCGGCGCGCCCACGGCCTCCGCCGCGACGCCGTCCAGCGCCCTGCTGACCACGCCCCAGATCGGCGGCGCGGCCTATGTGCGGGCGGTGAGCCTGATCAATGAACATCGCTTCCCTGAGGCCCTCGCAGCCCTCGACCAGGCCGAAACCGCCATCGGCCCGCATCCGGACATCATCACTTACAAGGGCTATGTCTGGCGAAAAATGGGCGACCTCGACCGCGCCGAGGGATTCTACCGCGAAGTGCTGGCCATGGCGCCGAACCATCGCGGGGCCACGGAGTACTATGGCGAGCTGAAGGTGATCCGCGGCGACATGCCCGGGGCGAAGGCCATGCTCGCCAGACTTGACGCCGCCTGCTCGTACGGCTGTGCGGAGGCCGAGGAGCTGAGGCGTTGGATCGATCACGGCGGCGATCCGGCCTCCTGACCGGCGCGCTCGTCAAGACGGTGCTGGCCGCCGGGCTTATCGCGGCGGCCGCGCCCTCCGCGCCGCCCCTGCGGGCCATGCGCTGGCTTGCGCCCGGCGTGGACGCCGCGGACGTCCTGACGCGGCGGCCCACCGAGTGCCTTGGCGCGCCCGCCACCGCCGAGGCTGGCTATGAGGTGGAGCTGGGCCGCGCCGCGTTCCGCACGCCGCTGCTGCTGGGCGGGCAGGCGGCGCGGGCGGGCCTGTCCTGCGAATCCTGTCACCGCGACGGGCGCAACAACCCGGACTTCCACTTTCCCGGCGTCTCCGGCGCCCCGGGCACCGCCGATGTGACCACCGCCGTGCTCTCGTCGCACCGCGGCGACGACGTCTTCGATCCGAAGCCGATCCCAGACCTCTCCGGCCCGAAGGACCGGCTGAAGGTCGACCAGGACCCGGCCTCAAGAAAGCTCGAGGCCTTCATCGACGGCATCGTCACCCAGGAGTTCGACGGTGCCGAGCCGCCGCCGTCGGTGCTGGGGGGCCTCGCCGCCTACGTCCGCGCCCTCTCGCCCCAGTCCTGCCCCGCCGCCGCCAGCGAGCCGGTGACGGCGGGTTCGATGATCGACGACGCCAGCCGCGCCGTGCGCGCCGCCCAGGCCGCCCTGCAACACCACGACGCCGCGTCCGCCGACCTGATGGCCGCCGCGGCGCTCAGCCGGCTGGAGGACGTCGCCGAACGCTATCCCGGCGACACCCTCGCCCCAGCGCGCGCGGACCTCGCGGTGGCGGCGCTGGACCTGAAGGCCGCGCGCGCCGCGATCCGCGCCGGCGATCCCGGCGCGGCGGATCGCCTTTCGCTGTGGATCGTGCGATCCAGAACCTGGGCGCCGCGAGTCGAGGCGCTCGCTGACATTTCCCTGTTCGATCGCGGACGCCTGGCCCAGGCGGCCAGGCCCCGACGAGGAGACCCGCCATGAAGATCGCGCTCACCATCGTCGGCGTCGTCGCGGTGCTGCTCGGCGCACTGTGGATCCTGCAAGGTCTGAACGTGATCCCCATCGGCTTCATGGCCGGCAAGATCATGTGGACCGGCTGGGGCGCCTTCCTGCTGATGGGCGGCGCGATCACCCTGGTCTGGGCCCAGCGGGGAACCTGGAAGCGGTAGGCGCCACAACCCCGGCCCGTCTCAGCCGACGGCGAATTTCATCACGATGACGCCGATCACGCAGGCTACGAGCGCCTGCGCGGCGACCACAATGCCGATTTCCCGCAGCGCCTCGACCGCGCGGCCGCCGTCGGCGCAGTCCTTCGATACCCTGCCGATGTGGCGAAGCTGACGGTCCTGGCGCGGCAGGTTCAGCCACCGCCAATAGATGTAGAGCGGCATGTTCTCGCGCATGGTGTAACCCCTGCCAGGCGGCCCGCCCGACGACCGGCGTACTGCCGCCGCCGGCGAGTTTGTACGCCGCCTCCGCGTCTAGGTTCGATATGGTCCGGAAGCCCGGGTCATAAGCCACTGATAAGCAAGTCATCCGGTCGGACGGCGCGTCACCGCCTTCGAGAATGCGCAGTTGGATCGTCCCCGAAATTGCCGCTCAGCTTTCGGTCGCCGCCGCAGCGCCGTACTTCGCCGCGAGGCGGCCGCCCATGGTCACGCGGCCGAAGCCGCGGGCGGAGATGCCGGAGTCCAGGGTGACCACGCCGCCGGTGGCCGCGCGGTTGTCCCGCCGGGAGGCGAGCATGACGAAACCGCCGGCATAGTCCGCCGGCTTCGGGATGATCCCCAGGGGCACGTTGGGCGCGGCGACGGCGGCGAGATCGATGTCGCCGATCGACCGGTCCGCCTGCTCGAGGGCGCCCAGGCCGCGCAGGTCCGTCTCGATCGGTCCCGGGGCGACGCCGTTCACTCGAACCACCGGGGCGAACTCGTAGGCGAGCTGGCGGACCAGGCCGACCACGGCATGCTTGGCCGCGGTGTAGAGCGGCCCGCCGCCGGCCGGACCGAACCCGGCGTTGGACACGGTGAACACCATGCATCCGCCGGACCTGACCAGCGCCGGCAGGCTGGCCTTGGCGAGGTTCAGATAGCCCTTCACGTTGACGTGGAACATCTCGTCGAAGGCCGCGTCGATGCGCTCGGCGGCCATGGAATCGAGCGTCACCGAATAGTCCCAGACGCCCGCATTGCCGATGGCGCAGTCGAGCTTGCCGAAGCGCGCCACGCAGGCGTCCACCGCGCGCTGGTTGTCGGCGATGGAGCGGACGTCGCCCTGGGCGGTCTCCACGTCGGGATGGCGCGAGGCCAGGGCCTGCAGCTTGTCCGCCGAGCGGTCCAGCACCGCCAGCCGCGCGCCTTCCTCGATAAAGCGGTCGACGATGGCCAGGCCCAGGCCGGACGCCCCACCGGTGATCAGCACCGCCTCGCCGTTCAGTCTGCCCATTCGCGCGCCCTCCGCCGGCCTAGAACAAGGTGCTCATGTTGGTGGAGCGGATCACCGTCTGGTCCAGGAAGATGTGCCGCCTGGCCAGCTGGAAGCTCTCGCCATGCAGGCGCAGCACGTCGGTGCGCCGGCCGATCCAGCTGTCGACCTCGGTGTTCAGGCGTGTCCGGTAGAGGTGGAAGCAGACGTCGAGCGAGATCTCGTCGCCGTCCACGCCCACGATCCGCACGTTGGAGACGAAATGGCGTGAGCGCGACGGCGGGTCCTCCGACCAGGCCGAGCCGGCCTCCAGCTTCTTCACCCGCATCTCCAGCAGCTCCTTCGTGTCGTCGAAGAAGGCCATGTCGCCGAGCTTGGTGAACTCGCGGTCGATGTTGCTGAGGGTGACGGTGCGCCGGATCGGCATCCAGTAGTGGACGTCGTCGGTGACGAGGCCGAGCCAGTCGCGGTAGCGGCGCGCGTCGAGCAGGGCCGCCTCGTCGTAGAGGAACTGCTCGACCCGGTGTTGCAGCAGCGCCCGCTCGGCCAGGCTCATGGCCGCCAGACCCGGGGCGACCGGCCCGCTCAGGTCCAGCTTCGCCATCACACCGTCCCCGCCGGCGCGGGCGAGTGGTTCGCGCGCAGCTCCGCCCAGTCCCGCGCCGCCATCCATTCGGTCCAGGCCCGGTAGAGCCAGCGCTGGGCGTGCTCGTTGATGCAGGTGTCGATCCAGCGCTGGCCAGACGCGTCCTCGGACACCTCGTCGCGGCCGAGGCCCATGCTGAGCGTCTGGCCAACCTGCTGGCTGGAGAAGCCGCTCGACGCGCGCGTGCTCTGGCTCCAGTTCTCGCCGTCGTCCTGCTCCAGCAGGCCGGCCGGACCGAACAGGTGGATCGCGGTGCGCAGCACGCGCTGGCGGTAGTTCGGCGAGGCGTCCTTGGCGAGCACCGTGAACCACCAGAGCTCGGTCTTACCGGGCCCCCTCGGCAGGCGAAGGCACATCTGCTGGCCGTTCAAGGTGATCCACAGATTGGGGAAGATGTTCGGGTGGCCGAGCGCGCGAACGCCGGACGCGCCCATGAGTTCGGTGGCCCTGCGCGGCCGGATGCGCGGCGCATTGGCCGAACCGGGCGCGCTCAGGCGCTCCTCGTCGGACATCAGGTCGATCCGGGCCTGCACGTCGGTGGGCACGCCCGGCCCGCTGATCGCATGACCCCACTCGCCCAGCATCACCATCTGGTTCCGCGGCTCCAGGATCTGGGCGAGCTTGATGATGCCGGAGGCGCCCGCCGAGGCGTGGCTGTACATCACGTGGTACCAGTCGAAGAGGTTGTCGACGGCGACCTTCCAGTTGCAGTCGATGACGTTCTTCTGGATGCCGTCCAGCACCAGCACGTCGCCGTAGGCGCAGACCATGCCGAGGCCCGTGCGCCCCACGTCGCCGAGATAGTCGTGCAGCGACGGCGCATCGGGCGCCATGGTGGCGAACCAGAAGCCCAGGTAGCTGTCCACCTGCGCCGCCTTCACCAGGCCTAGGGGGCCGCGGTCCAGGTCGTCGTGGAAATAGGTCTTCTGGCCGGGCACGCCGATCAGCCGGCCGTCCAGGGCGTAGTTCCAGCCGTGGTAACTGCAGACGAAGGACTTGGCGCGGCCCTGTTCGGCGCGGCACAGGGCGTTGCCCCGGTGACGGCAGGTGTTCAGCAGGACATTGACCTGGCCGTCCTCGTCGCGGACCACGATGACCTGGTCCTCGCCGATGTAGTTGATGAAATAGTCGCCGGCGTCGGGGATCTGGGAGTCATGGCACATGAAGTTCCAGCCGCGCGCGAAGATCCGCTCCATTTCCAGGCGGTAGAGGTCCTGGTCCGCGAACATCCGCCGATCGAGCCGCCCCGCGGCGGGATCGAACAGGCCGAGGATCGAGGCCCTGTCCCAGGCCCGGACGCCCTGACCGCCATCCGCCATCCGATCCTCCCTCCGGCGTCTTCCGTGCCGCGCGCAGGCTATCCCAGGCTGACCCACTGCGTGAGTCTACATCGTCGCCACCCTATGTCTCCGGGACCGCGGTCGCGGGGCGATTGTCGCGCGGGCCGGCGCGGCCTACACTGCCGTATCCAATGACCGGCCTCGGGAGAGCGACGTGAGAACCTTTGTGTCCAGCGAGAAAGGATCCCTTCCACAGGACATGAAGCTTCATGCAATCGTTCATCTCGAGAGCGCTGGACTATGTAGCGCCTGACCGGCGCGCCAACGCGCCTTCCCCGGCGGCGGGGACCACAGAACGGCACTTTAGCGCGGACGGCGCCGGTTCGTCGTCGCGCGGCCCTGACCCACGCACCCGCCTTGGCCGCGCGCGCCTGGCCAAGTTCCTCTCCTACTATCGGCCGCACCTGCCCATTCTCTTCGCCGACCTGGGCTGCGCCGTGCTGGTGTCGGCCACCACGCTCGGCCTGCCGCTCTGCGCCAACTACCTGATCAAGCGCCTGACGCACGGCGGCGCCGACCCGGCCCTGGTCTCCCAGATCTACGCCATGGGCGCGGTGATGCTCGGCCTGCTCGCGGCGCAGGCGCTCAGCACGATGTTCGTCGACTACCAGGGCCATGTGATGGGCGCGAAGATGGAGAGCGCGCTGCGCAAGGAGCTCTTCGAACACTATCAGGCGCTCCCGTTCGGCTTCTACGACCAGCAGCGCGTCGGCCAACTGATGTCGCGCATTTCCAACGACCTTTTCTCGCTCTCCGAGCTGTACCATCACGGGCCGGAGGACCTGGCCATCGCGGTGCTGAAGTTCGGCGGCGCCCTGGTCATCCTGTTCCGGCTCGATGTGCCGCTGACCCTGCTCATTGTCGGCCTGACGCCGTTCGCGGCGGCCTATGCCCTGCACTTCAACGGCCGCATGAACACCGCGCTGCGCCTGAGCAAGGTCCGCATCGCGGCCATCAACGAGCGGGTGGAGGACTCGCTGTCCGGCATCCGGGTTGTGAAATCCTTCGCCAACGAGGCGCTGGAAGTCCGACGCTTCGACGACGAGAACGACCGGTTCCTGGAGACGCGGCGGTTCGGGTACAAGGCCGAGGCCTATTTCTCCATCGGCCTGCAGACCTTCGCCCAGCTGATCACCGTCACGGTGATCGTCATCGGCGCCATTCGCATCATCGGCGCCTCGCTCAGCATCGCCGACCTGATGACCTACCTGCTGTGCGTGGCGATCCTGATCGATCCCATTGCGCGCGCGGCCAACATAGCGCGGACCTGGCAGGAGGGGATGACGGGCTTTGACCGGTTCATGGACCTGATGGAGGCGCCCGTGGATATCCAGGACGCCGCGGGGGCGCGAGAGCTCTCCGACGTCAGGGGCGCCATATCGTTCCGCAACGTGAGCTTCCGGTATCCGGCCAGCTCGCGGCTGGTCCTCGAGGACCTGAGCCTGGACATCAGGGCCGGGGAGTTCGTGGCCTTGATCGGCTACTCCGGAGTCGGCAAGACCACGCTCTGTTCGCTGATCCCGCGGTTCTACGATGTGACCGGCGGCGCGATCCTCATCGATGGTCACGATGTCAGGGGCGTGACACTGAAGTCCCTGCGCCGCCGCATCGGCATAGTGCACCAGGACGTCTACCTGTTCGCCGGCACAGTGGCGGAGAACCTGGAATACGGCCGCCCGGGCGCCAGCCGCGCGCAGATTGTCGAGGCCGCGCGCCACGCCCACGCCCACGATTTCATCACGGCCCTGCCGCAGGGCTACGACACCGACATCGGCCAGCGCGGCGTGAAGCTATCCGGCGGCCAGAAGCAGCGGCTGACCATCGGCCGCGTCTTCCTGAAGGATCCCGCGATCCTGATCTTCGACGAGGCGACGAGCGCCCTGGACAGCGAGAGCGAGCGCGCGGTGCAGGCGGCCTTGCAGTCGCTGGCTCACGGCCGCACCACCCTCGTCATCGCCCACCGGCTCTCCACCGTCAGGCATGCCGACCGGATCATCGTGCTCACCGACGACGGGGTGGCCGAACAGGGGACCCACGACGACCTGATGGCGGCGGGCGGCGCCTATGCACGGCTCTACGAAGCCCAGGCCAGCATCTGAGAGAAGGCACGAGGAGGCGAGAGGTGGCGAGGCTGATCGTGTTCGCGGGGCTGCCGGCCAGCGGCAAGTCGACGATCGCGCGGGAACTCGCGCGGCGCACCGGGGCGACCTGGCTGCGCGTCGATTCCATGGACACCGCGATCTGGGCGTCAGGCACGGCGCCCACGGATCTGAGGGACTGGACCTACCGCGCCGCTCAGGCGGTAGCCGAGGACAACCTGGGTCTGGGGCGGGACGTCATCGCCGACTGCGTCAACGACTGGAAGTCTACGCGTAACGGCTGGCAGGACGCAGGATTGCGCGCCAACGCGGAGGTCTTTTGGGTGGAGATCGTCTGCGCGGACCAGGCGGAGCACCGACGCAGGGTCGAGACTCGGGTGGCCGACGTGCCTGGCCTCGTCTTGCCCGACTGGGCGGCGGTGATCGGCCGCGACTACCATCCCTGGGATCGCGACCACCTGACCGTCGACACCGCTGGGCGCGGCGTGGCGGAGTGCGTCGAGCTGGTCCTCGCGGCGCTGTAGGGCGATCCCGGGACCGATCAGGCCGGCGCGGTCCGCGGGCCGCGCACCAGCCGGCCGGGGAGGGCGCCGGTGTGGCGGCCTTCGCGGGTGATCACCTCGCCGCTGACGATGGTGGCGTCGTAGCCCTCGGCGCCCTGGAACAGGCGCCGGCCGCCGGCCGGCAGGTCGTGGAGCACGTGCGGCACGTGCAGCACGAGTTTGTCATAGTCGATGACGTTGACGTCCGCCTTGCGGCCCACGGACAGCACGCCGCGGTCGTTCAGGCCCACGGTGGTCGCCGGGTCGCTGGTCAGCGACTGAACCGCCCGCTCGATGGAGATGCGCTCGCCCTCGCGGTCGCGGGTCCAGTGCTGCAGCACATATGTCGGGAAGCTCGAATCGCAGATCATGCCGTAGTGGGCGCCGCCGTCGCCCAGGCCCAGCACGCTGTTCGGGTCCTTGATCAGCGACAGGATAGGGTCCAGCGAGTGGTTGCCGTAGTTGGCGAGCGCGACCAGCAGCAGGCCGCGCCCGTCGTTCTCCATGAGCAGGTCGTAGGCGATCTCCCCGGGGCTCATGTTTCCAGCCGCGGCCCGAGCGGCGATGGAAGTCTCCGGCGCCGGTTCATAGTTCGGCGGATCGCCCAGCGGATACATGAAGTCGAACCGGCGGCCGAGCCGGGTCAGCGGAAGCACCGAGTCGGCCGAGTCCTCCATCAGCAGCCGGGCGCGCATGCCCGGGTCGCGCAGGGCCGCGATCCGCTGGTCGAAGGGCAGCTTGGCCAGCGGCTGGTAGCTGGGGCACAGGCTGAACGGGTTCACCGAAAGGTCGAAGCCCAGCACCATGCCGATCGGGCGCGGATAGACCTGGGCGCGGATGCGCGGGCCGTTTTCGTTCGCCTCGGCCAGATGCTGCATCACATGGCGCCAGGCCTCGGGTCGTTCGTTGGACTGCGCCATGCTGAAGCTCGCCGGCCGCCCGCTCGCGCGGGTCAGGCGCGAAAGCATGTCGATCTCGTCCTCGAAAGTGCGCCCTGACTCGCCGAACACAGCCTGCAGCACCCCGCGGCCCGAGTCCTTCAGCGCCAGCGCCATGGCCGCCAGCTCGCTCTCCGCCGCCTGCCAGGTGGGGATCGGATCGCCCAGGCCGGTCTTGTGGATAACCAGGCGGGAGGTGGCGAAGCCCAGCGCGCCGACGTCCATCGCCTCGCGCACCACCGCCTGCATCCGCTTGAGGTCGTCCTCGGTGGCCGGCTCGCGGTCGGCGCCGCGCTGGCCCATCACGTAGACGCGCACCGCCGAATGCGGGATCTGGGACGCGAAATCGATGTCGTGCGGCCGCTTCTCGATGGCGTCGAGATATTCGGGATAGGTCTCCCAGTCCCAGGTAAGGCCCTCGGTCATCACCACCTCGGGGATGTCCTCGACGCCCTCCATCACGCTGACCAGCAGCTCCCGGTGCTCCGGCCGGCACGGCGCGAAGCCCACGCCGCAGTTGCCGCCGACCACCGTGGTCACCCCGTGCGAGGACGAGGGCGACAGGCGCTGGGACCACACCGCCTGGCCGTCGTAGTGGGTGTGGATGTCAACGAATCCGGGGGTGACAAGCCGGCCGTGGGCGTCGATCTCCTCGGCGCCGGTGTCCGCAACCTTGCCGATGGCGGCGATGCGCCCGCCCGAGATCGCCACGTCGGCCTCGAAGGGCGCCGCGCCCGTGCCGTCGACCACCGCGCCGCCGCGAATGACCATGTCGAATGTGCGAGCCATCGGGGGTTTCCTTACCGTCTTGGGCGGTCGTACGCGACCGACACCGCGTGGCGAAGGCCACGCACCGGTCGGCGCCGTCATGGTTCGCTCAACGCCCCGGGGCGTCAACTGCTTTCACTCGCGCCCGCACGCGGCTGACATTCGACCCAGCCAGGCCTAGGATAGGTCCAGCGAGGCGGACGCTCGGCCCGCCTTTTGGATCAAAGAGACGAGGCGATCCCATGAGCGCCCAGCTGAACCACACCATCGTCTGGTGCCGCGACCAGAAGGCCTCGGCCGCCTTCCTGGCTGAAATGCTCGGCCGGCCGGCGCCCACCCGGTTCGGGCCGTTCCTGGTGGTCGACATGGACAACGGCGTGTCGCTGGACTTCCATGACACCGACCGCCCCATCGCCCCGCAGCACTATGCCTTCCTGATCAGCGAGCCGGACTTCGACGCCGTGTTCGGTCGGATCGTCGAGCGCAAGCTGGATCACTGGGCGGACCCCGCGCGCAGCCGCCCGGGCCAGATCAACCACAACGACGGCGGCCGCGGCGTCTACTTCCCCGACCCCGACGGCCACTTCCTGGAAGTGATCACCCGGCCCTACGGCAGCGGAAGCTGAGGCGCGCCCGCCACGACGGCCGCCACGCGGCAGCGGGCCGAGGTGGCGAGCCGACGGCAGGTGTCTATCCAGCGCAATCGCGGCCGGCTTGGGGCGGTCAGGCGCGCCGCCGCGGCGCGGTCTCAGGCCTGGGCGGGCTGCAACAGCCCCAGCGCGCTCACGATCGCGATCACCAGCAGGCCGAGCACCTGTTCCGCCACGACGTGCCCTCGCAGCGTGCCCTCGCAGGTGGACGAGCCAGGGGCCCGAGCGGTCCGGGCCTGCGGCGGCGATGCGGGGCGTCAGCCAGAAGCGGTTCGCCGCAGCTAGCATGAGCATGCCGACGAACGCCGCGACCTTGGCGTCCAGCAGCCACCCATAGCGGGTCGCCACGAGCCCGCGAAACGACCCGACCAGGAACCAGCCGTTGACGATCCCGGTCAGGATCAGCCCGGCCACCGCCACCTGCGCGACGCCCGAGAACCGCGCGAGGATGTCGCCCGGGCCAGGACCCCGCGTCCCGATGGCCATTGCCAGCGCCGGGAGCCCACCCAGCCAGGCGCCGGCGGACAGCAGATGAATGGCGTCTGCCGAAAGATGGACGAAACCCGCCGCTCCCTGTGTGACGCGGGCGCGACCGGTTCCGGCGAGGCTGGCGAGCGCCAAGGCGCTCACGGCGACGGTGAACCACCGTCGGCCGGCCGGCGGCGCGCGCTCGGCGACCAACGGCGCCAGCAACAGGATCGCGGCGAGACGCGCGAGCCACAGGGGCCCGAAGTCGGTCTGCAGCGCGACGGCGGCGAGCGTCGCCGGATCGATGAGCCGGCCATGTCCTGGGCCAGGGCGGAGGCGCCTGGGACGGCAACGCCGACCGTCGCGGCGAGAGCGACCGCCCGGGTCACCAACATCGCAGTCCCATGTGACATCGCGCCTACCCACTCACCACGCGCGGAACGCCGGCGCGAACCGCTCACCGAGCGCTGCGTTCGAGCAGGGCGATCAGTTCGCCCGCCTTCCTGCGCTGTTCGGCCTCGTCGCCGCTGACGATGGCGTCCTCGATGCAGCGGGCGAGGTGGCCCTTCAGGAGCTGGCTCTCGACCTGGACCAGCGCGGCGCGCACGGCCCGGATCTGGGTCAGCACGTCGATGCAGTAGCGGCCTTCGTCGATCATCCGCGTCACGCCGCGCACCTGACCCTCGATGCGGCTGAGGCGGTTGAGCAGTCTGGGTTTGTCGTCGCGCTGCATGGTCGGGTCCCCGATCGCCACTTGCCTATACCGTGCCAGGGTATATGTAAATACCCGCCATGGGTACCGAACGAGACCTGTCCAACCACGACCGCGCTGGCGCGGCCGCGCCGGGCCTGGCCACAGATCCGGTCTGCGGAATGACCGTGAACCCGGCCACGACGCCGCACCATGCCCGGCACGGCGGACAGGAGTTCCACTTCTGCGGGGCCGGCTGCCGGGCGAAGTTCATGGCTGACCCGCGGAAGTACCTGAACGACGGTGAGCGGCCGGGGGCGCCCGCCGCCGCGGCCGGAACGCTCTAAAACAGCCCCACGCACCCCCACGGCCGCCCGGTCGGGCCCGGGGCGTGGCCCCACTGCGGCCAGGCCCAGGAGCCCGAGCCGGTCACCCCCGA
>JBIOEG010000064.1:0-26221 GCA_044445825.1 Caulobacterales bacterium
CCTTGACCTGCCAGGTTCCCCCCGGGTTGCCGATCGCCCCGCCGCCGATGATGGCTGTGCCGTTCATCTCCCAGATGGCGAGATTACCGGAGGCGTCGGCGAACAGGATGTCGCTCTTGCCGTCGCCGTTGAAGTCGCCGGTTCCCTTGACCTGCCAGGTTCCCCCCGGGTTGCCGATCGCCCCGCCGCCGATGATCGCGGTCCCGTTCATCTCCCAGATGGCGAGGTTCCCCGCACCGTCCTGGAAGAGGATGTCGGAGGAGCCATCAGCGTTGAAGTCGCCGACGCCTTTCACCTGCCAGGTCCCGCCCGGATTGCCGATCGCCCCGCCGCCGATGATCGCGGTCCCGTTCATCTCCCAGATGGCGATGTTCCCGGACCCGTCCTGGAAGAGGACGTCGGCCTTGCCGTCGTGATTGAAGTCGCCGATTCCCTTCTCGGCCCAGGTCCCGCCGGGCGCGCCGAGGCTGCCGCCGCCGACGATTGTCGTCCCGGACATCTCCCAGATGGCCAGCGTCCCGTTCGACTGGCCGAACAGGATGTCTGAGTTCCCGTCGGCGTTGAAGTCGTGCGCCGCCGGCGCCGCGCCGAGCGTGATCAACTTGTCCGTAAATTGAAGGGTTTGGACGTTGCTGAGCGTCTCGACGCCGTCCGTCCCGGCGTTCACCGTCCACGATCCGTCGGCGTTGTGTGTCTCGCTCGCAGCCGTCGAGGCAATGTCGAACTGCACCGTCGTCTGACCGCTCGCCGAGCCGTTGACGGTGAGCGATAGCTGGGGCTCCCCGCCGGCGACCTTGATCAGTGTCGAGCCGGCACCCGTTTCGATGAGGTCGTTGACCGTGCTATGCCCGCCATTGAGGCCAGGCGATATCGCAATGTCGCCGGTGAACTGCCCCCCACGCAGGTCGATCGTATCTCCCCCGCCCGCCCCCATAGAGTTGTCGTCATGCAGGAGAATGTCGCCGACAATCATTCCGGTATTGGTGAGCGAGGACTGACTGCCGCCCAGATCGATGTCGCCGTGGATCGAGCCGCTGTTGACGATCGCGACCGACGGCGCGGAAGGCGGCGAGAAAGGTCCGGCTTCGTCCAGGATCGCCGTCTGCGCCGTGATCACCCCGGTGTTGGTGAGGCTGCCGTGGCCGGCCCCCTCGTCGAAGCCCGAGATCACGAAGCCCCAGGATTTGTCGCCCCCGGTGGAGGTCGCCTGGATCACGCCGTTGTTGACGATCGTGTCGTTCAGGAACGCCACGGTGTAGTAGCTGGTGGCTTTGGCGACCGCCGACACGACGATCTTGCCGTCGTTCTGCAGGCTTCCGCCGTTGGGGAGGTCGAGGCCGTAGGCGCTGTCGCCGGACGAGGAGACGCTGATCACGCCGGAGGCGGTGTTCACCAATGATGCGGTCAGATTGCCAGCGTAGACGCCGATAGCGACACCGGTGGCGCTGACGCTGAACTGCCCGGCGTTGACCAGCCCGGGCGCCCACTCAGGCCCAAAGACGCCGTCAGCCGGACCTCCGGAATTGCTGACTGTGAAGCTCGCGCCGGTCTCGTTGGTGAAGACGCCTCCGTTCGCGCTGGGATCCGCCTTGAGTCCATACAGGCTGCCGATGGCGCCCGTGACTGTCACGGCCCCGAAGTTGTCGAGCGAATGCATACTGAAGCCGTAGGCGTCGTCGAACAGGCCGTACGGCTGGCCGGTCTCGTTGATGTGCTCGCCGGCGTAGATCGTGAGGTCAGTGGTGAAGTCGATCGGACTGGAGCCGAAGATTGGCAGGCTGGCCGGGACCGGCGGTGCCTTGTAGGCGCTCGCGTCATAGACGACATCGGCGCCGGTGAGCGACGACGCAAGGACATTATTCAGGAGGATGCTGTCGCCGCCCGAAAGCGTGATCAGGGTGTCGGCGCCCTGCTGTGTCACCGAGCCGGGACCGGCATATCCGAAGACCTTCAGCAGGTCGTGATCGCCTCCGGCCTTGAAGTCGGTGATCACGAGCTGTTGGTCGCCAGCCGAGTAGATGAACGCATTGTTCCCGCCGCCTCCGGTCATGACGTCGCCGCCGGAACCGGCGACGAGCGTGTCGCCGCCAGCCCCGCCGATCAGCGTGTCGTGGCCGGCGCCAGCCACCAGGGTTGCAGCCGCGGCGCCGGCCTTCAGGGTGTTGTTGAAGCTGGAACCGATGACTTCCTGGATGTTCTTGAGGGTGTCGTTCCCGGCGCCGACGGCTGTGCCCGCGCCGAGGTCCACAGTGACGCCGGTGTCGGAATCGGCAAACGACAGCGTGTTGAAGCCGGCCCCACCGTCGATGGCGTTGTTTCCCCGGGCGATCTCAATGAAGTCGTTGCCCGCGCCGCCGGTTATCGCATCCGCGCCCCCGCCGCCGTAGACGACGCCGTTGTCGGCGCCGAGCGTCACCGTGTTGACGGCGTGACCGAGAAAGATCGCGCCGGTCAGATGGCCGCCGGCGCCGTCATAGGTGCTGTCGCCGTTGCCGAACCGGATGTCGCCTTTGATGGCGCCACTGTTGTGGATCTGGTTGACGCCTGCCCCGAGCGAGATCGCGCCCTGCATCGTGCCGGTGTTGATGAGGTCGATATTAGGCTTGGTCGGCGGGCTCGTGCCACTCGGGTCCACGAAGAAGGAATAGTCGCCGGAGATGGTGCCGGAGTTCGCGTAGCTGGGAGCGTTCTCCTCGATCACGTCGACGCCGATGCTGGGCTTCGTAAGATCGAGACTGGTCGCCTTGATGGTCCCGCTGTTATTGAAGCTCGTCGCGCCCATAACGCCTACGGCCGATGCACCGGTCACCTCGATGTCACCGGCGTTGGTGAAGCTGCCGCCGTTGTTGCCGAGCGACATGTTGAGCCCGATAGCCGCGTGCCTGGCCCAGACTGTCAGGGTCCCCGACCCGGCGTTCACGAACTGGAAATTCGAATGACCGGTGACAACGCCGAAGGCGTCGCCATCGAGCGAGACCACTTGGATCAGACCCTGGTTGAGAAGGTTGGGTCCCCACGATCCCGAGGAGTGGCCGTAGGCGTCCCCGACGAGGGCTTCGGAGTAGATAGCGCCCCCGACGCTGTTGGTGATCAGCGAGCCGGTAAAGAAGCTGCCCGACGGATCGTTCGTGAGGGGAAGCGAGGAGCTTCCGATATCGACGATCAAACCAGAATTGGTGAGCGACGGACTGTTGCCGCTCAGCGCTCCCTCGATGAAGTAGCCGCCCTCGTCGAAATAGACGCTCTGCCCCTGGGCGATGGTCGTGTCCTGGGTGACGACCTCGCCCGTGATCGGGGTAGTGTTCGGGATCTGCGCGAGCGGCGGCTGCAGCGTCTGGTGATAGCCGAGCACCTCCATGACGGCCAGATCGGTCGTCGAGATCGGCTCGGGCTGACCTATCGTGGCGAACGCGTTGAACGAGTCGAAAGCACCCGATGTCGCCCAGTCGCCGGAGTCGCCGCCGTTGCCGGGGTTGTTGAACGCCATCAGCAGCGTGTGGCCGTCGAGGGAAAACGAGCCAGTAGGCGAGGTCGGATCGAGCTGGCCGGCGGCCTTGTAGCGGAGCAGGTCGAGCAGCCCGAACTCGGGCGACCCTCCGGACGGCGTGAAGCCCACGAACGACTGGCGACCGAGGACCTCCGAGATCTCATGCCCGAGCACGCCGACGGCGTCGTATGTCTGGACGGCGACGCCCTTGCTGGCGTCGAAGGTGTAAGCCGAGGAAGCGTCGAGGCCGACCGAGCCGTCGAGCCCGGCGCGTGCGCCGTCAGCCAGGCCGAGCGCCTTGGCGTCCGCCGACGTCAGCATCATCTCGCCGCCGTTGGTAGGATCGACGCTGGGGAGGAAATGCGCCGCCAGCTGGGCGTACGGCGTCACGGCGTCTTGCTGAAGCGCGGTCCGGACGGCGGCGTAGGAGAAGGGCAGATAGGTCGAGACACTTTCGCCGAGCGCGCCGGGGTCCATCGGCTGGCCCCCGACCGTTCCCCAGCCGAAGGTGATGTTGACGGTGATCGGCGTGGCGAAGGTAGTCTCGAAGAACTGCACCGCCGCCTGCACGGCCGCTTCGAAGCCGGCGGGGGCGCTGGCGGCGCTGGCGTCGTAGGTGATGTTGATGTGCATACCGGCTACGCCTCGCGCGTTCCGGCGGTCATGCGCGCCCGGGCCGGCGGCCCATGGCTTACTGATCGCGCGCGCCGAGACCCGCGGCCGTCAGCGCCGTCGTGCGCCGTAAAGGCTGCTATCGGCACTGTGACCCCCGCGACATACCTGACTATGTCGTCTTGCGGTTGTGGGTCAAGCTACGCGATGGTCGCGCGGGCTTCACCCCAGCACGTGCCACACCCCGCCGGGATTGCCGATGGCGCCGCCGCCGGCAATGGTGCTCGTGCATCTCCCAGATGGCGAGGGCGCCGGAGGCGTCGTGAGAGAGGATGTCGGCCTTGCCGTCGCCGTTGTAGTCGCCGGCCGATGCGACGCTCCAGGTCCCGCGCCGGGGCGTAGCGGAAAATGTCGAGTGGCCCGAACTGCGTCGACCCATCGCCCGGCTGGAACCCCGCGAACGACTGGCGCCCCAGCACCTCCGAGATCTCGTGTTCGATGGTGGCGATGGCGTCGATCAGGCCCGGCTGGGCGCGGTGGTTGGGATCGAAAGCGCCTGAATCCAGGCCGATCGAGCGGTCAACGGCGGGCTCGGTGGCGTCGATCACGTCAAGCGCCTTGGCCTCAGCGGATGTCAGCAGGAACGTACCGCCGCTGGTCGGATCATCGGTCGGCAGGTTATCGCCGCGGCGAGCGCATCTGGAGTGGTGGCATGCGACCAGAGGGCGTTGCGCATCTCCTCGTAGGAAAGGGCGATATCCGAAGCGACGCTCCCCCCGACCGCGCCATCCGTGATCTTCTGGCCGCCCACCTCGCCCCATCCGACCGCGATGTTGACGGTGATGGCCGTGTTGAACGTCGTCTCGAGTTGCTGGACGGCGGCCTGCACTGCCGTCTTGAAGCTGGCCGGCGCATTGTCGACGCTGGGATCGTAGGTGATGTTGATCTGCACGCCGCGCCCCCAACACGCCGCTGCCGCCCCCGCGCCGCGGAATTGCGGCACACTCACTCAATCACAATCATGAGGACATCGCCGCGGGGCGGTCGGAAGCCGAGGTCATTGAAAGTGCGGACTCGCCTCACCCGTCGCGGAAGGACTTCCAGAGGCCACGACGCAGCGGCTCCAGCAGGTAGTCCAGAACGGTGCGCTTGCGCAGCGGCACGACCACCTCAACTGGCAGGCCAGGGCGCAGGCCGGCCTCGGCGCCGCGGGCCTTGCTGATCACGCGCAGTTCCTCGGGCGGCACGACGATCTCGGCGCGGAAGTAGGAGGTTCCGGATTTCTCGTCGACGAAGCTGTCGGCGGAGATCTCGCGGATGACCCCATGCAGCAGGGGCAGGCTGCGGTCGTGGAAGGCGGTAATGCGGATCTCGGTTCGCTGGCCCGCCCTGATGTCGCTGGCGTTGCGCGGCGGAATGCGCGCGGCGATCACCAGCGGAGCGTTCTCCGGCACCACGTCCATCAGCTTCTGGCCGGGCGCGACCATGCCGCCGACGGTGAAGATGGTCAGGCCGACGACGCGGCCGGTTGCCGGCGAGCGAACGGTAGCGCGCCCGATCTCCTCGCGGATCGCCGCCAGCCTGGGGGCGGCCTGCGACAGCTGCATCTGCGCGTCCTGGTACTCCTTGCTGGTGTCGGCGACGCGCTGGCGGTCGACTTCGCTGCTCTGCAGGCGCGTCTCGCCGATCTGTTGCTCGGTGCGAGCGATGTCGGCGTTGTACTCCCCGAAAGTGCCCACCAGCGCGGCTTGGTCGCGCTGCAGCGCGCGCACGCGGGTCAGGGGCACCAGGTGCTGTTGCAGCAGGACCTGCAGGCCGTCGATCTCCTCCTGAATCAGTTCCTGCTGACGCTGGTTCGCCGTCACCTGACGGCGATAGCCATCGATCTCGTCGGCGAGCTGCTTCTGGCGCTGCGACAGCACCGCTTTTTGCGTGACGAGTTCAGCGGCGCGCGAGGTGAACTCGCGCTGCTGGATCTCCTCGGCGTTCCTGGCTGAGGCCAGGTCTGCGGCGGTCAGGGTCTTGAAGTCCGGGGGCCAGATGATCGCGCCGCGGCCCTCGATTTCCGTCAGCAGCCGCGCTTCCAGCGCCTCGAGCTGATAGACCTGATCCGCGGTCGCCCGCTCACTGGCGTCCAACTCGTCCGGGGCCAGCTTGAGCAGCACCTGGCCGGTCGTCACGCGGTCCCCCTCGCGCACGTCGAGCTCGGAGACGATGCCGCCGTCCTTGTGCTGCACGGCCTGGCGATTGCCGGCCACTTCGACCTGGCCGGAGGCGTAGACGCCTGCGTCCAGTCTCGCCAGCATCCCCCAGCCAAGAAGCGCCACCAGGAAGGCGCCCGCCACGACGAGCCCGAACACGATGTCCCGGCGGGCGTCCTGCGGATGCTCGACCGCCCCGTCGGGGCCTTGGACCAGCCGGCGCACCCAGTCGCCCGCGCGTCGCCAGCGCGGCTGCTGGGGCGTGAGCCAGGGGTCCAGCTTCATGGCGTCCGCCCGGCCACGGTCGGCCGCCGCAGCGGCTCGACGGTGGTCCTCAGGCTGGCCAGCACCTCCTCGCGCGGACCCTGGCGCTCGACGCGGCCGCCGCTCATCACCAGGATGCGGTCGGCACCGCCGATCAGCGACAGCCGCTGGGCGGCGACGACGACGATCGCGCCGGCGCCGCGAAGCCGCGCCATCACCTGCTGCAGCGCCATCTCAGCCTCGCCGTCCGCGTTGGAGTTAGGCTCATCGAAGACATAGAGCAGCGGCTCGCCGTAAAGCGCGCGCGCCAGCGCGATGCGCTGCTGCTGCCCGGCCGAAAGCCCGCGCCCGCGTAGCCCGAGCGGCGTGTCGTAGCCCTTGGGAAGGCTGAGGATCAGGTCATGCACACCTGCAGCCTTGGCCGCGGCGACCGCGCCGGCGTCGACGTCCGCCTCCGGCACATCCGCCCAGCGGTCGAAGCGCGAGATGTTGTCCTTGATCGAGCCAGGAAACAGCGCGCAGTCCTGCGGGATATAGCCGATCAGGCGGCCCAGCCGCTGCGGCTCCCAGTCGGAATAGCGGGCGCCGTCGAGGCGCGCCTCGCCTTGGTCGGCGCCGCGGGCGTTGGCGATCAGCTGAAGCAGCGTCGTCTTGCCGGCGCCGCTGGCGCCGATGACGCCAATCACCTGCCCGCCTTCGGCCTCCAGGCTGACGTTGTTCAACAACACGCGGTCGCGGCTGGGGGCCAGCACCGAGGCCCGATCAAGGGTGAGCCGGGCCGCGGGCCGGGGCAATGCGGTCGGGGTGGTCGTATCCTCATCGCGAAGTCGCTCGCGCAGCGAGACGTAGGCGGTCAGCGCCGCGGAGATCGCCCGCCACTGGACGACGATTTGGTCGATCGGCGCCAAGGCCCGGGCCGCCAGCATCGAGCTGGCGAACACCGCTCCAGCGGAGATCTGCTTGTTGATAGCCAACCACGCCCCCGCGCCCAGCGCCACTGACTGCAGGAAAAGGCGAATGAAGCGGGTGAGCCCGCTGATCCGCCCGGTGGCTCTCGAGGCCCGCAGCTGCGGCTGGTTGGCCTTAGCCCTGGCGTCCTCGAACTGGCGAACGAAGGCTTCGGTCATGCCCAGGGAGCGGACCACGTCGGCGGCCGCCGCGGCGGAGTCCTGAGCGCCGAAACCGGCCGCGCTGGCTTCGGAGGCCCGCTTGGAGAGGTCGCGCGTCACCTGCTCGTTGAGCACGGCGAGCAACACCAGGACGGCCGCGCCCGCCAGAGTCAGCCAGCCTATCAGGGGGTGAACAATGAAACAGACCAGCACGTAGATCGGGATCCATGGGGCGTCGAAGACAGCAATCGCCGCCGGGCCGGTGACCCCCAGCCGGATGGTGTCGAAATCGCGGATCAATTGGTTCAGGCGGGGCTGTCCACCGGGATCGCTGGCTGACAGCACCCGCCGCACCAGGCGCGCTGCAAACGCCTGATCGAGCTTCACGCTGGCCGACAGCAGGATCCTGCTGCGGACGCGATCGAGAGTGGTTAGCGTCAGGAGCGTCAGCGCCAGGGCGACCGTCAGCAGCGCCAGCGACGCCTTGCTGCTCGAGGGCAATACCCGATCGTACACCTGCAGCATGTAGATCGTCGGCGCGAGGTAGGCGACATTGACCAGCGCGCTGAACAAGAGCGCGAACCTGAGATGTCCGCCCACCAGCGTGGCGGCTTCCCTCAAAGGCCCGGTCCCCACGGAGCCGCCCGGGCGCGACGTGCGCGGATCTCGAGCCATCGCAGTACCGGCCATTCTCAATCTTTGGGCGAACCAAGTTTTTTCGTTATCGTATTGACGGTGCAAGGTTGCAAGACCGAAGGCGTACCCGCACTGGGCGGGCCGGCCGGCGCCAAGGGGTCCGCGCCCAGGCTGCGCCTTCGAGAGGAGCAGTCGCAGAGGCCAAGGTGAGGCACCATAGAGCACAGGACGCCGAGCGCGTTAGGTCTCATGGTCGCCTTCCACTTCCAAACGAACGTGCACCTCCGCCAGTGTCGGCGTCGTAGAGATTGAGCGGGCCGCCATTGATGGTCGCCTTCTCGAAAACGACGAGCCCGTGACCGTGCGAGGTGTCGACGGCGGATGGGTAGTCGCTGAAGGTCTGATCGGCGACGCTCAACACAGGGGAGGCGGTCTCCGCCGAGAAGGATCGCAGCGGCGAGCCGAGGCCCGCATACCGCATGACCACCCAGGCGACGTCCTGACTGTCGACAGCGACCGCGACGCTTCCATGGAGCTCTGAATGGGTGACAGTCGTGACGCCGGACTGGCTCGGCCTGTGCTGGCAATCCGGCGCCCAATGTCCCTGGACTCAGGCAAGTGGAACAATACTCGGAGCGGGCAATGGCTCGCAGGCTCAGTACGCAACCGGCAAGGCGCCCAACTGCATCAAGGGCAAGCTGTGTGGAAACACCTGCATAGCGAAAACCGCGACTTGCCAAATCAACATGCATGACAGCCCAGTGGCCGACCGCCCCCATCGAGCAACCGGGGGGAACCCTATGCGCAGCTTGATCATCACCGCCATCGCGGCCCTAGCACCCGGCCCAGTGCCGCGATGGCCAAGGGCGGTTCCCGCATTGCCCGGCGCCGCCGAAGCCTGTCTGTAGGGATCACCACGGGCGACATTGTCAGAACAAATTGGCCCCTCGCTAACCGGCGCTGCGTAGGTCGCCGGGATGACCAAGCCCGAGGTGATCCGCCTGGTGGTGATGATGTACGTGAAATACCCGCTCTCGCTCCGGAAGGTGTTGTCAGGGCAAAATGATCGGGGCTCGCTTCGCCCTCGCTGCGTTCCCGGCTGCGGGGCGAGCCGTAGATCGTCAGCGCCATGGCCGAGGGTGTCGGCGACTCGGCGGGGCGTCAATCGTGTACTCATAAGCGAGGAGGCGCAGCCAGGTCGCTGGCGCGGAAGCGTCCGAAGCCCTGACGCTGACGTTCTCAATTTCCGAGATGGGTGGATTGCGGTCATTCGCAGCGCTTCGCGAGAAACAGGAAGGAGTTCGCCGTGAACTCCAGCTTTCCATTTCGATCGACCCGATTCTGAAGCGCTTCGAGTTGGGGCAGGTGCGTGTCCACGCTGAAGCTGTCCACAAGCCAGGGGATCGCTCGTAGATAGTTTCGGGCCGTTCCCTGCGCCACTAGCGCTCTCCTCGAAAACGGACCTTCGCCGAGGCCGAGTCGGGCGGATTGACGCACAATCTCTGAAGCGCACCAACGCCGCCGATTACGCGCCGAAATTGAGCTTCAGACCCGGCTCGGGCCAGCGCATTTGGATGAGCCTGCCCGTTTCGGAGAGGGTGATGAAGGCGTCGCGCATTTCCGCTCCGCCGAAGCAGATGTTCGTCGTCATTCGGTCGGGTAGAGGCGTCTGGTGGCAGGCGCCCGCCGCGGTCATGGTGGTGACCCCGTGGGCGAGCGAGGCGATACAGATGTCGCCGTTCGCCTGCACTGCGAGACTGTCGAAGAACGCCCGCCCCGGCGCCGCGCCCACCAGGCGCCCGCCCCGGCCTCCCTTGACCACCTGGCCGGGACCCACGAGGTCGAAGGCGATGAGGCGGCCGGTGTAGCTTTCCGCGCTGTAGACGGTCTTCTCGTCGGGCGAGAGGCCAATCCCGTTGTAGCCCGTGCCGCCAAATGAGATCTCGTCGGCCCGCGACCCGTCGGCCTTGGCGTAGTAGACGCCACTCAGGTGTCGGGTGCGCCCGGTCGTCCGGCCGAAGTCGGTGAACCAGAACCCGCCTTCGGCATCAAAGACGATGTCGTTGGGCGCCGAGAGGGGATGCCCGCCGACTCCGTCGTAAAGTCGCTGAGATCCGCCCGTCGAAAGGTCCACACGGTCGATGCCGCCCTGGACAGCCGGTCGGGGACCGCCAGCCAAGCCGCCGCCGCCATTGTTGGCTACATAGACCGCCCCGTCCGGTCCCAGCGCCGCGCCGTTGGGTCCGCCGCCAAGGTCGCACACCACCTCGACCTTACGGTTCCAAACGCGCGACAACGTCCCGCGCGCGATCTCGACCAGGATCACGGAGCCGTCCGGCATGGCGATCGGGCCTTCCGGAAATTGCAGCCCTTCTGCCAGCACGTCGAAACTCATCTTGGTTTCCTTCCCGCCGAGGACATTAGCGCCCAAATCTAGGTCCGCAGCGGACCGTGGTCGCGCGCGCTTTCGCTGGTCAAGGAAGACTTCCGCTTTGAGGGGGACAGCAGACATTCGGACGGTTCGGAGTTAGGCGCCCGTCGCCCTCAACTGCGCAAGGGTCGCCTTGAGCTGCCTGCGGGTGGATTCGCTGGCCCATAGTGCTCCGGCACCCCGGGCGTAGCGCAGCGAAGACCCAGGGGCGGACGGGTCACTGTCCAGCTGGACGTCGTCTGGACGGCGGACGGTCCGGCCCCGGATCGGCCTCGCTGCCGTCAGGGGTGACAGAAATTGCGGAGCCAACCACCGCATGAGCGCCAGGCCCTCGCTCAACTGAATCGCGGCGCACTGGCCGAGATGTCGCTGGCGGTGTCGAAGGCGCCGAAGTCGGGGTCGTAGGCGCGCTCGGGGTTGGCGCGGACCCTCTCGTCCAGCTTGTGGGCGTCCTCGCCCACAAGCACACGCCAGCGCCCGGTCTTGACCGCGTCCAGGATGATCTTCGCAGCCTCGGCCGCAGTCACCGGCGCGCGGTCGTGGAAGTTCTGCGCCTGTCGCTGGATCCGGGCGCGGATGTCGGCGTCGCTGATGGCGCTGTCGTCGACGCCCTGCTGGCGCATGCGCGAGCGCGCGCGGCGGACCTCGATGTCGCTCAAGCGCGGCGTGTCGCGGCCCGCCAACACCATGCGCGAATTGGCGACGATGTTGGTGCCGATGTGGCCGGGCATCACCACGGAGCATTTGATGTGCGGAGCGTTGACGCGAAGGTCGGTGATCAGCGCCTCGGTGAAGCCCTTCACCGCGAACTTAGCGGCGCTGTAGGCGGTGTGCGGGGCATTCGGGCCGATAGAGGCGAAGAAGCCGTTCACCGAGGAGGTGTTGGTGATGTGCCCCTCCTCGGCCTTGACCAGCATCGGCAGGAAGGCGCGGGTCATGTAGTAGACCCCGAACCAGCAGACGTTGAAAGTCTTCTCCCAGTTGGCGCGGCTGTCGGTAAACAACGAGCCGCCTGCGCCGATGCCGGCGTTGTTGAACAGCAGGTGGATCCTGTCGGTCCCATGCTCGGCCGCGACCTCGTCCCGGAAGCGCGCCACCTGCTCCTCGTCCGAGACGTCGACCACGTGACAGGTGATCCTGACGCCGGATATGAGGCCATCCTCAACGCAGAGCGCCTTAGTCTCTTCCATGGTCTGGCGGGAGACGTCGCACATTGCCACGCTCGCCCCCTCGGCCGCCAGCTGGCGCACCAGTTCGCGCCCCATCCCCGATCCGCCGCCGGTGACGACGGCGATCTTGCCCGCGAAGTCTTCCATGCGGTCCACCTTCTGCTTCTGCGTTTCCCAGAGCCTAAGCTAGCGGCTGGACCAAAGGCTTGCCATCGCGTCCACGCCGACTTCCATGTCGCTAGGAGTGCGAACGGTCAAACCTCGCCGCCATGTCAGCTTTGGGTCGAACGTCCCTGTTGGCATCCGGCCTGACAGCGGACATCGCGAAGGATAGTACCGGGTGGCGAGCAGTCGTTGCGGCCAAGCCGCAACGACGCGTTCTGACATGCTCTGCTTGCCCCACCGGCAAAACTGGTCGAGCCGTCGCCGAAGGTGTAGCCAAGATAGAGCACAGGGCTCGCAATTTAGCCGAGTGTAGCGCTGGGCGCATTGTCGAAAGCGCCGCGCTTGGGGGCGCACGACAATCAGGACGCTACGCAGGGGTCGAACCGGGGCGTGCTGAGAGGAGGAACCATGAAACGCCGTGGCTTCGTGGCTTGGCTCTTCGCCCTGCCCCTGATGGCGACGATGGGGCTTAGGCGTGCCCTCGCCACCGCGCCTGGCCGCGTCAGGCCCGGCGAGGCGGGATGGCCGACCGATGCTGAATGGGACGGCTTGCGCCAGGCCGTCAGCGGCCGGCTCGAGAAGGTGGTGCGGCCGAAGCTCGACGGCGCTGAGGCCGAGAAGCTGCTGCACAACCCCTTCTACCTGCGCGATGAGCCCGCCTTCACCGGCTCGTCCGGCTGGCTGAAAGCGTGGCGCTCGGCGCCCAGCGCGTATGTGGTGAAGGCGAGGGACGCGGCCGATGTCGCCGCCGCGGTCAAGTTCGCGAGCGCCCATCGGCTGAGGCTGGTGGTGAGGGGCGGCGGGCACAGTTACCTGGGCGGCTCTTGCGCGCCGGACTCCCTGCTCGTCTGGACGCGCGACATGGACGACATCGCGCTCCACGATGCCTTCGTGCCGCAGGGCTGTGACGCCAAGCCGGTTCCGGCCGTCTCGCTTGGCGCTGGCTGCGTCTGGGTGGAGGCCTACGAGGCCGTGACCAACGAGGGCGGCCGCTACGTCCAGGGCGGTGGCTGCACCACCGTGGGCGTGGCGGGCCTCGTGCTGGGCGGCGGCTTCGGCAGCTTCTCCAAGGGCTTCGGGCTTGCAGCGGCGAGCCTCCTGGAAGCCGAGATCGTCACTGCGGACGGCGAGGTTCGCATCGTCAACGCCTTCCGCGACCCCGATCTATTGTGGGCGCTGAAGGGCGGCGGCCAGGGCGCCTTCGGGGTCGTCACCCGGCTCACCCTCGCCACCCACGACCTCCCGTCCACCTTCGGCGGCGTGAACTGGACGGTGGAGGCGACCTCGGACGACGCCTATCGCCGCCTGCTTCGCCGGTTCCTGGCATTCTACGGCCAACATCTGATGAACCCGCACTGGGGCGAGCAGGCGCAGGCCGCCGCGAATAACCGGCTCGAGATCGGCATGGCGTTCCAGGGGCTGACGCCCGATGAGGCCACGACCGCGTGGAAGGCGCTGACCGACGAGGTCGCCGCCTACCCGGACGACTATAAGATCATCGAGGCCTTCGCGGCGCGGGCCGCGCCGGCGCGGATATACTGGAATGGGCCTGTGCTCAACAAGTTCGCCCCGGGCATCGTGAAGTTCGATGACCGGCCGGGGGCTAAGCCGGGCGCCTTCTGGTACCCCGGCGACGGAATGCAGGCCTCCGTCTTCTGGCACGGCTATCAGTCGGCCTGGCTTCCGGCCGCGCTGCTCGAGGGCGAGGAACTCGACCGGCTGGCCGGCGCCTGGTTCGCCGCCAGCCGCCACTGGAGCGTCAGCTTCCACTTCAACAAGGGCCTCGCCGGCGCGGCGCCCGAGGTGACTGACGCGGCGCGCCAGGCCTCGATCAACCCGCAGGTGGCCGACGCCTTCGCGCTCGCCATCATTGCTATGGCCGGCGGCTCTCTCTACCCCGAGCTCGCGCCGCCGGACCTCGCCGTCGCCCGCGAACACGCCGAGAAGATCGACGCGGCCATGCAGGCGCTTCGCCAAGCCGCGCCCGACGCGGGCTGTTACATCTCCGAGTGCGACTATTTCCTCGCGGATTGGCAAGGGGCCCAGTGGGGCGGGAACTGGCAAAGGCTCGAGGAGATCAAGCGCCGCTACGACCCGGACGGCCTCTTCGTCATCCATCACGGAGTGGGCAGTGAAGACTGGAGCGAGGACGGATTCCAGCGGGTGTGACGCCGCTTCCCGGCCTGCGAAGCCCCGCCTCGAGGTCCGCTGCGGGTCGGCTGTGCGGCGGGACGCATGCCGTCATTGACTACACAGTCGACTATCTGAAGACGCGCAAGCAGTTCGGCCGGCTGATCGGATCTCACCAGGCGCTGAAGCATCCGATCGTCGAAGGTCCAGGCCGACGCAGTGTTCTCCTTCGCCTCCGACCGCGCTATCCAGTTCCACGGCGGTTTCGGCTTCACCTACGACTGCGACGCCCAGCTCTATCGCCGGCGGGCGATTTGGCACGCCTCGCAGTACGGCGACGGCCTCTATCACAAGCGCAGACTGGCCGACCTGCTGCTCTGACCCGCTGTCGGCCTCGGCTGCCGCGTCGCATTGTCTCAAGAACTCAGGCTTTGCATCGCGGCCAAGACGCGGCGATGGTTTGCGCGCTACGAGGAAAGCAGTGATCTGCCAGGCGTGTGTCGTGGCTTCCTGTTGGTTGCGGGGTGGGCCGACGCACGCATGGGTCGGGAGGGAGAGTATGCCGGTTCTGGAGTCGCGGATCGACGTCCGCGCGGAGGCTTATCAGCAAAACCGCACGGACATGCTCGAACTGTTGGGCGTCGTGGGCGACCTGTTGGAGGAGGCCTCGCGAGGCGGAGGCGAGGAGGCGGTGGCCCGCCTGCGCTCGCGCGGCAAGATGCCGATCCGCGAGCGGATCTCTCACGTTCTGGACCGTGACTCGCCCTTCATGGAGATCAGTCCCCTGGCGGCCTGGCGTTCGCCTTTCGTGGTGGGGTCGGGCTTCGTGGTCGGCATCGGCGTCATCGAGAACGTCGAGTGCGTGATCCTGGGCCACGACCCGTCGGTACGTGCAGGCGCCTTCAATGCTTTCAACAGCAAGAAGCTCATGCGCGGGCTCGAACTGTCCCGCACCAATCGCCTGCCCTATGTGCAGTTCGTCGAATCCGCCGGGGCCGACCTCGGCGGCGAAGGCGGGACCGAGGACCCCGAGGCCGCGATCCGACGGGAGGTGGGTCACTTCGCCGAGTCTGGCCGGCTGTTCTACGAGATCACCGAGCTGTCGAAGATGCGCATCCCCACGGTATCCGTGGTCTTTGGGTCGTCCACCGCCGGCGGGGCGTATCAGCCGGGAATGAGCGACTACAACATCCTCATCAAGAACCAGTCCCAGGTCTTCCTCGGCGGCCCGCCGCTGGTGAAGATGGCCACGGGCGAGGACGCCGACGTCGAGACCCTTGGCGGCGCGGACATGCACACGACGATCTCCGGCCTGGGTGACTACCTCGCTCAGGACGAGATGGACGGCATCCGCGTCTGCCGGGAGGTGATGCGTCACCTGAACTGGCGAAAGCTCGGGCCGGAACCGTCGGCCAGCTTCGACGAGCCGCTCTACAACCCCGAAGACCTGCTTGGGCTCGTCGCCAAGAGCCTGCGCGAGCCGTTCGACATCCGCGAGGTGGTCGCCCGCATCGTCGACGGCTCCTACTTCGAGGAGTTCAAGCCTCTCTACGGACCGACCCTGGTCTGCGGCTGGGCGAGCATCCACGGCTACCCGATTGGGATCATCGGCAACAACGGCGCCCTGTTCTCGGAGTCGTCGGAGAAGGCTGCGCAGTTCATCCAGCTCTGCAACCAGATCGACGTGCCCCTACTGTTTCTGCACAACATCACCGGCTACATCGTCGGCACCGACTTCGAGCAGCGGGGCATCACCAAGAACGGCTCGAAGATGATCAACGCGGTGTCCAACTCGACCGTGCCGCATATCTCGGTGATCGTCGGCGCGTCGTACGGCGCCGGCAACTACGGCATGAGCGGACGGGCGTTCGGTCCGCGCTTCACCTTCATCTGGCCGACGGCGAAGATCGCTGTGATGGGCCCCAAGCAGATGGCCGGGGTGATGACCATTGTCGGGCGCGCGGCGGCGCAGCGGCGCGGCCTCGCTTTCGACGAGGAGGCCGACGCCCGGCGCGCCGCGGTGGTGGAATACTGGGCGGAGGAGCGTTCAAAAGGCCTCTACGCCACCTCGCGGGTGTCGGACGACGGCATGATCGATCCGCGGGACACGCGCGCCATGGTCGCCATGGCCCTGTCGGCCTGCTTCAACAACGACGTCAAGGGCACCAAGGAGTTCGGCACATGGCGGATGTGAGCGATATCCGCCCGATCAGCCGCCTGCTGGTCGCGAACCGCGGCGAAATCGCCCGCCGCATCTTCCGGACCGCGCGCGAGATGGGGATCTCCACCGTCGCGGTCTATGCCGACGGCGACGCCGAGGCGCCGTTCGTGCGCGAGGCTGACGTTGCGGTCGCGCTCAACGGGCGGACCTCCGCCGAGACGTACCTGGACTCGGCCAAGCTGCTGGACGCCTGCCGTCGCAGCGGCGCCGACGCGGTGCATCCCGGCTATGGCTTCCTGTCAGAAAGTGCAGGGTTCGCGCGCGCCGTCATCGCGGCCGGCCTGAACTGGGTCGGACCCGAGCCGGAGGTGATCGCCCAGATGGGCGACAAGCTCGCGGCGAAGAAGCTCATGCAGGCGGCGGGCGTGCCGACCCTGCCCGCCGTGGAACTCGCCGGCTCAGGTTCGGTGAAGGCCGCGGCGCGCGGAATTGGCTATCCGATCCTGGTGAAGGCGTCGGCCGGCGGCGGCGGGCGCGGCATGAGGGTTGTGGCCTCCGAAGCCGACCTCGATGGCGCCGTCGAAAGCGCGCGGCGCGAGGCGGGCAGCGCTTTCGGCGACGACGCGGTGTTCCTGGAGCGCTGGCTGGAGAAGGCCCGCCACCTGGAGATCCAGATTCTCGGCGACCGGCACGGCAATCTCGTTCACTGCTTCGAGCGCGAGTGCTCGATCCAGCGCCGGCACCAGAAGATCATCGAGGAAGCGCCGTCGCCCGCCCTGGACGACGAGACCCGCGCAGCCATGTGCGCCGCCGCGCTCTCCGCGGCCCGCGAGCTGGGGTACTCCTCGGCAGGAACCGTGGAATTCCTTCTGGCCGGCAAGGAGTTTTGGTTCCTGGAAGTAAACGCCCGGCTGCAGGTGGAGCATCCGGTCACCGAGGCGATCATCGGCAAGGATCTCGTGCGCGAACAAATCCGCATCGCCGAGGGCGAGCGGCTGTCCATCTCGCAGGACGACCTGAGGATCAGCGGCCACGCCATCGAGGCCCGGCTGTGCGCGGAAGACCCGCAGAACGGCTTCCTGCCCGCCCCGGGCCAAGTGGTCGTCTGGCGTCCTTCGACGTCAGGGCGCGCGCGCTTCGACTCCGGCGTGGAGTCGGGCAGCGTAGTCAGTTCGGACTTCGACGCGATGATCGCCAAGGTCATCGTCCACGCGCCGACCCGGCGCGAGGCCGCCGGGCGCCTCGCGCGGGTGCTGGAGACGACGCAGGTCCAGGGCCTGACGACCAATCGCGACTTTCTGGTCGCGACCCTGCGGACCGCCGAGTTCCAGGCCGGCGACACGACGACCGACTTCATCGAGCGCGTCGCCCCGGCCCCCCGTCGCGCACCTCAGAGGGTGGAACTCATCGACGCCTGCATCGCAACCGCGCTCGAGGGTCAAGCCCGCCGCCGAGCCTGCGCCAAGGTGCTGCGCTCGATGCCCACCGGCTGGCGCAACACGGTGATGCCGCCCGAACTGATCGCGTTCACCGTCGGTGACGAGCGCGTCGACCTGGCCTACCGGGCCGGGCGCGACGGACGGTTCCGCTTCGTCGCGGATGGCATCGAACGGTGGGTGAGCGCCCACCGCTGCGGCGAAGGCGTTGTCGACCTGGCGATCGACGGGCTGCGGCTGGAATTCCGCGCCGAGAACCACGGCGATCGGTGGTTCCTTCACGGGGCGATCGGCGACCTGGAGCTGATCGAACAGCCGAGATACCCCGACGTGCGCGCGGAAGACCTCTCCGGCGGATTGAAGGCCCCAATGCCCGGCGTGATCCGGGCGGTGGCGGTCGGCGCCGGCGACGCGGTCACGAAGGGCCAGCTTCTGGTGGTGCTCGAGGCGATGAAGATGGAGCATCGCATCGTCGCCCCGCAGGATGGCGTGGTGCAAGAGACAAACGTCGCGGTGGGTGAGCAGGTGGGGAACGGCCAGTTGTTGCTGACCCTGGCCGGGAAGGAAGACGTGGGTTGAAATGATGACGACAACTGAGGCCACGCTTTACGAGATCGTCGACGGCGCCGCGTGGATCACGCTGAACCGCCCCGAGAACCGAAACGCCCTGTCTGCGACCCTGGTGAACGAGCTGCATGACCACCTGGTCGCTTCGATCCACAGCCCTCAGGTGCGCTGTATCGTACTCACCGGCGCGGGTCCGGCCTTTTGCGCAGGCGCGGATCTGAAGAACCCACCGGGCAGCGCTTCCCGCGGCCGCGCCTCGTCCCTGCCGGACGTTCTGACCCTGATGATGGACAGTCCGAAGCCGGTGATCGCGGCCATCAACGGCGCTGCCTTCGCGGGCGGGCTAGGGCTGGTGGGCGCCGCCGACATCGTCGTGACGGTGGAGGACGTCCAGTTCAGCTTCAGCGAGGTGCGCATCGGCGTGATCCCGGCGGTGATATCGGTGGTCTGCATCCCCAAGCTCGGCACGCACAACGCCATGAAGCTGTTCCTCACCGGCGAACGCTTCACGGGCCGGCGGGCGGTGGAGATGGGCCTGGCGCACCGGGCGGTTCCGGCCGGCCGGCTTCGGGCTGCGGTGCAGGAAGAGATCGATATGATCAACCTCGGCGGCCCCAACGCCGTCAGCGAGGCGAAGAAGCTGGTCAGGCGCGTCCCCAAGCTTTCCATCGAGGAGGGCTTCGCCGAGACCGCGCCGTGGAGCGCCAGGGTGTTCCAGTCCGAAGAGGCCGCGGAAGGCATGGCGGCGTTCCGTGAGAAGCGCCCGCCGGCCTGGGCGCGCGGCCACTAGGCAGTCGGAGACGAAGACGATGAAGGACATCATCCGCATAGCCAACTGCAGCGGCTACTACGGCGACCGGTTGGACGCGGCCCGGGAGATGGTCGAGGGCGGGCCTATCGACGTCCTGACCGGCGACTATCTGGCCGAGCTGACCATGTCGATCCTGTTCAGCCAGAAGCAGGCCCGCGGCGAGCGCATGGGCTACGTCGGCACCTTCCTCAAGCAGCTTGAGGATGTGGCCCGGCTCTGCAAGGCGCGCGGTATCAAGATCGTAGCCAACGCCGGCGGGCTCAACCCGAAGAGCATGGCCGAGGAGGTCGAGAAGATCCTCGCCAAGCTCGGGGTCGAGGCCAAGGTCGCCTACATCGACGGCGACGACCTGCTGGGCGACCTCGACCGGCTCGAGTCCGAGGGCGAGGCTTTCGTCAATCTGGACAACGGCGCGCCGCTCAAGGGCTCCGGCCAGACCCCGGTCACCGCCAACGTCTACTTCGGCGGCTGGGGCATCAAAGAAGCCCTGGACCGCGGGGCGGACATTGTCATCTGCCCGCGGGTGACGGACGCAGCCCTGGTGATCGGTCCTGCGGCCTGGAAGTTCAATTGGAAGCGCGACGACTACGACGCCCTCGCCGGGGCCCTCAGCGCCGGCCATATCATCGAGTGCGGCGCCCAGTGCTGCGGCGGCAATTACGCCTTCTTCCAGGAGGTGCCGAGCTTCCGGAACGTCGGCTACCCGATCGCTGAGATTGAGGCGGATGGCGCCTTCACCATCACCAAGCACCCCGGCACCGGGGGCCTGGTCTCGGTGGGCACCGTGACCGCGCAGCTGCTCTATGAAATCTCCACGCCCGCCTATGTGAATCCGGACGTAATCGCCCATTTCGACACCCTGAAGATCGAGCAGGAGGGGCCAGATCGGGTGCATGTGAGCGGCTGCCGAGGCTCGAGCCCTCCCTCCACGCACAAGGTCTGCTTCAACACACTGGGCGCCTACAAACAGAGCTTCGAGGTGCTGCTCACGGGTCTGGACATCGAGAAGAAGGCCGAGATCTACCTCGACTCTGTCTTCTACAACCTTGGCGGCCGCGAGCAGTTCGACGACGTCGACGTCCAGCTGATCCGCAGTGACATGCAGGACCCGCCCAGCAACGAGCAGGCCCATGCGGCCTTGCGCGTGACCGTAACCAGCCGCGATCCCAGCAAGCTCGGCCGCCTGTTCAGCGCCAAGATCACCGAACTGGGCCTGGCGAACATTCCCGGCAACACGGGCCGGGGAGGTGGCGGGTTCAGTGGGGGGCAGACCATCGTCCACTGGCCGGCGCTGATCGACAGTCGGCGCGTCACGGAGCACGTGCACGTCGGCGACGAGGACATCGACGTCCTGCCCACCCAGCGTCTGGGACTGGAGGACATCTACTTCCAGAAGCTGCCGGTCACCGTCGCCCCGGCCCCGGGCGCACCGACGGTTCGCGTCCCCCTCGGTCGCCTGTTCGGCACGCGTTCCGGGGACAAGGGCGGCAACGCCAACTGCGGCGTCTGGGCGAAAACCGACGAGGCCTATGCCTTCCTGCACCAGTACTTGTCCGTGGATGAATTCAAGCGCCTTTGCCCGGACATGGCGCCATACCCCATCGAGCGATACGACATGCCGAACCTGCGCGCGCTGAACTTCTACATTCGCGGCGTGCTCGGCGGTGGCGCCTCGTCGAACCACCGGATCGACAAGCAGGCCAAGTCCCTCGGCGAATACCTCGGCGCGAAATACATCGAAGCGCCCAATTCGCTCGTGGATCGGCGGGTTCTGGCGACTTAGCCTATAGGCTCCTCCTGTCTGACCATCGCCCGCTGAAAGGCGGCGCGCTCCATGAGGCGTTCGAGATAGGCGCGGCAGTTGGGCTTGTAGCGTTGGTCGAGGCCCAGCGAGCGACCGAGAAACAGGGCGTAGTGGATGGCGATGTCGGCGATCGTGAAGCGGTCGGCGCAAAGGAATTCGTGATCCTCGAGTGCGGTTTCCACGCATCTCAGCCGCGACAGGTACCATACCGAATAGTCTTCGACGGCCTGCGGCAACCGCCGCTCCTCGGGCTCCAGCTGTGAGTAGCGCAGCACGATCGTCTGAGGGAACGTCAGGGTGGCGTCACTGCGGTAGAGCCAGTTCAGATATTCGCCGTACGCCGGTTCGGACGGGTCGACGCGCAAGGGAGTGGGTGCCGCCTTCTCAACCACGTAGTGACAAATCCCGGTGGATTCCGTCATCGTCAGCGCGCCGTCAACCATCGTGGGCACGGTGCCGAGCGGGTTGATGTTGAGGTAGCCGGGGTACGTGGCCCTCGGCGGGAACGACATGTTCACGAGTTCATAGTCGGAGCCCAGCTCCTCCAGCGCCCAAAGCGGGCGAAGCGACCGCGCGTTTTTGCAGTGATAAAGCTTCATGTGTTCCAGCCTCTGGTCTCGCACCGCTGTCGCGGGTCTCCTGGTTCATCGAAGCACCTTGCTTGGCGACCGTCTCGCGCGAAAAGGTCGCGCTGTCTTGCGCCGCGACCGACGGCTTGCGCGCCTACGGCGCCGCCTTGAAGGACATCGGCAGCGTTGACCGCAAGCAGTAAGGGCGCCGGCTCAACAACAGGGCCGAGAACTCACACCTGCCCTTCCGACGAAGAAAGCGCTCCGCCGCGATGACTGCCGATGACGTCATGTCCATTACCGGACGTTCCAAGAGTCCGCTTAGGGTCGATCTTCCCCGTTGGCTTCCGGTCGCAGACCGGACCTTCAGAAGGTCCGCTCTTGGGTAGAACTCCCGCCTTGGCATCGAGCCGAACAGCGGACTCTGCCAGTGTCCGGTCTTGGATCTAAGGGGCGTTCTGTCATGCCGGCGATGGGCGGATTGGCGTTCGATTGCCACCGCCGCGATCTTTGAGGCGCTTCTCAGCGACGCCAGACCGGCGCGCGAACTGCGCCGGCTAGACGGCGGTCGACCGCCGATGTAATACGCGGGCCTTCGCGCTGACGACCTGATCGCAGTCGAGCGCGACGGCTTTGGCCGAGACGCGGCTAGGCATGGCATCTACCGGGACGCCCGAGCGAGATCAGGGGGCGGTCCCGGCTCCAACTCATCCATAGGAGAGAGCCATGTCGCGTGCCGCGACCGAAACCGTATATCGCCGCCGAGCCGCCAGCATCGGCCTACGCCTTGAGAAGTCCCGTTGTCGCACGCCCGAGCATCCGAGCTTTGGCGGGTATATGATCGTGGACATCAAACGAAACTTCGCCGTCGCTGGCGCGGACCACTTCGCCTACAGCCTCAGCTGGGAAGACCTTGACACCTTCCTCGGCTCCGGCTTCGACGACTTCATGCCTGGTCGAGCGCGGGATGGTTCCTGGCGCATCTAACTCGACCAGTTGAGCTGACTTCCAGGGCCGCGTGGCGGTGATTGTGATAGTGGCGCGATCGCTGCGGTGCGGCGCGCGAAAGTGCTGCTCCACGCCCCTTCGTGCCCAGCGCGAGCCGGAGGCGGCTGGCGCCCGCGAACGCCGCCTGACTGGACGATGGCGAAAGTCAGGCGCTCGAGATTCAACAGATGAACCCCGGCGGACGTGGCGGTTTTGGCAGATGGTGGGTAGACGGTGGTCTGCCCGGAGTGAGCGGTGCGCGCCTCGGTCTACTTCGCAACGGCGAGCCACAGCGTGCGAAGCGTCCGGGCGGCGGTTGTGGTCGCCTCATGTAGATCGACGGGTTCGCCCAGCGACACGCCGACATTCGGAAAGCGTCTCCAGGCCGTTGTGGCTGCATAGGCCTGACCTTCAGGCACGACGATCAGCCAGAACGTCGAGGGCAAAACCAAGCACTCTGGGACCCGCAGACCCGCCCCGCCCTGGGAGAGGTTCTGGACGCGGCAGTGGATCGCGCCCTTGAAGTCGTTGGTGACGATCACGGCGCTCAGCTGCACTACGCGGCGTGGCGAGGCCCTTCGGTCTTTCGGGCGCCTTTGGAACAGGCGAGCCAGCAACGCGCCTGATCCGCGAGTTGCTTCGCGGGGGCGCGCGGCGCTTTCGACAACCGGCACGACAGCCTGCCTATCGGATTCAGTCTCAGAACGATGCTGCATCTCGCACCCAACAGCCGCGTCACATCGCCCGGACGCGCGATGACAGTGTGCCGCCGTCGCGATTAACCGCAGGTTTGCTCGTCGGAGATTTCCATGTCCTGCGCAACGCACCGGCGGCCGCATGGGATGGCTTCGAAGCCTAGAACTGGATGAAGTGCTCGCCGTTCATCGCGCTGATTTCGTGGCAGTCGTCACAGAGCCGCAGGGTCGCCACGGCGTCGTCAGACAGATCCTGCGCCGTCAACCGGTAGTCGCTCGCTGGATCATCGCCGCACACGCTACAAACGTCGTCTCTGCCCGCGAGCTCAATGATCGTGCGGGTGATGGCCGCTTGGCGCGGATTGAAGACCTCAAGGGCTGCGAACCATTCCGCAGAATGTGGTCGGGCGTAGATGGCCATCTGGCACTCCCTAGCTCCTGCATGGCATGCGCTCCACCATATTCGAGTGAGACCGGGACGCGCGGTGGCGATGTAGATCCCAGTGTGGCGGCGTGTGTTGGAAAGCGATGTAGTAGTACGTCAGATTGACAGCGCCCCAGCGCCGGCTCGACGATGCAAATTCGGGATCCGGTGTTGAGGCGACGGAGGCGTCGCTGGGCCCGCGGAGGGGCGGCGATGATATCACTGGTCAAACTTGTGCTCGCATGCGCCGCTGCAAGCGGGGTTGCGGCGACGAATGCCGCCAACGCCGCGCCCACCGTGCAATGCGCGAGTGGTGCGGTGCAGATCGATTCCGGCACTGCAAGCGCCGACTCGCTCCTACCGGCTGGATCTACAGATGTGACCTCCGCGCTCGCCGCGCAGGTGCAGTCGACGGCGGCCGCCGGCGCGGTGGCCGCCGCTGCGCGGTCGGCCAGCCGCCGCCGAGAGTTCTGCGCATCTCGAGGCGAGGCTTGCCGACTGGTCCCGTTCCCCACCAAGCCGGACGACGCCATCAGCTGGTGGCGCCAACCGGGCGGGGCTGTTGGGGTGGCTCGCACTTATGGCTATGCAAACTGGCACGTGACCGCCTCGTGCACCTCGGGTGCGAGCGAATCCAACCGTAGCGCCGCGGGCGCGGGGACGGCGACCGCGCCGGCGCGCGACCAACCGGCGTCTGGCCATTGATCCTCGGTAGGCGCCGAGCTGAGCCTGGCTACTGCGGCGTCTAGGTCCGCTCCCGTCGCCCCGCATTTTGAGATTGAGGATGACGCGCGACGCGGCCTATCCCGAAGGCAGGCCGCGCGCACACAGCAGTACGTCGCCGCGGAACCTTCTCATGGCCTCCAGCGGTGCGGCGGCAATGGGAATGAGCGAAGATGCGGGGCCGCTAGCGAATGAAGACTCCGATGGGCACGCGCTACGAATGGGCTGACCTGGCCAGACGCTACCTCAAGGCGGAACTGAAGCGAGCGGACGTGGGATACGTCGAGCTCGCCAGGCGGTTGACTGAAATGGGCTTGCCCGAGACCGAAGGCTCGGTCACGACAAAGATCAACCGCGGCGCCTATCCGGGATGGTTCCTGTTCGCGGTCATGCGCGCGATCGGCGCGACGTCGATCCGGCTCGACTAGCGTCAGTCTGCGAGTTCGCGATGCTTTCGCGCGGCTATCTTCACCGCGTCCGGTCTGATGCTTGCTGCGACCCAAGTCTGGCGCACCGCTGCGCCCAGATTGGGACAATCGCATGGTTGGATCGGTTGTCGAGCTGAAAGACCATGCGGCCGCGGGCGCGGGCAGGTCGGCTAGACGCGCGACCTCGGCTATCCGGCACGCGCAACGGGGCGGCCGCCACATGCTCAACGACAACGCACCACAGATCGCCGCCTGGCGTGAGGCCGCGCGACGAGCGCTGCCTTGGATGGTCCAGGACTAGCCGCCGACAGTGCGTGAAGCGGCCGACCGACTCGCCCTCAGCAGTGCAACTACAGGGGCGTCTTACCCCATGCGGACGGTCCAGGATGCGCGCCTGCTCGACAAGGCGATGATGCGCGAGCTGTTTTTCGATGCGCGCCTGGAAGCGGTGAAGCTGGCCGGTCTGACGAAGTCGCTGATGGCCATTCGCGGATGAGGTCTGCGCCAAACTCACCTGAAGCGCTGCGCGGCGATTGTCGCTCGACAGGCGAGCGACTATGGGCGGATTGGGTCTAGGGGTCCGCGCCCCGGCGACGGCGCGCCTGTCAGGAGGCCAAAGGCTTTGGGTGCGCACTGGCGAGGTTGGGCGGCCGCAGCCGCATGGGGCCTTGCGGCCTACATCGTCTTCGTCACCCTAGGCCCGCAAAGCCTGCGCCCGCACCTAGGCCCCGCGCAGCTCGAGCGGTTCGCCGCCTATTTCGTCACCGCCGGCGCCTTCGTCCTGGCCTACCCCAAACGTCCGCTTACCATCGCCGTCGCCGGGGTTTTGCTGGCGATCCTGCTGGAGCTGGGCCAGCTCTTCGTCCCAGGGCGCGACGCCGGCCTGCCCGACGCCATCGCCAAGGCGCTGGGCGCTCTCGCAGGCGCCGCGGTTGCGGCCGGGTTCAACAGCCGCTGGCGCAAGCTGTGGTCGGCGTCGGCGCGTTAAGCGGCGTTATCGAACATCGCAGAGGCGCCCGCGCCGACTGCTGGGAGGCGGCGCAGCGCGCGCCGCCGTGGAGGGTGGGGGACCTGAGCGCGTCAAGCGGCGCCCGTGGCGACGGGCCCGCCCGTGCGTCGCCCCGGCAAGCCTTTGGCTCCAGCTCGCCCCTGACGCAGGCGCCGTCGGACGCCTTCTGGTTGGTCCGCGCGACCCGCAGCGCCTTAGGTAGCGGTCGGCATGCGAAGCACGGCGCGTCGCCGCGACCTTAGCAGGCCGCCGAGGATCCCCACCCCCGCGCACATCAAGCTCCACTCCGCCGGCTCTGGGACAGCGCTTTCGAAATCGATCGACACCGAGCCGTCGCCAAAAAGATTAGAGGTGGCAAAAGTGTCGGTGCCCCCGTCGTAGGAACCCCCGCCGCCGCCCCCGC
>JBIOEG010000065.1:0-25259 GCA_044445825.1 Caulobacterales bacterium
CTAAATTTCCCTCCCCGTGAAGGGGAGGGAAATTTAGTGCGCATCCTGGTGACCAACGACGACGGGATCAACGCCGAGGGCCTGGCGGTGCTCGAGCGCATCGCCCGCCGGCTCAGCGACGACGTGTTCGTCTGCGCGCCGGAGGCCGAGCAGTCCGGCGCCTCGCGTTCGCTCACCCTTTCGGAGCCGCTGCGCGTGCGCACCGTGGATGAGCGCCGCTACGCGGTGCGCGGCACGCCGACAGACTGCGTCATGCTGGCGGTGCAGCACCTGATCCAGGACGGCCGGCCCGACCTGGTGCTCTCCGGCGTCAACCGCGGCCTGAACGCCGCCGAGGACGTGACCATGTCGGGCACTGTCGCGGGGGCCATCGAGGGCATGGCGCTGGGCATCCCGTCCATCGCCCTGTCGCAGATGATGCGGGTATTCCGCGACGACGAGCGTGCGCCCTACGAGGTGGCCGAGACCTACGCGCCCGGCATTATCGAGCGCGCTGTTGAAGCCGGCTGGCCGGACGAGGTGATCCTCAATCTCAACTTCCCGGCCCGCGCGCCGAATGAGGTCGAGGCGGTGGAGGTGACGCGCCAGGGCTTCCGGGACGTGCGCACCCGCTACGCCGAGCAGCGCACCGACCTGCGCGGCCGGGACTACTATTGGCTGGGCTATCGCAACGAGCCGTCGCGTCCCGCCGAGGGCACTGACCTGCGCGCCGCCTACGAGGGTCGCATATCGATCACGCCCCTGCACATCGATTTGACCCACATGCCGACCGTACACGCCCTAAGAGGGGTGTTGGGCGGACCGCCGCCGAAGCTTCGGGCGAGTTCATGAGCAAGCCGGCGAAGGACGACAACGCGCACGACACCCAGCTCGCCCGGCTGATCCTGGGCCTGCGCTCGCAGGGCGTCACCGACCCGCAGGTGCTCGCGGCGATCGAGCGCACCCCGCGCGACCTGTTCACGCCGGACCTGTTCAGGGAGCGGGCCTGGGAGGACTCCGCCCTGCCCATCGCCTGCGGCCAGACCATCAGCCAGCCCTATATCGTCGGGCTGATGACCCAGGCGCTGACGCTCGAGCCGCGGGCGCGGGTTCTGGAGATCGGCGCCGGTTCCGGCTACCAGACGGCGGTGCTCTCGCGCCTGGCGCGGCTGGTCTACACGGTGGAACGCTACCGCACCTTGCTGCGCGAAGCCGAAGCCAGGTTCAAGTCGCTGGGCCTGACCAACATCATCACCAAGTTCGGCGACGGCGCGCTGGGCTGGCCGGAGCAGGCGCCTTTCGACCGCATTCTGGTCACGGCGGCGGCGCCATCTGAGCCGAAGACGCTTTTGCGTCAGCTCAAGCCGAACGGCGTCCTGGTGGCGCCGATCGGCAAGGGGCCGGTGCAAAAGCTCTGCCGCTACGCAGGCGACGGCGCGGGGGGATTCTCCAGCGAGGTGCTCTGCGAGGTGCGGTTCGTGCCGCTCCTCGACGGCGTAGCCCGCGAATTGTGAAGCCGGGGCGGCGGGAAAACGCCGCCTTCGGCCTGAGGCTTAACGGATGCTTTACCCAGACACCTCGACTCCTGGTGCGCTTTCCGGTTCGCGGAAACCATCGAATGTCCGTGACCGCGGCTGCTTCGGGCGAACGCCAGGTGGGCGGATCGGCGCGAATCGGTCACCGTCACGGCCCGACGGAGCGGCGATGACCAAGATCTGGCGAGGGGCGAGCGCGCTCGTCCTGCTCTCAGCCCTGCTGGCGGCCTGCGCGACGCCGAGATACCCCACTAGCGCGCAGGACGCGGCGCGTCCGCGCACCGAAGCATTCAAGCCGCAGTATCCGATCAACGAGACGCCGGCGCCGGCCCATGCGGCCGCGCCCACCCACACTCCGCCCCGGGTGGCGCCCGTCGACGCCGCGGCGCCGGAAGCGGTCACGCCGCATCCGTCCGTGCCCGTGGAAAGCCAATCGCTGCCGCCGCCAGGGCCGTCCGCCTCGGCCGAACAGCCGCGGGCGGTCCTCGTGCGCGCCTCCACCGAACCGACGCCGACCTCCAGCGAACCTCCGGCCGAGACAAGCGCCGCGCCCCCGCCGCCGGCCGCTGCCGAACCAGCCGCGCCCGCCGCTGCGCCGCCACCTGCAGCCGCGCCCGCAGCCGAAACGCTCGCGCCGCGGGTCGTCACCCACGACGAGGCCACGCCTGCGCCCGCTCCCGCGCCCGCTCCGGCTCCCGCGCCGCCGCCGCCCGCGCCACCGGTCGTGGCGGCCGCGCCGGTCCCGGCGGAGGTGGCCAGTGCGACCCCGCAGCCGCCAAGGCGTACTCAGCCCCGCGAGGCGGCCGCGGGACGCGTGGTGGAGGCCTCCGACATCTTCGAGGACTACGAGGTCCAGAAGGGCGACCATATCGACGCGCTCGCGCGCGCCTTCGACACGACCCGCTCGGTATTGCTCGACGCCAACGACCTGCGGGCGCCCTACACGATCCGCCCCGGCCAGATCCTCAAGGTGCCGGTGGCCAAGGCCTATGTGGTCGACGCCGGCGATACGCTACGCGATGTCGGGCGCAGGTTCGGCGTCGATCCCAGCCAGCTGGCCGAGATCAACAGGATTTCCATGCGCGCGGCGTTGCGACCCGGCCAGCACATCGGCCTGCCGCGCTCCATGCGCGATCATGGGCCCGAGCGGCTCGGCGGCCCACGCCAGGTGGCCGAGGCTGCCCCGCCGCCTGCCTACTACGCCCATCCCGGGGTCGGTCCATCGGCCCCGCCGCCGGCCAATGTGGAAGCCGAGGCGCCGCCGGAGCACCACGGCATGACCGAACTCACCCGGCCGCCGCCGTCGATCATCCAGGAGCGTCCGCCATCTACCAGCGCCTATCAGGCGCCGGCTCGGCCGCAGGACCCGGCCGTCGGCCTCTCCGACACGGAGATCGCCGCAGCCGCCCGCGGCCGCTTCGTGTGGCCGGTGAAGGGGGCGATCGCCGCGGGATTCGGCCCCATGGGCGTGGGCCGGCGCAACGACGGCGTCGACATTCGCGCGCCCCAGGGCACGGTGGTGCGCTCGGCCGCGGACGGCGACGTGGTCTACGCCGGCGACCAGGTGCCCGGCTTCGGCAACCTCGTGCTGGTCAAGCACGCGGACGGGTGGGTCACCGCCTATGCGCACCTGGACAAGGTTGCCGTGTCCATGAGGCAGCACGTCGCCCAGGGCGACGAACTGGGCTCGGTCGGCATGAGCGGCGGTCTCACCGACCCGCAGCTGCACTTCGAGGTCCGCTACGCCCGCACCCCGGCCGACAAGGCCAAGCCCGTGGATCCGGTCCTGGTGCTGCCGCAGTAAGGGAACTTCCCTCCCCGTGAAGGGGAGGGAGTTACAGCGGCAGGCTTTTGCCCAGTTCTCCCGCAAGATCCCGCACGAATTGCCAGGCGACGCGGCCCGAGCGGGCGCCGCGCAGCTGGGACCATTGCAGGGCGCGGCGGTCGAGGTCGGGGGTGACCAGGTCGAAGCGTTCGGCGTAGGCGCGCACCGCCTCGAGGAACGCCGGCTGGTCCATGGGCGGGAACCCGATCCAGAGTCCGAAGCGGTCGGACACGCTGACCTCCTCCTCGGCATCCTCCGCCGAGGCTATGGCCCCGCGGCTCTCCACATGGTCGCGCGGCATCAGGTGGCGACGGTTCGAGGTGGCGACGAACAGCACGTTGCGCGGCGGCCCGGCGACGCCGCCTTCCAGCGCGGACTTCAACGCCTTGGCGGCCTGAGCGCCCTCCTCGAAGCTGAGGTCGTCGCACAGCACCACGAACCGCTCCGCGCGGGGCCTCAGTCGATCGAACAGGCCGGGCAGCGCGGCCACATCGTCGCGGTCGATCTCCACCAGTTTCAGGTCGGCATGCTCGTTCGCCGCGGTCATGAAGGCGGCCTTGGCCAGGGAGCTCTTGCCCGTGCCGCGCACCCCCCACAGCAGGGCATGGTTGGCCGGCAGGCCCGCCGCGAAGCGCCTCAGGTTCTCCAGGAACCGGGTCTTCTGCCGCTCGACGCCGATCAGCAGGCCGATCTCGAGGGCGAAGTCCGGCGCGGGCAGAAAACTGTCCGTCGCCGGATCGTGGCGGAAAAGCCGTGCCGCGCGGAAGTCCGCCTCGTCGCGGCCGGACGGCGCCAGGCGCTCGAGGGCGTCGGCGACGCGGTTCAGGGCCTTGGCGGTCTCGTCCTCCATGGCCAAGTCTCCTAGCTCGGCAGGCCGCATTGCAAAAGGGCAGGCGAGCGCATAGCTTCCGCCGACTTTTGACAAGGCCGCCCGCCCGGCGCGGTCGCCACCGACCTTTGGAGCCGCGATGACCCTCACTCCCGCCCTCATCCTGGCCGTGGCGGCCCCCGCCGCGGGCGCGGGCGGCATTCAGGACATGCTGGTCCAATTCGCGCCTCTGCTGTTGATCGGCGTGCTGTTCTACATGCTGATCCTCCGCCCCCAGCAGCAGCGGCAAAAGGATCACCTGACCAGGGTGAACGCGGTGAAGCGCGGGGACGTGGTGGTGATGAGCAACGGGATGATCGGCAAGGTGGTGCGCGTGGAGGACGCCGAGGTCGGCGTCGAGATCGCCCAGAACGTGACGGTCAAGGTGCTCAAGCACATGCTGCACGAGGTGCGCGGCAAGACCGAGCCGGCCGCCGCCAACGATTCCAAGTCCTAGACGCAGAGCCGGACCGCCCAGAGCATGCTCCGCCTCTCGCGCTGGAAGATCATCGCCGTAACGCTTTCCATCGTTTTCGGCGTGCTGTTCACCCTGCCCAATGTGTTGCCGGACGCCAACCTCGCGCAGCTGCCGGAGTGGCTGCCGCACCAGAAGCTGCACCTGGGGCTCGACCTGCAGGGCGGCTCCTACCTGCTGTACGAGGTCGACACCGACGCCCTGCGCAAGGAGCGCCTGACCAACCTCACCGAGGACATCCGCCTGCACCTGCAACAGGACAAGGTGCTGTTCGCCGATCTGTCGGTCGTGGCCGGCGCCGTGACCTTTCGCGTCACTGACCCCACCCAGACGGACGCCGCCGCCACCGCCCTGACCCACGTCGGCGGCCAGCTGCCCGGCGGCGGGCGCGACGTGATCGTGAGCCAGGGGCCGAACCAGACCTTCAAGGTGTCCTTCGTCGCCCAGGCGACCGGGACCGACGCCAGGCAGGCCGTCGCCCAGTCCATCGAGATCATCCGCAAGCGCATCGACGCCCTCGGCACCAAAGAGCCGAATATCCAGCCTCAGGGCGCCGACCGCATCGTCATCGAGGCGCCGGGCGAGAGCGATCCGGCGAAGCTGCGGGCGATCATCGGCCAGACGGCCAAGCTGACCTTCCAGATGGTCGACGAGACGGTCGGCGAATCCGATGTGCGGGACAACCGCATCCCGCCGGACGATATCGTCCTGCCCGACGCCGACAATCAGCAGCAGCCCCTGGTGCTGAAGAAGCGGGTGCTGGTCTCCGGCGAGATGCTCACCCACGCCGGCCAGGGCTTCGACGGCCAGACCGGCGCGCCGGCGGTGGACTTCTCCTTCAACGGCCAGGGCGCGCGGCGGTTCGGCGACGCCACCAGCCAGAACATCGGCAAGCGCTTCGCCATCGTCCTGGACAACAAGGTGATCTCCGCGCCGGTGATCCGAGGCGCCATCCTCGGCGGGTCCGGACAGATCACCGGCAGCTACACCGTCGAAACCGCCCAGCAGCTGTCCATCCTGCTCAACTCCGGCGCCCTGCCGGCGCCCCTGATCATCCAGGAGCAGCGCACGGTCGGCGCCGAGCTGGGGGCGGACGCGGTTCGGGCCGGGGCGATCTCCCTGGCCATCGGCGGCGCGCTGATCTTCGTGTTCATCATCCTGGCCTACGGCCTGTTCGGCGTGTTCGCCGCCCTGGCCCTGGTGGTGAACGTGCTGATCATGTTCGGCGCCCTGTCCATGACCCAGGCGACGCTGACCTTGCCGGGCATAGCCGGTCTGATCCTGACCATGGCCGTGGCGGTGGACGCCAATGTGTTGATCTATGAGCGGATGCGCGACGAGGCCAACACCGGGCGTGCGCCGATGGCGGCGGCGGACGCCGGGTTCCGACGCGCGCTGGTGTCCATCGTCGACGCGGACATCACCACCATGATCGCCGCCCTGATCATGTTCCAGTTCGGCGCGGGACCCGTTCGCGGCTTCGCCTGGACCCTTTCCATCGGCGTCATCACTTCGGTGTTCACGGCCGTGCTCATCACTCAGCTGCTGATCGGCTGGTGGTTCCGCGTCGCGCGCCCGAAGGCGTTGCCCATAGCCTAGGATACCGCCGATGTTCTGGCCCCTGATCCGGCTCGTGCCGCGTCACACCAAGGTGAATTTCGTCAGCGCGGCCCCTGTCGCGGCCGTGCTTTCGCTGCTGCTGGTGATCGGCTCGGGCGTGTCGATCGCCATGCAGGGCATGAATTTCGGCGTCGACTTCGCCGGCGGCACGGTCATGGAGGTGACCACCCAAGGGCCGGCGCCGCTCGGCAAGCTGCGCGGCGCCCTGGACCAGTTCGGCGCCCACGACGCCCAGGTCCAGGGCTTCGGCACGCCGCAGACCGCCATGGTGCGCTTCCGCTCCGTCGGAGCGCTGAGCGCCGACGCCGGGGCCAGCTACGTCTCCGGCAAGCTGTTGCAGGCGTTTCCGGGGATCAAGGTGTCCGGCCAGTACACCGTCGGTCCCAAGGTCTCCAGCGAGCTGCTGCTCAGCGGGGCGGGCGCGCTCGGCCTGGCGATGGCGCTGATGCTCATCTACATCTGGTTCCGCTTCCAGCTGCAGTTCGGCCTGGGTGCGATCCTGGCGCTGTTCCACGACATCGCCCTGACCATCGGCCTGCTGTCGGTGACCCAGATCGAGGTGTCGGAGACCTCCATCGCCGCCCTGCTCACCGTGATCGGCTATTCGATGAACGAGAAGGTGATCAGTTTCGACCGGCTGCGCGAGAACCTGCGCAAGTTCAAGACCACGCCCCTGCGCGACGTGATCAACTTGTCGGAAAACGAGCGGCTGTCGCGCACCCTGATCACCGGCGCCTCGGCGCTGCTCGCCTTGTCCGGCGCCCTTTTCATGGGGGGGCCGGCCCTGTTTCCTCTGGTCTTCACCATGGCCTTCGGCATCCTGATCGGCACCTATTCGTCGATCTACGTGGCCTTGCCGGTGATCCTTCTGTGGGGGGTCAGGCGCGACGACGAGGAGGCGACGCCTCTGCCGGTGCGCGCGCCCCGGCGCTGACAGGTTGCGCGAGGCGCCCTCCATCGACGGCTTCGGCGGCGGCGGGTTCCGCGTTTCGGGAGTGTGGCGTCCGGGCTCGCTGCTGATCGTCGCGGACGAGCCGCGGGACTGGTCGGCGGCGCTGGCCGAGGCCCTGACCATGGCCGACTTCGCCGACGTCACGTCCCAGCCGCGCGGCGTGGTGGAGTTCGTCCTGCTGGGCACCGGGCGGGCACAGGCCCTGCCGCCCCGCGCGGTTCGTGACGGCCTTCGCGCCGCCGGTCTCGGCCTCGAGTTCATGGCCACCGACGCGGCCGCGCGGATGCACAATGTGCTGGCCTCCGAAGGCCGGATGTTCGCCACCGCCCTGATCGCGGTGTGAGCGTCCCGCGCGCTTTTCCGGTGCGACGAAACGCCCTATACCGGGCCTCCTAGGGCTGGAACCAACACAAAAGGCTGAAAAAATGTCCGGGATTCTTCTGAACTTCCGCAACACGATCATTCTCAGCACCATTCTGGCGCTGATCATGGTGTTCGCCTTCGGGTCGGCGCGCGGTGAGTTCGACGCGATCTTCTGGCAGGCGACGTTCCGGTGGATGCACGTGGTGTTCGGCATCCTGTGGATCGGCCTGCTGTACTACTTCAACTTCGTGCAGATCCGGAAGATGCCGGACATCCCGGCGGAGCTGAAGCCGGCGGTGTCCAAGTACATCGCGCCGGAAGCCCTGTTCTGGTTCCGCTGGTCGGCCCTGTTCACCGTGCTCGCCGGCCTCTGCATCATCGGCCTGCGCGAGAACGTGATCCACGGCTATGCGGCGAAGGTGTTCAGCCTGGGCTTCGCCGGCGGGTTCGGGGTGGACAGCAAGGCCTACGCCCTTCTGGGCATTGGCATCTACCTGGCGATCATCATGTTCCTCAACGTCTGGGGGATCATCTGGCCGAACCAGAAGGTCGCGCTCGGCCTGGTGGAGGGAGACGCCGACGCCAAGGCCAGGGCCGGGCGGATCGCTACCCTGGCCTCGCGGACCAACACCCTGCTGTCGCTGCCCATGCTGACCTCGATGGCGATGTACCAGACGATGTTCGGCTGACCGCCTGCCTCCCCCGGATCCGGGGAGGCGTCATGCCTTGCTCGAGGTCGTCCGCTTGAGCGACTTGGACGACCTCGACACGCTGGTCCGGCAGGGCGACCCGGACCGCTGGCTCTCCAGCCGCTTCATCGACGATGCACGGGCGCGGGCGGACGTCATCGCGCTCTACGCCTTCGACCGCGAGCTGGCCCGCGCGCGCCGGGCCGCGTCCAGCCCTTTGCTCGCGGAGATGCGCCTGACCTGGTGGAGCGAGGCGCTGGACGAGATCTATGGCGCGCGATCGGTTCGCCGGCATCCCACGGCGCTGGCGCTGGCCGAGGCCGTCCACAGTCACGCCCTGCAGCGCGAGCCGCTGGAGGCGATGATCGAGGCGCGGATCGAGGCGCTCGAGGCCCAGACGCTCGATGCGGACGACGCCGTGCGCTGGGCCGACGCCGTGGGCGGTTCGGCGACCGCGTTGGCGGCGCGAATGCTCGACGCGGCGACATCGCCCGACAGCACCGCCGCGGCCGGACGCGCCTGGGGGCTGACGCTGCTCGTGCGGTCGGGGCGGGCGGAACTCGGGGCGGTAGGCGAGGCGCTGCGGTCGGCTTTGGCGGAGGCCGGGCGCGCCACGCGGGGCCTCAGCGTCGCGGCCTTCCCGGCCGTCGCCCATGTGGCCCTGGCGCGGCGGGACCTGGCCGGCCGGACGCCGTCCGACTTGGCCAAGCGCCTGCACCTGCTGGCGGCAATGCTGAGGGGACGGGTCTAGACCAGGTCCACCGCCAGGGGACGGGCGATCTGCCCTAGGCCCGCCCACGCCCGCAGATCCTCCAGCGCGCGCAGGCTCATGGCGCGTTTGCGCGCGCGGCCGCGTTCGCCGCGGACGAACTTGCGGCCGCCGGGATCGCGTTGCGGCTCAGCCATCGGCGGCAACAGGCCGTAGTTGATGTTCATCGGCTGGAATGAGCGCGACCCCGCGGCGAGGTGTCCGCCGGTGATGTGGCCGACGAGGGCGCCCAGGGCGGTGGTCGCGGGCGGCGGCGTCAACGCCACGCCCAGGCGCTCGGCCGCGGCGAGGCGGCCGGCCAGCAGGCCGATGGCGGCGCTCTCCACATAGCCCTCCACGCCGGTGATCTGGCCGGCGAAGCGCAGCCGCGGCTGGACTTTCAGGCGCAGCTGGGCGTCGAGCAGGCGCGGACTGTTGAGGAAGGTATTGCGATGCAGTCCGCCCAGACGGGCGAACACCGCCTTGTCCAGCCCGGGAATGGTGCGGAACACCTCGCTCTGGGCGCCGTGTTTCAGCTTGGTCTGGAAGCCGACCATGTTCCAGAGAGTGCCGAGCGCATTGTCCTGGCGCAGCTGGACGACGGCGTAGGGCTTCACCTCGCGCTGGTGCGGATTGGTCAGGCCGACCGGCTTCATGGGACCGTGGCGCAAGGTCTCGCGCCCGCGCTCGGCCATCACCTCGATCGGCAGGCAGCCGTCGAAGTAGGGCACGTGCTCCCAGTCCTTGAACTCCGCCTTGGGCCCGGCCAGCAGGGCGTCGACGAAGGCTTCGTACTGGCGTCGGTCCATGGGACAGTTGATGTAGGCGGCCGCGTCGCCGCCCGGACCTTCCTTGTCGTAGCGGGACTGTCGCCAGGCGACGTCCATGTCGATGGTCTCGGCGTGGACGATCGGCGCGATGGCGTCGAAGAAGGACAGGGCGTCCTCGCCGGTGAGCGCCTGGATGGCCGACGCCAGGGCCGGGGAGGTGAGGGGCCCGGTGGCCACAATCACGCTGTCCCATTCCGCGGGCGGCAGGCCCGCCACCTCCTCGCGGACGATGCGGATGCGCGGATGCGCCGCGAGCCTGGCCGTCACGGCGGCGGAGAAGCCGTCGCGGTCCACCGCCAGCGCGCCGCCGGCGGGCGTCTGGTTCGCATCCGCCGCGCTCATGATCAGGGAGCCCATGCGGCGCATCTCGGCGTGCAGCAGTCCGACCGCATTGAACTCCCAGTCGTCCGAGCGGAACGAGTTGGAGCAGACCAGTTCCGCCAGGCCGTCGCCCTGGTGGGCGTCAGTGCCGCGCCGCGGGCGCATCTCGTGCAGCACCACCGAGGCGCCGGCCTCGGCGGCCTGCCACGCGGCTTCCGACCCGGCGAGGCCGCCGCCGATGATGTGGATGGGCGTCCTGGACATGCCGGGCGGTTCTACGCGCCCGAATTGCAGGCCGGAAGTAGCGCCAAGGACGAAAACGCGCCTATTGTCCCTGCAGATCAGCTGCGGGGCACGGTCGATGGCGCAAATCGAGATCACTCAGGCGGCGTTCGCCGGCTTCGGCATCTTCAGGCGCCAGCCGCTGGCGCCGGTGGTGTGGATGCTGCTCTACGTCGTGGCCTTCGCGCTGGTGTTCCTGCTGGTGGGCGGCGCCTTCATCAGCGCCATCGCGGCGATCATGAAGGCCGGACCGAGCGCCGCGCCGCAGCAGGTGCTCGGCATGCTAGGCGCGGTGATCGGCGGCTATTTCCTTTTGCTGCTGGTCGGCTGGGTGGTGGGCGCTATGGTGAACATGGCGGTGATCCGCGCGGTGCTGGAGCCGGAGAACTCCGCCTACGCCTACCTGCGCCTCGGCTCCCAGGAGCTGTGGCTGATGCTCGTGAACCTGGTCATCTTCGTGCTCTACTTCGTCCTCCTCTTCGCCTGCTTCATGGTGGTGGGCATTCTGTCCCTGCTGGCGGGGTCGAACGCCGGCGCGCGCGCCGTGCTGAGCTTCGTGGGCACGATCGCGATTTACGGCGTGATGATCTGGCTGTGGCTGCGGTTGTCCATGGCGCCGGCCATGGTGTTCGCCGACAAGCGGTTCCGCCTGTTCGAATCCTGGTCGATGACCCGCGGACACGCAGGCGCGCTGTTCGTCGTCGGCGTCCTGGTGTTCGTCGTCGCCTTCGCCTTGGAGATCGTGCTCATGGTGATCGGCTTCGCGGTGGGCGCCGGCTTCTTCGCGCAGGTGACCCAGCTGCTGAGCAGTCCCGACGTCGCGACAATGGCTCCGGCGGCGATTCTGGCGGCGTTCGGGCCGATCCTGCTGGTGTTCGGCGTGCTGTACGCGATCGCGGTCATGGTGATGGTGCCGATCATGTTCGCGCCCTGGCCGCATGCCTACCGGCAGCTCAAGGGGGCGGACGTGGCCGCGACGTTCAGCTGACCACGGGCGGCGCGCGGCGCATTCGGCGCTGAAATCGGGGGAGGCGAGCATGGCGGCGATCGACATCGGCCAGGCGACGGGCGCGGGCTTCAGCCTGATCCGGCGAAGACCACTCAGCGTGCTCACCTGGAGCCTGGTCTACGCCCTGTTCTTCGCCCTGGCGGTCTGGCTGATGCTGCCGGCGTTCGGCGTGTTCATTCACCTGGCGCAGTTGAGCGCCGCCGGGCTGAAGGACCAGGCGCAGGCGCAGGCGGAAGTCCCGCGGATGGTCGCCGCCGTGCTGCAGTTCTATTCGGTCGCCCTGCTGGTGAACGTCGGCGTATTCGTCCTGCAGGCGGTCGTGACCGCCGCGGTGTTCCGGGCCGTGCTGGCGCCGGAAAAGCGCGCATTCGCCTACATGCGGCTGGGAATGGCCGAGCTGTATCTCGTCCTGATCCTGTTCGGGGAGCGCATCGTCTTCGGCTTCGGCGTTCTGATTCTGGCGCTGCCGTTCCTGATCGTCATCGCCGTGATGGCCGCGAACCACGCCTGGGTCGCGGCGGCCGCCACCGGCGTCGCCGCCGGCCTGCTGATCGTCATCGCGGCCATCTGGGCGGCGCTGCGCCTGTCGCTGGTCGGGCCGATGACCGTGGCCGACAACCAGTTCCGGCTCGCCGAAGGCTGGCGCCTCACGCGCGGCCACGTGATGAGCCTGTTCGGCGTCGGCCTGCTGCTGGTGCTGATCGTCGTGGCGATCGAGCTCGTGCTCGAGGGCGTCACGGTCGCCATCGGGGCCGGGGCGATCGCGGTGGTGGCCGGCGGCTGGAGCCACCTGCCCGGTCTGGCGACGCTGCCGCCGCTGCAGGTCCTGTCCGCCTTCGCGCCGGCGCTGATCATCATCGTCACGCTGTGGCTGCTGTTCATCGGCGCGGCCCAGGCGATCTTCGGCGCACCCTGGGCGAAGATCTATCTGCAGCTGTCGCCGCCCGCCCTGGCGCCGGCGCCCGCCGCGCCGCCCGCGGAAGCCGCCCCGCCGCCCGCCGACGCACAGCACGACACGGCCTGACGGCGCGCGGTCGCGTCTGGCCGTCGCCGCATTGCGCCGAGGGGCGATCTGGCCCAAGACGGCGAGACCATGTCCACGCGCGTTCCGGTCAGCCTCGCCGTCCGCACCGCCTTCGCCTTCTGGCCCGTCGCCTGGCGACGCTGCTGGGCCGCCCTGCTGCTGGCGGCGGCGCTCACCGGCCTGTTCGCGGTCATGGGACGAGACGGGTCGGCGCTGGCGCGCGTGGCCGTCGGAGTGGGCGTACTCGCCGCCGGGGTCATGGCGCGGGGCGGCCTCTACCGGACGGCGCTGGCGCGCCTGGGCCGCGCCGACCTGAAGGCGGGTCCCGCCGGCCTGCAGTGGGCCGCCGCCGAGTGGCGGCTGGTGGGGACGGTGATCCTCGTCGGCGTGCTGCTGATCCTGGCGCTGGCCCTGGTGCTGGTGGTCTTCCTCGGCGTCTCCCTCGGCCTCGCTTCGGCAGGGCAGGGGTTCGCCATCTCCGATCCGAACACCTGGCGGCCCTCGTTCACCGGGCGCGCCAGGGTCCTGCACCTCGCCCTGGCGGCGGTCTGCGCCGGGGCGCTCGTTTGGATCGCGCTGCGCCTCGCCCTGGCCCAGGCGGCCACCGTGGCGCGCCGCAAGGTGCAGGTGCTCAGCGCCTGGCCGCTCACCGGAGGCAATGTGCTCGGCCTGCTGGTCGGAACCGTGGCGGTCAGCCTTCCGGCGCTGATTGCGCTGGGCGCGGGCGCGATCGCCCTGGACGCCGTGCACGCCGCCCATCCCTTGAGGGTGTTGCGCCTGGGTTACGCCTTGGCCGCGGTGTTGCTGCAGCTACCACTCGGCGTCGGACTCACCACCTATTTCTATGATCGAGTGAGCCCCCCGAGCGCCGAGTCCCCAGCATGAGAGACTTCTCCGCCACCGACGCCGCCTTCGAGGGCTTCCGCCTCACCCGCGAGCACCCGCGCGCCATCCTGTTCTGGGCGAGCGCCCACCTGATCATCTCCACGGCGTTGTTCGCGGCGGTGGTGTCGATCTTCGGCGATCAATTCGACAGCCTGGATCCGGTCGGAGCTTCACGTGATCCCAACGTTGCAATGGCGGCAATCCGCAAGATCTTGCCGCTATACCTGCTGATCGTTCCGTATGGGTTCATATTGCTTTCCGTGTTCTCCGCCGCCGTGTTCAGGATGGTGCTCAGACCCTCCGACCGCGGTCTTGGCTATTTGAAGCTCGGCGATGATGAGTTGAGGCTGGTCGCGCTATCCGTCGTCTATAGCATTCTGGCCGTTGGCGTGGTCTCGCTGGTCACGCTCGCCGCAGGCATGGGCGCCGCGATCATCGGCATAGTCGTAGGTCCGGCCCTGGGGTTGCTGGACGTATTGATCGTCTTCATGGCCTTGGCGGTCGTGGTCTACCTGGCAGTCCGGCTTTCGTTGGCGGGGCCGATGACCTTCGCCGAAAAGCGCATCTGCGTGTTCGAGAGTTGGGAGCTCACGCGCGGCCACTTCTGGCGGATGTTCGGTGCGTATGTGCTGTCGTTCGGGGTCACGCTCATCGTGTTGCTGCTCGCGGCGGCGATTACCTGGGGCGTCGGGGCGGCGGTCAGTGGCGGCGCCTTGTCGAAGGGCGCGGCCATGCTTCGGCCGCAGCTGCTGAACCTGCCCAATCTATTCGCCCCCGCCATGCTCATCGCAGGCGTTCTGAGTTCGCTGACTTGGGCGCTGTACTTTGCTCTGGTCTTCGCACCGGCGGCGGTGATCTATCGTGACCTCGCACACAACCCGCGCCATGACGCGGTGTTCGCCTAGGGCGACGTCAGGTGTCTCCGCCAGCTGGACTTAGACGGGTCAGGCGCCGGCGCTCGGCCTGGCTAGCACCCGCTCATGCCAGGCCTTCAGATTGGTCCGGTCCTCGTCCAGCGGCAGGCCGATCCAGTCGGCGAAGTCCACCGTGGAGATGGCGCAGATGTCGGCCATGGTGAAGGCGTCGCCGGCGATGAACGGGCGGTCGGCCAGTTCGCCGTCGAGCCACTTCTGGGCGTTGGCGTAGGCCGCGCGGTTGGATTCGCCGAAGTCCTTGTACTGGGTGAGCGGCGCCGCGGTGCGCGGGTGGGCGTGGCGCCAGAAATTGCCCACCGGCGCCATCAGCTGGAACTCGATGCGGCGCACCCACATGTCGACGTTGGCCTTCTGCGCCGCGCTGCGTCCGAACAGCGACGGCTCGGGGTTGGTCTCCTCGAAGTAGCGGCAGATGGCGACGGTCTCGGAGATGGTGGTCCCGTCGTCCAGCTCCAGCGTGGGCACCTGGCCCAGGGAGTTGCGGGCCAAGTGTTCCGCCGACTTGTGCTCGCGGACCATCAGATTGACCGGCGTCTCCGGCAGATCGATCCCCTTCTCCGCCAGGAAGATGCGCACCCGGCGCGGATTAGGCGCCGGCATCGGCGCGCCATAGAGCTTCATGTTTGGTGTCTCCCACTGTCCCGGTCATAGGGCGGGGCGGGGCGCCAAGGTCAAGACGCCTCCCAACCCCCATCCCGAGATTCCCCGCGAAAGCGGGGACCCAGGCTTTTTCTGTTAGGTCCGAGCGGTACAAGACGCAGAAAACCAACGAAAAAAACCTGGGTCCCCGCTTTCGCGGGGAATTTCGGGATGGGGGGTTGCTGGGAAGTCCGGGGATAGGGATGGAGGTGGGGATGGGGCGAGGTGGCGTCAGACCACGTCCGACCGTCTTTACCCCGCCATGGCTCTTTGGCGGGTCTTGGGTTTTTCGGGGGCTTTTCGGGCGGCGTGTCGGGCCAGCATGGTGTGCAGGTATCGGCCGGTCCAGCTGTCCTCGTCCGCCGCCACCTGCTCCGGCGTGCCGAAGGCGATGATCTCGCCGCCGCCGTCGCCGCCTTCCGGGCCGAAGTCGATGATCCAGTCGGCGGTCTTCACCACGTCGAGATTGTGCTCGATGACCACCACGGTGTTCCCCTGGTCGGCCAGCTCGTGCAGCACCTCCAGCAGCTTGCGGGTGTCCTCGAAGTGCAGGCCGGTGGTGGGCTCGTCGAGGATGTAGAGGGTGCGCCCGGTGGCCCGCCGCGACAGCTCCTTGGACAGCTTCACCCGCTGCGCCTCGCCGCCTGACAGGGTGGTCGCCTGCTGGCCGACCTTGATGTAGCCCAGGCCCACGCGCTTCAGCGTCTCCATCTTCTCGCGGATCACCGGCACGGCCTTGAACATGTCGGCGGCTTCCTCAACCGTCATGTCAAGAACGTCGGCTATGTTCTTGCCGCGAAATAGAATTTCCAGCGTCTCGCGATTGTACCGCCGGCCCTTGCAGACGTCGCAGGTGACATAGACGTCGGGCAGGAAGTGCATCTCGATCTTGATCAGGCCATCGCCCTGGCAGGCCTCGCAGCGGCCGCCCTTGACGTTGAACGAGAAGCGTCCGGGCCCGTAGCCGCGCGCCTTGGCCTCGGGCAGGCCGGCGTACCAGTCGCGGATGTGGTTGAAGGCGCCGATGTAGGTGGCCGGGTTCGAGCGCGGCGTGCGGCCGATGGGCGACTGGTCGATGTCGATGACCTTGTCGAAGTTTTCCAGCCCCTCGATCCGCTCATAGGGGGCGGGCGCGTCCGAGGCGTTGTTCAGCCGCCGGGCCGCGGCCTTGTAGAGGGTCTCCACGGTGAAGGTGGACTTGCCGCCGCCCGAGACGCCGGTGATGCAGGTGAAGGTCCCCACTGGGATCTCCGCCGTCACCGACTTCAGATTGTTGCCGGTGGCCCCGACCACCCGCAGCACGCGCTTGGTGGAGACCGGCCGGCGCTCGGGCACCGGGATCTCCCGCGCCCCCACCAGATACTGGCCGGTGAGGCTGCGCGGATTGGCCATGATGTCCGCCGGCTTGCCCTCGGCGATGACCTCGCCGCCGTGGATGCCGGCCGCCGGGCCCATGTCGATGACATGGTCGGCGGTGAGGATCGCCTCCTCGTCGTGCTCGACCACCAGCACCGAATTGCCGAGGTCGCGCAGGCCCTTCAGGCTGGTGAGCAGCCGGGCGTTGTCGCGCTGGTGCAGGCCGATCGACGGCTCGTCGAGCACATAGAGCACGCCGGTGAGCCCCGAGCCGATCTGGCTGGCCAGGCGGATGCGCTGGCTCTCGCCGCCGGACAAGGTGCCCGAGCCGCGCGACAGATTGAGGTAGCCCAGGCCGACGTCCACCAGGAACCGCAGGCGGTCGTTGATTTCCTTCAGGATGCGCCGGGCGATCTCGTTCTGGGTGTCGGTGAGCTGGCCCTCGAGGGACGAGAACCACTCCCGGGCCGGATTGATCGCCAGCACGGACACCTCGGCGATGTTGCGCGCGGCGATCTTCACCGCCAGGGCTTCCGGCCGCAGCCGCGCGCCGTGGCACACCTCGCAGGGCGTCTCGGACTGGTAGCGGGCCAGTTCCTCGCGCACCCAACTGGAATCCGTCTCGCGCCAGCGCCGCTCCAGGTTGGGCACCACACCCTCGAAGGTCTTGTTGACCTCGTATTTGCGGGCGTTGTCGTCGTAGACGAAGTGGATCTTCTCCGAGCCCGAGCCGTGTAGCACCACCTGCTTGGCCACTTCCGGCAGCTTCCACCAGGGCTCGTCCATGGAGAAGCCGTAGTGCCGCGCCAGAGCCTGCAGGGTCTGGGTGTAGAGCGGCGACGGCCCCTTGGACCACGGCGACACCGCGCCCTTGTGCAGGGTCTTGTCCTTGTCCGGGATCACCAGATCGCCGTCGAAGGCGAGCTTGTTGCCCAGCCCGTCGCAGGCCGGGCAGGCGCCGGCCGGGCTGTTGAAGGAGAACAGCTTCGGCTCGATCTCGGCGATAGTGAAGCCGGACACCGGACAGGCGAACTTCTCGGAGAACAGCAGCCGCCGCGGCTCGCTCTCGCTGCCATCTTCACTCTTCGGCGCGACGTCCGCCCACTCGGCCACGGCGATGCCGTCGGCCAGGCGCAGGGCCTGCTCCAGGCTGTCGGCCAGGCGCTGGTGCATGTCCGGGCGGGTGACGATGCGGTCCACCACTACGTCGATGTCGTGCTTGAAGGTCTTCTCCAGGGCCGGGGCGTCCTCGATGGGATAGTAGGTCCCGTCGATCTTCAGGCGCTGGTAGCCGGCCCGCTGCCACTCGGCGATCTCCTTGCGGTACTCGCCCTTGCGGTCGCGCACCACGGGGGCCAGCAGATAGAGCCGCGTGGCCTCCGGCAGGGCGGCGATCTTGTCCACCATCTGGCTGACCGTCTGGGTCTCGATGGGCAGGCCTGTGGCCGGCGAATAGGGCACGCCCACCCGCGCCCACAACAGGCGCATATAGTCGTGGATCTCGGTCACCGTGCCCACGGTGGAGCGCGGGTTGCGGCTGGTGGTCTTCTGCTCGATGGAGATGGCCGGCGACAGGCCCTCGATCAGGTCCACGTCCGGCTTGCTCATCAACTGCAGGAACTGGCGGGCGTAGGCCGACAGGCTCTCCACATAGCGCCGCTGGCCCTCGGCGTAGATCGTATCGAAGGCCAGGCTGCTCTTGCCCGAGCCCGACATGCCGGTGAGCACCACCAGCTCGCCGCGCGGGATGTCGAGGCTGATGTCCTTCAGATTGTGCTCGCGCGCGCCGCGCACACGCAGATACCGGTGGGGATCGGACATTCACCCTCGCCTGGAACGGCCCGCGCCGCCGCGAGCCAAGCTTCCTAATGTAGTACCCAGAGTCGCCCTGGCAGCAAGAACATTATGAGAACTTAGAGGTTGCTGACAAGGGATGACAGAAGGTCGGGCGGCGACAGGGGCGATGTGCCTCGCTGGCGCGCACGCGAACCGCGGATCCAAGACCCCTCAAGCTCGTCACCCCGGATGGCCCACAGGGCCAATGTGGGGCCGGACGCGCCGGTTCATAGACGACATCCAGTGAGGAGCCGGCCCGTCCGGCCCCGGCTCTCCGCGCTGCGCGCTACGGCCGGGGTGACGAGCGGGGAGTTTGACCGGCCTCTCGCACCCGCTTGCATGGCAGTTATTACCGGCTATATTACCAGCAAACTCGGAACCTTCCGCTGACCGACGCAAGCCGCAGAGCCCTGGAAACCCACCGCGCCCGGATGCGCGAGCGCGGTCTCGACCGCTACGAGGTGCGCGGCCTGGAAGCCGACAAGCCGCTTATCCGGCGCCTGGCCCGCCGACTGGCGAAGGCCGATGCCGCAGCCGCGCTGCTGCGCGCCGAGCTCAGCCGCGCGGTGGGCGAGGGCGCTCGCTCGACGGGCGGCATCCTGCGCGCCCTGCGCGCCTCGCCGGCAGTGGGCGCCGACCTCGATCTGACGCGCGAGGTCGCGGCCGAACGTCCGCTCGACCTGTGACCCGCTACCTTCTCGACACAAACATCATCAGCGAGGTCATCAAGCCCCGCCCATCGCCTGACCTCCTTGCCTGGATGGCGGCCCAGGAAGACGCCGACCTGTTCATCGCCACTCTCACCCTCGCCGAGATCCGCCGCGGCATCCTGCGAAAGCCGGCTGGCCGTCGCCGCCGCGAGCTGGAGGATTGGTACCGCGGCGAGGCCGGCCCACTTGCGCTGTTCGACGGCCGCACCCTTGCGTTCGACTCCCGCGCCGCGGAGGCCTGGGCCGAGCTTATGGCCGAGGGCGAGGCCGAAGGCGCCCCGCGCAGCCCCCTGGACATGATCATCGCCGCCGTGGCCCAGGCCAACGGCTGCACGCTGGTGAGCGGCAACGAGAGACATTTCAGGGGAGTGGTGGAGTTGCTTAATCCTATGGAGCGGGCGTAGCGCATTCGACTGCGGGTGCTTTGTGGCTTGTCGCCGGCGTGTTCTCAGGGTCGCTGGCGTTCGACATCATGCCGCCTGATCGGCGCAAACCCGCAACCGCCGGTGTCAAAGGCGCAAACGACGCTCGATCTCATCCGCTTGCGCGGCTCAAACACCGCTTAACGATCCTCATGCACAATGGCGCGATGGGGCACCAACTCGACACCACGGCGGTCGCCGATCGACGCGCCGCGCCGCGTACGCCGACGAACCTGCGCGGCAAGGTGTTTCCGGGCGGGCTGGACTGCGTGATCAAGGACCACAGCCCGCGCGGCGCGCGGCTGCTGTTTACGGGACCGCCGCCGGAGGACGACCACATCGTGGTGGTGATCTGGTCCACCGGCATCGCCGTCGAGGCCCACAGGCGCTGGCGCCGAGGCGCCGAGGCGGGATGGCAGTTCCTGAACCGCTTCGACCTGCGCGGAACGGTTCCGGAGCGTCTGGCCGAGGCGAAGGCGCAGTGGCTGAACCGGCGGCGCCGGATCCACCGCAGCCATCTCAAGCACTGTCCGGCGATGATGGACTATCGTGGGATATCGCGGCAGGTGCGGCTCAGCTAGAGCTCGACCGCGCCCTGGATAAGGCCTGCGGCTGCCGCAGCCCTTATCCAGGGTGACGGAGTTTAGGGGAAGCCGCGGCCTCGCCAAATCACCGTGTGCATGGTGACGTGGAGCGGGCTGGCCCGCGGGCCGGCTCCGGTCTTTGACATCGTAAAGATTCAAACACCCGTCGCCAGAGCGGCGTCGGCGGCGGGCGGCGCGCCTGCGCGCTCACGCTGGCGTCTCAATCCACAACACCCCCCATCCGAAATTCCCCGCGCAAGCGGGGACCCAGGTTTTTTTGCAATCGGTGGGGGCCGCGCGGGTGTGAACAGAAGGAACAAAAAAAAGGGCGATGTTGCACTTTGCGTACCCAAGGAGGGTAACGTATGATCGCCGATCCTGGGTATCGGCAGTGCGCCGCGCCCTGCTGGGACGACGGCATGATCTGGGCCACGCCTCTTTGGGATCGTAGGGCTGTCAATGCTGCCGGTCGCGCATTGGCTGCGCGCACCTTTCCTATGGAAGCCGACCAGGTGCTGCAGATCGTCAACAATTGGCGGTCCTCGCACGCCTTTCCGCTGAATTCTGTTCAAAATGGCCTTCGTCAGCGTGCTCGCCGCTTTGAGACGAATTTCGACGTCGCACAACGGATCAAGAGATTAGAGTCTATTCATGCGAAGTTGTGTCGCCGACAAACTGAATCCATGCGCCTAACGCAAATGCAGGACATCGGAGGATGCCGCGTCGTCTTTGAGCACCTACCTAGCGTTATGGGTTTAGTAAATTTATATAAGCAGAAGGGGGGCGAAAATCGCTTCGTCGGGGAAAAGAATTACATCGAATTTCCCAAGTCGGACGGATATCGAAGCTATCATCTGGTATATGAGTATAGGGGACGGCGAGAGCAGGTTGTATTCAATGATCTTAAGATTGAAATACAGATCAGAACTCGCCTTCAACACGCGTGGGCAACCGCTGTTGAGTCTGTCGGTCTGCTCACAAGACAAGCATTGAAATCCAACGTTGGGTCCTCAGACTGGCTTCGTTTCTTCTCTCTTATGTCAACGGCTATTGCTGCAATGGAATATTGTCCGTGCGTCCCCGGTACTCCCGATGACTCGGGCGACCTCATTGCTGAAATAAGCTCACTTACGGGAAGCTTAGGTATTATCGACAAGCTGTCAGCTTATAATGTCACAATAGACCATTTTGCGAAGGGTTCTGTTAAAGGTGCAAAATATATCCTCTTGAAGCTTGATTTCACTGCGCGCCATGTAAACTATTGGTCGTTCAAGAAGAGTCAGTCGCAGCGTGCGAATATTATGTATACATCCCTTGAACGCGAAGTTAAGCCCGAAGAGGACATTCAGCTAGTGCTTGTCGCCGTCGATTCTTTTGCGGCACTTAAGCGATCTTACCCCAACTATTTCCTGGATACGACGCGGTTCCTGGATCTAGTTAACAAGGCACTCGCAGGAGACTTTCCGACTCCTATTCCTTGCGATGAGCCGGCCTGATCACCTTAGCGGCGGCGCGCTCGAACGCTTGCTCGGCCCCATGGGGGTCTATGTCGCCCTCGGCCTCCAGCTCGTGTGCCAGATCGATGAACCGCTGGCTCTGGGCCTCGTCCTCGACGGGCGGTTTCTTGGGTCTAGGCTTCGCCATGTGGGCGTTTCCTACCAACAGAACGTCATTTGATTGGTCTGGCCGTTCACGGATAGCAAGCCGAGCGAAAGTACGTCTCGCCCGATTAGCGCATCATACTCCGGATTGGGGTGAAGAAAATCAGTGAACCGAATATCGAAGAAGGTGTGATGTGCCACGCCACCGCCGCCGCTGAGGAGCGGAAATTGAAGATAGAAGTCGCCAAGGTATACGTTGGCGGGAACGGTGTGAGTGGTGCTCTGAACGGTTGTTTTGCTTATGACTGACAGGCCGATGATCGCCGCTGTAGCGGGCGAAATTGCGATGTTGCTACACCCTGTGTCCACTAGACCCTTGATCCAATGGATTGTTGGGGCCGGAGTGCCTGGGGTAGCTAGCGATGCGGGAATCGAAACCCCGAATGTGATGAGTGGGCCGATTGTCCGATCAAACGGTAGGTTGACGCACGGCATGTGAATAGAAGCCGAGGTTCACCACGTGCCCGGTCACCTCTTGGACAGAGAACATGCCGTCCGGGTAGACGCGAGCGGCATACCGAGCGGCGTCAGAGAGCGTGTCGAAAAAATCTACGATCTTGGCGTGTCGTAGGACGGCGAACTTGCCTGCGTGCGTCACCATTAGTTCTGGCAATTGCCGCTGGAAGGCGGAGTAGTTTTTCTCCACCTCTGCGAGCTTCTGCGATTGGGTCATGTGATACCCCTGGCGGTTAACGGTAGCATCGTGCCGCATCGCACTCAATGCGCTCAGCCGCGTTCACGTGTGATTAACGCGACTGAGAGCTATCGGGTTCTGACTTTTTCCGTCCTCGATGCGCCTTCGTACGCCAGCGCCCACTTGAGCGACGGCTAGGCAACGCTTTCGGACCCGCCGTCAGTTGGTCGATAGGTCAGCCGCTTACCGGCAACGCCCGTCAGGATCAGGTCGGCGCGCTCCACGTCGTTGATGCCAAGCGCGACGCGGTTGCTGTACCGGAAGTCAAATTCGGCCAGATAGCGGTGTAAGTGGCGCTTGTCGCAGTGCTGGTAGATGCCGCGCATGCCACGCTTGAAAATCGAGAACACGCCCTCAATCGTGTTTGTGTAGATCGTGGGATCGTCCTTGCTGACATACTCATCGCGGGTATGGTTGACCACGCCGTGATCCGCGTAGTTCTTGCCGATGGGCTTGTATTGGTTGGCTTCGTCGGTCATCAACCGCGCCTCGTGGGCGATGTTCTCACTGATGATCGGCGCCAGCGTCTCGGTGCGGATGCTGTCCACCACAAAGCTGCGGACCTGACCACTGTTGCGCTCCACCAGGGAGAGCACCTTCATCTTGTGGAAGCCGCCTTGCTTGATCGGCATGCCGGGCTCGCGACCGATGAAGGTTTCGTCCACTTCCACGGCGCCGCCGTCCGAACCGAAGGGGGCCAAACGTCCAGAACGCATGGCCTCGCGGATGCGGTGGCCGATGAACCATGCGGTCTTCATGTGGCAGTCCAGCGTGCGCTGGATTTGATTGGTGCTGATCCCCTTCTTGGACGACGCCATGAGAAACATGACTTGCAGCCAGTGGCGCAGCGGCACGTGCGACGCTTCAAAGATCGTCCCGACCTTCACGGTGAAGGGCTTACGGCACTGATAGCACTTGTAGGCGCCGATCCGCGTGGACTTGCCGCCCATCTTGCCGATGCGGTCGAAACCGCCGCAATGCGGGCAAACGGGACCTTGCGGCCACAGCCGCGCCTCTACGTAGGCGTAGGCGGCTTCTTCGTTGTGGAAGTGGGCGGCCGAGAGAACTGACATTGCCGTAACTCCTTATGGGAATTACCATATCAGGTCTTTTGGGTACGTCAAGTGCAAGATTGCCAAAAAAAGCCTGGGTCCCCGCTTTCGCGGGGAATTTCGGATGGGGGGTGTCGGGCGCTACGTGTCTGAAGTCACCTGTTGCGCACCTGTTATGCATCGATAACAGGCCTGTTTGGCGCCTGTTGTCACCTGTTATCACCTGTTCCTGGCGGATATCAGGTGGCCGCAAGCCATTGAGCGGCTTGGGATTCCAGACCGTAACAGGTGGAACAGGTGAAAACAGGTCGGAACAGGTGGAACAGGTGCGCCGCGCGGGGCGGTTCGGGCCATCTGGCTCCGTCGGCCAAACTCGCCTATTCCACGCCTCCCAACCCGTCACCCAGCACCGACATGAACGAAGACGCCCTCGGCCCGACCTCGCAGAGCTACATCTCCCAGCGCCTGCGCCTGAACTATGTGGACTGGGGCAACCCCGGGGCGCCGCCGCTGATCCTGGTGCATGGGGGGCAGGACCACTGCCGCAACTGGGACTGGGTGGCCGCGGACCTGCGGCGCGACTACCACATCATCGCGCCGGACCTGCGCGGCCACGGCGACAGCGCCTGGTCGCCCAGCGGCGAGTACGGACTGCAGGCCTATGTCTATGACCTGGCCCAGCTGATCCATCAGCAGCACCTGGCGCCGGCGCGGATCGTCGCCCACTCGCTCGGCGGCAACATCGCCCTACGCTACGCCGGGGCGTTTCCGGAGACGGTGGTCAAGCTGGTCTCCATCGAGGGCCTGGGACCGTCGCCCACCCAGATGCAGCAGCGCGCCGCCCGCACCGCCCCGGAGCGCCTGCGCACCTGGGTCAGCGACAAGCGCGGCCTGGCCGGGCGGCTGCCGCGCCGCTACGGCTCCATCGAGGAAGCCTTCGCCAGGATGCAGGCGCAGAACCGGCACCTGACCCCCGACCAGGCCCGGCACCTCACCCTCTATGGGGCCAGCCAGAACGAGGACGGCACCTACAGCTGGAAGTTCGACAACTACGCCCGCTCGTCGTCGCCGGTGGATCTGGCGCCGAAGGATCTGCACGAGCTGTGGGGCAATATCGGCTGCCCCATCCTGTTCGTGAACGGCAAGGAGAGCTGGGCGTCGAACCCGGAGAAGGACGGGCGCATGAAGTACTTCAAGGACGCCCGCGTGGTGGAGTTCGAAGGCGCCGGCCACTGGGTGCACCACGACCGGCTCGACGCGTTCCTGGAGACCGTGCGCGGATTTTTGTGAGGATTTTACTGGAACTTATTGTATCTATTGCAAAGTTCTTGTCTAAGCCGGCGGCTTGACCGCAGTGAGGCGGCAGGAAGGCGCCGGCGGACGCACTCTCGTCACTGTCGCGTGGCAGAACGTCCCGCGCCTGCGAGACGACCCTCCTCGAATAGTTGAGTTGCTGGAGCGAGAGCATGCTCGAGACGACCATATCCGTGATGCCCGTGCACGGCGGCTGGGCGGTGCGCCCGGACCACCACGAAGCCACCCACTTCCTCAACGGCGGCCGCGCCGAAGCCCACGCCAGACGCCTGGGCGAGGCGGCCTGGCGGACCGGATCGGCGGCGCTGGTCCGCGTGCACGACCTGCACGGCCGGATCGTCGCCGCCTGGCGTTTCGGCCCGGAGGCGGACGGCGCCCTGTGGTGGCCAAAGGCCCGAGCTGCCGATCCGAAGCGCGACTGATCTACTGAGCCGGCGGCGGCGTCGGCGAGGCGCCCGACGGCGCGTTGTCTGGCGACGGCGCGGCGGTCGGCGGGGCCTGGATCACCGGTGGGGTGACTGCGGGAGACGACGCATCGCTCGGCGTGGCTGCGGTGGTGTCGATGGCGCTGGTGTCTGCGGCGCGCGCCTTGCGGATGTGGACGACCGCGTGACGCCTCACGGGGGCGGGCGCGGCATCGTTGCGCGCCAC
>JBIOEG010000066.1:0-25192 GCA_044445825.1 Caulobacterales bacterium
CACCCTCTCTCCCCCGCTTAGGCGGGCCCCCGGTTTTTTTTGGTTTGTTCCTCCCGCCCCCCCCCGCGCGCCCCCACCCCCCCCCAAAACCCCCGGGGCCCCCGTTTCCGCGGGGAATTTCGGGTGTGGGGGATTGGGAGCCTGGCTGTGCGGGCGAGCGCCCGCCGGTCACCGGCAGCGCGCAATTCGTTTCACGATGTCAAAGACCGCCACCCCTAGCCGGGCGAGCGGAGATCGTTACCATATGTAACCCAATAAATCAACTCACCCCCGCGCGCCCTGGTCGTAGCCCAGGCGGCGGTTGAGTTCTTCGAGTATGGCCAGCGCCGCGTCGGCGATCACCGTGCCGGGGGGGAAAATCAGCGCCGCGCCGGCGTCGCGCAGGGCCTGGAAGTCGTCGGCCGGGATGACCCCGCCCACCACAACCATGATGTCCGTTCGTCCCAGCTTCTCCAATTCCGCCTTCAGCTCCGGGATCAGCGTCAGGTGCCCGGCGGCCAGCGAACTGGCGCCGACGACGTGCACGCCCTTGTCCACCGCCTCCCTGGCGGTCTCGGCCGGGGTGGCGAACAGCGGCCCGACGTCCACCGCGAAGCCCAGGTCGTCGAAGCCGGAAGCGATCACCTTCTGGCCGCGGTCGTGCCCGTCCTGGCCCATCTTGGCCACCAGGATCGACGGCGCCCGCCCGTCGGCCTCGGCGAAGGCGCTGATCATCATCCGCGCCCGCCCGACGGTTGCCGACTCGCCGGCCTCCGCCGCATAGACCCCGCGCACCAGCTTCGGATGGTCGACGTGCCGGCCGAACGCCTTCTCCAGCGCCAGGCTGATCTCGCCCACGGTGGCCTTGGCGCGTGCCGCGTCCACGGAAAGCTCGAGCAGGTTGCCGCCGCCGCGGGCGCCGTTGGTCAGGGCCTCCAGCCGCCGTTCCACCTCGCCGGCGTCGCGCTCGGCGCGCAACTGAGCCAGCTTGCCCAGCTGCAGCGCCAGCACGGCCGAGTTGTCCACCTTGAGGATCGGGATGTCGTCGGTCGCCTCGGGCGGGTAGCGGTTCACGCCCACCAGGACCTGGCGTCCGGAATCGATCCGCGCCTGCGTGCGGGCGGCGGCCTCCTCGATGCGCATCTTCGGCAGGCCCTGGCCGATCGCCTTGGCCATCCCGCCCAGAGCTTCCACCTCGGCGATGTGCTCCAGGGCGCGGGCGGCGAGGTCGTGGGTCAGCCGCTCCACATAGTAGGACCCGCCCCAGGGGTCGATCACCCGGGTCAGGCCGCTCTCCATCTGCAGGAACAGCTGGGTATTGCGGCTGATGCGGGCGGAGAAGTCGGTGGGCAGGGCGAGCGCCTCGTCCAGGGAGTTGGTGTGCAGGCTCTGCGTCTGGCCGTTGGTGGCCGCCATGGCCTCCACGGCCGTCCGCGCGACGTTGTTGAACACGTCCTGGGCGGCGAGACTCCAGCCGCTGGTCTGGGTGTGGGCGCGCAAGGAAAGCGATCGGGAGTCCGCCGGGTCGAAGTGCTCGCGCATCAGCTTCGCCCACAGCAGCCGCGCCGCGCGCTGCTTGGCCACCTCCATGAAGTAGTTCATCCCCGCGTTCCAGAAGAACGACAGGCGCGGAGCGAAGGCGTCGACCTTCATGCCCGCGGCGATCCCGGCGCGGACGTATTCCACGCCGTCGGCCAGGGTGTAGGCCAGCTCCAGGTCCAGCGAGGCGCCCGCCTCCTGCATGTGGTAGCCGCTGATCGAGATGCTGTTGAACTTCGGCATCTCGGCCGCCGTATAGGCGAAGATGTCCGACACGATCCGCATCGAGGGCTCGGGCGGATAGATGTAGGTGTTGCGGACCAGGAACTCCTTGAGGATGTCGTTCTGGATGGTCCCGGACAGCGCCGCGTGGGCGACGCCCTGTTCCTCGCCGGCGACGATGTAGAGCGCCATGATCGGCAGCACCGCGCCGTTCATGGTCATCGACACGCTCATCCTGTCGAGCGGGATGCCGGAGAAGAGGGTGCGCGTGTCGAGGATGCTGTCGATGGCGACACCCGCCATGCCGACGTCGCCCTTCACCCGCGGATGGTCGGAATCATAGCCGCGGTGCGTCGCCAGGTCGAAGGCCACCGACAGGCCCATCTGTCCGGCGGCGAGGTTGCGCCGGTAGAAGGCGTTGGAGTCCTCCGCCGTGGAAAAGCCAGCATACTGACGAATTGTCCAGGGGTTGGTGAGGTACATGGTGGGGTAGGGGCCGCGCAGGAACGGCGCGATGCCGGGGTAGCCTCCGGTGAAGTCCAGAACGGCGGTGTCGGCGGCCGCGTAGGCGGGCTTGACCGTGACGCCTTCCGGCGTGAGCCAGGCCTCGTTGCGCGGCGGCGCCTCACCATGAGGCGAGGGCGTGTCGAAGTCGACGGCGGCGAAGTCGGGGAAGGCCTGCATCACGCCAGCTCCTCGAGGCGCACGGGCAGGAGCGGCGGGGATCGGCTGTCGGGGCCGGGCAGCCGCGCCGGGGGTTGCTCGGCCGACGCTGGATCGTCCTCGCCCAGCTCGACCGCCCCCGTCTCGGCGTTGGGGAAGTCGGTCACGCCGAGCACCTTCAACTCTCCGGCCGCGATACGTTGGGCCAGCAACTCGCGGCCGCGCGCGGCCTCCTGCGCCACGAGGCCGGCCTCCAGCGCCCGGATCGCCCCGCCCGCCGCCTCGATGGCCTGAAAGCGCGTCCAGGCGGCGCGTGCGAGTTCGTCGGTGAGGGCTTCGAGGTAGCCGCTGCCCGCGGCCGGATCCGTCACCCGTCCGAGGTTGGCCTCTTCCTTCAGCACCAGCTGGGCGTTGCGGGCCTGGCGGCGCGCGAAGGCGCTCGGGCGGCCCATTGCGTCGGTGAACGCGCCCAGCACGATGGCGTCCGCGCCGCCCACGGCGGCGGCGAAGCCCGCGGCGGTGAGGCGGATCATGTTGGTCCAGGGGTCGGCCCTGGTGAGCATGCGGCCGGAGGATCGCGCCTCGATGCGGGCCGGCGCCGCGACGCCGCAGGCCGCGGTGATCTTGCCCCAAACCAGGCGCGCGGCGCGCAGTTTGGCGACGCCCAGGAAGTAGTCGGCGTCCACCGCGAGGCCGATCACGATGCGCTCGAACGCGGCCTGGATAGTGAGCCCGGCGCGGGCGAGCGCCTTGGCGTAGGCGACGGCGGCGGCCGCGGCCAGCGCCAGTTCCGCCGCCTCGCCGGCGCCGGCTTCATGGGCGGCGCGGCCGCTGGCGAGGAAGAGGCTGGCCCTGGGATAGGGCTCGGCCAGGCGCACGCCGACGGTGGCCGCGGCGATCAGATGGCTCTCCATCGGGCCGGAGCTCAATCCATCACGGGCGAAAGCGCCGATGGGGTCCATGTGCAGCACCAGTTCGGCGGACGGGGCGCCTTTCGCGGCGGCGGCCAGCCAATCGGCCGATTTTGGTCCGAGGAAACCGGCGTCGAGGGCGACCGGAGCGGCGTCGAGCAGCACCCCGTCGAGCGCCCGGGCCATGTCGTCGGCGGAGGCGATCGCGACGCCGCCCGCACCGAGCTGCAGGAGGACAGAACCGGCGCCGCCCTGCAGGTCCTGCAGGACATCGCCGTTGGCCTCTGCCGGACGCGGTCGCCGAACCAGGGCGCGCACATCCCAGTCCGCCCCGCCGCGGCCGGCGATGGCGGCCGGGGGCTGGGCGCCGGGGCCGTAGAGGGGCTGGATTTCGAGGCCTTCGAGGGTGTGCCGGACCAGCGAGTTCACCGAAGCGCCCTTCAGGGTCCTCTCCACCACGGAGATCCAATCCTCGCGGGACGCAGGCGCGAAGCCGGCGGCGAGGGGAATCACGGTCTCGCGCGAGACTTCGAGCGAGGAGGCGGAGGCGGCGGCGTTGGTCATCGGCGCAACCCATGCACCCGATGCCGCCGGGTGCGTCAAGCGCCCCCCGCGAGCCTGCACCGCACCGCGGGGCGTCGCATCCCGGCGCAGCCGCCGATTTCCGCCCTTCTCCCGCCCCGAAAATCGGCGACAATGAGCTGTTCGAGTCGCGGGGGTAGGGGGCGTGGCTTCGGCCCAGCCCGCCTCGGCGCTCCGGTCAGGGGCGCCGGCTAGTGAACGGGGAGAGCACGGCCATGACCACCGCCGGGGTGCAGACACCGCACAATCCCATGTCGCTCGAGCAGTTCCGCAAGCAACGCCGGCCGCTCCGGAACCCACACAAGGAGGTGCTGGAAAAGCTCAGCCCCATGAACAAGCTCGCCGTGTGGATCACCGAGCGGGTGGGCACCATGGGCTTCTTCCTGATCATCTTCGCCTGGACGGTGATCTGGCTGGGCTGGAACCTTCTGGCCCCGGACAAGATGAAGTTCGACCCGCCCATGGGCTTCGTCTTCTATCTGTTCATTTCCAACGTGATTCAGATCCTGCTGATGCCGCTGATCATGGTGGGACAGAACATCCAGGGCGCCCACTCCGAGGCCCGCGCCCAGCACGATCTCGAGATCAATGTGAAAGCGGAACACGAGATCGAAGTCATCCTGCATCACCTGGAGCAGCAGAACGACCTGCTGATGCAGATGGTCCAGAAGCTCGGGCTCGACATCAAGGAGAGCCTGGCGAAGCAATAGGGCGAGGGGCGAGCGGAGGGATGGACGACACACTCGAGCGAAACGCAGAGCGGCGTCGCGGCCCGAGACGGCGAGTCTTGCTGGGCGGCAAGCTGGTTTACGGGCCGGACGGCGCCACCCAGGACTGCGCGATAAAGGACATCTCCGAGGCCGGCGCGCGCGTGAGGTCGCGCACTCCCGTCGAGGTCGACGCGCCGATGTTCCTGCTGGACAAGCGCCACCACCTCGCCTTCGAGGTCGAGGTGATCTGGCGCGACGGCGTGCTGCTAGGCCTAGCCTTCACCCGCGGCTACGATTTGCAGCATCCGCCGGCCGACCTGCCCGACGCCATCCGCGTCCTGGCCGAGGATCTGCCTGACATCAGCGGCGCCGCCTGACCGCGGGCGCCAGACGTCCGCACTGTCACCGCAATTCCCGCGTCAGCGCCATCACCGGTTGCAGCGCCGAGCTTGACATTGGAACAAAACGCGAACATATCATTTGTCCCGCCCGGACAAGGGACATTTCTGAATGAACAAGCCTGTACAGCCTTACCGCCTCACCGCGCGAGGCGGGGCGGGGCTCGCGTGCGATGAGAAGGGCCTAGCCCTCGGCGGAGTGGACCTGGCGCGGGTGCGCCAGGATGCAAATGGCGTGGCCCACTGCGAAGTCCGCTCACGCGGTGAGGTCGGCCAGATCCTGCGAGCTGCGTACGGACCGCAGACGGACGAGGTGGTCCTGCGCCTCCACCGAGGCCTGCGTCGGGCGGCGGCATGGATCGAGGCCGGCGACCTCGGTCGCGCCGGCATTGAAGCCGTAGTGCTCAAGTTGCCGGATCTCGCGCCTGAGGCGATGGCCAAGCTCGCCGAGATCGCCGACCTCGAGAGGCTCGCCAACACCGCGTGGCAGACCGAGCTGCGCATCCCGGCGGGGCAAACCGGAGCCGGCCAGTGGACCACCGGTGGCGGCGCCCCGTCGGCGATCGCGCCCGCGACGAACGTCTCCACTCAGGGGGCGCGGCCAGATTTGCCCGCACATGAGCCGCCATCAACCTCCTCCGATGGGACCGGCGCCAGCGCGTCGGTCCACGGAAACGCCATTGCGATCAGCGCAGTTGATGAAAGCCTCCTCATTCCGGTCAGCACGGCGTCCACCGTCGTTGGCGGACGCGCTATGGGTGAAGGCTTTGCCTTGCCAAAGGGCGTCGCTCGTCTGGGGCGGGCGGGGCTGTTGGCCTTTGCTGCGAGTCTGCTGGACCAGTGGGACGCCGACGTCGGGCGGGACCAAGTCACCAAGGCCATGGCGCGCTTTGGACTGGATCCCTCTCGGCCGGCCGATGTGATGGCCGCCAGCGCCTACGTCTGGTCGCAGTACGTCCTGCCACTGCGCACCGACGCTCCGTTCAGCGGACCGAAGCTCGATGCCGCGTCGCAGGCGGTGATGCGCTTTGTGCTCGCCAACCCAGGCGCCTTCCCCGCGATGCTCCAGGGTCCGGCGTCCGAGAGCGCGAAGTCGTTCAGCTTGATGATCGACGCGGCCAATCGTGGGTTGGCCGACTATGCGGCGGAGAGCCGCGCGAGGCCTCCCGGAGTCGTCCCCGAGCTTCAGACGACCAGCAGGTCAGCCCGGGCAGCGATCGCCAAGGAGTTGAAAGACGGCAACTTCCAGGCGCATCATCTTGTGCCGGCCTACAATTGGGGAAAGGAGATCAATATCACCCAGCTGGCCCATGAGGCGGGTTGGAACGTCGACGACCCAAGCAATTTGATCGGTCTTCCCGCCAACGCCAAAGCTCAAGCGGAGGCGCCCGAGTGGCTGCCGATCCATAATGGTCCGCACTCGCTCTATATGGAAGCCACGCGAGAGTTGATATTGGAGGTGAGAGCCAAGTTTCCAAAAGACCTGACGCCCCTGCAAGCCAGATCCATACTCGAAGAGGTCGCGCGAACCAATCGTGCGCTCATTATGACCGGATCTTACGGTGAAATTCTGAAGATTGCCTCATGAGCGACTTCTGGCGCCCTGGATGTGATTTTGCGGTGATGGATAGCCTCATGCCGTTCACCGAGGATTGCGGCAAGCTGCCCGAAGTTATCTATTGCGAAATTTTGAACGGGCTGGAAGTCCTCAACGCAGGACATGCCCGAGGCACGGTCAGAGAAACACCGTTCCCAATCACCCAATTGAAATTGACCCTGGAAACGTTCGACGCCGATTACTTCGCGTGGGGCGGCCGGGATTTTGTCTCGGAGCGGATTCGGGACGTTATAGGCCCCGACTCTTCAGCGGTTCGCTTTTTCGAGGTGGACGCCAGCCAGTCGGCGCCCCTGCCGCGATCGAAGAATTATCAGATCATGGAAGTGGCCGTAGCGGAGGACGTATCGGACCCTGAGAGGTCGGACTACAGGATGGTGCCGTGTGGGCCGGACAGGTTGTTGGCGCCAATCGATGTCCGCCACTATGCCTTCCGACCGGACGCTGCCCCGACGTACGACCTGTTCCACGACCGCTTCTTCGGCACGCTTCTGTGCACAGAAGCGTTCGCCCTACGGATTCTCAAGAGCGGCTGCACGGGCATGAGGTTCAGGGACCCGAGCCTCAATCAAGGGCGATCATTCTACCGGACGCTTCGCGGGATAGAAGAATATATTGAATGGGATCTTATCAACCGGGTGGAAATCACCAAGGTGATCCAGGCCATCAACTAGGGTGGAGCGGCGCCATAGTCAGCGGGCGACGGTCCCGGCGCTGGCCTCCCTCTTGTGAGTACGGGTCCCGTCTACCGCGGGAGTCGTAGCTGAAGCTCATCGCACTTACGCTGGGATACTGACTAAGGCCGTTGGTGACGTAGCCCTTGCTGAGCGCGGACGCGTGGCTTGTGTAAGCGTTGGTGGCGCTGCGGCTCACGATTCCGTCATTGCCTCAGACGTCCAGCGCGTAGCCGGCGGAGCGGACGGTGCGGATCGGGTCCGGAGCGTCGCGGTTGGACAGGGCGCGGCGCAGGCGGCCGATGTGCACGTCGACGGTCCGCGTCTCCACATAGACGTCCGAACCCCAGACCGCGTTCAGCAGCTGCTCGCGGGAGAACACGCGCCCAGGGTGCTGCATGAAATAGTCGAGCAGGCGGAACTCCGTGGGGCCTAGGTGGACGTCCTTGCCGCCGCGTTTGACCCGGTGGGCCGAGCGATCGATGGTGATGTCGCCGTGCCGGATCCGGTCCTCGGCGAGGCCTGGCCGGATGCGGCGCAGCACGGCGCGGACGCGGGCGGCCAGTTCGGTCATCAGGAACGGCTTGACGATGTAGTCGTCCGCCCCCGTGTCCAGGCCCCGCACGCGATCGGTCTCCTCGCCGCGGGCGGTGAGCATGATGATCGGCAGGTTGCGCGTGCTGGACCGCTGGCGGAGCCGCCGGCAGACCTCGATGCCGGAAACGCTGGGCAGCATCCAGTCCAGCAACACCAGGTCCGGCTGCTTCTCGTCGATGCGGATCAGGGCTTCCTCGCCGTCGGCGCAGACGTCGACGCGGTAGCCCTCCTTGTCGAGGTTATAGTGGAGCAAGGTGGCGAGGGCTTCCTCGTCCTCCACCACGAGAATGCTGGGTTGGGCGGAGTGCACCGTCACGGTTTCGACTGGCGACCTCTCAAAAAGTGACATCTCACCTGCGGGCCTATCGCTCGAGCGCGTCCACCTTCGGACGCTGGTCGGTCAGCTCCACGCCGGTGATCTCATAGTGGATGATCTCGGCGATGTTGGTGGCGTGGTCGCCGATGCGTTCGAGGTTCTTCGCGACGAACAGCAAGTGGGCGCAGGAGCCGATCATGCGCGGATCGCCCATCATGTAGGTGAGCAGCTCGCGGAAGATGCTGTCGTAATGCTCGTCGACCTCCTGGTCGCGTTGCCAGACCGCCTTGGCGCGCTCAACGTCGCGCGCCGCGAACGCGTCCAGCACGTCCTTCAGGCGCGCCGACACCAGCTCGCCCATCCGTTCGATGGAGCGGGTGAGGGGCGTCAGCGGTTCGGACTCGGCGATCACAATGGCGCGCTTGGCGATGTTCTTGGCCAGGTCGCCGCATCGCTCCAGGTTCATGCTGATCTTCAACGCCGCGAAGGTGCGGCGCAGGTCGTCCGCGACCGGCTGGCGCAATGCGATGAGGCGAATGGCGCGGCGCTCGATATCCAGCTCGATCTCGTCGAGCCGGGCGTCGCGGGCGATCACCTGCTGGGCGAGGATCATGTCGCGCCGGGAAATGGCGCGGATGGAGTCGCTGACCTCCATCTCGGTGAGGCCGCCCATGCGCGACAGCTCGGCCGTCAGGCCGTCGAGCTCCTCGTCATAGGCGCGGACGGTGTGTTCGGTGGTCATCGCGCGAACCTCTGCATCGTGACGGGCATGACGTTGCGCGGGCTCATCCGAAGCGTCCCGTGATGTAGTCGTTGGCGCCCTTGGTCTTGGGGCTGGTGAACATCTCCGCGGTCGCGCCGAACTCCACCAGTTCGCCGAGGTACATGTATGCGGTGTAGTCCGAGACGCGCGCCGCCTGGCCCAGGTTGTGGGTGACGATCACGATGGTGTACTTGGCCTTCAGCTGGGTGAGCGTCTCCTCCAGCAGCGCGCTCGAGATCGGGTCCAGCGCCGAGGTCGGCTCGTCGAGCAGCAGAACCTCGGGGCGCACCGCCAGCCCCCGCGCGACGCAGAGCCGCTGTTGCTGGCCGCCCGAGAGCGCCCGGGCGCTCTGGCCCAGCTTGTCCTTCACCTCATCCCACAGCGCCGCCTGCCGCAGCACCTGTTCCACACGCTCGTCCATCTCCGCCCTGGACAGCCGCTCGTAGTGACGGACCGGAAAGGCGATGTTCTCGTAGATCGAGAGAACGAAGGGCGTCGGCTTCTGGAACACCATGCCGACCTTCTTGCGAAGCTTCGACAGGCTGTAGCGCTTCGAGAGCACGTCCTCGCCGTCGATCTCGATGGAGCCGGTGGCGCGCTGGTCGTCATAGAGTTCGAAGATGCGGTTCACGGTGCGCAGCAGGGTGGACTTGCCGCAGCCGGATGGCCCGATGATCGCCGTGACGCCCCGGTTGGGGAAGTCGAGGCTGACATTCTTCAGTGCGTGCGTGCGGCCATAGTAGAAGTCCAGATTGCGGACCCGAACCTTCGGGTTGGCGAGGCGCGCCACCGCGCCGACGGGCGCCTGCTGCTCCACGGTGTCTCCAACGTCAGGCATTGCTGTTTCTCGGTCTGAAGGCCGCGCGTGCGATTATGCCAAGCGCAAGCACGAAAATCGTCACGACCAGCGCGCCGGCCCAGGCCAGCGCATGCCAGCTGTCGTACGGGCTCATCGCGAACTGAAAGATCACCACCGGTATATTGGCCGTGGGGGCTCCGAGATCGTTGCTCCAATACTGGTTGTTGAGCGCTGTGAACAGCAGTGGCGCCGTCTCGCCGCTAATCCGCGAGACGGCCAGGAGCACGCCGGTGAGAATGCCCGTGCTGGCGGCGCGATAGACCACCGTGGTGGTGATCTTCCACCGCGGCAGGCCCAGCGCCAGGCCGGCCTCACGCATCGGGTCGGGCACCAATTGCAGCGCCTCGTCGCTGGTCCGCACGACCACGGGGAGCAGGATCATGGCCAGCGCGACGGCGCCGGCGTATCCGGAAAAGTGGCCGGCCGGCTTCACCGCGAGCTGATAGACGAACAGGCCGATGACGATGGAAGGCGCGCTGAGCAGGATGTCGTTGATGAACCGGATCACGGCGCCAAGCCGGGTCCGCCGCGCGAACTCTGCCAGGTAGGTGCCGGCGAGCACGCCGATCGGCGTGCCGATCAGGATGGCCATGACGATCATGGCGAGACTGCCCGCGAAAGCGTTCAGTAGCCCTCCGTTGTCGCCCGGCGCGGGCGTCATCTGGGTGAACAGCGTCGGTTTCAGCGCGGCCGCGCCCTGGCTGAAGGTGGTCCACAGAATCCAGGCCAGCCAGAACAGGCCAAACACCGTCGCGGCGGTCGCCGCCACCATGGCGATCCCGTTGGCGATCTGACGTCGGACGACGATCCAGTCCATCGCCGGCCCCCTAGGCTTTCGCGCCTTCGAGGCGGCCGATGCGCAGCAGCATCAGCTTGGCCAGGGCGAGGACGATGAAGGTGACTATGAACAGTATGAACGCCAGCCCGATGAGCGACGAACGATAGATCTCCGAATCGGCCTCGGTGAATTCATTGGCGATCGCCGCGGCGATGGAGTTGCCGGGCATGAGCAGGGAGATCGAAAATTCGTGCGCATTGCCCAGGACGAAGGTCACCGCCATCGTCTCGCCGAGCGCGCGGCCCAGGCCGAGGAAGATGGCGCCCACCACGGCCGTGCGCGTGTAGGGAAGGCTGACGTGGCTGACGACTTCCAAGGTGGTCGACCCCAGTGAACGAGCCGACTCCTTCAATTCGGGCGGGACCGCGTTGAACACGTCGCGCATCACCGCGGTGATGAACGGGATGACCATGATCGCCAGAATGATGCCGGCGGTGAGCATGCCGATGCCGATCGGCGGGCCGCTGAATACGGGACCGATAACCGGCAGGCTCCCAAGGTGATCGTTCAGCCAGGGTTCAATGTGGGTGGCGACGAAGGGAACAAAGACGAACAGGCCCCACATGCCGTAGATGATGCTGGGCACCGCGGCCAACAGCTCGATCGCGGTGCCGACCGGACCGCGCAGCCATCGCGGGGCCAGTTCGGTCAGGAAGATCGCGATGCCGAAGCTGATCGGCACGGCGACGGCGATGGCGATCGCCGACGTCACCAGCGTGCCGTAGATGGGCACGAACGCGCCGAAGCTCTTGTTCACCGGGTCCCAGTCGGTGGAATACAGGAACTTGAAGCCGAAGGTCTTGAAGGCCAGGAATCCGCCGGCGAACATCGCCGCCGCCGCGCCGCTGAGCACCATCAGCACGAGGATGGCCATGCCGCCGGTGAGGGCGCTGAACACTCGGTCGCCGGCGCCGCCCGCGCTCGCCCGCGCCCGAGGTTCGTCGGGCCCTCCTTGAGGACCGAAGCCGGTCAACTCCTCGCTCACGATCGCCATCGTCGTCTCCATTGAGGCGGCGCAGGGACCGCGCGGCCGGCGCCCGCGCGATCCATAACTCGCGAGGCTCGCCGGACCCTAGTGCTTGATGTCCGACGCCCAGTACTTTTCGATTCGCGTCACCAACGGTGGCGGCAGGGAGACGTAGTCGAGGGCCGCCGCGTCGGCCTGACCGTGCTCGAGGGTCCACTTGAAGAACTTCAGCGCGGCGGCCGTTTGCGCCGGGTTCTTCGGCTGCTTGTACATCAGGATGAAGACCGTGGCCGTGATCGGGTAGGCGTCCGGCCCCGGCGCGTTGGTCATCACCAGGAAGAAGTCTTGCGCATGAGCCCAGTCGGCGGTGGCCGCGGCCGCCTGGAAGCCTTTCACCGACGGGGCGATGAAGTGGCCGGCGCTGTTCTGCACGGAGCCCCACTTCATGTGGTTCTGGATGACGTAGGCATATTCAACGTAGCCGATGGAGCCGGGGATCTGGTTGACGTAGGCGGCGACGCCCTCATTGCCCTTGCCGCCGACCCCTGTCGGCCATTTCACCGAGGTGCCCTCGCCGACACTGCCCTTCCACTCCGGGCTGACCTGGCTCAGATAGTGGGTGAAGTTGAAGCTGGTGCCCGAGCCGTCCGAGCGGTGCACGACGGCGATGGCCGACGCCGGCAGCTTGAGGCCCGGATTGACGCGCGCGATCGCCGGATCGTTCCAGGTCTTCACCTTGCCGAGAAAGATGTCGGCCAGAAGCGGCCCGGTGAACCTGATCTTGCCCGGCTCGACGCCGGCAACGTTCACCACCGGAATGATGCCGCCGATGACCAGCGGGAACTGCGCCAGCCCCGCGGCGGAAAGATCCGCCGGCGCCAGGGGCTTGTCGGTGGCGCCGAATTCGACGGTCGCGGCCTTGATCTGCGCGATGCCGCCGCCGGAACCGATCGACTGGTAGTTCACCTTGTCGCCGAACTTCGCGGCATAGTCGGCGGACCATTTGGACAGCACGGGATACACGAACGTCGACCCCGCTCCGGTGAGGTCCGCGGCGAGCGCGGCCGCGCACACGGCGGCGGCGGCGACCCCAGCCGCGACGCCCAGGAATTTCTTCAACATGGTATTCTCCGAGAGTGAAGAGCGCCCCATCCGCGTCGCTCACGGCCCTGCTCTAGTCGGCCACGATATAGGTTTTGTGACAATCGCGGGCTCGAAACCCGAACCGTCATCAAACTGTCGCTGAAATGTCGCGTTGAGGCTGCATCGCCCGATGGCGCCACTGGACCTTCGCGCGGAAGTTGGTTTCAAGAGCGCGTGACCGAAGCCTCCGACGCCGCCGACCGACGCCTGCCGCTCGCCGCCCTGGTGTTCGGCGCCCTGGTCATCGGCCTCTCGCCGATCCTGGTGCGGCTGGCCGCCTGCGGGCCTGCGGCGGCGGGGTTCTGGCGGCTGGGTTTCGCCGCGCCGCTGCTGTTCCTGGTCGCCAGAAGGGGCGCCGGGAAGGGCGTTGGCGCGGGCGTCGGGCGGCCGTCGGCGGCCATGCTGCTGGCCGGCCTCGCCTTCGCCCTGGATCTCGGCTGCTGGCACTACGGCATCCGCTACACCAGCGTGGCCAACGCCATAGTGCTGCCCAACCTGACCCCCGTGCTGGTGACCGTCGCCGGCTGGCTGGTGTTCAAGGAGCGCCCGCGCGCGGTGTTCCTGGTGGGACTCGTGGCGGCGATCGGCGGGGCGGTGCTGATGGCCGAGGCCGCCGCGCCCAGCGCGCGCGGCGGGCCGAATCAGCACCTGGGCGACCTCCTCTCGGCGTCGACCGCCGTCTGGTACGGGCTCTACTTTCTGGCCGTCCGCCAGGCGCGGTTCGCCTTCACCACGGGGCAGGTGATGCTGTGGTCCAGCCTGACCGGCGCGCCGCTGCTGCTCGCCGCCGCCCTGCTGCTGCGCGAACAGATACTGCCGGCCACGGCGGCGGGCTGGGCGGCGTCCGCCGGGCTGGGCCTGGTCCACGTCTTCGGCCAGGGCGCCATAGCCTGGGCGCTCGGCCGGCTGCCGCCATCGACGGCGTCGCTCGTGGTGCTCGTCCAGCCGGTGGCCGCCGTGGCGCTGGGCTATCTGATCTTCCGCGAAGCGCTGACGCCGCTGCAGGCGGCCGGCGCGGCGATAGCCCTGGGCGGTGTGATAGTCGCCCAGCGCGCGCCGCCGATCGCCGTGCAGCCGGCGCCCGCCTGAAGCCTCGCCTGGTCGCCGGCCTTGGTCTCGCACGCTTATTGTGGCTGGATGCAGTCCATCCCAAACTGGAGAGCCCAATGGCACTGCCCCCCGTTCTGCGTGACCGCTTGCGTCTGCCGGTGATCGGCTCGCCCCTGTTCATCGTCTCCGGCCCAGACCTGATGATCGCCCAGTGCAAGGCCGGCATCGTGGGCTCGTTTCCGTCGCTGAACGCCCGCCCGATTTCCCGGCTCGACGAATGGCTTCACCGGATCACCGAGGAGTTGGCCGCCTGGGACCAGGCCCATCCGCAAACGCCGTCCGCGCCCTTCGCGGTGAACCAGATCGTCCACAAAACCAACAACCGCCTGGAAGAGGACGTCGAGCTCTGCGCCAAGTACAAGGCGCCGATCGTCATCACCTCGCTGGGCGCCCGCGAGGACGTGAACCAAGCCGTCCACGGCTGGGGCGGCATCGTGCTGCACGACGTGATCAACCAGTTCTTCGCCCACAAGGCGATCGAGAAGGGCGCCGACGGCCTGATCCCGGTCGCCGCGGGCGCCGGCGGCCATGCCGGCGGGCTCTCGCCGTTCGCCTTCGTGCAGGAACTGCGGGCCTGGTTCGACGGTCCGATCGCGCTCTCCGGCTCGATCGCCAATGGCGCCTCGATCCTCGCCACCCAGGCCATGGGCGCGGACCTGGCCTACATCGGCTCCGCCTTCATCGCCACGCAGGAAGCCAATGCGGCGGCCGGCTACAAGGAGATGATCGTCGAGTTCGGGGCCGAGGACATCGTCTACACCAACCTGTTCACCGGCGTGCACGGCAACTATCTGCGCCCGTCCATCGTGCGTGCCGGCCTCGATCCCGACAACCTGCCGCACGCCGACCCTTCGAAGATGAACTTCGGCTCCGGCGGCAATCAGGAGGCCAAGGCCTGGCGCGACATCTGGGGCTGCGGCCAGGGCATCGGCGCGGTCAAGCATGTGCCGCCGGTCGCCGAACTGGTGGCGCGTCTGGCCGCCGAATACGAAGCGGCCAAGGAGGATCTGGCGCGCAAGACCTCCTACACCGCCGGCAAGGCCCTGGCCTTCGCTGCGGAGTAGCCGCGGGCTACTTCGCCGTGGCGCGGGCGACGATTTCCCGCACCACCTGCGTCTTGGCGTCAGCGTAGTCCTGGACATAGGTCCAGACCCTCTGAGCCAGGTCGCGTTTCGCCGCTTCGTAGAGTCGGCGGTCGTCCTCGTGGGTGCGCAGCCTGTCTCGGAACGCCAGCATGGTGTCGATCTCCGAGCATCCCTCGGAGAAGACGTGCAGGTTCACCGCCGGGTCGCCGCGCTTCAACAGCCGATGCTCGAACCAGTCCGGCTCCCTGGCGTGCAGGGCGTAGCCGGCGCCTTCCAGGGCCGGGACGTAGGACGCCTCGAGCCGGGTGTCAGGCACGGCCAGGACGATGTCGATGATCGGCTTGGCGGCCAGGCCGGGCACGGAGGTCGACCCAGCGTGGTGCACCGCCAGCGCGGCGGCGCCGATTGCGTGCCGGATCCGCGCTTCCTCCCGCGCGAACATCGCCGGCCAGGCCGGATCATAGGCATCGAGCCGGATGGTCGAGTTCAGCGCCTCGCGCTTGATGAGACGCTCCGCCACGGCTCGCTCACTGTCCGTGCGGCGCGCCGCTCAGCGACACCTCCGCCCCCTCGCAGTCGAGGATGCGCGCCAGCAGGGTCCCGTGCTCGTCCACCGGCGGGGCCGCGAAGGTCAGGCCCACCGCATCGCGGGCGGCGTAGACCGCCTCCAGCTCCGGCGTCGTGAACCCCAGTTGCACCCGTCCGGCAGGATTGCGATCGGACGCCGGGTGCAGGGCCAGCGTCACCGGCCCCGTCTCGAACTCGCTCCAGCCGGGCGTGGCGAACCGGAGCGTCAGGCCGAAGGTGTCGCGGTAGAAAGCCAACGCCTTGTCCATGTCCGCGACGAACACGATGGCGTGGGTGAACTGCGCCTGCATGGCCGGGTACCCTCGTTTCAACCCCTGACCATCTACCACATCCGCTCGGACATGGCGTCGCAGCGTGGCCCGCGCGCTTGCGTCCGCGGCCAATGTTGATAGTTAGGCAACCTAACTAGAATTAGAGTTGGCCCCATGAACGCGGACGCCCAGCCCGACCGTAAGACGGTGATCCTGGCCGAAGCGCTGCGACCGGCTCTGCTGCGCGTGTCCCGCGCCCTGCGGCGGGAGGCGCAGCGCGTCGGCGCTTCGGCCCTGGACGCCCAACTGCTGGCCGCGGTGAAGAAGCTCCCCGGAATCGGCGTCTCCGGCCTCGCCGATCGTGAGCAGATGACGCGTCCGTCCATGAGCGGCCACATCAAGCGGCTCGAGGGCGCCGGGTGGATCGAGCGGCGCGGCGACACGCCCGAGGATCGTCGCCGGGCGGGGCTGTACCTCACCGTCAAGGGCGGCAAGGCGCTCGACGCCATCCGCCGGCGGCGCAACGACTGGCTGGCCGCGCGGCTGACCGCGCTCAGCCCTGAGGACCGCGCCACCCTGGCCGCCGCCGCCAGGCCCCTGACCCAGCTGGCCGGAGAGCCGGCATGAACGACGTCGCCCTGGCGCGTGGCGCGCTCGACCTGGAGGCGCGCAGGGAAGCCGAGGCGGAGGCCGCGGCGGCGATCGCGGGCGAACCCTCCGCCGAGCCGCTGGCCGCGGAGCCCGAGGTCAAGCCGTTCTCCTCCCTGGTGCCGGCGATCATCGGCTGCGCCATGATGATGCAGACGCTGAACGCCACCGTCATCTCCAACGCCCTGCCGACCATGGCCCGGGCCCTGCACGAAGACCCGGTGCACCTGAACACGGCCATCACCGTCTATCTGCTCGCCTCGGCGATCTTCCTGCCGATCAGCGGCTGGGCGGCGGACAAGTTCGGCGCCAAGCGCATCTTTCTGCTGGCCATCGCCGGCTACGCCCTGGCATGCGCCGCCTGCGGCTTCGCGCAGAACGTTGCGGAGCTGCTCCTGGCGCGGTTCGCGCAAGGCGCGGCGGGCGCGATGCTCGGCCCCGTGGGCCGGCTGGTGCTGCTGCGCTCCACGCCCAAGCACGACTTGGTGCGCGCCATGTCGGTGCTGACCATGCCGTCCCTGCTGGGGCCGGTGATCGGGCCTCCGCTGGGCGGCTTCATCGTCACCTACGGTTCGTGGCGCTGGATCTTCTTTCTGAACCTGCCAATCGCGTTGCTGGGCCTGTTCCTGGTGATCCGCTTCATCAAGGACGTGCGCGAGGAGGACGCGCCGCGCCTCGACTGGGTCGGCCTCTTCCTCACCGGCATCGGCATGGCCGGCGTGGTCTACGGCTTCGAGAACCTGGGCCGAAACGCGTTTCCGCCCGTCGCGGTGGCGGCCATGATGGGCGGCGGGGCTCTGTGCCTGACGCTCTACACCTGGCACGCCTCGCGCATCAGCCACGCGATCCTCGATCTGAAGCTGCTGAAGATCCACACCTTCACCGCCTCGGTGGTGGGCGGCGCTTTCATGCGCATGGGCATCGGCGCGACGCCCTTCCTGCTCGCCCTGCTGCTGCAGGTGGCCTTCAACCTTTCGGCTCTGCAGGCCGGCCTCATGACCTTCGCCAGCGCCGCCGCCGCCCTGGTGATGAAGACCTGCGCCCCGCCGATCCTGGCCCATTTCGGATTCCGCAACACCCTCACCGCAAACGCCGTGATCGTGGCGATCACCTTCATGGGCTATGCGCTGTTCACGCGGACGACGCCGCACTGGCTGATCTACGCCGTGTTGCTGGGCGGCGGCTTCTTCCGCTCGCTGCAGTTCACCGCGCTCAACGGCTTGGCCTTCGCCGACATCAACCAACCGCAGATGAGCCGAGCCTCGACCATGTCCACCATGGGCCAGCAATTGTCGCAGAGCATCGGCATCGGGCTGTCGGCGACCCTGCTGACCCTGTTCCGCGGGCACGTCCAGTCGCCGGTCCATGCACATCTCACCGGCCGCCTCGCCGCCATGGGCCATCTCACCGCCGGCACGATCGCCCCGGTGTTCGTGTGCATCGGCCTGCTCAGCCTGGTGTCCGCGCTGTTCTTCGTCCGCCTGCCGGCCGACGCCGGGGCTGGTCTGCACGGCCAGCCGAGGCCTGTGCGCGCCTGAAGAGATCGATTGCGACAGCCCGTCGCATGTGGCGATCCGCACAGGTCACCGATCCCGCGCGACACTGTAGCTGTTGATTAACGACGATCATGCGGAGACGCGATTCGTCGGAGCGCGTGGGGGCGCTGCGAAGGGACGGTGCGGCCGTGAGGACGTTCAGAGTCTTGATCGAAGGCGCAGGCGGCGCCCCGCTCTGCGAAGCGCAGGTCACCGTCCGCGACGCCGAGCGCGCTCACGAACTCGCCGCGCGTCTGCTCGCCGAGGATCGGGCCGGCTACGCCGCCGAGATATTCGAAGGCCGCGTCGCGCTGGAACGGCTGGTTCGCATGACGCCGCCGCGGCACTAGCCGTAGAGGCGCCTACGCCCGCGCCAGTTCCGGCGCATACCGCCGCGACAACTCCGCCATCACCGCCTCGAACTCGCGCACGGTCTCGTCGATGATCTGTGCCACCGGTTTGATCTCGTCGATGCGGCCGGCGACCTGCCCGGAAAGGGCGATCGAAGCCTCCATGTCGCCGCCGAAATAGAGGTCCAGGGCGTGGCCGAACTCGCTCATGATGTTGGGACCGGCGTCATGCTCCAGGCGCGACGTCTTGGCGGTGCGCAAAGCCCGCAGCGCCGGCTTGGAGAACTGGTTGAGGAACACCGTGTCGGTCTCGGCGGCGCCGAGGATGGCGTTCTTCCAGTTGGCGTGCACCGGCGATTCCTGCGAGGCGACCATGCGCGTGCCCATCTGCACGCCCTCGGCGCCCAGCGCGAAAGCCGCGGCCATCGTCGCCCCGTCGCAGATGCCGCCGGCCGCCACGATGGGAACCTTCACCTTCGAGCGCACCAGCGGCAGCAGCACCATGCTCATCACCGGCTGCGGGTTCTTGAAGCCGCCGCCCTCGCCGCCCTCGACGATCAGCCCGTCGACGCCGGCGTCCACGGCCTTGAGGGCCGCGCGCAGGGTCGGCACGACGTGGAACACGGTGAGCCCCGCCGCCTTCAGCTGGCTGCAGTACTTGGCCGGGTCGCCGGCCGAGGTGGTGACGAACTGGACGCCCTGGTCGATGACGAAGTCGATGATCGTCTCGTCGCGCACGAAGGCGTGGGCGATGTTCACGCCGAACGGCTTGGAGGTGAGCTGACGCATCTTCTTCACCTCCTCGCGGATGGCGCCGAGCTCGCCGGACGAGGTCTCGATGATCCCCAGCCCGCCGGCGTTGGACACCGCCGAGGCCAGCTGCGCCCGGGCGATCCAGCCCATGGGCGCCTGTATGATGGGATATTCGACGCCCAGCATCTCGGTGATGCGGTTGCGGATGGCCATTCAGGCGTGCTCCTTCACGGGCGCGGCGTAGGGGGACAGGTCGATGCCGGGATAGCGGGCGGCGGTGTCGCGCAGGGTCTGCGGCGTCCAGTAGTCCGACCCGATGGGCGGCCAGCCGAACAGGTCGCGCTGGCGGGGCGTCATCTTCACCATGGCCTCGCAGAAGCCCGGCCGGTCGGCGTGGTCGGGCCAGGCCATCTTGCCGTTCCAGCGCCAGCCGCGCGCCGTGAAGTCGATGGGCATGACGAAGCGCGAGCGGCCGGGCGCCTTGAAGTCCGAGCCCCGGTGCAGGACGTCGGTCTTGTAGATCAGCATGCTGCCGGCTGGCCCGGTGACGGCGACTTCCTTGTCGAACAGCTCGCCCATGGGCAGCTGCTTGGGGATCAGAGGCAGGTCGCGGGTATATTCCAGGGGCACGGCCTTGGTGGGGCCATCATCCTCGGTGACGTCGCTGAGCAGGATGAAGGTGGTCATCTGCACGTGCCGGCCGTCCAGGCTCGGCACCACCAGGGTGTGGTTGCCGAAGTCCCGGTGGTGGGCCTGGTCGTAGTCGATGGCCCCGGCGTACTTGCCCCACAGCTCGATCTTGTAGCACTCGATGTCGGTGGTCCCGCAGAAGCGCTCGGCGGCGTCGATCAGGTCGGGATAGACCGCGATGCGGTTCAGCGCCCAGCTGGGATAGGGGAAGAAGCGCAGGCCGGCGAACTGGCTGCGCGTGTAGCGCGGGTGCTGGCCCGGATCGGCGAAGTACTGCTCGGGCGTGGGGTAGATGTCCCACAGGGCGTCCTGGGCGGCCTTCAGCGTGTCGGGGTCGAGGAAGCCCTCGACCACGGTGAAGCCGCGATCCCACACTTCCGCCAGCTTGGCGTCGTCCACTCGCACGTCTGATGTCTCCGTAAGGCGCCCGGGCAAGGGGCCGTTCGCGCGCCGGCAAAATTGCATCGTGCGCGGGCCGTGTCGACCGGGAGGCCCTGGAAACCTGCGGCCGACGCCCGGCCTGGCTCAGCCGACGATGCGGTCGGGCCGCGCGAACACCGTGTGGCCGTCGGCGCGGGCCAGGGCCACCAGCGTCAAGCCGGCCTCCTCGGCCTTGCGGATGGCGAGGGCGGTGGGCGCGGAGATGGCGACCAGCACGGAAAATCCGGCGATGGCGGCCTTCTCCACCATCTCGTAGGAGCACCGGCTGGTGATCACGGCGAAAGCGCCGCCGGCGTTCAGCCCCGCGCGCACGCCGGCGCCGATCAGCTTGTCGAGGGCGTTGTGGCGTCCCACGTCCTCGCGGACCAGGGCGAGCGCTCCGTCGGGCCTCGCCCAGGCGGCGGCGTGGGTGGCGCGGGTGACCACGCCCAGGGTCTGGGCCTCCTCCAGCTCGGCCAGGGCCCGTTGGATCGCCGTGCGCCGCACGGTGAAGCCTTCCGCGACGGCCTCCAGGGGCCGCACCGCCGAGCCCAGGCGCTTCACGCCGCACAGGCCGCAGCTGGTGCGGCCTTCCAGGGTCCGAGCGCGGGCCTTGGCCCGGGTCTTTCGGCCCTCCGCCCCGAGACGCACGTCCACCAGGAAGCCTTCGGGGCGATCGGTGACGCTCACGGCCTCTATCTGGTCGGGCGCGGCGATGCGTTCGGTCAGGGTGAAGCCGACGGCGAGGTCCTCGAGATCCTCCGGCGTGGCCATGAGCACCGCGTGAGGGCGCCCGTCGTAGGCGACTCCCACGGCCGCCTCATCGGCGAGGTCGCGCGCGACGGGCCTGTCGGCCGCCTCGCCGACGCGCCACTGGCGGCCCGCGCGGCGCTCCACCGGCGATTTCAGGGCATGCGGCTCGAGCAGTTCGGACATTCGCCGAGTCTACACCCGCCCGGCGCGCAGCCGAAGCGTGGTTGCGGCGGCGCGCGCGGCCGGGGCAAATGGCGTTATGGCCGACCCGGACTGGCTCACCGATTTCCTGCGCGCCGAAGCCCTGCCGTCCGCCTACGCCCAGGCGGTGGCCACGGTCATCGCGCCGCTCGCCGAGCGGATCGCCGAGGCGGCCCGCGCGCATGGGCCAGGGTTCGTGCTCGGCCTTTGCGGGGCGCAGGGCTCGGGCAAGTCCACCGCCTCGGCCGTCGTCGCGCATCTGCTGGACGCTGATGGCCTGCGCGTCGCCACCCTTTCGCTCGACGATCTCTACCTGCCGCTGGAAGCGCGCGAGCAATTGGCGCGGGACGTACACCCCCTGTTCCGCACGCGAGGTCCGCCGGGCACGCACGATGTGGCGCTGGGACTGTCCGTGCTCGCCGGTCTGGCGACTTCGGCACCAACCCTGATCCCGCGCTTCGACAAGGCGACCGACACGCGGGCCGGCCGCTCGCGGTGGACGCGGTTCGACGGTCCGGCGGACGTGATCCTGTTCGAAGGCTGGTGCGTCGGCGCGGCGCCGCAGGATCAGGCGGCGCTGGTCCAGCCGGTGAACGACCTCGAACGCACCCGCGACCCGGACGGCGCCTGGCGAGGCGCGGTAAACGCCGCCCTGGCCGGTCCTTACCAGGCCCTCTTCGCAAAGCTCGACCGGCTCGTCCTCATGCGGGCGCCCAGCTTCGAAGTGGTGGCGGGGTGGCGCCGGGAACAGGAGCAAAAGCTGCGCGCGCGCCTCGCGGCGGCGGGGCAGGGGACCCAGCGGACCCTCACCGACCACGAGATCGCGACCTTCGTGGCTCACTACGAGCGCCTGACCCGCCACATCCTCGCCGAGATGCCCGCCAGGGCCGACGCGGTGATCCCGTTGGCCGCGGATCGCACGCCGGGGCCGGTCGTCTGGAGCGACCGCTTTCCGCAGCGTTAAGTGTTTGCTTTCAAGAACCTTTGTTGGGACCGCGCGGGAACGCTGATAAGCTCGCGGCCACGCTGCCCGCCAGCATGAGCCATCAGGGAGACCGGCGATGCGCCTGCGCTACAGCCGCGAGGAACTGCTCGAAAGCCACGCCTACGCCCGGCCCCACGAGGAAGCCGGCTATCGGCTGCACGGCGGGTTCATGGAGGACGGGACCTATGTGTCGCCGCGCACCAAGGTGCGCTGGCCGGCGGTGCGCGCCTGGCAGGCGGCGCTCGAGGCGCGAGGCTGGCCGGTCATCGACTGCGGCGCCCAGCTGCTCAAGCACGGCGCCTTTCCCAACGAGGCCCAGCAGAAGCTGCTGCTGGGCGTGGGCTTCGGCCGCACGCTGTGGAACTCCCTGTCGATCACCGGCATCATCGAGGCGCGCGGCCAGGCACTGTGCAATCTGACCGCGCCCGACCTGCAGAAGCTGGTCGTCGAGGACATTTCCGAGACCTGCCTCGGCCACCTCAACGCCGGGCTGCTGTGGGCGCACGGCGCGGACGAGGGCGGCGACCCGGCGGTTCCCGGCGTCGGCGCCCACGACGCCATGTGGTTCGCCGCCCGCGACCTGCTGTTCGGCAAGGACGCCTATCCGGTCCCGACTCCGCCCGACAGCATTTCGCGGCCGGAAGCAGGCCGACTTATGTCTCAGATTCCGCAACCTTACGAGCAGCTCTTCACCTTTATGATGAACGTGCTGATGATCGAGGTGCGCGCCGAATCCGGCTTCCTGTTCAATATGCGGCTGATGCGCGATCCCGAGACTTTCAAGGACCGCCGCGCCGCCGCCGAGCTTGCCGCGACCCTGGTGGAGCGCATCCGTACCGACGAGGCGATCCACGTCGGCTACCTGTCGACGGCGATCTCGGAGCTGCGCAGCCTGACGTTGCGCACCGTGGACGGCGGAACCATCCCCGGCAAGGACGTCATCGACCCGGTGTGGGAGCGGATGGTCGACTGGCATGGGCGCGAGGAGCGCGAACTGGGCGCCGCGCGCACCCGCCAGACCATCGGGGAGCAGGTCATGGCCGAGCGCGGCGAGGCCGGCCGGCGCCTGCTGGCGGAGTTCGACGCCCTCGGCGACCGGGTCCCCGCCTGACCCGCGCGAACTGACCGCTCAGCTCGGCCCGGGACCGGCCGCGAACACCGCGGCGCCATAGTGCCAGGTGAACACCGCGGCGCCGGCGAACAGGGCGGCGATGATGACGATGAACACGACGTTCACCACCGGTCGGGGATTTCCAGAGGCCATACGCGAACTCCTTTCGGCGGCGTGACGCCGCACTAGCGCACCTGACGCGCCGACGCCAGTAGCGGGCTGTGCGACTCTGTTTCCCGGCGCTATGAGGGGCGCGCATGACGCAGATGTGCCGCCCGTGAAGTTCCCCCGTCTGATGGCGGCCGCCCTCGCCATGGCGGTGCTGACGTCCGCCGCCGCCCGCTCGGCGACCAGCGACCTCGAGTACTACACGGGCGACGACCTCTACCTTCAGTGCAAGGCCGCCCCGGCCGACGCCGACTTCCAGACGCGCCAGGCGCGGTGCCTGGCCTATGTCATCGGGGTCAGCGACGCCGAGCAGGCCGCCCAGGGCGCCGCCGCCGGCCCGCCGGCGACGGTATGCCTCTCCGCGAGCGTCACCTCGCCGCAGCTGATCGATGCGGTGGTCAAGTTCATGGACGGCCACCCCGAGAAACGTCGTCTGGCCGCCCAGGACCTTGTGCTGGAGGCGCTCAGAGGGGCCTTCCCCTGCAAGTGACCGACAAGCTGGCGGCGGCGCGGCCGCGCCGGCTGTTCGCCGTCTTCCTGTCCATCGCGCTTTCCGGCTTCGGCGGCGTCTTGCCGTTCGCCCGGCGCACCCTGGTCGACAGGCATGGCTGGCTGACCGCGGAGGACTTCACCGAGACCCTGTCGCTCTGCCAGAGCCTGCCGGGGCCCAATGTGGTGAACCTGTCCATCGTGGTGGGCGCGCGCGCCTGCGGCTGGCGCGGCTCCATCGCGGCGTTTTCCGGACTTGTGGGAGCGCCCATCGCCATAGTGCTGGCGCTCGGCATGCTCTGGGGGCGCTTCGGCGGTCTGCCCGAGGTGCAGCGCGCGATCGCGGGTGTCGCCGCCGCCGCCGCCGGTCTGGTCATCGCCACCGCCGCGCGCATGGCCGAGCCGCTGATCAGGCGGCGCGCGCTCACCGCCGCGCCGTTCATCCTGGCGGCGTTCCTGGCGGTGGCGGTGTTCCACCTGCCCCTGCCCTATGTGCTGCTGGCGCTGGCCCCGATCAGCATCGCCCTGATGTGGGGACGGGCGGCGTGAAGGGGGGCTCGGTCCTGGAGACCCTGGCGGCGCAGTTCGCCATCCTGTCGCTGGTGGCCTTCGGCGGGGCCAATGCGGTGATCCCGGAGATCCATCGCCAGTCGGTGGACCTTCACCACTGGATGACCGACCGGGACTTCGCCGCCCTGTTCGCCATAGCCCAGGCCGCCCCCGGCCCGAACTTCCTGATCTCCACCCTGGTCGGCTGGAAGGCGGGCGGCGTGCCCGGCGCCCTGGTCGCCACGGCGGCCATGTGCGTGCCTTCGTGCCTGCTGACCTTCTGGGTGATCAAGGCCTGGGACCGCTACCGCGAGACGCCCTGGCGCGCCGCCGTCGGGAGCGGGATGGCGCCGGTGACCGTGGGCTTCGTATTCGCCAGCGCCTTCGTTCTGGTTCGCGCCGCCGATCACGGCTGGCGGTTGGCGCTGGTCACCGCCGCCAGCGCGGGCGTGGCCTATTTCACCAAGCTCAATCCCCTCTGGTGCCTGGCTGCGGCCGCGGCGCTGGGGGTCAGCGGGGTGCTGGGGACCTGAGGCGGCGACGCTCCTGTTCCACCTGTTCCGACCTGTTATTCACCTGTTCCACCTGTTATTTCGGTGTTTTTTCCACCTGTTACGGTCCGGAAGCCATGCTTGTTCAATGAGTTACGGCCACCTGATATCCGCCAGGAACAGGTGATAACAGGTGATAACAGGCGCCAAACAGGCCTGTTATCGATGCATAACAGGTG
>JBIOEG010000067.1:0-24280 GCA_044445825.1 Caulobacterales bacterium
CCCTACGCCAGCGCCAACGCCGAGTACCCCTCGGTGGGCGGCGACATCCTCAAGGGCACCGCCCCGCAAGCGATGGACCTGTATCAGCGCAACCTCGGCGAGGGGGCCGCGCCCCCCCCCCCCCCCGCCTTCAAGCTCGGCCCAAGGGCGCAGACATTCAGCACCCGTCCGCCCGCCGCCAGCAGCCGCCCCTGGGCATCGCGACGCGTGCCGGCGTGGAAGACCGCCACGTCCTCGCCGAAGTCGGCGTCCGCGCCGCGGATCTCCGACCCGGACTGGGGCGCATCCGGATAGCCCCGCGCGGCGAGGACCACGCAGATGGCGGCCTCGTCGCGCCACCGCGGGGCCGGCAGTTCGGCCAGCGTCCCGGTGGCGGCGGCGTAGAGGTAGGGAACGATGTCGCTCTCCAAGCGCAGCATCAGCACCTGGCACTCCGGATCGCCGAAGCGGGCGTTGAACTCCACCAGCTTGGGGCCGTCGGCGGTGACCATCATCTCGCAGAACAGGGCGCCGCGGTACGGCGCGCCCTCCTGGGCGATGCCGTCGAACGCCGGGCGGATCAGGCGTCGCTCGGCGGCGGCCACCACCGCCTCCGACAGCACCGGCGCCGGCGAATAGGTCCCCATGCCGCCGGTGTTGGGCCCCCGCTCGCCGTCGAAGGCGCGCTTGTGGTCCTGCGCCCCGCCGAACAGCAGGCTGGTCTTGCCATCACACAGGGCGAAGAGCGAGGCGATCTCGCCCACCAGGAATTCCTCGATCACCAACCGGGTCCCCGCCGCGCCGAACCGGCCGCCCAGGGCGTCGTCGATCGCCGCCTCCGCGGCGGCGCGATCCGGGGCGACCACCACCCCCTTGCCGCCGGTCAGGCCGTCGGCCTTGATCACATAGGGCGGATCGAAGCGCGAGAGCGCGGCTTTGGCCGGACCAGTATCGTCGAACACGCCGTAGCGCGCGGTGGGCAGGCCGTGGCGGTCGGCGAAGGCCTTGGTGAAGGCCTTGGAGCTCTCCAGCCGGCCCGCGGCGGCCGTGGGGCCGAAGGTCGGCACGCCCGCCGTCGCCAGCGCATCGGCGAGCCCGGCGTCGATTGACGATTCCGGGCCGATCACCACCAGGTCGGCCGCTATTTCCCGCGCAAGCGCGACCAGGCCCTCGACGTCGGTCGCCTTGATGTCGCGGGTCTCGCCAAGCGCCGCCATGCCCGGATTGCCGGGCGCGCTGACCAGACGGACGAGCATCGACGACTGCGCGATCTTCCAGGCGAGGGCGTGTTCGCGCCCGCCCGAGCCGACGAGAAGGATGTTCATGCCGCCGCTTTGGCGCGGCGCGCCTAGTGGGTCAAGGCGAGGCCGCCCTCAGCAGACGCGGTCGCCGCTGCGGCCATGGGAAAATAGACGGTGAACTCCGCCCCGTCGCCCAGCACGCTCTCCACCGCCAGGCCGCCCCGATGGCGGTTCATGATGTGCTTGACGATGGCGAGGCCGAGCCCGGTTCCGGTCCGCTCTCCGGGCTTCTGGCCCTCGATGCGGTAGAAGCGTTCGGTGAGCCGAGGCAAGTGCTCGCGCGCGATGCCCGGCCCGCGGTCCGCCACCTTGAGCGCCACATAGAGTTGGTCCGCCGCATGGTCCGGGGTGAGCAGGGCCAGGTTCGCGCTTCCCGGTCGGCGCGGGGCCATCGCGTCGTCCGCGCCGACGGCTTCAACCACCTCGATGCCCACGCCCGTGCCCGCCGCAGCATATTTCATGGCGTTCTCGATGAGGTTCTGCACGACCTGGACGATCTGGTCCCGGTCGGCCGGCTGGGCGAACGTCGGAGCGCTGGTCAGGCGCGTCTCGAACGTGAGACTGCGCTCCTCGGCCAGCGGGCCAAGGGCGTCGAGCACGTCCCGGACGGTCAGCGAGACGTCGACGCGGCCCTGCGGCGGAATGTGCTCGTTCAGCTCGATGCGGCTGAGCGACAGCAGGTCGTCGATCAGGCGCGCCATCCGCCCGGCCTGGGATTGCATGATGCCCAGAAAGCGGTCGCGCGCCTCGACATCGTCGCGGGCGTGGCCGCGCAAGGTCTCGATGAAGCCGGAGAGCGAGGCGAGCGGCGTGCGCAGCTCGTGGCTGGCGTTGGCGAGGAAGTCGGCCCGCATCCGCTCGCTGCGGCGGATTTCCGTCTCGTCGCGCAGGGTGACCAGGGCCAGCCGGCGGCCGTCGCTGTCGCCGAGGCGCCGGGCGCGGGCGCGCCACACTCGCCCCTGGACGCCGCCGGCCTCATAGATCGCCTCGCTGTCGATGCCGCCGTAGAGCGCCTCGTCCACCGCCTCCAGCACCTTCGGATCGCGCACGACGGTGACCAGCGGCGCGGCCTCGCGGGTGGTGCGGAACAGGTCGCGGGCGGCCGCGTTGGCGAGCAGCAGTCTGCGGCTGGCCAGCTCCTCGGGCTCCTCCCCGCTGACTACCATCACCGGATCCTCGAACTCCTCGACGATGCTGGCGAGCGGTGGGGCTATGCCCGCGGGCGTCTGGGCGCCGGCGCGGCGGGCCGCAGGCGTATGCCGGCCGGCGCGCCGCATCGCCCAGGTCAGCGCGGCGCCCATGGCGAGAATGACAAGCCCGGCGAGGACGGCGGGGATGGGCTTGGCCGCCTGCAGGGCGACCAGCGCGCCGAGCGCCAGCACGGCGACGACGGACATGCCGGACGGGGCCCAGGCCGGATCCGGCAGCGACAGCGACGGCCTAACTCGAACACGTTCCGTGGCCATGGCGGCGTCGAATCGTCCTTATGCGTCCTGCCTCTATTCCAGTCGCCGGATGTGTCGCGCGCGTGACAGCCGCCGGCTTTGCCGACCTGTAGCTTGAAAGCCGCCGCAATGCAGTCGTAATAGGGCCGCACCAGATGCGTCCGGTCGGCGGCGAGTAGAAAGTCTCCAAGAATGCGAAGAGTCCTGCTCGCGGCGGCGGCCGCCGCCCCAGTGCTGGCGATCCTGGGCGGCCAGGCCCATGCCCAGACCACCATCTCGAGTTCCACCTCCACCCCGGTCGCCACGGCCACGGCGAGCGGCGGCCACCCATCCGACGTCACGGTCAATTCGGGGGTGACGATCAGCCCCACCGACGCGACGCCGGCGATCACCATCAACTCGAGCAACAGCGTGACCCTCAACGGGTCCACCTCGACCAAGGATGTCGACAACTCGGTGGGCATCCTGCTGCTGGGCGGGAACACCGGCTCGCTGGCCGTCAATGGCCCGATCAATGTGCTGATGTCCTACACCGCCAAGACCGACAGCAACGGCGTCCAGACCGGTGTGTTCGCCATGGGCTCGAACCGCACGGGCATCCTGGTCATGGGGCCCGGCGTCTTCACCGGCTCGATCACCGGCACGGCCACGGGCGACATCCTGGTCCAGGGCAACAACTCGACCGGCATCTCGCTGCAGACCGGCATCACCGGTGCGCTCGGCTTCTCGAGCCCCATCACCGTGGTCGGCGACAACGACATCGGCGTCAAAATCGCCGGCGCGGTCGGCGGCAACGTGCTGGTCGGCGGCGCGATCTCCGCGGCCGGCCCGGGAGCCTCCGGCGTGGTGACCAGTGCGCCCGTCACCGGACAGTTCACCATCGCCAGCAGCATCACCGCCACCGGCTATCGACTCACGGCGTTCCCCACCACCAACCCCACCATCCTCTCACAGCTCGTCGCGGACCAGCTGCAGCAGGCCGGCGCGACGGTGTCCATCGGCGACAGCATCGGCGGCGGCCTGATCATCGCCCCGTCCACCTCCAGTTCCACCGGCAGCTCGGCGCCTGCGGGCTCCATCACCCAACTTGGGAGCGCGCCGGCGCTGGAGATCGGAGCCGCGGGCAAATCGATAGTTCTGAAGAACAACGGCACAGGCGTCGACGCCTTCGGTCTCGTCATCGGTGGAAGCGTGTCGGCGAACGGGATCTTCGACCCGATCACCACGCCGGCCGCCGCAGTGACGCCGGCCACGGCGATCGTCATCGGCAACACCAGCGATCACCCGGCCGGAGCGGTGAACCTCACGGGCGGGATCACCCTGCTCGCGGCCACGCGCACCACAGTCACCACGCCCGCGACCGGCACAACACCCGCCACCACGACCACCACCACCACCGGCGGCGGCTCAGTGAGCGCCCAGGCGCGGGAAGCCAACGCCACGGCGATCCACATCGGTTCGGGCGTCACCGCCCCGATGATCGCCAACTTCGGCGTGATCAGCGCGACCAACCAGATCTCGACGTCGACCAACGCCAAGGCCGCGCCGTTCAGCTTCACCACGGCCTCGGGGATCCTGATCGACAGCGGCTCGACGGTGGGCGCGATCGTCAACCAGGGAACCATCAGCGCATCGACCAGCGCCCTGGCGAGCCTTCCCGGCGGCGCCACCGACCAGGCGATCGTCGACAATTCGGGAACCGTCAGCTCGATCAGCAACACGGGAGCGATCGACGCGGCCCTGTCGCCGTCGGCCACGAACTTCTCTGCCTTCGGCGTGACTAGGGCGATCGACGTGTCGCACTCAACCACCGGCGTCAGCATCACCCAGACCGCGCCGACGACGTTCAACGGCGCGGCCGCGCCGCAGTTCACCGGCTCGATTGCCGGCACCACGCTTACGGTGACCGCGGTCGCCTCGGGGACGCTGTCCCCCGGCCAGACGCTGTACGGGCCCGGCATCGCCCCCGGCACCACCATCGTATCCGCCACCAGCGGCAACGCCGCCACCGGCGGCACCGGCGCCTATACGATCAGCACGCCAACCCTGCCCAACGGAACGGTCGTGAGCAGCCAGACGGTGGCCAGCGAGTCGATCGTGGGCGCCAGCAACGAGCCGAACATCGTCGGCGACGTGCTTTTCGGGTCCGGCTCGAACGTGCTGGACATCGAAGCGGGATCGGTCACCGGCGCTATCACCTTCGCGGGCGCCCAGGACAACATCACGGTGAACGGCGACTCCTTCGTCACCGGCGCCTTGACCGGCGGCGGCGCCAACCCAGCCACGCAGTTCGACGGATCCGTCGCCAACATCCGCGTGACCAACGGAACGCTGAACATCACCAACGCCGGCACGCACGGGGTGACCAACAGCCTGGACGTGGAAGCGAGCGGCGTGCTCGAGGTCGCCCTCGATCCGACGCACCCCACCACCCCGGCGATATCCATCGCCCCCGGCGGCACGGCGGTGTTCAAGTCCGGAGCGACGATCGGCCTGACGCTCGTCACGCTGCAGTCGAGCGTCAGCCCGGTGAGCTACGTCGCGGTGCAGACCAACGGCGCGCCGGGAGCGCTCACGGTCGGCACGTTCAACACGACGATACTGAACAATGCGCCGTTCCTCTATACGGCGGTCGCCTCGTCCAACAGCCTGGACGTGCTGCTCACCGTCACCGAGAAGTCGTCCGCCCAGATTGGTTTCAACCCGGAAGAAGCCGCCGCACTGAACAAGATCCTGCAGGCGATTCCGCAGGACAGCAGGATTCAGACGGCCATCCTGGCGCAGACCAGCAAAGCCGGTCTGCTGTCGGTCTACAATCAGCTGCTGCCCGACGATGGCATCGGCACTTTCGACGCCCTCGACGCGGCGGACCAGAAGATATCGGCTTTCACCGCGGTGACGCCCAGCCCGCAGACCAAGATCGCCGGCTCGAGTCTCTGGCTGCAGGAAGTGAACGAGCGGGTGCAGCGCGACAACGCCGTGACGGTCGGCTCCTCATCGCAGCTGCTCGGCATCGTCGGAGGCTACGAGCACATGGGCCTCGCCGGCGGCACCCTCGGCGTCACCGTGGCGCTCATGGACATTCAGGATCAGAAGGCCTCGGCGGCGGTGGGTGAGGAACTCGTCACCAACATGGTGGAGGTGGGCGGCTACTACCGGCGCCAGATCGGCGGCTTCAGCTTCTCCGTGCGCGGGGCTGGGGGTTATGCGTTCTTCAAAGGCGAGAGACGCTTCGTCGCCACCTCCGTGGCCGAGACCGCCTTGGCGAACTGGACGGGCTACTACGCCGTCGGTCACGCCGGCCTGGAGTATGAGGCGCGTTTCGGCCGCTTCTTCCTGCGACCGGAACTCAGCGCGGACTACCTGTACCTGAATGAGAGCGGGCACAGGGAGCGCTCGGGCGCCGGCGCCACCGACCCGCAACTGGGCTTCAATCTCAACGTGGCCCAGAAACTGAGCTCCAGAGGCAGCGGCGAGGCCCTGCTGTCCTTCGGCACGCAATACGGCCGCGAGGTCTGGTTCCGCCCCGAGATCCACGCCGGCTACCGCGAGATATTCGCTGGCTCAATCGGCAACACCGTCGCGATGTTCTCCGGCGGCACGCCGTTCTCGATTTCGCCGGGACGCAGCCAAGGCGGATGGGCGACTGCCGGCTTCGCCCTGCGTGGCGGCACGCCCCTGTCCTACGTAGCCCTGGAAGGCGACGTGAACTTCCGCGATCACGAACAGGAATTCGACGTTCTGCTGGCCGGCCGGGCAATGTTCTAGACTTGCCGCGGCGCGGCCATTCCGCCGGCTCACCCGAATTTAACCACGCTTTCTAACGCGACCGAAATCGCCCGGACGCATAATCTCGGCCATGGAGTCAGTGAGCGAGCCGCGCCGCGTGCGCCTGCTGGGCGGGGAAGTGGACCTCGTGACGCCGGCGCAGATGTTGGACTTCGTCGAACGTAAGGCGTCGGCTGGCGCGCGGGCGGTGATCGCCAACCACAATTCCCACAGCCTGTTCCTGTTGCGGCGTTCGTCCGCCCTGCGCGCCTTCTTCGACAACGCCGACCTGATCCAGATCGATTCGACGCCCTTGATCCTCTGGGGCAGGCTGCTGGGCTTGCCGCTCACGCGGGCCATGCGCTCCACCTATCTCGACTGGCGCGAGGACTTCTGGCGGCTCGCCGACGAGCGCGGCTGGGGCGTCTTCTGCCTGGGCGGAGAGCCCGGCGTGGCGGAGAAGGCCTGCGAGGCGCTCTCGGCGCGCTGGCCAAATGTGCGGCTGGGCTGCGCGCACGGCTACTTCGACCACCATGCCCTGTCGGCAGAGAACCGCCAGGTCCTGGCCCGCATCGAGGCCTTCGCGCCAGACATCCTGCTGGTCGGGATGGGCATGCCGCGGCAGGAGACCTGGATCCACGAAAACCGCGACACGCTCACGCGCGGGGTGATCTTCTCGGTGGGCGCCGCGTTCGACTATGAGGCCGGCTTGCAGAGGACGCCGCCGCGCTGGACCGGACGCCTGGGCGTCGAATGGCTCGCCCGGCTCGCCGCCGCGCCCCGTCGCCTCGCCGGTCGCTACCTGTTGGAGCCCTGGGCGCTCATCGGCCCCGCCCTGGCGGACGTGCGCGCCGCCGTCGGCCGCGCCGCCGCGCGCTGAGGCCCGCACGTGCGCGGTTGACGCCGACCGCGTTTGCTTGTTCTGCATCCCCCGCAGGGACATAGCGCGCACGCCGGGGACTCGGCGGCGCATTCAGGGGTGATGCATGAAGGTGCTGGTCGGCGGTAAGGGATGGATGCTGGCTGTCGCGGTCGCGATTTCGCTGGCGGCGACGGCGGGCGTAGCGGCAGGACTGAGCGGCGCGGACGCGCTGAAAGACCGGCAAACGCACATGAAGGGCATGGGCGCAGCGGCGAAGGCCCTGGTCGACCAAGTCAAGTCCGACAATCCCGACATGGGCGTCATCAAGGACGCCGCGGGCAAGCTGAACGCGGGCGCGCAGGCCCTGCCGAACTGGTTTCCCGGCGGCAGCGGTCCGGAAACCGGCCTGAAGACCGCCGCCCTGCCGGTGATCTGGACCGACCAGGCGGACTTTGCCGCCGCCGCGAAGAACCTCGCCGCCGAGACTGCAAAGCTGAACACCGTGGCCCAGGCTGGCGACCTGCCGGCCGTGAAGGCCGACACCATGGCCGTGGGCGGCGCATGCGGCGCGTGCCACAAGAAGTTCCGCGCGAAGGAGAGCTAGCGCCGAATGGTCGAACGGCAGGTGGATTCTGCTCACGCCGACGCCGGCGTGGTCGTGCGCGTATGGGACTGGCCGACGCGGCTGGCCCATTGGCTGCTGGTGCTGTTGATCCCGTTTTCCTGGTGGGCCCAGGAGTACGACCATCTGCCCTGGCATCGGCTGTCGGGCTACACGATCATCGGGATCCTGGTCTTCCGGGTCTATTGGGGCTTCGTCGGTCCCAGCACCGCCAGGTTTTCCGGCTTCCTGCGCGGCCCTGCGTCGGCCCTGGCCTACGTCCGGTCGCTGGGCGCCAAGCCGCAGGTCGCGGCGACGGACAAGCCGCCGATCATCGGCCACAACCCCATCGGGGGCTGGAGCGTGGCGGCGATGCTGATCGCCCTTACGGTGCAGGTCACGCTCGGTCTGTTCTCGGTGGACGAGAACGGCCTGGAATCCGGGCCGTTCGACAAGTTTGTCAGCTTCGACGTCGGCCGGGCGCTCGAAAAGGCCCACGAGATCACGTTCTGGATTCTCGTGGGCCTGATCGCCTTGCACCTGACCGCCATCGGTTTCTACGCCCTGCGCCGCGACAACCTGGTCGGTCCCATGCTCAGCGGCCGCAAGCGCGTGAACGGTCTGTCGCAGCCCGCGGTCTTCGTGCCGTGGTGGCGGGCGCTGCTGGGGATCGCCGGCGCCGCGGCCTTTGCCTGGCTGATCTCCCGCGCGTTCAGGCTCTGAGTCCGGCTGTCGCGTTCCAGCCCCGCACTGTGCCATCCTGCCGACCAGGAGGCGGGGCGATTCCATGCCGGTCACGTTCGAAGGCTTCCCGCGGCTGATCGACCGCGCCGCATTGCGCCCCGGGCGCTGGTTCGTGGCGGCCGAAGGCGTGCGCCCGCTGGTCTGCTTCTCCACCGACGAAGGCGGCGAAGGTGACGAGCGGCTGGTGCTCACCTTCGGCTCCACGAGACCCGAGGCCATCGACTTCGCCATCGCCCCGTTGAAGGCGATCTTGGGCCCCATCTCCACCTTGGAGCACGAACTGGTCTTCGCCCCGGGCCTCGCCAAGGAAACTCCCCAGCTGGCCGCCCCCCAGCGGCGGCCTTTCCGCAGCGGAGCTCTGCTTCGCCTGCGCAACGGCGACCTCGGCGTCGGCTTCGCCAGCCAGCCCGACGGCGCTCTGGTCATCGTCTCGCTGGCCACCGGCCACCGCGCCGAGGGCTACGACCTGGTGTTCGACCGCTGGACTCTGTTCCTGCGCCGCTCGGGCACGGAGCTTCTGGTGGGCCACTTCCGGCCCATCTGAACTGTCTCAGAACAGCTCGGGACGGCCGGCCGCCTGGGCCGCTTCGGGCAAATGGCAAGTGAAGGTCGAGCCCACGCCAGGCTCGCTCTCCAGCGCGACCCACCCGCCGTGGAGCTCCACCAACGCCTTGACCAGGGCCAGGCCGAGACCCGGTCCTCCGCGGTCGCGGCCGACAAAGCGGTCGAAGATGTGCGCCTGGACGTGGAATGGGATGCCGCGTCCCGTGTCGCTGACCACGACGCGCACCTCGCCCACCGCCCGTACCGCCGAGAGTGTCACCACGCCGCCGGCGGGCGTCTGGCGCAGGGCGTTTTCGGTGAGGTGGTCGATGAGTTGGCCCAGCCGGCGTGCGTCGCCCCGGATCAGGCCGACGTCGGGATCGGGCTCGGCGCTGATCGTCACCTGGGCCGCCTCAGCCTCCTTCGACCACCGCGCCGCGGCGGCGGCCAGCAGTTCGGACACGTCAACGTCAGCCAAGTCCAGGGCCATCTCGCCGGCGTCGATCTCGGCGATGTCGAGCACGTCGTCGATGGAGCGGGCGAGCTGGGTCGCCGCCGTCCGCACCGCCGCAACGTGGCCGCGCCCGCGCTCCGACAACCCCTCGCCAGCCCGCTCGAGCAGCTCGGAATAGCCGATGATGGTGGTCAGCGGCGTGCGCAGCTCATAGGAGACGTTCCCGACGAAATCGCGCTTCAGGCGCTCGGCCTCGGCCAGCGCGCCCTCCCGGTCGCGGAGCGCGCCCTCCAGCCGACGGGTGTCGGTTACGTCGGCGAAGCCGATCAGCGTCGCTCCGTCGGGCAGCGGACGGGATTGGTAGGCGACGATCCGCCGGTCGGCGGTGACCACCTCCTCGGATACCGGCGCGCGGGCGCTTGGCTCCGGATCGGTCACCCGGGCTTTCAGGTCGCGCCAGAACTGCCGGTCGTGCAGCCGCGGAAGGCACAGCTCCACGACCCCTTCGAAGTCCGCCGCCGCGTGGAGCTGGGCGGCGCTGACGTTCCAGAACTTCTCGAACGCCTCGTTGTGCAGCTTGAGGCGCCCGTCCGAGCCGAACACCGCGACGGCGTCCGTCAGCTTGTCCAGGGTCGCCTGCTGCACCTGGATCAGGGCGTTGAACTGCGCCTTCAGCTTCAGTTCGTCGGTGATGTCGGAGAACAGCAGCAGCAGCCCGCCCCAGGGGTGCGGCTGGCGAACCACGCGCAGGGTCCTCGCGTCCGGCAGGGGCCAGATGTCCTCGGCGGCCTTGAGGGATTCGTAGGCGGCAAGCTCGGCGGCCTTCCACTTGCCGTAGTCCACCGTCTCCGGCAGGCGCCGGCGCTGACGCAGGCGGTCGAGCACCTCGGCGTGGCTCGGCCGTTCGGCGAGCCACGCCGGCTCCAGACCCCAGAGGTCTGCGAAGGCTGAGTTGTGGTACGCGAGACGCCGGTCCTGGCCGAAGATCGCAACGCCTTCGCGGATCTGGTTGAGCGTCTGGTCCTGCGCCTCCGTCTGGCGACGCAAGGTCTCCCCGACCTCTTCGGCGTCGGTGACGTCCTGCGACCAGACGCCGACGCCGCCGCCTTCCAGGGGCTGGGCGCTGATGCGGAAGGCGCGGCGACGCCCGCCGACCGGCGCCCAGCGTACGCTCTCGCGCGGTTCGCCGGCGCCCGCCGCCTCACGGGCCAGGTCATCGGCCCCGCGATCGAAGCTGAGTCTCTGCGCCTGGGCGGCCTCCAGCGTCGCGGCCCCGGCCGCGGCGAGCCAGGCGCGGTTGGCGAACACCGGCGCGCCCTCGGCCGAGGCGATCCAAGCCGGTTCGGGACGGGCATCGAGGAAGGCGGCCAGGCGCGCGGCCGACGGCAGGCCGCCTTCCGCGCCGACGATGGGCGACAGGCGCAGCCAGGCCAAGGCGCCCGCCGCGCGGCCCTCCACCGAGACGCCTCCTTGCGCGCCCCGGGCCTCGAAGGCGCAGGATTCGCCACGCTCGATCAGACCGGCCAGGCGACGCTGGTGATCCGGGTCGACCTTGGCCAGAGCCTGGATCAGCGCCTCGGCGGTGCGATCCGCAAGCGCGAAGACCGCGGCGCAGGCGGCCAGGCTGTCCTCTCCGGCGATCAGCGAGGCCCGGCCGTCCTCGATGCAAATCAGGGCGGTGTCGAACGCCTCGGCCGACGCCTGGGCCGCGCCGGCGCGCGCCTCGGCGGCGGCCAGCCGCGCGCCGAGCTCCGCTTGGCGCCGCTCGGCCGCGCGTCGGCTCGCCAGCGCCCACAGGGTGGCGCAGACCGCCAGGCTGACAGAGCCGGCGGCGGCGGCGAGGATCAGCGTCTGAGGATCCATCCAGCCCAGCCCGAATCTTTACCGTGACACCATAGGCGCTCTCGCCCCGTCGTGGGGAGAGCCGCCACGCGCGGCCCGGCGCCGTTCCCTCGGGCAGCCGGTTGGAGCATCATGCGCGGCCATGACCGCGATCCTCTATCCCGTGGCGGCGAACGCCGCGGCGGCGCTCAGCCGGCCGCTGGGCCGCGCCGCGCGCGAGCGCCAGGCGTCGGTTCTGGCCGCCGGACCGGTGCGGTTCGTCACCGAGGAGACAGGTCCGATCTTCGCCACGCGCGAGGCCGCCCTCGCCGCCTACGCCGGCCGCCTGGACGAAGAGCTGTGCGCGCTCGCCCCCGAGGACCGCTGGTGCGTCCTGCGCGAAATCGTGGCGCCGGAGCGCGGTCGCCGGCGGGTCCCGGCGCCCGTCGAACCCACCTTCACGGAGGGGCGCCGATGGCCTGCAGCGCCCGCGACCGTCGCGCACACCGGCTTTCGGCTGTCGGTGTCGTATTGGCGCCTGGCGTCGAAAGAGGCGGCGCTGGAGCAGGCCCGGCTGGCGCGACGCCGGGCCGAGGCCGCCGATCTTGACGCGGCGGCGCTGCGGGCCATGGCCAGCCAGCCCCTGCGGCCGGTGCGCCCGCAGCAGCCGCTGGACGTGGGGTTGTTCGAAAATCCGGCGCCCGAAGCGCCGCACATCCTGATCCCCGACGAATGAACCGCGCGCAGTGGGAGGGCGCCGCGGCGCCGTCGCTGGACGACTTCGCTGCCATCGCCGAGGCGGCCTTCGCCGCCCTGCCCGAGGAGTTCCGCGCCCTGACCGGCCAAGTGGTGTTCCGGGTGGACGACTTCGCCTCGGACGAGGTGCTGGACGACCTGGGCATCGAGGACCCGTTCGAACTCACCGGCCTCTATCAGGGCGTGGATCTGATCCGCCGTCCCGCCTGGGATCCGCCGCCCATGGGAGCCCGGGTGTTCCTCTATCGCCGGCCCATCCTGGACGAATGGGCGGAGCGGGGCGACACCACCCTCGGCGAGCTGATCACCCACGTCCTGGTGCATGAGATCGGCCATCACTTCGGCCTGTCGGATGACGACATCGAGGCCATCGAATCCCGGAGCGATTGAAAAAGCTTCGCCATCGGCCGGACGCATGTCACCGTCCCCCTCGCACGGCGGCGCCACGCGACCGTCGAAGCCGGGGAGGCGAACTTGACGGATCCGCACGCAAATCCACACAATCTGACCGCGCTGGTCACGCTGCTGGCGCTGCTGCTCTACATGTTCATGGTCATGCGCACCGGCGGCGCCCGCGCCAAGTCCGGGCTCAAGGCGCCGGCGGTCGCCGGCGACCAGACGTTCGAACGCAACTACCGCGTCCAGATGAACACCCTGGAGAGCCTGCCGGTTTTCCTCGTCGCGCTGTGGTTCTTCAGCTTCAGCTGGGGAGAACTCATCGCGTCGGCCATCGGTGTGGTCTGGATCGGCGCGCGGGCGTTCTACATGGTCAGCTATGTCAATGACCCCGAAAAGCGCGGCGTGGGGTTCGGCCTCTCGGGACTGGCGCTGGTGGCGCTGGTGATCGGCTCGCTCATCGGCGTGGTCATGGCGCTGGTGCGCGGCGGCTGGATGTAGGCGTCTCGCCCAGCGTGCGCTGGTCTCAGGCCGGACGCTCTCGCAACGCAAACGGCGCGAGCTGATCGCGACGCGGGATAGCCGGCTGGGCGCCGGGAGCGAGACAAGCGAGGCTGGCGGCAGCGGTCGCCCGGCGCATGGCGCTCTCAAGGTCGAGCCCAGCCTCCAGCCCCGCGGCCAGGTAGCCACAGAAGGTGTCGCCGGCGCCAACGGTGTCCACCGGCTCGATGGCCAGCGCCGGAGCATCGAACATCTCCAGCCCCGTCGCGGCGAGAGCGCCGCCGGGTCCGAGGGTGACGATCACGGTCTGATCATTGGCGCGCGCCATCTCCTGCATCGAGCGAGGGAGCGGCTGGGGATCGCCGCCGCTGAGCATTGCGAACTCGCTTTCGTTGGCGATGACGATCGACGCCGCCCTGGCGAGCCTGGGCGTGAACTCCAGCACCGGCGCGACATTGAGCACCGACGTCACGCCCCGCCGGCGGGCCAGTTCCAGGGCCCGACCCGTCGCGGCCGCGGGAATCTCCTGCTGCAGCAGCAGCACGTCGCCCTCGCCGAGGCCTTCAAGGGCGAGATCGGCGTCGGCTTCGGCGATCTGCGCGTTGGCGCCCGGCACGACGACGATCATGTTCTCGCCGCTGCTGTCGACCAGGATCAGGCCGAGCCCCGTCGCGCCCGCCACGGTCCTGACGCCCGCCAGATCGACGCCTTCCGCGGCGAGCAGCGCCAGGGCCTGCGCGGCGAAAGCGTCCTGGCCGACCGCGCCGACCAGGCGAACCTCGCCGCCGGCCCGGCGCGCCGCCAGCGCCTGGTTCGCGCCCTTGCCGCCCGGCGCCATGCGCAGCACGCCGCCGGCCAGGGTCTCTCCGGCGCGAGGCAGGCGCTTCACGACGGCCGTCTGGTCCACATTGATCGAGCCGAGAACGACGATCATGGCCGGCCGAGCAGCCGGGGCATGATGAGCCGGAAGAAACGGTTCTCGTCGCAGGAAAGGCAGACTTCGGCGTTGGGCGGTCCTGCGCCAATGCGCGTGTAGCCTTCGGCGTCCACCTCCAGCCGCAGCTGTTCGGTTGCGCACACCTGCGGATCGATGGCCTGAGCCAGGGCCACCGTGTCGAACAGGATCGGCGTCGAACGGCCGGCGAGGGCGGCCCACTGGAGATAGGTCAGGGCCAAGGCGTCGGTAACCGGCGTCGAGCGCGTGAACAGCGCTTGGCGCTTGAGTTCGTCCAGCGCCACGAGCGTCGCGTCCAACGGCGCGACGACCAGGGGAACGCCCGAGCTGAACACCGCCCGCGCCGCGGGTATGTCGCAGACGATGTTGTATTCCGCGGAAGGTCCGCGCGGCGGCAAGGACGGCAGGTCGCGATAGCCGCGATGCACCGAACCGCCCATCAGCACGATCCTGCGCAGCCGACGGAACGTGGCGGCGTCACGCGCCAGAGCCGCAGCGAGGTTCGACAGTGGCCCGATGGCCAGGAGGGTGACCTCGCCCGGATGCGAGGCAATCGCGCGCAGCAGGAACTCCACCGCCTCCGGCTCGTCGCCGTCCAGCGGCGGCCCGGCCTCGGCCCAGCGGCGGTGGGTAAACGGCGCCTTGGTGGGCGTGGGAGAGCCGATCGCCACCGGCACGTCGGACCGCCCGGCCAGCGACAGGAACCGCTTGGACAGCCGCGCCCTCAGCGCCACGTCGCCGACCACCATGGCAAGGCCGAGCAGCTCCACCTCCGGGCTCGCCAGCGCCACCGCCAGGGTGAAGACGTCGTCGTAGTCGTCGCCAATGTCCGTATCGATGATCAGCTTCATCGCGCGCTCCGTCCGACCGCACCTTGGCGGGCGGCGCGACGCTTTGGCAAGGCCTGTCAGCAGTCCCCGTGGCTGGCTGCTAAGTCTCTGTTTTCAGGAGATATTCAGGGTTGCTGGCGTATTCGATTCGGTGGATCGTGAACCTTCTGTCCACGGTCGAGCGTGAGAGGTAGGCCTTTGACCCAATCGGACTTGGCTCGCCAGTTGCGTGGCGAGCGCCTGACCACCGCCGAGGTGCTCTACTACATGCCGGATCATCCGGTCGTGTTGCAGAGTTTCCTCTGGCAGACCCTGGACTTCCCGCCGGAATTCCCGCGGGTGCACAAGTTCCTCAACTTCTGGCGACGCGAGATCGACGCGGTGATCCACTCGGTCACCTGTTCGGCAGCCGGCCTGGTGTGCCCGGCTCGTCTCGACGTGGCGCGCCAGATCGGCACGCTCAACTAGGGCGTTCCGCCGCACCCTGGCTTCCTGTAGGCTCGCGCTCGCCGAGGGAAGCGTGTCGACCGGCCTTTGTTGGCCGGCCGGTGGAAGGGTTCGAGTGCAATGAAACCATCGACGATCGCCCTGGCGGCGACGCTCCTGCTGGCGTGTGGACTGGCCGGCTGCGAGACAGCCACCCCCTATCAGCCCGATGTGCGCGGCAATTCAGTATCCGGCGGCTTCACCGACCAGCAGGTCGAGCCCAACCGTTACCGGATCACCTTCCAGGGCAACAGCATGACCTCCCGCGAGACGGTGGAGACCTATCTGCTCTACCGCGCCGCCGAACTGACCCTCGCCCAGGGCGACGACTGGTTCGAGATGGCCGACCGGCACACCGATCGTGACCGCAGGACCTATCTCGACCCTGACCCGTTCTACGGACCGGGCTACGCCTGGGGCTACTGGCGCCCGGTCTGGCGTTTCCACCATTTCCGCGGCGGCGGCTGGGGCGTGTGGGATCCGTTCTGGGGCGATCCGTTCTGGGCCGATGGCGTGGATGTGCAGGAGATCGATCGCTACCAGGCCACCGCCGAGATCGTCATGCAGAAGGGCGCCAAGCCGGCGGATGATCCCAAGGCCTTCGACGCCCACGCGGTGATGACCTCGCTGGCGCCGAAGATCGTCCGGCCGAAGTAGAATCGACCGCGGACGGGGAACGCGATGGCATCGATCCGCGGCGTGCGCCCCGACGATTTGGACTCGCTCTACGCCATCTGCCTTGCCACCGGCGACAACGGCGCCGACGCGGCCCACCTGCACAAGGACCCGAAGGTGGTGGGGCACGTCTACGCCGCGCCCTACGCCTTGCTGGAGCCGCAGTCCGCCTTCGTCGCCGAGGATGATGAAGGCGTGGCCGGCTACATCGTCGGCGCGCGCGACACCCTGGCCTTCGAGGCCCGGCTGGAGGCGGAGTGGTGGCCGGGGCTGCGCGAACGGTACGCGGATCCGGTCGCGAAACCTGCGCAGGACTGGGGGCTGGACGAGATCCGCGCCTGGGTGATCCACCACCCCCGACCGCCTCCGGCGCGGATCACGGGCCCTTATCCGTCGCACCTGCACATCAACCTGCTGCCCCGCCTGCAGGGCCAGGGTATGGGCAAGCGGCTGGTCGACGCCTGGCTCGCGCGCATGCGCGAACAGGACTCGCCCGGCGTGCACCTCGGCGTGAGCCTGAAGAACCAGCGCGCCGTGCGTTTCTACCGCCGCTACGGCTTCGAGGAGTTCGTCTTTCCCAGCACGAGGTCAGAAGCGGCGGCGCTGTACTTCGTGACCAAGCTTTGAGTGCTGAGGCGAGCCCCTACGACGCCTCGATCATTTCTCGGGTAATTCGGTACTGCCCGTCGAGCCACGCCACGATCTCCCTGGCGCCCGGGTGGTCGAAGGCGGCGTAGCGCTGGCGCATGCGCGTCGCGCCGTCGCCGAGGCGATCGAGACCCATATCCTGGAACGCGTTCAGATTGCGGCCAACCGCGCGGGCGAGGTCGGAACCGAGCACGGCCTCGGCGGCGTGGGCGAAGGCCTGGCCGTACTCATAGGCCTCGCCGAGTCGATAGCTTTCGGCAAGGCTCAGGGCGGGAATTTGGGTCAGCACCGGCTGGAGGGCCGGGTTGACCGCATGAGCGCTGATCTGGCCGGCGATGGCGGCCGGGCGACCGGTGAAGGCGCGCAAGTGCAGGAACGGCGACATGCGCGGTCCGTCGTTGACCGGATAGTTGTCCCATAGCACCGGTTTGCGCCCCATGCGGCCGGCGATGCGGGCAAGGTGCCCAGGGCTGTACTCCAGCGAACACACCTCCTCGCCTGTCCAGAAGAGATCGATTCGCGCGTCCAGCGCCGCGCCCAGGTCCTCCAGATAGCGCGGCGGCTCAGGGCCGGAGATGCGCGCCAGCGCCGGATCGTCGGTGTAGTAGGTGGGGCAGGCGATGATCCGCCGCGCCGCGCTGCGCTCGGCCATCCAGCCGATGATCCGCCCCTGGGTCGCGGCCAGGTCCGGAAAGTCGCCCGGCATGTCGTCGAACAGGATGCCGAGGATCTCGACGCCGATCGCGTCGAAGAACGCCAGCTTGCGGCCCAGGGCCTCGCGCGCGGGTTCATCGAAGCTCTTGTAGACCTCGTAGGGGCTGAACCCGACGCCGAACGCGACCCCTGCCGCCTTGCAGACCCCCGCCATGTGCGCGAGGGCGTCGGCCTCCGCCTTCGGATAGTCCTCGCGCCAGCGCCGGCGCAGAAAGGCGTCTGCCTTGGGCGCGTAGATGAAGAAGCTGTAGCCGTGCGGAGCCAGGAAGCGCGCCTGCGCCTCGCGCTCGGCCCAGGACCAGGGCGCGCCGTAGTAGCCCTCGATGATGCCAAGCTCGACGTCCATCATCCGCCTCGGAGCTAGTAGCGAGACTCGGGCCGCCGCACGGCGCCGCTCTCGGTGAGCTTGACGTGGCCGAACGCCGGTTCGTCATGGGCCATGCGCCAGGACAGCAGGCGCTGCGCGCAGTCCAGCATCACCCCCTGGCAGGCCGGATCGCGCGACCGGTCGGTCATTTCATGCGGGTCCGCTTCGAGGTCGAAGAGCAGAGGGGCGAGGCCCGTGAAGTGTACATATTTCCACCGCTCGCCGCGCAAGACGTTCAGGGCGCAGTGGTGCATGGTCAGGTCCAGCGCGCTCTCCGCGGCCGGGTCTTCAGGATCGCGGAAGTCGAACTCCCAGTGCGCCTCGGTGCGCCAGTTGGCCGGCTCAGGGCGACCCTCGACGAAGGCCGCGAGGGAGCGGCCGTCGCACTGCAGCGGCGGCTCCCGGCCGATGGCCTCGAGCAGGGTCGGCATGATGTCGACGTTCTCGGTGAAGCGGTCGACCACCGAACTGCGGCCCACGTCGGCGGCTGGACGGGGATCACGGATGATCAGGGGGATGTGGTAGCTGCCGTCGAAGTAGCCGCCTTTGCCGAGCAGCCAGTGATCTCCCATCTCCTCGCCGTGGTCGGAGGTGAAGATGATCAGGGTACTGTCGATCAGGCCGGTCTCGCGCAGGAAGGCCATCAGTCGGCCGATCTCGTCGTCGACCCGGTTCATCAGACCGAAGTAGACCGCCTTCAGCCGCCGCAACCGCTTCTCGTCGGCCGGGGCCGTGTGACCGTGGCGCGTGAGCCGCCAGGCGAGCCAGGGGTGCTGGGCCCCCTCGAGCTGGGGGGTCGCGGCGCGGGCGAAGCCGGGAACGGCGGCAGGATCGTACAGCCGGTTGTAGGGCTCCGGCGCGACGAAGGGCGGGTGCGGGCGAAGGAACGACAGGTGGACCACGAACGGGTCGCGGGCGGCGGCCATGTAGGCCATCGCCTGGCCGGCCAGGAAAGCCGTCTCGTCGACCTCGGCCGGGAAGGCGAGCGGCCGGGGGTGCGCCGCGCCGTCCTCGTACTCGGGGCCGGGCAGGCGGTGGCCGTAGGCGCGGGTGAGGTCCGCCGGCGTCTCATAGCCCTGGGCGTTCAGCCAGTCGGTCCAGGCCTTGGGCCGGCCGTCCAGCATGCAGAGCGGCCGGATGCCGGGCAGCGGGCCTTCGTAGGTGTGGAGCCGGGGATCGTCGTCCGCGAGGCCCGACGGGTCCTGGCTGGTGTCGGTGTAGCCGAACAACACGGGGTCATAGCCGGCCCGCGCGCTCTCCAGCGCCCAGTTGGTGTGCCGCGCGGCGAGGGGCGTGCCGTTGATCGCCGAGCGATGGTTCTGCAGGTAGAGGCCGGTGTGCAGCGACGCGCGGCTGGGCCCGCAAGGCGCGGCGTTGGCGAAGTGCCGCGCGAAGCGCACCCCCTCGGCGGCGAGCGCGTCCAGGTGCGGCGTGCGGACCATCGGATGGCCCGCCGCCGACAGGCAGTCGCCCCGCCACTGGTCGGCGGTGATGAAGAGTACATTCAGCGGCGCCGACATGTCCCTGCTCACCCGCCGCGGCCCCTAGCGCGGCGCCATCCGGATCGCGCCGTCCAGGCGGACGCACTCGGCGTTGAAGTAGCCGTTGGTGATCATCAGCAGCGCCAGGGAGGCGTATTCGTCCGGCTGGCCCAGGCGCTTGGGGAACGGCACCGAGGCGGCCAGCGCGTCCTTCACCTGCGGCGGGGCGCCCTGCAGCAGCGGGGTGTCGAAGATGCCCGGCAGGATGGTGTTCACCCGGATGCCGTCGCCGGAGAGGTCGCGGGCGATCGGCAGGGTCATGCCGACCACGCCGCCCTTGGACGCCGAATAGGCCGCCTGGCCGATCTGGCCGTCCTCCGCCGCCACGGATGCGGTGTTGACGATGGCGCCGCGCTCGCCGTCGATGGGCTCCAGGCTGAGCATGCCCGCCGCGCTCTTGGCGATGCAGCGGAAGGTGCCGACCAGGTTGATCTGGACGATCAGGTTGAAGGCCGCCAGCGGGAAGTGCCTGATCTCGCCGGTGTTGCGGTCGCGGCTGGCGGTCTTGATGGCGTTGCCGGTGCCGGCGCAGTTCACCAGGATGCGCTCCTGGCCGATGGCGGCGCGGGACTTGGCGAAGGCCGCGTCGACTTCCTCCTCGGACGTCACGTTGCACTTGCAGAACACGCCGCCCAGCTCCTTGGCCATCGCCTCGCCCTTGTCTTCGTTCATGTCGAAGATGGCGACCTTCACCCCGTGGGCGGCGAGGGCGCGGGCGGTGGCGCCGCCTAGGCCCGAGGCCCCGCCGGTGATCACCGCCGCGACGGTGTTGTCGAGCTTCATGGACGTCTCCTGGGGTGTCTTGCGCGCACTAAGCGCTTCAAGGCCGGTTTAGCCAACACGACGCCGCCGCAAAAGCGTCACCCGGCGTCAACGCCGGCGCATTTGGACGAACTTCCCGCCCTAGCGTGCGAGCAACCCCAGCCCTGCGTTCCGCCACGATCCCACGGCCAGGGCGATGAACAGCAGGAGGCCGGCCAGGGTGTTGGACTTGAAGATCGCCAGGGCGCCGGCGGGATCGTCCAGGCGCAGCTTCGTCGGCTGGCGGGCGAGGTGCGCGCCGAAGATCGCCGCCACCGGCAGGAACAGCGGTCCGAGATGTCCCGCGAACAAGCAGCCGAGGGCCAGCACAAAGGCCGCCATGTAGAACAGCAGCACCGCCCGGGGGGCCGCCGCGCCCAGCCGGCGCGCCGAGGATTTCACCCCGGCGAGCGCGTCGTCCTCGAGGTCCTGCACGGCGTAGATGGTGTCGTAGCCCAGGGTCCAGAAGACGCCAGATGCGTAGAGCAGCAGAGCCGCCGGACCCGGCAGCGCGTCGAACAGCGGCTCGCCCGCCAGGTTCTCCACCGCCCGCGGTCCCCCCATCGCCGCCGCATAGCCCAGCAGGACCCCCCAGTTGAAAGTGAGCCCAAGCCACGCCTGCGGCCACCAGGTGATCCGCTTCATGAACGGATAGGCGGCCACCAGGGCCAGCGAGACGACACCGAGCACGACGCTCGCCAGGTTGAGACTCAGCAGAATGGCCAGGCTGGCGAGGCTGCACGCCACCACGAACGCCCAGGCCTGGCCGACGCTGATCTGGCCCGAGGGGATCGGCCGGCCGGCGGTGCGGGCCACCCGGGCGTCGATGTCGCGATCGACGATGTCGTTGTAGGCGCAGCCCGCCGCGCGCATCAGCGCAGCGCCGAGGAAGAACAGCGCGAGCAGGACGGGATTGGGCAGGATCCCGCGCCGCGCGTCCGCCAGGGCGATCCCCTGCCAGCCCGGCAACATGAGCAGCCAGATGCCCGTGGGCCGGTCGAAGCGCCCGAGCTTCAGCCAGGGCCGCAGCACCGCCGGCGCATGCCGGTCCACCCAGTTGGCCGGCGCCGCGTCGGGCAGGGGCGTGGTCAACACCCTGCCTCCCTAGTAGTCCACCCGCTGGGTGATCGCTCCGTCGCAGATGACGTTGGCGCCGGTGACGAAGCCGGCGCGGGGGCTGCACAGGAAGGCCACCACATTGGCCACCTCCTCAGGCGTTCCCATCCGCCCCATGGGATTGCGCGCCAGGGTGGCCTGGTACATCTGCGGCATGTTCTGCTCGACCATGTTCCAGACGCCGCCCTTGAAGTAGATGCTGCCGGGCGAGACCACGTTGGCGCGCACGTTTTTCGGCGCGAGGTCGCGGGCGAGGTTCTTCACATAGGGGATCAGCGCCGCCTTCACCGCGCTGTAGGGCCGGCGCGGGCCGCTGATCTCCACCGCCGAGACGCTGGAGATCACTACGATCGACCCCGCGCCGGACGCCTGCAGATGCGCCACGGCCGCCTCGCAGCCGCGCACCGTCGAGAGGATGTCCACCTCCACCGCGGCGCGCCAGCCGGCGGCGTCATTGCCGACGCCCATGGACCCGGAGATGTTGGCCACGAAGATGTCGAGCCCGCCCAGCGCCTTGGCGGCGGAGTCCACGAAGCCCGCCAGCCGTTCCGCGTCCGCCACGTCGAAGGCCTCGCCGGCGGCCTTCACCCCCTTGGCCTTGAACGCCGCCACGGCGTCGTCCACCTGCGCCGGAGTTCGGGCGCAGACGCCGATGTCGCAGCCCTCCTCCACCAGCAGGTCCGCGATCGCCCGTCCGATGCCCCGCGTGCCGCCGGTGACTATCGCCTTCTTGCCCTTCAGCCCCAGATCCATGAGTTGCGTCTCCCTTCGAGTTCGCGCCGGTATGGGCAGGAAGCGCATCGGGGGCAAGGGAGCGCGGGGTGGCGCGGAGCGAAGTTCCCCACCGACCACGCCTGCCGGACCGATCTGTGACATTCACGTCATCACCCGGGGAAAATCCTTCCCCGGCCTCCCGCAATTCGTGGAACGCGGGTATGTAAGCGCCCCTCATGGAACAGTACGAAGACGACGACGACAACCGAGCCCGGTTGTTGAGCAATCGCCAGGTCCTGGCCTTCATCGCCGGCTATTGGAACCGCCGGCGCTGGGGGTACTGCGCCACCATCGTCATTTCCCTGATCGCCATCGGCTTCGAGCTGCAGATGCCCAAGGCCGCCTCGGCGCTGGTGGACGCGGTCCAGCACGCGCCGGCCAACGCCCACGTCGCCTGGCAGGCCTGGGCCTTCTTCGTCGGCGTCTATCTGGCCTACTCGGTGATCCGCAACATCGGCTTCCGGTACTTCTGGAACCCCATGGCCGCCCGCAACATGGAGGAGATGACCAACGAGGCGTTCCAGCGGGTCCAGGGCTTTTCCTCGGACTGGCACGGCGACACCTTCGCCGGGGCCACGGTGAGGCGCATCTCCCGGGCCATGTGGGGCTACGACGTGGTCTCGGATTCGGTGATCATGTGGCTGGGACCGGCGGTGATCGTTCTCGTCGGCCTGTCGGTCCAGATGATGTTCCACTGGCCGCTGGTAGGCGGCTTCTCGCTCATCATGGTGGCGGCCTACGTCCTCTCCACGATCCTGTTCTCGAACTACTATGTCCTGAAGGCCAACCAGAAGTCGGTGGCCATGGACTCGCGCATCGGCGGGGCGCTGGCGGACTCCATTTCGTCGAACCCGACGGTGAAGGGCTTCGGAGCGGAGCAGCGGGAGGAGGCGCGTATCGCCGTCGTCACCCGCGACTGGCGCGAGGCGACGCTGATCACCTGGAACCGCTACATGACCGTGTGGCTGGTGCAAAACCTGCTTCTGGCCGGCCTGCAGGCAGGCCTGACCGGCCTGGTGGTGCTGAGTTGGCTCAACCACCAGGCCGCGGCGAAGGACGTGGTGTTCGTGATCACCACCTTCCTGATCATGAGCGGCTATCTGCGCAACATGGGCGACAACATCCGCATGCTGCAGCGGGGCCTGGCCGACGTGGAGGACGTGGCGCGCTATGCCGCCATGTCGCCGCAGGTGGCCGACCGTCCTGGCGCGCCGGACTTCGTGGGCACGGTGGGCGAGGTGGTCTTCGAGGGCGTGACCTTCCGCTACAAGTCGGCGGGGATTCCGATCTACGACTGCTTCTCCCTGCGCATTCCGCCGGGCCAGCGGGTGGCCCTGGTAGGCCCGACGGGGTCCGGCAAGTCCACCTTCGTCAAGCTGGTCCAGCGGCTCTACGACCTGCAGGGCGGGCGCATCGTCATCGACGGCCAGGACGTCGCCCAGGTCACCCAGGGCTCCCTGCGCCGCTCCATCGCCGTGGTGCCGCAGGATCCGGCCCTGTTCCACCGCACCATCGCCGAGAACATCGGCTACGCCCGGCCGGGCGCCACGCCGGACGAGATCCAGCTGGCGGCGAGGCGCGCCCGCGCCCACGAGTTCATCTCCGGCCTGCCGAAGGGCTACGACACCCTGGTGGGCGAGCGGGGCGTCAAGCTCTCCGGCGGCGAGCGCCAGCGCGTGGCCATCGCCCGCGCCTTCCTGGCCGACGCCCCGATCCTGGTGCTGGACGAGGCCACCTCGTCCCTGGACGTGGAGACCGAGGTGCAGGTCCAGGCCGCCACCGAGGAGCTGATGGCGGGGCGCACCACCATCGTCATCGCCCACCGCCTGTCCACCATCCGCGGGGCGGACCGCATCCTGGTGTTCCAGGACGGCCGCATCGTCGAGGAGGGCCGCCACGGCGAACTGGTGGCCCGCGGCGGCGCCTACGCCCGCCTGCACGCGGTGACCCAGGGCGCGGCCTAGGCCGCCCGATCCACCTGTTCCGACCTGTTATTCACCTGTTCCACCTGTTATTTCGGTGTTTTTTCCGCCTGTTACGGTCTGGAAGCCGTGATTGTTCAATGGCTTGCGGTCACCTGATATCCGCCAGGAACAGGTGATAACAGGTGATAACAGGCGCCAAACAGGCCTGTTATCGGTGCATAACAGGTGCGCAACAGGTGGCGGCGGACGCCAGCGCACCCCAACCCCCAATCCGAAA
>JBIOEG010000068.1:0-24187 GCA_044445825.1 Caulobacterales bacterium
GCCCGGCGGCGCTCTTTGACATCGTGAAACGAATTGCGCGCGGCCGGAGACCGACGAGCGCTCGGCCGCACAGCCAGGCTCCCAGCCCCCACACCCGAAATTCCCCGCGAAAGCGGGGACCCAGGCTTTTTTGCAATCGGTTAGGGCGGCGCGGGTGTGGGCGGAAGGAACAAACAAAAACGCCTGGGTCCCCGCTTTCGCGGGGAATTTCGGATTGGGGGTGTTGGGCGCTAGCGTCCGCCCCACCTGTTCCGCACCTGTTATCCGCGCGAAATGTACCTGTTTGGCGCCTGTTATCACCTGTTATCACCTGTTCCTGAGCGATATCAGGTGGCGGCAAGCCATTGAACAATCACGGCTTCCAGGCCGTAACAGGTGGAAAAAACCGTGAAATAACAGGTGGAACAGGTGAATAACAGGTCGGAACAGGTGGAACAGGCGGACCGCTAAACGCCGCCCGCCAGCCTCCGGAACGCCGTCGCCGGCTGCCCGAGACGCTGGCGGATCGCCTCGGCGCACTCGGCGGGGCTGAGCGCCGAGGTGTCGACCTCGAGGTCGTAGATCCCCGGGCTGTGCACCGCCGCCTGCCAGCGCAGCACCGGCGCCGGCGTGGGGTCCTCCGGCGAGCCGGTGGCATAGCGCCCCTCGCGCCCCGCCTGGCCCGCGTTGCGCCGCTGCATGATCGTCGGGGTGGGGCAGAGCACGCCCACGAACAGCACCGGCAGGCCGTCCAGCCGGCGGGCGCAGTCGGCGAGGATCTCGCGGCCCGCCGGATCGGCGCAGTGGTGGCCGAGGTCCGCCACCACGTTCAGCCCCAGCCGGGCGTGGGCGGCGATGGAGTCGTAGAGAGCCGCGTACAGCGTGCGCACGAGGGGTTCCAGGTCGGGCCGCTCGCCGCCCGGCCTCAGCCCGATCCCCGGCCGATACCTGGCCGGCGTGGCGGCCATGTAGGCGTCGACGCCGAGGTTCATCCACGGCCCGTCGAAGCGCGCCTGGATCGCCTCGGCGATGCTCGACTTGCCGGAGCGCGGCGCGCCGTTGAGGATCACGATCTGGCCGGGACCCGCCATGCGGCGTCAGCCCCGCAGCTCCAGGCCGTTGCCTTCCGGGTCGGTGAGATAGACCGAGACGCCCAGGCCGCCCGCCCCGAACCGCTGGCCGCTCTCGCCGACCTTGACCCCGTGGGCCTCGAGGTGGGCGGTCACCTCGGCGAGGTCGAAGCCCTCGACGTTGAGGCAGAAGTGATCGAGGTTGCGGCCATGCGCGCCGGGCGCGGCGCCGCCCAGCCTGCCGAGCCGCCCCTCCACGGCCACCAGGTCGACCAGCTGGGCGCCGGCGCGAAGCTGGACAAGGCCGATGGCGTCCTGGCGGCGCTCCGCGGTCAGGCCGAGAACCTCGGTGTAGAAGGCGATCATCGCCTCGAGGTCCCGCACGCGCAGGACCAGGTGATCGAGGCTCCTGATCTTCAGGCCCATGTCAGCCGCGCCCGCGCAGGACCAGCTGGTCGCCGCGGGCCTCGAACGAGTCGAGCCGCCTCAGGAAGGTCATGCCCAACAGCGAGCTGGCCATGGGCGCGGCGTTGACCGAGACGGGCAGGTTGCTCAGCCGGATCGGCCCCACGCCCAGGTCCCTGGCGACCACGGTGGCGCCGAGGCCGACGCCATTGGCGGTGCCGTAGGCATGGGAGAAGTCCAGGTGCGAGACGTCCACGCCGACGCGCCGGGCGTCCGCGGGGCTGAGCACCACGTCGCTGGCGCCGGTGTCCACCATGAAACGCACCGCCTGTCCGTCGACCTCGCCCATGGCGTAGAAATGCCCGTCGTCGCTGCGGGTCAACACGATCTGCCTCGGCGCCGTGACGACGCCGGCCGCGGGGACCAGCTCGGCGCGCACGCGCTGGGCCACGCCGAGCAGCTCGGTCCGGAAACTGTAGCCCACCAGCACCGCGGCGAAGATCGCGGCCCAGATGGCGATGTAGCGGAAGGTCTCGCGAACCCTGATCGTGCGGGCGGCGACCAGGCCGCTCGACACCAGCGCCAGCAGGCCGAAGATGCGCAGGGCGTCCGCCCAGTCATTGCCGGCCAGTTGGCCCGGGAACAGCAGCGTCAGCAGCCAGAAGACCAGGGCCGCGCCGACCAGTAGTCCGAGCCAGACGAACACGCCGGGGCGAAGGCGCAGCCGCCGGGGCGTCGGGGGCGGCGGCGGCGGATCGCTCCAGGGTCCTTGATGATCGGCCATCCCTGCCTTTCGAAGTCGCGCGTCGCCGCAGGATAGAGCGTCAGACCTCTTCGGACAGCTCGGCGAAGCCCCGGTCGCGCATCAGGGCGTCGATGGTGGCCTCGCGGCCGCGGAACCGGCGGTAGGCTTCGGCCGCCTCCACCGTGTTGCCGATGCTGAGCACCTCGTCGAGCAGCTTCTTCGCCAGGTCCTTGTCGTAGAAGCCGCCCGGCGCCTCCGCGAAGGCCTCGGCGGCGTCGGCGGTGAGGGTGTCGGCCCAGATGTAGTTGTAGTAGCCCGACGCATAGCCCTCGCTGGAGAACACGTGGGAAAAGTGCGGCAGGCGGTGGCGCAGGATGATCTCTCGGGGCATGCCCAGCCGCTCCAGGGCCTCGCGCTCGAAGGTCCGCGCATCCAGCGCCTCGTCGGCCGACAGGTGCGCCTCCAGATCGAGGATGGCGCAGGCCAGGTATTCGGTGGTGTTGAACCCCTGGCGGAAGGTCTGGGCCTTCAGCACCTTGTCCAGAAGGGCCGCGGGCATCGGCTCGCCGGTCTGGTGGTGCACGGCGAAGCGCGAGAGCAGCTGCGGCGTGGGCAGCCAGTGCTCGTTGAGCTGGCTGGGCAGCTCCACGAAGTCGCGCACCACGCTGGTGCCGGCCAGCGACGGATAGGTGACGCTGGACGTCAGGCCGTGCAGGCCGTGGCCGAACTCGTGGAACAGGGTCACCGCATCGGTCCAGGAGATCAGCACCGGCTCGCCGGGCGCGGCCGGAATGAAGTTGGAGTTGTTGGAGATGATCGGGGTGACGCCGGCCAGCTTCTGCTGGGTGCGGTACTCGCTCATCCAGGCGCCGGAATTCTTGCCGGGCCGGGCGTAGAGATCGAAGTACCACAGGCCCATGCGCCGCCCGTCCCGGGTCACCTCGAAGACGTCCACATCGGGGTGGTAGACGGGCAGGCCTTCGACCTTGCTGAACTTCAGGCCGAACAGTTCGCCGGCCGCCCAGAACATCCCGTCGCGCAGCTTGTGCAGCTGCAGATAGGGCTTCATCTCGTCGTCGCTGAGGTCGTATTTCGCCTTGCGCACCTTCTCGGCGTAGTAGCGGTAGTCCCAGGGCTCGATGGGCTCGTTGGAGCCCTCGGCGGCGGCCAGTTCCTGCATGTCCGCCACCTCCTCGCGGGCGCGGGCGACGGCGGGAACCCAGACCTGGCGCAGCAGTTCCATGGCGGCCTGGGGCGTCTTGGCCATCTGGCCGTCGGTGACCCAGTGGGCGAAGGTTTCGTGGCCCAACAGCCGCGCCTTCTCCACGCGCAGCTTCAGCACCTCGGCGATGATGGCGTTGTTGTCGTGCTCGCCGCCGTTGTCGCCGCGGCTCGACCACATGCGGAACGCCTGCTCGCGCATGTCGCGGCGGGACGAGAAGGTGATGAACGGGTCCATGGAGGAGCGGGTGTTGGCGATCACCCACTTGCCTTTCAGCCCGCGCTGCTCGGCGCTGGCGGCCGCCGCCTCGATCAGGTCGGCGGGCAGGCCCGCCAGGTCGGCCCTGTCTTCCAGCACCAGGGCGTAGCCTTCCTCGTCGGCCAGGATGTTCTGGCTGAAGGCGGTGTAGAGGCTGGCGAGGCGCTGGTTGATCTGCGCCAGCCTGCGCTTGTCGGCGTCCGGCAAGGCCGCGCCCTGGCGGGCATAGCGCTGGTGGACCACGTAGGCGAGGCGCTGCTGCTCGGCGTTCAGGCCGGAGCTCTCGCGGGCCTCGAACACCGCGAGGATGCGGCCCCACAGGGCGCGGTTGTGGAAGATCTCGTCGCGGAACGCCGCCAGCTTCGGCGCGGCCTCACGCTGCACCTTCTGCATCGCCGCGTCGTTCAGCGTGGAGGTGAAGACGCCCATCAGGGACGTGGCCTGGCGGTAGTCGCGGCCGGCCCGCTCCAGGGCCTCGAGGGTGTTGGCGAAGCTGGGCGGCGCCGGGTCCGAGGCGATAGCGGCGATCTCCGCCCGATAGCGCGCCATGGCCTCGTCCAGCGCCGGCGCGAAGTGCTCGGCCCGCACCTGGCCGAATGGCGGCGTCCCGCCGTACGGGCCCGTCCAGGGGGCGAGCAGGGGATTTTCGGCGATGTCGGTCATGCGCGGCGCCTCTTCTGGGGCGAACCTCCTAGCGCGCCGGCGCGCGGCTCGCCAGGGTTGAGGCGCCCGCAGATCCGCATCGCGTCGCATGGACGGGACTCGCGGCCCCGGCTAAACGCGGATCATGGCCATCGGCGTATTCGATTCCGGGATCGGCGGGCTGACCGTGCATCACGCCCTCGTCGGGGGCCTGCCGAATGCGGATTTCGTCTACCTCGCCGACCAGGCCAACAGTCCGTATGGCGGGCGGCCGGGCGAGGAGATCGTCGCGCTTACCCGCGCCGGCTGCGAACTGCTGTTCGACGAGGGGTGCGACCTGGTGATCCTGGCCTGCAACACCGCGGCTTCCGTGGCGCTGAGGCGGCTGCAACAGACCTGGCTGCCCGGCTACCGACGCGCCCTTGGCCGCCCGGTGAACGTGCTGGGCATCATCGTGCCGACCATCGAGGCCGCCACCGGCGTGCCCTGGGCGCAGGAGGCGGAGCGGCGAGAGGAACGCGTGGAGAAGGCGGAGCAGCTGGACATCCTGGGGATCTTCTCCACCCCCGCCACCGCCTCCAGCCGGGTCTACGAGATCGAGATCCACAAGCGCAGCCAGGACGTGGCGGTTTTCTCCGAGCCCTGCCCGACCCTGGCGCGGATGATCGAGGCCGGGGCGCCGGAAAGCGAGCTGGCGCCGGTGGTTCGGGGCCACGTGAGCGCTCTGGCCAAACGGATCGGCCGCCCGCCGGACCGCGCGATCCTCGGCTGCACCCACTATGAGATCATCGCCGACCTGTTCCGCGCGGCGCTGCCCGCCGGCACGCCGCTGATCCACCAGCCGCGCGCCACAGCCGAAGCCATCCAGCGCTACCTGGCCGCCCATCCGGAGTACGATCCGGGCGCCGGCGCCGCCCGCCGGTTCCTCACCACCGGCAAGCCGGGACAACAGAACGGCTTGGTCGAGCGATTCTGGGGCACGCCGCTGAACTTCGAAGCGGCGACTTGAACCGAGCCCCGCGCCGCGCTTGAGTGGCCGCCTCACGGGGGGGCGACCATGCTCAAGACACTAATCTACGCCCTGGCGCTGAGCTGCGCTGGCCTGGTCCCGGCGGTCCACGGCGAGGTGGTGGAGGCCCTGCCGACCGGGTTCGAGGTGAAGCAGCAGGCGACGATCGCCGCCCCGCCGGAAAAGGTGTGGGCGGCGCTTGGCCAAATCGGCCAGTGGTGGGACTCCCAGCACAGCTGGTCGGGCGACGCCACGAACCTTTCCCTCGATCTCAAACCCGGCGGATGTCTGTGCGAGAAGCTGCCGAACGGCGGCGGGGCATGGCACCTGACAGTGGTGTTCGTCGCCCCTCCGAAGACGGTCCGCCTGGAGGGCGCTCTGGGTCCCCTGGTGTTCACCGGCGGATCCGGCCACCTGATCTGGACCCTGGCGCCCAAGGACGGCGGCACGGTCGTCACCCAGACCTACGACTTCGGCGGCTATATGAAGGGCGGCCTCGACAAGATAGCCGGTCCCGTGGACGGCGTGCTCGGCGAGCAGCTTGGTCGGCTCAAGGCCTTCGTGGAGACCGGCAAGCCGGCGTAGCGTTGCCGGTGCGGCTGGCCCGCGTAACCCCTCACCCTCCCACGCCCTCACGGCCGCGGGCCCCTCCCTCTCCCGCTGGGAGAGGTGTTTCGTGCGGCGATCCATTGTGCACCTCTCCCGCAGGGAGAGGGAGGGTGAGGGGTTACGGCGCCGGGTGGTTCGCTACGACGCCGCGGCGTCCTCGCCGGCGATCACCCGGCTCACGGCGTTGACCACGGCGGCGATGCGGATGGCGGCCTGGATGGCGGCGGGGGCGACGCCGCGCTTCTTGGCGCCGCCCTCGTGGGCGTCGAGGCAGTCCGGGCATCCGTTGATGGCCGACACGGCGAGGCAGAACAGGTCGTAGTCGGCCTGGGGCACGCCCGGGTTCATGTTGAAACGCATGCGCAGGCGCGCGGGCAGCTTGCGGTATTCCGGGTTGGTGAGGAAACCCAGGGCGCGGAAGTACACATTGTTCATTCCCATGATCGCCGCGGCGCCCTTGGCCGCGGTCATGGACGGGTCCGACAAGCCGGCGAGCGCCGCCTCCGCCTCGATCTGCTTGACCACCCGCGGAACGCCCACCGCATAGGCGCTGGCGACGAAGACGCCCCATTTCTGCTGGTCGCTGAGCAAGGTCTCCTGGGCGAGCGACTCCAGGTTCAGCGCCAGGTCGTTGGCGTAGGGCGGCAGGGCCAGGCGCAGGGCGTCGAGGGACATGGGAACAGCCTCCGGGCGACCATCGTAGCCGAGCAGGGCTTCGAGGCCACACGTGGACTGACGCCAGCGCGGTTTCTAGAACCCGCCCTTCAGCTTCACCTGCCTGAGCTCCGCGTCCAGCATAGGGCGGAACCGGACCTGACCGAACCCGAGATAGACGATCAACCCAATCCTCAGAGCCGCAGCGGGCGTCAAGTCGCGGGGCGGCCCTGCAACACCCAGCCCCGGATGCCGGTCAGCGGCTGGAAGCCGAGGCGCTCGATAATCGGGCGGCTGGTCTCGCGGGCGTCGACGGTGAGGAACCGGAAGCCGCGCCGCTTCGCCTCGGCGGCCCGCGCCGCGACCAGCGCGCGGTAGACGCCGCGGCCGCGGTGCCGTGGCGCCGTGCCGCCGCCGTAGAGGCCGGCGAAGGCGCGGCCCGGCGACATTTCCAATCGGCCCGATGAGATCGGCGCCCCGTCGGAGTAGGCGACGTAGAGCGCGACAGTGGGATCGCCAAGGCGCGCTTCCAGCGCCGCTTGTCGCCAGCCCTCGCGCTGGCCGAAGGCGAGTTCGTTGGCGGCGATCAGGTCGGCGACGCCGGCGGCGTCGGTCACCCGCCGCACCTCGACGCCCGTCGGCGGGTCGATGGAGAGGTCGCGAGCTTCCACGTCGAAAACCAGGAAGGTTTCTGGCTCTTCAGGGTTCCAGCCGGCCTCGGCCAGGCGCTGCTCCAGCCCGGGCGGCCGGTCGTGGCCAAAGACCTTCCACTCGACGTCGCCTTCGCGCGATCGGAAATAGGCCGACTCCCGGGCCACGACCGCGGCCGCCTCGGCTTGCGGAAAGTCCCACCAGCCGATGAAGCTGTAGGCGCCGATGGTGCGCAGCACGCCGCCCGCCCAGACCCGCTCGACACCCACCTCCGCAGGAGGATCGGCGCGGATCTCGGCGTCGTAGCGGGCGAGGATATCGGCGGGGCTCATCACATTCTTGGGTTACGAAGCTGGCCGGCGGTGCTCCGACCGCCCATCAATCCATCAGCTTGCGGGTCAGATAGGTGAACTCCAGCGCAACGCGTTCGGCGCGTTCCTGCAAATTGGCGGAGGCGGCGTGGCCGCCGGCGGTGTTCTCGAAGAAGTAGAAGGGCAGGCCCACCTCCTGCATCTTCGCCGCCATCTTGCGCGCATGCACCGGCGTGACCCGATCGTCCTGGGTCGAGGTGACGAAGAACGGCTCCGGATAGGCCACGCCGGGCTTGAGGTTGTGGTAGGGCGAGGTCGACCGCAGGAACGCCGCTTCGTCCGGGTTCGACACGCTGCCGTATTCGGCCACCCACGAGGCGCCCGCCCCGATCTTCTCGAAGCGGAGCATGTCGAGCAGCGGGACCTGGATGACCACGGCGCGCCACAGGTCCGGATGCTGATTGAACTCCACACCCATCAGCAGGCCGCCGTTGGAGCCGCCCTCGATGCCCAGGCGCCGCGGCGAGGTGATCTTGCGGGCGATGAGGTCTTTCGCCACGGCGGTGAAGTCGTCGTAGATCAGCTGGCGGTGGGTCTTCAGCCCAGCCTCGTGCCACGCCGGGCCGAATTCGCCACCGCCACGAATATTGGCCAACACAAAGACGCCACCGTGCTCCAGCCAGAGCTTGCCGATGTTGGCGGAATAGGTGGGCAACTGCGACACTTGGAACCCACCGTAGGCGTACAGCAGGGTCGGGTTCGATCCGTCGAACTTCATGGCCTGGGGGTGCACGACGAAGTAGGGGATCTTGGTTCCGTCCGAGGACGTCGCCTCGAACTGGTCCACCTGATCGCCCGAGGCGTCGAAGCGCGCCGGCAGGTCCCTTATGTCGCGCTGCTCGCCGGTGGCGGCGTCAGCCGCCCACAGATGCGTCGGTGCGAGGAAGTTCTCCACCGCGTGGTACAGCGAGTCATCCACCTCGCTGGCGGCGGCGACGCCCACGGATGAGTTCGCGGCGACAGGCAGGGAGGTCTGCGCCCAGCCCTGCTCGCCACGATCGCGGAACGAGACCAGGCTGCCGCGCACATTGTCGTAGATCGACGCAACGACGCGGTCCGCGGTGATCGCGACCTCCTCCACCGACTGGCGCGGCCCGGGCTCAAAGACGAGGTGGCTGTCATTGGTCATAACAATCTCATTGGCGGCCAGTTCGTCCGGGTTGAAGGCCACCACCGAGCCGGCCTTGTACGTCGCCCCGTGGAACGACCAGTCCTGCTCCATGGTGAAGATGAGCAGGCCGTGCAACAGGCCCTGGATGGTGAGTTTCGCGGGCAGGTTCAGCCGGACCACGCCCTTGTCCGTCAGCAGATAGGTCTCGGTGTGGAAGAAATCGGTGGCCCGGGAGATGATCACCGCGCGATCGCCTCGAGCGTCGCGCAGCACCGAGGCGGCGGCGAGGACGTCCGTGGGCTGGCCGCGAAACACCTCGGTCGCCTGGTCCAGGGCCTGGCCACGTTTCAGGGTCTTGATCACGAAGCCGTAGCCGGACTGCGTGAGCGTGCCGGGACCCCAGTCACGGGTGAGGATCAGGGTGTCCTCGTCCAGCCATTCGATGGACTGCTTGCTGCGCGGCAGGTCGAAACCGCCGAGGACGAAGGCCTTGGTCACGGTATCGAACTCACGCACCACGTCCGCGTCCTCGCCGCCGTCCGAGAGGGAGACCAGGCAGCGGCGGTATGTCGGCCGCAGGCAGTCGATGCCGTGCAGCACCCAGTTCTTGCCCTCGGCCTTGGACAAGGCGTCGAGGTCCAGCACCGTCTCCCATTCGGGGTTGGCGGTGGCGTAGCTTTCCTGGGTCGTCCGCCGCCAGAGGCCGTGCACATAGGTCGGATCCTGCCAGAAGTTGTAGACCGTCCGGCCGATCAGCGACGGCATGGGGATGCGGTCGACGGCGTTGACGATGGTCAGCGCGTCCTGGTGGAACCGCTCATAGCGCGGGTCGGCCTTGAGCACGCCGAGGGAGCGGGCGTTCTGCTGTTCCACCCACGCCAGCGCGCGCGCGCCGTGGATGTCTTCGAGCCAGAGGTAGGGGTCGCTGTCTGGGGTCACGGGGGCCGGCTGGGCTGAGGCGGAGAGGGCGGCGAAAAGCAGCGCCGCGGCGAGGAGGAACGGCTTCATGCCGCCTTGTGGCCCGCGGCGAGCACCCGATCAACCCAACCCCTGCGTGTTGATGGCCGAGTGATGCTTGTGAGGTTCGAGCGTCGGCGCGGACAGCGTGAACCACACGGCGAAGCGTTCGTGTTCTTCGTGTCCTTCCTGGTGAATCCTTCTCCCCGCACCGCCCGGGGTGCGAGCCGAGCCGGGAGCGGCTATATGGCGATGCCATGAGCCGTCCGTTTCTCAAGATGAACGGGCTCGGCAACGACTTTGTCGTGGTCGAGGCCCGCTCCCAGCCCTTCGCACCCAGCGTGTCGCAGGCCGCCGCGATCGCCGATCGCGCGGGCGGGATCGGCTGCGACCAGCTCATCGCCATCGAGGCGTCCCCCCGTGCGGACGCCTTCATGCGCATTTGGAACGCCGACGGCGGCGAGGTGGAGTCCTGCGGCAACGCCGCCCGGTGCGTCGGCTGGCTGTTGATGGAGGCGGCCGGCCGCGACCACGTGAGCCTGGACACCACCGGCGGCCTGCTGGACATCACCCGCGCCGGCGAGCGCAAGGTGACCGTGGACATGGGCAAGCCTGGCCTGCGCTGGCAGGACATCCCGTTGGCCGAGCCCATGGACACCCGGGGCGTCGAGCTTCAGGTCGGCCCCATTGACGATCCGCACATGCACACGCCCGGCTGCGTCTCCATGGGCAATCCGCACGTGGTGTTCTTTGTCGACAATGCCGACACCGCGCCGGTGCGCGAGGTGGGCTCGATGATCGAGCACCACCCGCTGTTCCCTCAGCGGGTCAACGTCGGCTTCGCCCAGATCAAGGGCCGCGACCGCATCCGCCTGCGGGTCTGGGAGCGCGGCGCCGGCATCACCAAGGCCTGCGGCACCGGCGCCTGCGCGGCCCTGGTGGCCGCGGCACGCCGCAACCTCGCCGACCGCAAGGCGACCGTGGAGCTGGACGGCGGCGACCTGGTCGTCGAGTGGCGACGCAGCGACGACCACGTACTGATGACCGGCCCGGTGGCCGTGGACTTCACCGGGACGCTGCCGTGACGCCGCACCCCGCCATCCAGCCTGGCCGCACGGCGGTGATCACCGGCGGCGCCAGCGGCATCGGCCTGGCGGCGGCAAAACGCTTGGCCGGCCTGGGCATGGACGTGCTTGTCGCCGACGCAAACGAGGCTTCCCTGGCCGAGGCCCGCGCGGCGATGGCCGAGGCGGCGCCGGGCGCACGCGTGGAGTTCGCGCACACCGACGTGTCCGATTTCGCCCAGGTGTCGGCGCTGAAGGACACGGCGTTCTCGTCGTTCGGCGATGTCGCGGTTCTGATGAACAACGCCGGCGTTGGGCGGGGCGGTCATGCGTTTGAGAACCCAGACGGCTGGCGGCGGGTGATCGAGACCAACCTGTTTGGCGTGCTGAACGGCGTCCAGGCCTTCACCCAATTGATGATCGATCAGGGCAAGCCGGCGGTGATCATCAACACCGGCTCCAAGCAGGGCATCACCTGCCCGCCAGGCGACACCGCGTACAACGCCTCCAAGGCCGGGATCAAAGTGCTGACCGAAGGGCTGCAACATACGCTTCGGGGCACGCCGGGCTGCCAGGTCTCGGCGCACCTGCTCGTTCCAGGTTCGACCTTCACCGGCATGACTGCCCGCCGAGGGGGCGAGAAGCCGCCGGGGGCGTGGACCGCTGATCAGGTGGTGGAGTTCATGCTGGAGCGTCTGGCCGCCGGGGACTTCTACATCCTCTGCCCGGACAACGACGTGACCCGCGAGATGGACAACGCCCGGATGGAATGGGCCATGGGCGACCTGATCCAGAACCGGCCGCCGTTGTCCCGCTGGCATGCGGACTACAAGGACGCGTTCGCCGCATTCATGGCCGGGAAGCTCGGCGATGGCTGACGGTTTTCGCATGTCGCCCACCCTCGCCAACGCCGTCATCCCACAAGGCGCGCCAGCGCCTGTCCGGGATCTGCTTGCCGGAGATCCCGGCCCTTCGCTGCGCTTCGGCCGGGATGACAGCGGGGGCGACGGCGCGCATGACGTCCGCATCGTCACCTTCGGCTGCCGCCTCAACGCCTATGAATCCGAAGCGATCCGCGCCCGGGCGGCGGCTGACGGGCTGGCCGACGCGGTGGTGTTCAACACCTGCGCGGTCACTGGCGAAGCGGTTCGCCAGGCGCGGCAGGCGATCCGCAAAGCTCGGCGCGAGCGGCCGGACGCGCGCCTGATCGTCACCGGCTGCGCCGCCCAGATCGACCCCGCCGCCTTCGCCGCCATGGACGAGGTGGACCTGGTGCTGGGCAATGCCGAGAAGGCCTCGCCGGGCGCGCTGCTGGAAACCGCCGTCCGAGTGCGCGTCAACGACATCATGAGCGTTACACAGACCGCCGGCCACCTGGTGGACGGGCTCAAGGACCGGGCGCGGGCGTACGTGGAAATCCAGAACGGCTGCGACCACCGCTGCACCTTCTGCATCATCCCCTATGGCCGAGGCAATTCCCGCTCGGCGGCGGCCGGCGAGGTGGTTCAGCAGGTCCGTCGCCTGGTCGTCCAGGGCTATGCCGAGGTGGTGCTCACGGGCGTCGATCTCACCAGCTGGGGCGCCGACCTGCCGGGCGCGCCGACCCTGGGGATGCTGGTCAGGCGCATCCTGAAGCTGGTTCCGGAGGTGCGGCGCCTGCGGCTGTCCTCCATCGACGCCGCGGAGATCGACGCGGACCTCATGCGCTGCCTGGCCGAGCAGCCGCGGCTCGCGCCCCATCTGCACCTCTCGCTGCAGTCCGGTGACGACCTAGTCCTCAAGCGCATGAAGCGCCGCCACCTGCGCGCCGACGCCCTTGCGCTGATCGAGGCCGTGCGCGCGGCGCGGCCGGACATCGCCCTCGGCGCCGACTTCATCGCCGGCTTTCCCACCGAGAGCGAAGCGGCGTTCGAGAGTACTCTGGCCTTCGTCGAGCAGGCCGGGCTGTCGTTCCTGCATGTCTTCCCATTCTCGCCGCGTCCGGGCACGCCCGCCGCCCGCATGCCGCAGCTGCCGCGCGCGCTGGTGAAGGAACGCGCGCGCCGCCTGCGCGAGGCCGGCGACGCGGCGCAGCGGCGCCATCTGCAGCGCCAGGTCGGGCGCTCGGTGAGCGCTCTGGTCGAACGCGAGGGCCTGGCGCGGGCGGCCGACTTCACCGAGGTCGCCGTCACCGGCGCGGCCACGGTGGGTTCGATCGTCGCCGTGAGGATCACCGGCCATGACGGCCGCAGGGCGCTCGGGACTGTTGCACTGCCATAGCGGCCCGCGCTGAACCGCCCCCTACCGCCCCTAGCCGCAACCCGCTAGACAGCCGGCCATGGACGAACCCAAGATAGGCTGGCTGCAGCGCCTGACGGCGGGGCTTTCGCGCTCATCCCGCCAGCTGAGCGAGCAGCTCACCGGCGCGTTCGCCAAGCGGCCGCTCGACCAGGCGCAACTGGACGCCCTGGAGGAGATGCTGATCGAGGCCGACCTGGGGCCGCACGCCGCGCATCGCATCACCGAGGCCTTCGCAGAGCAGCGCTTCGGCCGGGAGTCCGACGAGCAGGAGGTGAAAGAGGCCCTTGCCGCCGCCGTGGCCGCCGAACTGATCCCGCGCCAGGGCGTGTTCGACCCCCTGTCCGGTCCGCGGCCCTTCGTTGTGCTGTTCATTGGCGTCAACGGCTCCGGCAAGACCACCACCCTGGGCAAGATCGCCGCCGACCTGCGCGGCCAAGGCGCCAAGGTGCTGATCGCCGCCTGCGACACCTTCCGCGCGGCCGCGGTGGGGCAGCTGAAGGTCTGGGCCGACCGGGCCGGCGCGGCCTTCGTGTCCGGCGCCGAAGGGGCGGACGCGGCGGGGCTCGCCTTCGACGCGGTGTCGCGCGCCAAGGCCGAGGGCTTCGACGTGGTGCTGATCGACACGGCCGGACGTTTGCAGAACAAGCAGGACCTGATGAACGAGCTCACCAAGATGGTCCGGGTGGTGCGCAAGATCGATCCGGACGCGCCGCACGAGGTGCTTCTGGTGCTGGACGCCACAGTGGGCAGGAATGCGTTGGCCCAGGAGAACGTCTTCGGCAATATGATCGGCGTGACCGGCATCGTCATGACCAAGCTGGACGGCACGGCCCGCGGCGGCGTGCTGGTGCCCGTGGCCCAGGCCTCGGATTCGCCGATCAAGCTGATCGGGGTGGGCGAGGGGATCGAGGATCTGCAGCCGTTCGACGCGCGGGCGTTCTCCAGATCCTTGGTCGGGCTGGAGGCCTGAGGCGGAGCATGGCGGTTCAGACATCCGCGCCATGGGTCCGATACGCCGTGGACGCCGCGCCGGCGGTGGGATTCCTCGCCGCCCTGCTGATCACCCACGATTTTCCAACGGCCACCTGGGTGCTGATGGGCGCCTCGGCGCTGGCGCTGGCGGTCAGCCTCATCCTGGAACGCCGCATCGCCCCGATCCCGGCGTTTTCCGGCGGCCTGGCGCTGGTGTTCGGCGGCCTGTCCCTGGCTCTGCACCGCAGCGACATCCTGCAGATGAAGATGACGGTGGTGGACGGCGTGCTCGGCGCGATCCTGTTCGTGGGCCTGGCCATCAAGCGCAACCCCTTGAAGATCCTTATGGGCGGCATGCTCACCCTGGACGATCGCGCCTGGGCGACGCTGGCCTTTCGCTACGGACTGTTCTGGTGGGCCTGCGCCATCGCCAATGAGATCGTCCGGCGCACCCAGACCGCCGAGGTGTGGGCGACCTTTCGCGTGGGCGCGATCGCCGCCGCCGTGGCCTTCGCCGTGCTGCAGACCCCCTATCTGATGAAGCACATGGCCGACCCGCAAGCCGCCAAGACTCCGGAGCCGCCGGAGCCTGGATTCTAAGTCGCGACAGCGGCCTGGGCGCGGCGCTTCGCACGGTCGGCGCAGGCAGGTTCGAAGAATCGCACCGCCGCCTACGGACGGTCTGTCGTCAAATTGACGCAGAAGGCGGATAATGGATAATCCGGGGTGTGTCGCGGAGGGGGCGTCATGGCCAAGAAGCAGAAGAGCGCCGACGGCGGGTTGTCGCAATCGGTCACCCACCTGCTGCACCGTGTGCTGCAGCTGGCGCTGGATTTCCACGCCGAAGCCGCGGGGCCCCATGGCCTCACCCAGCGACAGTACACTGTGCTGGCCGCCGCCGGCGCGGCGGAGGGGCTTTCACAGAGCGACCTCGTGCGGGTCACCGGCATCGACCGATCGACATTGGCAGACCTGGTGGCGCGGATGATCGCCAAGGGGCTGCTCGAGCGCGAACGATCCGCCACCGATGCGCGGGCCAATACGGTGCGCCTCAGCGCCGGCGGCCGCTCGGCGTTGGCCGAAGGCGGCAAGCCCGCGGCCCGTTCGGACGCCAAACTGCTCGAGTTGTTGCCGTCGAAGAAGCGCGAGAGCTTCGTCAAGACCCTCACAGCCCTGGCCGCCGCCGCCGACGAGCCGCAGGAGCCGAGGCCCCCGAAAGCTAAGGCCGCCAAGAGCAAAGCCGCCAAACCAGCGGCGAAAGCCGCCAAGGCGGACGGCGCCGGCAAGAAGAAGCGCAAGAAGGTCAAGAAGGCCGGCAAGGCCGCAGCCTAGGCAGCGGCCCGCCCGTGGCGGGGCAGGGATACTCAGACCAGGATGTCGATGATCGATCCGGGCCGCGGAATGCGTACGGCCTGAGGTTCCACGCCGCCGCCCGCCGCGCTGGGCTTGCCGGCCTGGGGCGTGGCGGTCGCCGCCTCGGGCGCCGCCACGGTTGGCTTTCCGCTCAGCGCCGCACTGAAGAACGCCCTTTGCGCCGCGAGGCGTGTGTCGGCGTGCGCCCTGCCGGTCCGGGGCTGGATCGGCGTCGCCTGCGGCCAGATGGGCGGGCGGATCGGGTTGGTCATGCGTCTCGGAGCAAAGCGCGAAGCGTTATGGTTAACGCTAGCCAAACTCGCCGGTCATGGTCAACGAGGCGTTAACGCGAACTCAGGATGCAGACGTCTTGAGCGGAACCGCCAGGTAGCAGCCGAACTCCTTGGCGAAGTCCACGGACACGCGCGCGTGCACGCGGCCCTGGCGATCCAGAAACGTCGCGTGATCGTCGAGCGGAACCACCGCGCCGTGCCACACGCCCGGATGGATGTAGAGGCCTCGTCCGCCCTCGCAGAAGAAGGTCACGAACCGCTCGGGCGTCACATCGTCCCCGGGCGGCGCCAACGGGACGACGAAGCTCTGGCCGTTCAGCGGAAAGAACAGCTGGCCGCCATCCGGGTGATAGTTGGCGCGCCAGATCAGCGCGCGCTCCCGCGGCTTGCCGACGCCCTCGGTCGACGCGACTTCGGGCCACTGGCTCCAGCCGAACAGATAGCTGTCGCCGACCGCATTGTTGCGGGCATAGAGCGTATCGCCCTTCCACCAGAACTCGAACAGGCCTTCGGCCACGCCGCCCTGGTCGCCCGAGTTCTCGTCCACCGGTCGCCAGCCCGTGGACGGCCAGCGGACGATTTCGATGGGAAATGCGCGCGGTTCATCGACCATGCGCCCGTATCCCCGCAGGCTCTCGTCGCTGGCCAGGACAAGCGGCGTCTCGCAGACCTTGCGCGGACCTGTCGTGGGCCGGTAGGCGATTTCGTCGGGTTCGAAGTCCATCGCACCTCCAACGGCGGACCGCGGCCCCTCAGCGTGCGCCGGGCGTCGATCCCTTGGCCAGCAGGGCCTCGGCGTCGCCGGGACGCAGCGGCGTGGCCTGTTTTTCCAGGATCTTGCCGTCGGCGCTGACCAGGTAGGTCTCCGGCACGCCGGACACGCCGTAGTCGATGCCCGCGCGCCCGGCGCGATCCACGTGCACGCTCGCATAGGGATTGCCGAAACGGGTCAGGAAATCCTGGGTCTTCTGCGGATCGTCCTCATAGGCGACGCCGATGACCGTCACGCCCTCGGCCTTGAGCGCCATCAACTCCGGCGATTCCTCGGCGCAGGGCGCGCACCAGGAGGCGAAGAAATTCACCAGCACGGGACCGCTGCGTCCGGGCGGCAGGACCGGCGCGGAGCCGGCCGCCCCGAGGATCGGCAGAGTCTCGCTGGGCGCGGGCCGGCCGACCATGGCCCTGGGGATAACCTTGGGATCGTGTCGCAGCGACGAGAAGGCGAAGACGCCCGCCAGCACCAGCAGGACCGCGATGGGCAGCACCGCCAGCAGGCGTCTCACGGGCGACGTTCCTTCTCCAGGGCTTCGGCCCTGCGACGCCAGCCACGGGCGCGCAGCACCGTGTCCAGCACCATCCAGACGAACCCGACGGCCGTCACTACGTAGGCCGGCACGATGAACGCGGCGTACTTCCCGAGTTCGATCATGCCCCGGCGGCCTGCACGGCCAGGGACTGGGCCCGGCGGCGCCATACCTCCGCCCTGGTCCGCTCCAGCCAAAGGGCGCCGAAGGCCGCGAGGTAGCCGACGCCCATGATCGCAAGGGGGATCAGATAGACGGCCGCGAGGGTCGGGCCGCCTTTGCGGAAGATGGATTCGCCCTGGTGCAGGGTGTTCCACCAGTCCACGGAGAACTTCACGATGGGCAGGTTGACCAGTCCCACCAGGGCCAGGATCGCCGCCGCCCGCCCGGCCCGGGTTTCGTCGTCGATGGCGGCGCGCAGGGCGATGTAGCCCACGAACAGCAGAAACAGCACCAGCACCGACGTCAGCCGCGCGTCCCACACCCACCAGGTCCCCCACATGGGTCGGCCCCACAGGGAGCCGGTCACCAGGGCCAGCAGAGTGAAAGCAGCGCCCAGCGGGGCCACGGCGCGCGCCGCCGCGTCGGCCAGGGCGTGGCGGAACACCAGCGAGAAGAAGCTGGCGCCGCCGAGGCAGGCATAGGCGAACATCGAGATCCAGGCCGCCGGCACGTGGATGAACATGATCCGCACGGTGGCGCCCTGCTGGTAGTCCTCCGGGGCCGAGAAGCCCAGCCACAGGCCGACGACGATGAGTGCGGCCGCCAGCACGCCCAGAACCGGCGCGGCCCAGCGCGAGAACGCCATGAACCGGTGCGGATTGGCCAAGGCCGCGAACATGGGCCGGGATTATAGAGCGCCGCGCCGCGGGGCAAGGTGTTCGCCCGGCGGCGACGCCTTACTGGATTCGGCCGAGCGGTTGATTCGGCCGCGCCGCGCCATTATTGAACCATATGGTTTTACAAGAAGCCCAACCCCTGGACCGCGTGTTCCACGCCCTGTCCGATCCCACGCGCCGGGCCATGCTGCGGGCGCTCAGCGGCGGCGAGCGCAAGATCGGCGAGCTGGCCCATCCCTTCGACATGTCCTTCGCCGCCGCGTCCAAGCATGTACGGGTGCTGGAAGGAGCTGGACTGGTCAGGCGGCGCGTGCAGGGCCGCGCGCACCTGTGCAGCATCGATCCGGCGCCGCTCGTCGCCGCCAGCCAATGGCTGCGCTTCTACGAAGGCTTCTGGTCAGAGCGTTTCGACGTGCTCGACGCCCTGCTGAAAGCGGAAGCCGGCACAGACGCCGATAGCTGAACGCCGGCGGAGGCGGGGGCGCGGGGGGAAGTGCGCCCTGGCCGGACAGGGAGGTCAGCCGTGCGGCTGCTCGCCCCCGCCCATTCCGTCTCCGTGGTGTCCGCCGTCCATGTCGCCATGGCCGCCGTGTTCGCCATCGTGGCGATCGCCGTCGCCATCGTGGTGGCCGCCGCGCCTGTGGCCCATGTCGCCGAGGGCGTCGAAGGCCTTCTGCTGTTCGGGCGAGAGTTGGGCGTAGAACGCCCTCAGCGCCTCCAGCTTACGGCCCATCTCGGCCCGGACCTTGTCGAGGCGGTCGAGCATCCGCTCCATCCGCTGCGGCGCCGGCAAGGCCTCGTTGGCGTCGCGGTCCCCATGCGTGCGCGCCATGTCGCTCTGCGGCGGGCGCATGGCGCCGAGGAAAGCGGCGAGAGCCGCATCCTGGTCCGGCCGCAGCTGCAGCATGGCGCGCAGGCGGGCCGCGTGAGCGGCCGCCCGCTCCTCCGCGCTGCGATGGTGATGCTGCGCGGCGTCAGGCGGCGCGGCGCCCTCGGGGCCTTGCGGCGCCGTCTGGGCGTAAGCCGCTGACGCGAAGGCCAAGGGCAATGAAAGGCCGGCGACCAGCGCCAGCCTGCGTGCAGTGAGAATCATGCAGTTGAAGATTCCGATATAGGACGTCCCAAGCGGCACCATGGCGCGCGCCGGCGACAGACGGATGTCCGGGACGCTACGGAATGTTTCGGCGGCGACCGGAATGAGGCGCGATCGTGACGGGGGCGGGTCACGACTGGGCGTTGCGGCAGGCGGCCGCCATCGCGAACGGGCAGAGCGCCATGGCGGCCAGGGTGTAGGCGATCAGCAGCAGGAAGCCGGAACGCCAGGGCAGGCCGGAAGCAAAGGCGTCGATGGCCCCGCCGCCGAAGATCACCGGGGGACTGAGCAGGGGCAGGACGATCACCGCGATCAGCACGCCGCCGCGCCGGCTGGCCAGGCTCAGCGCCGCGCCTGTCCCGCCCAGGAAGGCGAAGGCCAAGCCCCCGATGGCGGCGGACGCCACAATCAGCGGCGCCATCGAGGGACGCGCTCCAAGGCCGATGGCGGCGATCGGCGCGGCGAGCGCCAAAGGCGCGCCGGTGGCCAGCCATTGAGCCAGGCACTTGGCGGCGGCCACGGCTTCCAGAGGCAGCGGGCCGAGCGCGAGCAGATCGAGCGCTCCGTCCTCGAAGTCGCGCTCGAACAGGCGCTCCAGGGACAGCAGCGAGGCGAGCGCCAGCGCCACCCAGGCGAAGGCGGGCGCGATCGCCGCCAGCCGTTGCGGCGAAGGCCCCGCGGCCAGCGGGATCAGGGTAGCCACCGCCGCGTAGAAGCCCAGCGCCAGCAGCGGTCCGCCGCCGCCGCCCCAGGCGAGCGCCAGTTCCCGCCGGAACAACAGGATCAGCGCCCTCATGCGCCGATCTCCACGATGCGGGCCGGGATCGGCAGGGGGTCGTGCACGGCCGCGAGAATCAGGCCGCCATTGCGCAAGTGTTCGCGCATGAGTTCGCCGAACCCCTGCCGATGGGCGGCGTCCAGCGGCGCCATGGGCTCATCGAGCAGCCACAGCGGCCGGGGGCTGCCGACGAGCCGCGCCAGCGCCACCCGGCGGCGCTGTCCGGCCGAAAGCTTGCGGATCTCCAGGCGCTCCAGGCGCTCCAGGTCCAGCGCCGCCAGGGCGAACGCCAATCCCATCGCCTGCATGGAACGCGCCAGGCGGCCCTTTTCGGCCCCGGTCCAGCCGATCTGAAAGTCGAGTTCCTCGACCACGGTTCGCCCGCTCTTCAGCGCATCCTGGTGCCCCACGAGATGGATGTCCGCGCGGCGCGCTTCATCCGCCTGCAGGGCGCCGGGCGAGCCTTCGAAGCCGATCCGCCCTGCCGTCGGCGCGATGAAGCCGGCCACGGCGCGCAGCAGGCTGGTCTTGCCCGCGCCGTTGGCGCCGGTGAGCGCCACCGCCTCGCCGGCCTCCACGCGCAGGCTGAGCCCCTGAAACAACAGCCGGTCGCCTCTGCGCAGCGTCAGGTCGTGGATCGCCAGGGCGGTGATCATGTGCGGCCAGGCATCGCCGACGCACCGCGCCGGGGCCGCCCCGCATGGACGCGGCCCGGCGCCAGGGCTATGAAGCGCGCGGCCGCGAACGGGTTGCTCACTCGAGCCTTGCGCGGCGCGTGGGTGGACGCTGTGTGTCCGCCCTGATCAGCGCGCGATCCCGGAACCGATTTTCGGGCGGCCTCGAACAGGGGAAAGGACCCTCACATGGCTTCGATCGACAGCCTAGGCGCCCGCCGCGAACTCAAGGTCGGCGGGAAGACCTACCATTACTACAGCTTGCGCGCGGCGGAAGCCGCAGGACTTTCCGGCGTTTCGCGCCTGCCCGCCTCGATGAAGGTGCTGCTGGAGAATCTGCTGCGGAACGAGGACGGCGTCTCCGTCGGCGAGGATGACCTCAAGGCCGTGGCCGCCTGGATCGACAACCGCGGCAGCGTCGAACACGAGATCAGCTTCAGCCCCGCCCGGGTGCTGATGCAGGACTTCACCGGCGTGCCGGCCGTCGTGGACCTGGCCGCCATGCGCGATGCCCTGGCCAAGCTCGGCGCCAACCCGGAGAAGATCAATCCGCTGAACCCCGTCGACCTGGTCATCGACCACTCGGTGATGGTCGACCACTTCGGCACCGCCAACGCCTTCGCCGAAAACGTCGAGCGCGAATATGAGCGCAACCTCGAGCGCTATCGCTTCCTGCGCTGGGGCTCCTCGGCCTTCAACAACTTCCGTGTGGTGCCCCCCGGCACCGGCATCTGCCACCAGGTGAATCTGGAATACCTCGCCCAGACCGTCTGGACCGCCGAGCTAGAGGGCGAAACGCTGGCCTATCCCGACACCGTGGTGGGCACCGACAGCCACACCACCATGGTCAATGGCCTGTCGGTGCTCGGCTGGGGCGTCGGCGGCATCGAGGCGGAGGCGGCCATGCTCGGCCAGCCGATTCCGATGCTGATCCCCGAGGTCATCGGCTTCAAGTTCACCGGCGCCCTGCCGGAAGGGGCGACGGCCACCGACCTGGTGCTCACCGTCACCCAGATGCTGCGCAAGAAGGGCGTCGTGGGCAAGTTCGTGGAGTACTACGGCCCGGGCCTGGCCAACCTGACCATCGAGGACCAGGCGACCATCGCCAACATGGCCCCGGAATACGGCGCCACCTGCGGCTTCTTCCCGGTCACGAAGTCGACCATCGACTACCTTGCCGCCACCGGCCGGACCAAGGACAGGGTGGCGCTGGTGGAAGCCTACGCCAAGGAACAGGGCCTGTGGGACGAGCCGGGGATGGAAGACCCGGTGTTCACCGACCTGCTGGAGCTCGACCTCGCCACCGTGCTGCCGTCCATCGCTGGGCCCAAGCGGCCACAGGACCGCGTGCTGCTGTCCGAGGCTTCGGCCAGGTTCTCCGAGGCCCTGACCACCGACTTCGCCAAGGAAGCCGAACATCACGCCCAGCGCGTCAGCGTGGCCGGCGAGGATCATGACCTCGGCAACGGCGACGTGGTCATCGCCGCGATCACCTCCTGCACCAACACCTCCAACCCCAGCGTGCTCATCGCCGCGGGCCTGCTGGCCAAGAACGCCGTGGCCAAGGGGTTGAAGACCAAGCCCTGGGTGAAGACCTCCCTGGCCCCGGGCTCCCAGGTGGTCACCGACTATCTGGTCAAGGCCGGCCTGCAGAAGCCGCTGGACGCCCTGGGCTTCAACCTAGTGGGCTACGGCTGCACCACCTGCATCGGCAACTCCGGCCCGTTGCCGGAGCAGATCTCCAAGGCGGTGCAGGACGGCGACCTCGTGGCCGTGTCGGTGCTGTCGGGCAACCGCAACTTCGAGGGCCGGGTCAATCCGGACACCCGCGCCAACTACCTGGCCTCGCCGCCCCTGGTGGTGGCCTACGCCCTGGCCGGCTCCATGCTCACGGATCTGGTGAACCAGCCCCTGGGCAAGGGCAAGGGCGGCAAGGACGTATTCCTCAAGGACATCTGGCCGACCAGCGAAGACGTGCTGAAGCTGCAGAAGAAGGTGGTCACCAGCGCCATGTTCGCCTCCCGCTACAGCGACGTGTTCAAGGGCGACGAGCACTGGCAGGGGATACCCGTGGCCGGCGGCCAGACCTACGCCTGGGACGTCGGCTCGACCTATGTGCAGAACCCGCCCTATTTCGAGGGTCTGCAGATGACCCCGGAGCCGGTCACGGACATCATCGAGGCCCGCGTGCTGGCCATCTTCGGCGACAGCATCACCACCGACCACATCAGCCCCGCGGGCAACATCCGCAAGGCCTCGCCCGCCGGCGACTACCTCACCGCGCGCCAGGTGCCGCAGTCGGAGTTCAACTCCTATGGCACGCGCCGCGGCAACCATGAGGTGATGATGCGCGGCACCTTCGCCAATATCCGCATCCGCAACCGGATCACCCCGGACATCGAGGGCGGGGTGACCAGGCATTACCCCTCCGGCGAGGTCATGCCGATCTACGACGCGGCCATGCGCTACAAGGCCGACGGCTCCCCCTCCGTGATCTTCGGCGGCAAGGAGTACGGCACCGGCTCCTCCCGCGACTGGGCGGCCAAGGGCACCCGGCTTCTCGGCGTCCGCGCGGTGATCTGCGAGAGCTTCGAGCGCATCCACCGCTCCAATCTGGTGGGCATGGGCGTGCTGCCGCTGCAGTTCGTGCACGAGGGCTGGCAGCGGCTCGGCCTCACCGGCGAGGAGATCATCTCCATCCGCGACCTGGACGACATCAGCCCGCGCAAGCAGCTGATGGTCGAGGTCTATCGCGCCTCGGACGGCAAGATCGCCCGTTTCCCCGTGCGCTGCCGGATCGATACGCCCACGGAACTGGAGTACTACCGCCATGGCGGCGTGCTCAACTTCGTGCTGCGCAACCTCGCCAAGTCGGCGGCGTGACCCATCGCCGGCCCGGGCGGCTCACAGTTTAGTGAAGCGCCCGGGCGGCAAACTCCGCTTAATTGCCGCCCGATGAAGTCGGCGCCTTTCCTAGCTACGCTTGCCGCCGTCGCCGCCCTGGCGAGCGCCGCGCAGGCCCGCCCGGTGGTGCTGGTCGAGCTGTTCACCGCCCAGGGCTGTTCGTCCTGCGGCCCGGCCAACGCCTATGTGGCGGGGCTGGCCGACCAGAAGGACGTCGTCGCCCTGACCTGGGCCGTCGACTACTGGGACTACCTCGGCTGGAAGGACACCTTCGCCAAGCCGGAGTTCGCCGATCGCCAGCGCCTCTACGCCCGCGAGTTGGGCGTGCGCGAGGTCTACACCCCGCAGGTGGTGGTGGACGGCCGGGCCGAGGCGCCGGGAGTGAAGTCCGACGCCGTCGACCGCCTGATTCGCCAGGAGCGGCGGACTCTGGCGGATCCGCCGGACATGCGACTGGAGAGGAATGGCCGCGTCGGCGTGGGCTCCGGCCACCGGCCGAAGGGCGCTGCCGAGGTCTGGCTGATTCGCTACGACCCGCGCGCCCAGGACGTGGAGATCAAGGCCGGCGACAACCGCGGCGAGACGGTGTCCGAACGCAACGTCGTGGTACAGCTTCAGCGCCTCGGCGCCTGGAAGGGACGACCGGTGAGCTTCAAGTTACCCGCCGCGCCACAGGACGGCCTGGCCACCGTGGTGGTGCTGCAATACGCCGGCGCGGGGCGGGTGATCGGCGTGCTGCAGGAGCCGAAATCCTAGCCACCTGTTCCACCTGTTCCGACCTGTTATTCACCTGTTCCACCTGTTATTTCGGTGTTTTTTCCACCTGTTACGGTCTGGAAGCCGTGATTATTCAATCAGTTACGGCCACCTGATACCCACCAGGAACAGGTGATAACAGGTCATAACAGGCGCCAAACAGGCCTGTTATCGATGCATAACAGGTGCGGAAC